>JBFLWY010000114.1:0-1537 GCA_040757355.1 Bacillota bacterium | reverse complement strand
CGGGAAGGGTTTAGAAGATGCCGTTAAGTTTTGCCCAAACTGCGGAACATCCACCACAACCGGAGCATCACCGGTTTCCGGCGACTCGACAGATCTGCAGGAAAACCTGGCAGGGTTGTTCTGTTATCTGTTATATCCTTAGTTGGATCACCGGATTGATTTTCTTTCTCATTCTTTCGTGCGATTTCATGCCCTGCAGTCAATTATTACCTTCGGATTCGTAAGCTGAGTCGATGTTGACTGAAAAGAACCAAGCCTTGAATCTGGCTTGGTTCTTTTTGACGCCCATAAAAGGGCATGTTTCTTTATAGAGATTGCCTGACAACCAAAAGCGCCTGCTTAGTTGCTCAGCCGGGGGTGATTTCCTGTGCCCGAGTAAAGGCGAATGATACGTTTGGCCGGATCCCAGCTGATCATCTTGCAGCACCACTCCGTGGGCCCCAACATAGTCGGGCCTTCCAGGAAGATATAAGCCCTTATGACAGCATCCGACCACTGAATATCGCTTGTAGCATAAGTCTCTCCTTTCCACACCCACGCCGCATCTTCAGTATTAAAGCCACCGCCTCTCCACAAGACCTCACCGCTCTCGCGGCTAATAATTTCCAGTTCATCCAGGTGTGCAATGGTGCGTCCCAGGTTTCCGCCCATATTCAGATCGATGCCGGGACAGCTATCTTCAACGATGAACGACAGCGTTTCCTTGGCCGAATTGCTCATGGTTGGGCGCAGCGATTGGGCCGCATCGCCTACCACCTCGCCCAACACCTCGCCGATAGGGAATTCGGTCTCGATATTATATTGCGCCGCCGGACCGCCGAACAACTCCACGCCAACCTCTTTGATGACCGCGCCTTCGTTTCTGTATTTCATCTTGATCCCGTAAAGCCCGAAGGCGGTATCAATGTCCCACTTCTGAGTAAAGAAGGTGCCGGGCACACTGGCTGCGATGGCCCAGACCGGTCCCTTCCTTGCCACTTGTTTCCAGCTCAATGGCGGAGGCGGGGGAGGAGGCCCGGTCAGCTTCAAAAATCATCATAAACCCCGAAATGGGTGACTGAATGCCGACCGACCCGGCGTATATCATGAGGGATATTTGTCTTGACATCGAGAAAGAGGGTTCGATCAAAGTCTACTGCTATCACGTGGATAACGAAAACGACCCGGTAAAGCCTCTTACCGGGACGTCCGTCAGCTTGTCCGTCCGCTACGACTCCGGCTCCTTCGATCGCTACGAAAACACTGACGACCGTGGCTACTCCGAAGTCTACCCTGACTATGAGGCCGTCTTTGAGAACATCCCCATCGGTAGTGAGTTTACTGTTACCGGCAGAAAGGGCGGTTGTACCGGGTTTAACGGGCGCAATACATACTCCGGCCCCCTGATGAGTCGGCAGCATACTGTTAAATTAGAGTTTTCAAACATTGGAGCATTGCGGTCACGGCGAAAACCTGGGCCGGTAATACTATTTCCGGAGCGGCAGTCGAGGTGGTTGGCAGAGGAATGCAGAAGGTCTCCACACCGGAGAACCCTGCG
>JBFLWY010000113.1:0-1758 GCA_040757355.1 Bacillota bacterium | reverse complement strand
TCGGGCCTTATAGCTTTTAGTGCCTAAAATGCCTCATTCCTGTGAACACCATCGCCATCCCGTGCTCGTCCGCAACCTTGATCGAATCCTCGTCCTTGAGCGACCCGCCCGGCTGGATGATCGCCGCGATTCCCGCCTTGGCCGCCTCGATTGCGGTGTCCGGGAAGGGGAAGAAGGCGTCGGAAGCCAGGACGGCACCGCGCGCTTTTTCTCCCGCCTGCTCGAAGGCGATCCGGGCCGAACCTACGCGGTTCATCTGCCCTGCGCCCACTCCCAGCACCTGCCTGTTCTTAGAGACCACGATGGCGTTTGATTTCACGTGCTTGACCACCGCGAAACAGAACAGCAGTTCCTCAATTTCATCAGGTGTGGGTGCTCTCTTCGTTACAACCTTAAGCGCGTCTCTGTCCGCCACCTTCCGGTCAACTCCCTGCACAAGCAGGCCGCCGTTGACCTTGCGGAGGTCCATCCAGTCGGTGGTCTGCCCGGTTAAAGGCCCGGTCTTCAACAACCGTAAATCCTTCTTTTGGGTTAACACTTCAAGTGCGTCCGGCGTGAAGTCCGGTGCGATTATCGCCTCCAGGAAGATTTTCACCATCTCCGCCGCCGCCGCCCTGTCCACGTCGCGGTTCACCGCTACAATCCCGCCGAAGGCCGACACCGGGTCCGTTTCAAAAGCCAGCCGGTACGCCTGGTCGACCGCCGTCGCCTGGGCAACGCCGCAGGGGTTGTTGTGTTTTACAATCACCACGGTGGGAGCGTCAAACTCCCGCACGAGTTCGAAAGCGGCGTTCAGGTCGAGGATGTTGTTGTACGAGAGCTCCTTCCCGTGGAGTTTCTCGGCGTTTGCCACGCACGGGCCCTTGGTCCGGAGGTCGCGGTAAAAGGCCGCCTGCTGGTGGGGGTTCTCCCCGTAGCGCAGACTTCCGACCAGGTCAAAGGCCAGTGTCATCTCCCGCGGGAACCGTTCATCGCCCGTCAAACTGTTCAGGTAGCCCGTAATCGCTGCGTCGTAATGCGCCGTATGAGCGAAGGCCTCCTGTGCCAGCGCGAGCCGGAGATCCGCGCCGACTTCACCGGCCTGCAGGGCTTCGAGGATAGCAGCATAACGCCCCGGGTTTACCACCACGATCACATACTGGTGGTTCTTGGCCGCCGCACGGATCATCGCCGGCCCGCCGATATCGATATTCTCCACCGCATCAGCCAGCGTAACTCCCTCACGGCTCACCGTCTGGCGGAACGGATAAAGGTTTACCGCCACCAGGTCGATAGGCGTTATCCCCTGCTCCCTGAGCTGGCTCAGATGCTCCTCCGTCCGCAGGGCCAGTATTCCCCCGTGGACTTTCGGGTGGAGCGTCTTCACCCGGCCGCCCAAAATCTCCGGAAATCCGGTGACCTCGGAGACGTAAGTCGCCTCGACGCCGGCGTTGGTGATGGTTTTAAACGTACCGCCGGTGGAAACTATCTCCCAGCCGAGCTTTGAAAGCCCCTGGGCAAACTCGACCACACCCGTCTTGTCCGAAACACTGATCAGCGCCCTTCTTTTCAACCCACTCGCCTCCCTCAAAAAATAGTACTTCTCTCGCAGCGCGCGGCGATAAGCTTCGCATAGCTTCGTCAGCCGGCTGGGTCCGGGTCCTCACCCAGCACTCAATGCTATGATTGCGCTTTGAAAAGCTACTTTTTTAGGCTAACATAATAAAGGTTTCTCCTTCGAAGCTCAAAAACTGCTCTGAGTGCTGGGCTCCGGCCCGT
>JBFLWY010000112.1:0-1790 GCA_040757355.1 Bacillota bacterium | reverse complement strand
ACTTCGATCGTCTGGATCGGCATGCGGTGGCAAGGAGATTGAAGAAGCGGCTTGAGGCCATCGGCTTCCGGGTCGAACTGCAAGACCTGGAAAACACTGCCGCTTAAAGTCTATTTTCGGAGGAGAATAGCAAAACGGGAGGGATAGTCAGTTGCACGGGATCAGATTTGGCACCGATGGCTGGCGCGGAGTGATCGCCCGTGACTTCACTTTTACGAATCTGGAACTTGTTGTCAAGGCGGTCGCCGCGTACCTTCGCATTGAGGGTTTAGCTGATAAAGGAGCGGTGGTTGCGTACGATAACCGGTTCCTGGCTGACCGGTTTGCCGCGGCGGCAGCAGAAGAACTGCAGCGGTGGGGCATTAAGGTATACTTACCCCATCAACCCGTTCCCACACCGGCGGCGGCGTTTGCGATCAAACAACTTGGTGCAGGCGGTGCCGTCGTCCTGACCGCAAGCCACAATCCGCCCGAATACTGTGGGATCAAGTTTATTCCCAAGTATGCCGGTCCAGCTCTGCCGGATGTTACCGCAAGAATTGAGGCGCTGCTCACTGAGGACCCCATACCTCCAGCCGGGCCGCTGGCGCCAGTGGTAGAACTTGATCCCATGGAGGATTATTTCGCCCATCTCTTTACTCTGGTTGACGGGGAGGCGATTCGCCGCGCAGGGTTAAAAATAGTTGTCGATCCGATGTACGGTGCGGGGATAGGTTACCTGGACGGGGTTCTGGAGCGTTCCGGAGTGACTGTATCAGCGATTCACAACCGGCGGGACCCCCTATTTGGGGGTGGCCTGCCTGACCCCTCCGAGGTACGCCTCGGGGAACTGCGCGATGCAGTAGCGAACTCCGGTGCCCACCTCGGCTTGGCACTGGACGGGGACGCCGACCGTTTGGGCATCATTAGCGCCGACGGTACCTACGTTTCGCCGAACCAGATGCTTGCAATCACCTGTTACCACTTGCTTGAAGCGCGCGGTTGGCGGGGCCCCGTTGCCCGGACTGTGGCCACCACACATTCCGTGGACCGTATCGCAGCGGGGTACGGGGTAGAGGTGTTTGAGACGCCGGTGGGCTTCAAGTATATAGGACGGTACTTGCGGGATTTAGGCTGCATCTGCGGCGGGGAAGAAAGCGGCGGTCTTTCCATCCGGGGCCATGTTCCGGAAAAGGACGGGATACTCGCGGGTATTCTGGCTGCGGAGGTGGTGGCGGTGCACGGGAAACCGCTTACCGCGGTGCTGGACGAAATATCGGAACGCTTCGGCCGCACGGCCGGCATCCGGAAGGATTACCGTACAACACCCGAAGAGAAAGAGCGCATCATGGATATTTTAAGCCGTTTCCGGCCTTCAGAGTTCGCGGGAGAGGCAATAAAGAGCCGAAACGAGATTGACGGGGTAAAACTGGAACTTGCCGGCGGCGCGTGGGTTCTGGTCAGGGCCTCCGGCACCGAGCCGGTCTTTCGGGTTTATTCGGAGGCGGCGACGCGCGAGGGGGCGATGGCTTTACAGGAAGCAATTCGTCAGGAATTGAAGCTTGATTCATAATTTGGAGATCAGGCCTGGGTATTTTTAAGAGGAGCCGTTCACGACGATTTATCGTCGCTACCGGAGGCAAAAAATACCTGTCTGCTGGCCCAGCACTCCTGACTTCTGTTATCGCCGTGTCCGCGTGACCGGCGCTGCGCAAAGCGAGCCTTAGGGATAACGGCAGCGGCCAAATAACGGTTGTGGTAATTTCCGGTCATTTTCGAGGGAGTAAACCATGCGGGTTTTCACTCGCACC
>JBFLWY010000111.1:0-2117 GCA_040757355.1 Bacillota bacterium | reverse complement strand
GCGAGGAATACAACCTGAACTACACCCTCTTAGCCACGCCGGCGGAGGGGCTGGCGGGCCGGTTCGTAAGGCTCGACCGGAAGGAGTTCGGCATCATCCCGGGAGTCAATGACAGGGAGTACTACACTAATTCCTTCCATATCCCGGTGCACTTCCCTATCGAGTGTTTCCGGAAAATCGAGATCGAGGGTCCTTACCACAAGTTCTGCAACGCCGGGCACATCAGCTACGTCGAGCTTCCCTCGCCGCCGGTGCACAACCCCGAGGCGGTAGAGGCGATCGTCCGGTACATGGCTAAGCAAGATATGGGCTACGTCGGGGTGAACTTCCCCGTTGATTTCTGCGAGCGGTGCAGCTTCAGCGGCGTCCTCGGCGACACCTGCCCGAAGTGCGGCTCAACCGCTATAAGAAGGGTGCGGCGGATTACCGGCTACCTCTCCACGGTGGACCGCTTCAACGACGCCAAGGTGGCGGAGCTGAAGAGCCGGGTGGTGCATTTGGGAAAGCCGGAAGCGGTGCATTAAAGCAGTGGTTATAACGAGGGCCTACATAGGGAGGCGTTAGGATAACTCGAGATTAAATTCAGGAGGCGGTTTCGGCAGGGGTTAGGCCGCCTTCGGAGTTTTTCCAAGGAAGTGATTTTCGTGAACCAGTATACCTTGCGCATCGCCGGCGTAGTCCGCGAAAGCGTGGTGGACGGACCGGGGCTACGGTACGTGATTTTCGCCCAGGGGTGCCCGCACCGCTGCCCGGGGTGCCACAACCCGGAGACCTGGGACCCGGCGGGCGGCTACAAGGTAACCGTAGAAGAGATAGTGGCGGATATTACACGCAACCCTTTACTTAACGGGGTCACCTTTTCCGGCGGGGAGCCGTTTTCTCAGGCGGAAGCTTTTGCGCCGCTGGGCAGGGTTCTCAAAGAAAAGGGTTATGACATCGTAACGTATACCGGATACGCTTACGAAGAGCTTCAAGCAACGGCGGACAAGGCGGTGCAGGATCTCCTTGAGATCACCAACATCCTCATCGACGGCCCTTTCATTCAGGCCCAGCGTGATCTTACCCTTCCCTTCCGCGGATCGCGGAACCAGCGGATTATTGACGTTCGCGCTTCAAAGACGCGCAAAACCCCGGTAGAGATTCTGGACTTGTAAAATACCAGGGCACAAAAGCCTCAGCCCTCTGTCTTGAAAGTAGTTCGAATCAACAGTATAGATATTATTGTAATTCCGCTGCCGTTTGTCCCCCCAGCACTCAGAGGTCGGTAGGAGTAAACCAGCATTCCATTGTTTTAACTGGTATTTTGCTTCTGCTCAAGCACTCCAAGTTAATTGAGTGCTGGGCGGAAGTCCGTAAAACGAGACACGGCGAAAGTGAGGTTAGTGAACAGGCTGTGCGAGTTGCGCTACTTACAGAAAACTTACAGACTCGTATTAATTGAAAGCCTGCCAACTTACTTTCCGCTGAACCGCTTAACTTTGGCGCTCAGGAGCACAGCCGTATTTCACTCCCTACCGAGCCGATAAAAATTGAGAAGTGAGAAGTTGGATGTGAGAGTTCTTGATGAAATTCGCTATGCGAATTTCTTTCTTAAGCAATCCCACTTCTCACCTCACTCCTCACACTTCCCAATACGCCTGGGGACAACGGCAGGTAAGGCATTGTCATGCCTCTGTTGGTGCCGCCCCAAGCGTCATGAAGGTCTTCTCAAAATTGGTTTACTATCCTCTAAAAAATTTGCCAAAAACAAAGAAAGCCTGACCTGTAAATTCACGTTTTAAAAGAGCACCGGTAGAACCGAAGATTCCAGCCTAGAAATATGTATTTTTGAGGATTTCGGGATTTTGGGGTGTTGACATACTTTTTTGTGACCGGCATATAATATAAGAAATTTTGGTTTTTTGGGTTGTTTGGCTTTTTTAGAGGAGGAATATGATTGTCTTTAACGCGGCGGCGCCGGGATTTTCTCGCGGCTCTAATCACATTGTATGAGCACGACGGACAGCCTGTACATTACAGCAAGGTTGCAAACGCTTTGAAGGTAAGCCGGTGGACGGCGTATGATATCCTTCGCCAGCTCGAACAGGACGGCTACCTGGAAGCGGTATACGAAACAG
>JBFLWY010000110.1:0-2217 GCA_040757355.1 Bacillota bacterium | reverse complement strand
TACTTCGATCGTCTGGATCGGCATGCGGTGGCAAGGAGATTGAAGAAGCGGCTTGAGGCCATCGGCTTCCGGGTCGAACTGCAAGACCTGGAAAACACTGCCGCTTAAAGTCTATTTTCGGAGGAGAGAACCTTATGGCAGAGAAATCCGCCGTGCTTCGTACTTGCATTTATTGTAGGGAGCAAGTGCCGCCGGACGCCAATTTCTGTAGTCAGTGCGGGGCCAGGTTGCCCTACATGCCAAAACCGGAACCGGAAGAAGCCGAGATTATCAAAGTGACTGACAACGGCAAGGAAGAACCTTCCCTGATATTCACTGTAAACGAACTGGCCAAATACCTTAAGACCAGTAAGACGTCTATCTATGACTTAGCCAAAAGAGGAGAGATAGGCCATGTAAGGGTGGGCAGAAGGTATTTGTTCCCAAGGCATGCTGTGGATGAGTGGCTGAAGAAAAGTTGCACCAGAAGGCAAGTCTGACATACTGGTCGAAAGGAAGTTTTTCATTAGGTAGGTTCCCTTAGAGCCTACCCCTGTCATTCATTCGCTTCAAAACTTCTTCGAACTCAATTCCGGCTGGTCAAGCCAGACCCCTTCTCTGCACTTTGGGCAGATAAACTCGTCGTGCCAAATCTCATCCTCGGGTATTTCCGCATTTTCCAGAAGGTCGCATCATCTTGTTGTTACCGGTGTTAGACCCTCCGTCATTTTGCCACCTCTTAGCTAAAGGCCGCTTCCGCCGCCGCGAACCTCTCCCACCCGGGCCGGCGCCGGCACGGTTCCTCCGGCAGCCGATCCCCACCAAACTCCCCCGTCGCGCACATTAATTTACTACATTACCTCTATCAAGATTAAGGAAGAGAAATGAATCACGGCCTGCACACCTTGCACGCGACATACCCGGCACTTATCGCTTCTTCACGGCTCCTGAAGGTAATCTTGTTCTTTGGACTTATTTTCGCCGCCCACTGACAGTCCGGACGGTGAAATTTCTTCGACCTCGAATTGCCGATAACAGGACCTTTTGCTGCCGCGGGTACGGCGGCCGCCGGTCCCAAGCCCCAGAGTTCCCGCTCGTTTTCCCTCGCTTCGGCCTGGTACTTCCGGAAGTAGTCAACATACTTGACATTAGGCGGAACGGTTAAAAGTTGCGCGCAACCGTCCAGTAATAAACGGGCATTGAACATCTTAGCCCGAATTGAAGCGTCATTAATCTTTATCGGATCCTCAAGCCAGACATAGGCCAACAGCCTGCCGTACTCGTCCCGGTTTTTGACGTCTGTCTCAAGGAGAACATGCCTGCCTTCCAGCTGTGAGCGGGTGTACTTTTCGGCTTGCAGCCCAAAGGGCTCTATCCCCCTTACCGGGTGATGGGTCTCAGGGGTGTCAACGCCAATTAACCTTACAGTTTCATCCGCGCCAGCTATATCCACATGGAACGTATCGCCGTCTACCACACGGGTAACGGTACATGTTATCATCGAAAGCTCTTGGGGCGGGAAAGTGTATTCTGGGTCCGGCGGTTTTGGCTTTTTGGGCTGCTGTAGCTGGTCTTGTAGTTCTTGGTGTTGTCGGAACTGTGATGCTGCGTTATCATCGGGAGGGCCGGTACCGGCTTTACAGCCGGTTAAAGCGAGGGCGAGGGCAACGGCAACAACGAAAACAGAAATAACGAACCGGGGTTTTACCTCATTCCGCCTTGAATCCGCGTATTCATCAACCGTAGTGAATGCACCCGGCAACATTTCCATGTTCCTTCCATTCATAAAAAGCGTCTTTTTTGTTGTCCTCAGTCCGAGAACGTCTGTTCAGTCAGCTTCAGCCGGGCGAGCAGTACAAGCCGCTCGGGCAATTCGCTCTAAAAGTTCCTCGAGCTTCTCTCACGCCAGTTTTTCGACCATCTTAAAAGCCCTTAACAAAGATTTTTACAGCCTGCCGTGATCATAAGACGTTACGCCCATCAAATAATCAGAGACCTTCCATATAAAAAAACCACGCACCTTTAGTGAAGCGGTCAGGTTTCAACGGACCGGGCCGCTTGCCCTCTGCTTCATAGGTTGACCGGACTTTTTCAGCATCTTCCTTGTCACAGTAAACCTTCACGTAACACCGGCCATCCCGCGTTTTCCCGGTTTGAACCTGGAGGCCGCTCACGAAATCTTTTGTAACCGCTTGTTCGGAGGCCGCCTCCGAAACGGGTAGACATTCCACGGCAACG
>JBFLWY010000109.1:0-2702 GCA_040757355.1 Bacillota bacterium | reverse complement strand
TGTTTCCCCGGTCCGTATCCGGACGGCACCTTCAACCGCATAGACAAAAATTTTACCGTCACCGATATCTCCCGTCCGAGCCGCATCACGGATGATCCTCACAACATCATCCACAGATTCATCCGGAACTACGATTTCCAACTTAGCTTTAGGTAAAAGATTAATGTTGTATTCATGCCCGCGATAGACTTCGGTCCGTCCGCGTTGGAGTCCGCACCCCATAACCTGTGATACCGTCATTCCCTGGATGCCGAACTTTCCCAGCGCGTCCTTTACAGCTTCGAGCTTGCCTGACCTGATTATTGCTTCAATCTTTCGCAATATCTTTACCTCCTCCCTTTGCTTCCGCCGCTGTTTTCGGTTTGGGTGTGTAAAACTTGTGTGCCGTAATAATGGCATCAGCAATGGCACGCATGCTCGTGCGGCGTTCCATGCTCTCCCGCTGCATGCGCCGGTATGCGTCCTGTTCCGAAAGCCCCAGGGTTTCCATGAGAATGCCTTTTGCACGTTCAACTAATTTACGGGCCTGGACCTGCTCCTTCAGCCTTGTTATCTCCTTATCCATTGCACTAAACTTGGCGAAGTTGGCTTCAGCCAGCATTACTGAAAGGTAAAAATCGGTTTCATTCAGAGGCTTGGAGGTTGCGGCCATCAGCGCGGAATGTTGGAGCAGTTCCTCGCCCCATTCGTTGTTCGGTGAAAGAAGCAGCAGTACCGGCGCAAGGCGGTCCTGGCTGAGAACGTCCATCAGTTGAGTAATGTTACGACCGGGGAATTCGTCGTCAACAATAATCAGACTGGGTTGTCGCAGTCGGATCAATCTAAACGATGATGGATTTGCAGTCACCTCGCCGACAATAGTCCATCCCCATGCCCTTAACAGTTCTCTAAGACGCTCGCGTAATTCCTTATTACCACAAACTAGTATCGCGGTCATCGTGTCGACCAGCCTTATTAAAACAAAAAATAACCCAAAAGGGTATATCCTGTAAAAACGTCGTCGTTCAGAGAATGATATTCATTTTATTAGTTTGAGATTAAGTATAGTGTAACGGTGGGGTACTGTCAACGGCTTGCTTCAGTGACGATACGAACTGCTTCAGGACTTATCTTAAAAACTAACCAGTGAACTACCCTGCTTCCATGAAAGAACAAGAAGATGTCCGGATGGTTTAGTATAATGGAATAGACTGGAGAGGTGGTGTCGTGTACCGGATACTGAAACACTATGATATTTTCCGGCTTTACCCTTCCTTGTTCGGGATCGGGGTGGTTGTAATGCTGGCTACGCTCGGGCATGCGGTCGTTATTCCTATTCTACCGGTCTACCTTAAACACGACCTGGGTATCAGCGCTAGTATAACCGGAGTAGTTTTCGGCGCTTACGCCGTAAGTGAGACCTTAGCCAAGACCCCAATCGGTTTGGTCAGTGACCGTGTGGGACGCCGGCCGGTAATTCTCTTCGGGGTATACATAAGTCTGACGGTACCTTGCCTGATGATACTGGCAAATGATCCCTTCTCCCTTGTGCTGATTCAATTCATGAGCGGCCTGGGTGTTGCCGCGTTTTGGCCCGGACTCGCCGCGCTTACCGCGGATATCGTGGCCCCGGAGAACAGGGCACAGGCTATGACGGTATTTAATATGTCCTACCTTGTGGCACTGGGGTTCGGCCCGTCGCTCGGCACGTTTGTAAACCATGCCGCCGGAAGCAACCTGGCGGCTTTTTACCTGGCGGCGGCTTTTCTTGCTGTAGCAAGTTTAACCGGATTATTGTCCCTCCCCCGGTCGAGTTCCTCCCCGGCAGGAGCCGAAACACCGGCTAAACCCCTGAAAAAATGCAGGGCCGGGGCAGGTACGGCAACTATCGGTTTTGCAAGGGGTAATTGTGGAAGCAATGCGGTAAGCGGAAAAAAGAACATTATCCGGAAAAGTCTTCACTGGGACGATTTGAAGGCGCTATACCGTCAACCGGTGTTGGCAGCGATGCTCCTGATATCGCTGTTACAGCAGTTCGGCACCGGCTTCCTGGCACCGACATTCATGCTTTTCGGCTGCGAGCAGGCAGGGTTTACTCAAGCGGAAATGGCGCAAGTGTTGCTCGTTCCCGCGATCGTTATTGCTGTTCTGGCGGTCCCGATCGGCAGGCTTGCCGACAGAATCGGCAAGGCCCGTGCCATACAATGCGCCTTCCTGACCGCGGCAGTTACGATTTTCCTGATACCCGGTGCCAGGCACCCGATAACGTGGCAAGTTCTGGTTGCGTTGCTCGGACTTGCTTACGTAACGGGTGCGCCGGCCTGGACGGCGGTCGCCAGCATGGTGGCGCCCGCGGGACTCCGGGGTGCAGCGATAGCCGCCGTCGGCACCATGCAAAGTCTGGGGTTCATTCTTGGTCCCGGTGTCGGGGGCCTGCTGTACGACAACATTTCTCCAGGTGCTCCCTTTTACGGTTCCTCCCTGATCATCGGAATCTGTTTTATACTGGTCAGCATCTTCACCTCCGAAAAAAGAATCGCCGCCACAACCTCCCGGACTGCCGTAGAATCGACTAAATCGCGGGTCATATAATAGGCCCCTTATTCGTCTTCGCGTAACCACGGAGTTACTGGATTTTTTACCCGCCTCAGTCCCCCCGGCCGGGGCGAATCGCCGTCAAAACGGGGGATTACGTGCAAGTGTACATGGAAGACAACTTGTCC
>JBFLWY010000108.1:0-2906 GCA_040757355.1 Bacillota bacterium | reverse complement strand
GTGACCATCGCCCTGGACTGCCTCCTGGCCCAGAAGCGGCATGTTTGCGAGGTTGCGGTTGTCCACACGGGCGGTTCCGGTATAGCGAAAGCCCTGGCGGTAATCGAAGGGGAGTTCTTAAAGGGAGCTTATCCGGGTATACGGCCGCGAAGCGTGCCCGTACAGTCGTCGCAGGGATTGGCGAGCGATTTTTGCACCGAGGAGGACCTGCGCGGTCTCCTGCGCACTTTGTACAGGGAGGTGCGCCGCGCCCGGCAGGACGGTTACACGGTAAATCTGTGTATTTCCGGCGGCCGCAAGGTAATGGGCATCACCGGCATGGTCGTCGCGCAGCTCCTTTTCGGCCCGGATGATTGCGTGTGGCATCTGGTTACCGAGGGGTGGCAGCCCGGTAGCGAACGGCGGATGCACCTTTCTCCCGAGGAGAAGGTATGGCTGGTGCCGGTACCGGTGCTGCGCTGGAGCCAGGCCGGCACCCTGATGCGGACCGCGGCCGAACTCGACGACCCGGCGGAGGTCGTCGCCTGGTACGAGCGCCTGAGCCGGAACGCCCGAATGAAGCGGAAGGGAGAGTTTATCCGCCACTGGTTGAGCAAGGCCGAGCGCGAAGTGGTCCGGCTGGCGTGCCGGGGCCTCGACAACGCCGCCATCGCCAAAGCGCTCTACAAAAGCGAGCAGACCGTCGCTAACCAGCTCCGCAACGTTTACGAAAAGCTCAAGGAATGGCTCGATTACCCGCCGCACAACGTGGACCGCAACGTCCTCATCGCCGAGTTCGCACCTTACTTTAGCCTGACGGAGGAAGATCGATAACGTGCGGATACTGAACTTTGCACACCCGCTGACGGAAGAAAACCTGAAAGAGATCAAGGCCCTGACCGGCGTTAAAGTGGAGGAGGTGAAGGACGTCCCGTCGCAGATCGACCCCCAGCAGCCCTTAGAGCCCCAGATCGAAGCGCTCCTCGACGGGCTCGGCTTGACAGCGAGTGAGTGGCAGACAGCGCCGCTGATCGTTGGCCTGCCATCACTGAACTACAGCGCCGCTTGCCTTTTGGCCCAGCTCCACGGCCGCGCGGGCCACTTCCCGCCGGTCCTCCGGCTGCGCCCCGTGCCCGGCAGCCTGGTTCCACGCTTCGAAGTGGCCGAGATCCTCAACCTGCAGGCGATCCGTGAACGGGCGAGAGGGAAAAGGTAAGTGCAACGATTTAAGCAGCTTGTATATAAAACTCGTACGTGTCTACGCCTCGCAAAAGTATCATGAAAATGCGCAAGAAGGGAGGAAACCCATGGGAAAACCACAATTGACCTTGCGCCTGCGTTTACTAACGCCGGCTTTTCTTGCCGGTGCCGACCAAGGCGTAGCGGAATTGAGGGCACCGTCCATCAAAGGATTGTTGCGGTTCTGGTGGCGGGCTACGCAAGCATCGAATTCTCGGATGGCAGAGCAGGAAAAGTCCATTTTTGGTAGTGCAGGAGACGAAGTAAAAGGCGGATGCAGCGCCTTTACGCTTCAGATATCTCCCTCTCGTCCAGCAAATGCTATCAGTAAGAGCCCTTTTCCTAAAAATGGAGACACGCAGTATCAAGTCAAGGGGCATTCCCTAAACATTCTGGAGTATTTGGCTTACGGTACTTATACATACCAGAAAAGCGAGCACTGTAACGTCTTCGACCGCTCGTATATCAAGTCCGGCCAAGTTTTTACCTTGATCATTCGGTTAGTCCGTAACGACGCCTTAAACGCTGTAGTCCAAGCATTATCCGCTTTTTATGCTTTTGGGGGGATCGGTGCAAGATCACGTAATGGTTTCGGCAGTATGGTACTCGAAACCGTAGACGGTGATTCATCCCTGGAGAAGCTCATCCAGAGCACCCCGCCAGGCGTTTTTAAATCTTTCGCAAATGGTAAACATTTGCCCGACTTTACTGCTTTTTCCGGTCAGACGCGGTTGTTTAGGACACGGACACATCATCAAACGTGGGACTCCTGTCTCGCGGAATTAGGACACGCCTACCGAGCAGCTCGCCTCTCAATAGAGAGCAAGCATCACTACAGCGTGAGGCAATTCATTGGTGCCCCCCTTATCGTCGACAAAAGACAGAAATCGCTACTTAGCAGGCACGCAAAACCTTATTTTCTCCGGATTCACAAAGACTCTAATGGTTACGTAGGGTACATCCTCTACCTGCCATCCCAATACTACCCTAAAAAGATCGAAGACACCAGCGGTCGTGAGTTAACGCCTGAGCAGATGACTAGTCGTTTCCTCCACGCCTGCGACGCAATAAACACGGCCCTTTCAAAGAGTTTGGAGGCGATACGATGAGTTTAATGCTACACTTCACCATCGGCCCCGTACAGGGCTTCGTTGCTCAGGCCCGGAAAACACGTGACTTTTGGGCGGGATCCTTCATCCTGTCCTACCTGGCGGGACATGCCATACTGGCGGTGCTTAAGGCCCGCGGCGAAATGGTGCTGCCGGCGGTGGAGAGCGCTGGCGCTCCGGCAGATCCCCTGCTAACCGCCATCAGCCAGCGGGCAAATAACAAGACGGTGGCGAAGGGTCCTTCGATCGCCACCCTGCCCAACCGTTTTCAGGCTATGGTCCCCGACGGGTTCGACCCCGCTGACTGTGTTAAAGCCGTGAATGAAGCGTGGCAAAACCTCGCCGGGGTGGTGTGGGAGCGCTGCGTTGCACCTGTCGCCGTCCAGGGTCAGGGCACCCGGGAAATCTGGGAGCGCCAGGTCGGCGGCTTCTGGGAAATAAACTGGGCCGTCGGTGAAGACGGCGCGCTGCTGGACCGGCGCAAGAACTGGCGCAGTTACGTACCTCCGGTGGAACCCGGCGACAAGTGCACCCTGATGGGCAACCTGCAGGAGCTTTCAGGTTTCATCCGCGCCCGGG
>JBFLWY010000107.1:0-3033 GCA_040757355.1 Bacillota bacterium | reverse complement strand
TTTATAATGTCACTCTTGAGATGCTTTGCGGAAATTACCAAATGGCCCACGATTTTGTTGGCAGTAAAGTGGTTTTCTGATGGCCCTTCTACAACGATAATGCGGATTTCGTCATCAGTGCCATGAACGAGAGTTCTGCTTGCCTCCTTAGTCATTCTCCTCTTGGCCGGAAGCACGGTGTTCCTCGCAAAGATTTGTTCGATTTTGGTATCTTTACTGGGAACGTCATCAAGAACTAAACCGAGGTCTTCCGGCAACGGCTGTCCCGCGACACTGTATTTACCTTGGGCAATCTGGATAGAGTCACAATTGATCGAAACTAGATTATTGTGGCTATCGTAAACCTTGAACCAAAATAGATTATAAGCATCTTCCTGAAGTGGCAAGTCCTCATGAATCCGTGGTGTAAGCTTCTTCAGGCCGCTATCGTAGCCACCGTCTTCTCGCGTGATGCGATAAAAGAGGCCACCAACCTCGCCCTCTACTTTGGCTGAAAAGATTTCCTCTCGTTCTTGTGAGGTACGGTTGTAGACTACCTTGACTCTGAGCGCGCCGGGCCGAATCGATTTTTCCGCTGATTCCTCGTCCAGGTTGATTTCCTTAGTTGCTGCAAAATAGGCCGCGCCGACAGCGATGGCGTTGGTTGGGTCGATTCCGGTGTTCACCGGAATACCGATCAACTCCTCGATTCGCCGTCGAACGAATGGAATATAAGTGGAACCGCCGACCATCAGCACGAATTCAAGGTCTTGCGGACGCAGCGAGTTCCGGGTAAGAATCTTCTTAAGCATTTCTGCCGTGTTGTCAACAGCTTCCTTGATGAGGTCCTCGAATTCTGAACGAGTTATTAGTATGATGTCATCGATGGGCTTCCCGGTCTCGTCTGTCAGGTGAATTCGGCTAAGATCAATTTCTGCAGACGAACGGGCTGGAGCCGAAAGCTCAATCTTCGCCTCTTCCGCAAGGCTAAGGAGACCATACCAGGCATTGTTGTAGCGACCCGTCTCACTCTTCATCTGCGCCAGCAGATCGTTGAACTGTCCCTTCTTCTCAATCTGGGGTACGATGATCTTCTCGACTATCCATGCGTCGAAGTCAGCCCCACCCAGGTAGTTGTCTCCTTCGTGATCCACGATCTTGAGTTCCCCTTCTACAATCTTCACGAGCGCGACATCGAATGTTCCGCCGCCGAGGTCATAGACAATCCATTGACTGTTCTTCAGGTCTATGCCCTTTTCCTTATTTGCATAGGCCAAGCTGGCGGCAATCGGCTCTTGGAGCAGTACCACCTGCTTGTAGCCAGCCAGGCGTCCTGCTTCCTTCGTGGCATTGGCCTGAACCATGTCGAACGAGGCGGGAATGGTGATAACAGCAGCTTCCGGCACTTCGCCTGTGTATATGAAGTTTTTCAGTTCCTTGAGGACGAAGGCAGAAAGCTCAATGGGCGTCTTTGACTGGCCAAGTGCCTTGATTCGGAAGCTTTCAGCAGTACCCATTTTTCTTTTGAATCGGCTTTTAACATTCTTCCCATCCTTCTCTGCGTATGCTTTGGCTTGCTCGCCGATTAGAATGCGATCTTTGCGAAAACCCACGACGGACGGAAGCGTCTCCTTAAAGCCGATGGGGTTCTTGAAGACTTCCACTGTTCCCTTGTTAAACTTCGCAATCAGGGAATTGGTTGTCCCCAAATCAATGCCAAAGTTAATCATGTTGCTCATGGTCACCACTCTCCTTCCGTGATTCGACGACTACGACGCCTTTCTGGACGACTTTCTGAAACTCACCCGGTCCGCCGTGCAGAACCGCACGGATAATAGGCTTAATGACTTCCACAACAACTAAAAAATCCGTCCCTGCGCCGGCAATCGTTGCCTCTAAGTCCGTCCTTGTCTCATTGAACGACTGCCCCATTGGGTCCTCATAAACAAACCCTACGCTGGATTTGCTGCCCATCGCATCGAAAAGGGGCAACCCTTCCTCGGAAAAGGCGTCCTTAATTTTGTTGACGTTACGCTGAAGGGTTAAGGGGTCCCCCTGCTTCTTGAGCTTTTGCTCAATCTCGTAGAGTTGGTTCATGGCGATGAGAATACTCTTGGGAACCTGCATTCGAATCACCTCAATTCGATTGGTTGCGCATCGCTGCGCAGATGACGGGCAGCACGACCGCGTTCTCCGTATCTTTTGCTGACATAGAAACCTGGGCCTTCCGGTTTGTCCGGCTGAAGACTATGACTTCTCCGCTGTGCATCTTCGTCTCCACGTCTGCCCACGGCAAGAGAATGTCTTTTCGAAAAATGAGGCCGGTGCGAAAGACGATGCCTTCTTGGGTAAGGGTACAGGGTCCGATAGCCACCGCCTCACCATTTTGGAGCCGTTCAACAAGCTTCGTTACCAGTGCAGGAAGTAAGTGGTGAATCACAGCATCGATCATCTTTTGGAAGAAGACCTCCTGTTCATTACTGGACATCTCAGCAACGGAAACGACGTTGTCCTTATGACGGAAGAGGCTCTTAGCGGCTGCGATGAGACCGCGCTTATTCCATTCTACGGGCAGGGTCGTCCCGGCGCCACGTACCACCAAGGAGAAGGACCGCTCAGTCTCTATGCCGTTGACCGTCTTAACGAAAATGCCCCATCGAATGCCCTCAATGTCGCCAGGGCCGATTGACAAGCCTTTATACTTGATACCCGTTTGTGTAACATCGAGCGCTTGGTTCGGGTGAATCCACGCGGAGAATGAATGCTTGCGATTCTCGTCAATGATCCGCTTGATAGCCTCAAAATCCTCCTCAAGCTGCTCGTTCAATTCAGCGCCCTTGAAGTGGAACAGCTTACAAAGCGCGAGCACGGCAGCGGACAATTCCGAGTCTCCATGCTCGTTGTGACAAGCGATCGCCAGGGAACGAATATAGCCAACCAATCGGCTCTGCAATGTGCGAAAGGCTGTCGGTAGCAAGTTAAATAACTCGACAACGCTGTTGTTATCAAGGAAATCCTCTATGTCCTCAAGGTCAACCCTACTCGTTTTACCCT
>JBFLWY010000106.1:0-3148 GCA_040757355.1 Bacillota bacterium | reverse complement strand
TTCTGGGGACAGGCTGCGCTGTAATGAAGATACCTGCGCCGGGCAATCATATTACTGAGGAGGAACCCATGTATGAATTTGCCCAAATTCAAGCGGCTTCCGAAGCACATCGGCATTATTCCGGACGGAAACAGAAGGTGGTCCGTAAAACATGGACTTCCAAAAGAAGCGGGGTATGAAAAGGGCCTTAAACCCGGCCTGATGCTGTATGAATTGTGTGTCGAACTTGGTATTCCGGAAATTACTTATTACGGCTTTACACAGGATAATACCAAACGCCCGCCGGTCCAGCGCAAGGCGTTCCAGAAAGCGTGTGTTGAAGCCGTCCGAATGCTTTCCGGCAGGGATGCCTCCCTTCTTGTCATCGGAGATTATTCCTCCCCCCTGTTCCCTTCAGAACTGCTGCCGTTCGCCAAACGGAACACATTCGGCAAAGGCTTGATCCGGGTAAACTTCTTGGTCAACTACGGTTGGAAATGGGACTTGAACCAAGCTGTCCAAGGAAACGGCTCCGGACCGGTAAAAAGCTTTCACGAAGCAATCGCTTCCGCCGATATCTCCCGTGTGGATCTGATTGTGCGCTGGGGCGGCCGCCGTAGGCTCAGTGGTTTTTTACCAGTCCAGTCAATTTATGCGGATTTTTACGTGGTCGATGAATTGTGGCCCGACTTTCAGCCGGAACAATTCTATGAGGCGCTCCGGTGGTATGAGACGCAGGACGTCACCCTTGGCGGATAAATCAAGTGACCCGGGGAAAAACAGAACCGCCCAAAATTCCCACCTCAACAGAGTACAAGTATAATATAAAAGACACTTTCCGCAGTCGTCTCCAGCCATGTTAAAGTTCATCTTTCTATTTTACAGTACTTAAAAAATTTTAAATAATTTTGAAGTAGCTGCAGGAATTTGGCGACTTGTGTCGAACTTTCCACAGAGCACCTGGCAGGGGGTGCCAACATTGCTATTTATCTTGACGAGCTTGGACTATAACACTAAGGTCAGAATAATATCGGACCTTTTGTTAGAAAGCATATTAATCGGATGGGTGGGTGTTTCCGTTTACATGTCTACAAGGTACTTACGCCGCGACCGTATGATGTTACTCCTCCTCTTAATGGGTATGACTTCATTCATGGTCGGCGGTATCGCAAATATATATGAAAATCTTCATCCACTCGGTCTTTGGCAACATGTAATGCTGGCGGACCTTGCCCACTGCGCCGGTTACATTTTTCTTTCTCTGAGCGTGGGTTACTTGGTGCACTGGCACATAAGGCTGAATCAGGCGTTGAAGCGTGAAGCAACCACTGATTTTTTAACCGGTCTCTGCAACCGGCGTCATTTCTACGAAAGGTTGGCGGAAGCGGTTGCGCGCTACGAGAAGTACCAAGAACCGTTTGGCGTAGCCGTGCTGGATGTTGATGAGCTGAAGGAGGTTAACGACAAATACGGGCACCT
This sequence comes from Bacillota bacterium, assembly GCA_040757355.1. Taxonomy (GTDB): domain Bacteria; phylum Bacillota; class Desulfotomaculia; order Desulfotomaculales; family Ammonificaceae; genus DTYU01. The sequence goes on along the minus strand of JBFLWY010000106.1, from coordinate 1,690 downwards.
TGCCGGAGACGAACTTTTAAGAGAACTTGCCCGTGCACTACAGCGGTCGGTGCGTGCTTCGGACTGCGTGGCGCGGTTCGGCGGTGACGAATTTGTTATCCTGTTTTCAGGAGCCACAAATGAGGAAGGCGTTCTTGAACGGCTTCTGCCTGAGTTGGAAAAGTGCAAAAAGACCGTCAGCATTGGTATGGCGTTTTGCCCTAAAGATGCTGCGAGTGGAGACGAACTGGTGGCTTTGGCGGACAACCGGATGTATGCAACGAAAACCGAGAAAAGCCCCCGGAGGAACAGTTTTCAGACTGTGACCTTGACAAGTTAATATTCCCTCCCTTCTTCCCTCTTGTAAAAATTTTGTCGGAAAAGTATAAAGAAGCCTCAGTGTATGTCGAATAAAGGGGTAAGAACGGGAGGTGAACCCAGTGTCGGACGCAATCCTGAACTCTGCAGGAACAATCGCGCAGACTGCGCCGGTCGTCAGTGAAATCGCCTGGTTTGCGCTGATCGCCTGTGCCTGCCGGTACCTGAAGAACCGCCGGGCGGCCACTGTTCTTGCCGCCGGGGTTGCAAGTTTCGTAATCGGCTGGGTCACCCGCCTAATGGTCGAATACAGGTTAGCACCTGTCAGGGCGACTGCACTTAGCGACCTGGCGATCGGCTGCAGCTTCATGTTAATGATGGTAAGCATCGCCTACCTGGTCAAAATAGGCTGGACTCGCGCACACGTGCTAAAACACGAGGCGGAGACTGACGGCCTGACGGGTGTTTACAACCGGCGATATTTTCTACGCATCCTGGAAACCATGACTGCTGGGGCAAAGAAGGAATTCGCAATCGCGATCATTGATATCGACAACATGAAAGAGATTAACGATAATTTCGGGCACCACAAGGGCGATGAAGTGCTCCAGCGGGTAGCCAGAACAATCAGGGACGGAGTGCGGCAGACCGACGTGGTGGCCCGGCTCGGCGGCGACGAGTTCGGGGTAATCTTCGCAAACATCAACGGTGATTCTCAGGTACTGCTGCAGCGTTTGCGCAAGCAACTCGACACAAGCGGCGCGGCTGCAAGCTTCGGCCTTGCTTACTACCCCAAAGACGCAAACGACGTGGAGAACCTGATAGCGGTAGCCGACGCACGGATGTACCGTCAGAAAAAAATGCGCAAACGCCGTGCTGTCCAGGATGAGGAAGGAGCCGCAAGAGGAACGGTACTCTTCCCCGCAGCACGGCTTGCTGAATGAAAACAACCCACCTCCGGCTGACCCCGGTAAAACACCGGGGTATTTTTTTTAACCCGGAAAGGCCGGCTGTTGGTCCACGGCTGAAAATATCATGCAAAAAGTTTCTTTTATAGAAAAGATTTAGCAGGAGTTTTAAAATCATTGTCAAAAGGATAATCAAGTTGTTTTTGCCAAGGATTAATAGGATTTTTCAGAAGAGGTGTAAAAGGGATAATTACCTTCTAAAGAAAACTCTGCTCAAAAGAGGGTTTAAAAACCATGACCGGAGAAACCTTTAACCTTAATCTGCTGTACGCCATGCTGCTGCAGGATTTTCCCGAAAGCGTGGTGTCAACACTGTTTGTTTTCAGCTTTGTGAACCTGCGCCTGCGGGACAGGAGAATCCTATACATCGCTCTGCTGCAGACCGTCACCAACCTGGTGCGCCTTCTCCCCATCGCCTTTGGAAT
>JBFLWY010000105.1:0-3270 GCA_040757355.1 Bacillota bacterium | reverse complement strand
TCTATCTATGGCAATACCCCCGCAATTACCTTTCGTAAGCAACGCCGTTTCTCCTGCTCCAACGCCGATTTTCCAAAAAAGAATTTTTTCTAAACTAGCAGGATTCTGGTCCTTTGGAGTGAAATAACATTTTCTTCAGGGAGGAGGTGGAATTTCTAAGAAGGGAGCTTTTATTTTTAAGCCATAGACTACTAATTTAAAACTAGGAGTGGGTGGAGAAATATGCGCTTTATAAGAGTACTGGTTGCAGCGGCGCTTGGGGCTGCCCTCTGCTTCTGCGCGGGATGTTCCCCGACCCAGACCGCGACAGAGCCGACTAAACCGTCAAACATCCGGCCTAACGTAGTCACGAGCTTTAACCCGTCAGTTGAAAACCCGGTGATCGCTGACAGCGCTTACGTAGACCCGATGGCTTCGGTTATCGGCAACGTTGAGCTCGGCGCGCAAGTGTATGTAGCTCCCTTTGCCTCCGTCCGCGGCGATGAAGGTCAGCCCATATACGTTGGTGAGGGTTCGAATGTCCAGGACGGCGTGGTGTTGCACGCGCTGGAAACCGAAGACGAGGGCAAACCCGTCGAAAAGAACTTGGTTGAATACGGCGGCAAGAAGTATGCCGTCTACGTCGGCAAACATGTCTCACTTGCACACCAGGCTCAGGTCCACGGGCCGGCGCTGGTGGATGACGGTACATTTATCGGTATGCAGGCCTTGGTATTTAAGGCCCAGGTAGGTAAGAATTGTGTCGTGGAGCCGGGCGCGAAACTGCTGAACGGCGTCAAAGTTCCCGACGGCCGTTACGTTCCTGCCGGCAAGGTGGTCACCACCCAGGAAGAGGCCGACCAGCTCCCGGTCATCACCGACGAATATCCCTTTAAAAACCTTAACGCGGGAGTTCTCCATGTCAACGAACAGTTGGCTGCAGGTTACTCCGGAAAATCCACGGCAGAATCAGGAACACAAGAAACCAAGGAACACTAATACAAAGACCGCTTCACAACAAACGAACGGGGGCTGGGTGCCCCCGTTCATATCTCCTTGAAGTCCAGGCTGCCGCCTCCCGGCGCTCACGGGTATTTGCTGAAACTGTCGCTAGTCTAAGCCACATTAGTGATCGTCCTTGAGCGGCAATTAACTAACTATTTTGCATAGCAGAAAGTGATACCACCTAAAACACATGCCACCGGCAACGAAAGGACAAACTTGTTGGTTGCGCCGGAGCTGTAAAAATAAAGGGCGCCTTTAGTCGGGTCCCAGCCGCTGAGGGCGTCGCCCGCCGCCCGTACAGAATCCGCCGAGGCCGGGCGGTTAATCCAGCCGTTTGCCACCGGCTCAAACTGGTAATATCCCCCATATTTTTGATAAATTACCCCGGGAATTGTGTTTGGGAACCGGGGGTCCTTCACCCGGTTGAGGATAACGGCCCCGACGCCTACTTTTGCTATGTATGGTTCACTGCCGGCCTCCGCCGTTACAAGTCGCGCCAAAAGGTCAAAGTCCGCGCGGCTGATGTCACCGCGGGAAACGTTAGTGGAACTTGTCGGGATACGCAGGACCTGGCCGGGGTGAATTCTCTCGCTGGTTAGGTCGTTGAACCTCATCAAGTCTTGATAAGTTATTCCGTAACCGCTGGCGATTTTGTAAAGCGAATCCCCCGGCTGAACAGTATATAAATTGCCCCCATCAGGAATTCTTAGCACCTGTCCCGGGTAAATAGCATCGCTGCCCAGGCCGTTGAACTCCATTAATTCCTGATAACTCAACCCGTAGCGCCGGGCAATCTTGTAAAGTGAATCCCCCGGCTGAACAGTATATAAATTGCCCCCATTAGGAATATTGAGCACCTGTCCCGGGTAAATAACGGTGGTTTTAAGACCGTTCGCCTGTTGGATTGCTTCAGCAGAGGTGCCAAACTTTTGGCCTATCTTATAGAGGGAGTCGCCCGGAAGGACGGTATAGGAAGCAGCCCATGCCGGAGAAATCGTGAGCAAAGTTGCTAATAAGAGCAGCAACAACCGGTATTGCATTTTTCCCCTCCTTGGGCCTCTGGGGTTAGCTGACGGATTCGGGTCGAGGGTCACCCTACCCAGCACTCAATACACGTAATCTTCCTTGAAAACCACCTCCCTTTCAAAAACAAAATCGCTAAGCTGACAGCAAAGCCTAAGACTGAGTGCCGGGATTCACCCCTGAACTGATCCCCCATACCCCGCTTCTGCGGAGATTCGGCTTTGACGCTATTGTAATTATGGGAAGAGCATGAAACAAGCCCAAAAATTTTACCAATTGTCAATGGTGCTCCTTAATTGTTACTCCTGAGTAATAAAAGCTAAGGATATCGGCATACTTGAACCCCCGCTCGGCCATGGTGCGGGCTCCCCACTGAGACATCCCCAGTCCGTGCCCCCAGCCGCTGCCTACAAAAGTAACACCTGTGAGCGCACCGGTTGCCTCATCGTATTCTTTATTCATTGAAATAGCAGGGGCCTTGAGCTGAAAAACCACGCGAACAAGATCAGCATTCCCCAACTGATAATCTTGAATTCGCCCGTTTTCGTCGACCCCTACCGCCCTAACCGTTTTTATTTTACCGCCGACACTTGTCTTTGCAAGTTCGTAAATTTCCGTTACCACAGATACAGGGTACTCCTTTAGTGTCAAGCAAGCGGCCAGATCGTAGACCGAATACCTGACGCTCCAGCTGCGGTGCGGGTTTTCCGGGTGACCATCGTAAGGATCCGGCTTTCCACGGATTGCGCTAACGTACTCGCGCCATACATCCTCGCTGTTTTCTGTGCAGCCCCCGTCCGAACTGTGGAAGAAAGCCGGCACGATCCTTTCATTTTTAACCAAAACGAGCCCCCGTGTTTCGTTAACCGCGTCCGTCGTACTGGTACATTCCGCATCCAGCCCGCGGTAGACCTGGCTCGCCTGGGTGGCCAGAACATCGTAATACGGCCCCTCACCGTATTTTATCGCATGGAGTGCGTAAGAACGGGCGGCAATCGCCTGGGCCTTTAACGCCTCGGCATGCCACCACGGCGGCATCTCACAAGGGATCACCCCATAGAGGTATTCCTCTAAAGGTAACTCGTTGACCAGTAAGAGTCCGCCTTCATTAAGCCTTATAGTGAGGTTCCCGCGGTAGTGCCGGGAAACGCCGCTCACAGTAAGGTGAAAGGAATTGCCTGTGCCACCCTGCCCCTCTGTTAAAACCAGCGGACCTTTATAGTTGCCTGAAAAGGTCCTGTCTTTATCCAACTGGATCATATA
>JBFLWY010000104.1:0-3366 GCA_040757355.1 Bacillota bacterium | reverse complement strand
ATCGCCGCGGTAATCCTTGAGCCAGTAGCCGGCAATATGGGGGTAGTAACTCCGGCCGAAGGTTTTTTAGAAGGCTTGCGGGCGCTCTGTTCCGAATACGGCGCTTTGCTGGTATTCGATGAGGTTATTACCGGGTTCAGGGTGGGTTACGGCGGCGCTCAGGAGCTGTACGGCGTCAACCCCGACCTCACCTGTCTCGGGAAGATTATCGGCGGCGGCCTGCCGGTGGGGGCCTACGGCGGCAGGAGAGAGATTATGGAGTTGGTAGCGCCGCGGGGACCGGTGTACCAGGCCGGCACCCTCTCAGGGAACCCCCTGGCGGTGGCGGCCGGTATCGCCACGCTCGATTTGCTGAACAAACCGGGTACATACGACCGTTTGAATGAGCTGGCGGGGCGGCTTGCCGCCGGTTTCGGAAAGGCGGCGGCGGAAGCAGGTATTCCGGTTACGATAAACAGGGTCGGCTCCATGCTGACCGTGTTCTTTACACCCGGGCCGGTTCAAGATTTTGCAAGTGCGACCGCCGCAGATACGGCAAAGTTTGCGGAGTTTTTCCGCGAGATGCTCAAGGCCGGCGTTTACCTGCCGCCTTCGCAGTTCGAGGCGCTGTTTGTATCCACGGCCCATACGCTTACCGATATTGACGAAACCGTAGCGGTTGCAGCACGCTGTTTCCGGAGTATCGCTTAGCATACCGGGGACGGCCCGGAAGCGGGCGCAAGGGGCCGGGAAGTTACGTAGGTTTTTCAGCGTAATTTTGGCCTGGAACGCAAGGTAATTGAGGACATTCTGGCTGAGATCACCGATAACATGAGCTACTTTCCTACCTCACGGCACATCGCGAGTTGGGCAGCCATTTGTCCGGGCAACAACGAGAGCGCCGGGAGGAAGAAAAGTGGCAAGACCAGACATGGGAACAAGTGGTTGCGCGCAGCTCTCGTCCAGGCGGCTCGTGCAGCAGTTCGCCGAAAGGATTCCTACTTTGCCGCTCTTTACAGGCGACTTGTGGTTCGTCGCGGCGACCAGAAAGCCATCGTCGCTGTAGCGCATAGTCTTTTTGTGACTATCTACCACATGCTTCGTAATGACACCGACTATACCGACCTTGGCGCTGATTACTTCGCAAAGCGTAACAAGGAAGCGGCAAAGCGTCGATCGATCAAAGAACTTGAACGGTTAGGGTACAAAGTGACGTTAGAGACTATTGATGCCGCCCTGGCGGCAAGTGTATAGAACCATTTTCAGAGGAGTGAGAGGATGTGTTCTGGAGGGGCAATTCCCCGGTGCATCATTGAGCTGACGGGGTACTACTTGGCCATCGTTCTGAAAGAAGCCTGCAGCGAGTGCCCGGTATGTTTTCAAGAATTACAGGAGATACAAAAGATCCTTCGCCGGATCGGCCGAGGTGATGGGGGGACCGCAGCCCTGGAGGAGGCAAAGACTTTGGCCGTCAGGGCGCGTGAGACCGCCGCCTGCGGGGTGGGACGCATCGGTGCGGAGATCGTGACTGAGGCGCTTGCGAATTACGATGAGGAGATTGCGGCCCACGTTCAGGAAAGGTACTGCCCTGCAGGGGTTTGCGACATAAGGTACGTGGCGGAAGTATGAAACGTCGTCAGGCGTTAGCGGACTGATCAGAGCATGTCATACCAGGGGTTTGTTCGAGGCTTTAAAAGTGTGACCGGGTTTATAGGATAAACCCCATGGAGATAGTGCGTTCCTGCTTTTTGGAGAAAGAATCCCTCTTATAACGAAAGTGCCAATGTAACCCTAAAAACCCTCCCGGCCGTTGATCTCAGTGCCGTGATATTCCTTTAATTCCAAAAAGTAATCTCTGGTGAAACTTCCACTCTCCTGCTATCATAGGGACAAGCAGTAATTTCGTGAAGCGGGAGGGAGATAGTGCAAGAAAAGTTAAGCAAATTTCTTACGACCAGCCTTGTTTTACTAATTTTAGTGTTTTGTTATCCATTTCAAGCTAGTGCAGTAGAATTTTCCCGCAACTTGAGTGTTGGCTCACGCGGTCCGGACGTGCTTCAACTCCAAAAAGAACTCGCCAAACTGGGGCATCTTTCTACACAGCCAACCGATTACTTCGGGTGGGAAGCCCATAAGGCGGTGACCCGGTTCGAGCAGGCAATGGGGGTTTGTGCTGACGGACTGGTCACCGACAAGGAATGGAACCTTCTCTTTTCCCCGCCGCTTTCATCCTCCCGCCGGTTGCCAGCCAAGAACGGGGGTAAAGTGGTTTTCGGTTATTACCCAGTTGATTACCCTGAAGACAAGACGGCCTTTAATTCCCTATCGTCATTCGGAAAGGATATAAGTGCGGTGGGGTTTTTTACAGCAAGGTTGGATTATCAGGGTAACCTGAGCGGCGCGGTACCTGCCGATGGCCTGGCGGTGGCAAACAGCAACGGGATAAAAAGCCTGCTGGTGGTTCATAACTGCCGCGACGGACGCTTCGACCCGGAAGTGGTCCACCATATTTTGACAAACCGGGAGCTCGAAAAAAGGTTAACTGCAGAAATTCTCCGGCTGCTGAACGCAAACCGCTTATCCGGTCTGAACATTGACTTTGAGAACATCCCGCCCTCCGACCGGAGCCTCTTTAACGGTTTTCTTCAAAGACTCGCCGATACTTTAAGACCCACCGGGTTCCTCCTCACGGTTGCCGTTGCCGCTAAGACCTACGATAACCCGAACAATTCATGGAACGGTGCTTTTGATTACCGCGCTATCGGACGGATTTGTGATTATGTGGTGCTCATGACGTACGACGAGCACTGGTCCGGCGGACCGCCCGGACCGGTTTCGTCGATTCCGTGGATTACTCGCGTCCTAAACTATGCTGTCGGGGTCATTCCCAAAGACAAAGTACTCTTAGGGATACCTGCTTACGGCTACGACTGGACGTCGAAAGGATCCAGGGTAGTCCGCTGGACTCAGGTTGACAGGTTGATTAACCAGTACGGCTGGGATAAGGTGAGCTGGGACAACAACGCCTGTTGCCCCTGTCTCCAGTACTGGGAAGGCGGGATAAAGCACCAGGTTTGGTTTGAGAACGAGTACAGCCTTAAGATTAAACTTGACCAGGTCAAGAAATACGGCCTCGCCGGAATCAGCGTCTGGCGGTTGGGGTTTGAAGACACTGTCTTCTGGAGAACGGTGAGAAACTTTAGTTACTAAAAAACAATGCAAGACTGCTCGGAAGCATGGCTCCAACAGTCGCGGTATTTCTGAAACCCCCCTCCAAAGTTAAAGGTCCTCTTCTTCCCTGCAGGTAACGGCGAGCAGGTACAGCTTCCGGCCGGTGCCGTCCGCAGGGAGTTTTTTTTCCAGTTCCTTGAGGGCGGTAAGTTGTTC
>JBFLWY010000103.1:0-3485 GCA_040757355.1 Bacillota bacterium | reverse complement strand
CTTTTTTACGCCGCGGACGGCTAGACTACGCCCTCTTTCTTCTTCTTCCGGTCGACGGTAACGATTAACGGCTGCTCGCGTTTTATCACCGTATCCCGTGAAATGACGCACTTTGTCACATCGCCCCGCGAAGGAATCTCATACATTACGTTGAGCATTATTTCCTCGATGATCGCACGCAACCCGCGTGCACCCGTGTTCCGCCGGATGGCCTCCTGAGCGATGGCCTTCAGCGCTTCATGCTGAAACTCGAGGGTTACGCCGTCGATCTCAAACAGCTTCTCGTATTGTCTCACAAGGGCGTTCCTTGGTTCCGTTAATATCCGGACCAGGTCGTCTTCCATCAGCGGTTCTAAAGTCACGATGATCGGCAGCCGGCCCACGAACTCCGGTATAAGCCCGTACTTCAACAGGTCCTGCGGCAGGATGTGCCGCAGTATCTCACCGACGTTCTGCTCCTTCTGGATAACAAGCTCCGCTCCGAACCCCATCGTTTTCTTGCCGATCCGGTTCTGAATGATCTTGCTTATCCCTTCGAAGGCCCCGCCGCAGATAAACAGGATGTTGGTGGTATCAAGCTGGATAAACTCCTGGTGCGGGTGTTTGCGGCCCCCCTGCGGCGGCACACTCGCCACGGTCCCCTCCAGGATTTTTAACAGCGCCTGCTGTACACCTTCACCCGAAACATCGCGGGTAATGGAAGGGTTTTCAGACTTCCGGGCGATTTTGTCTATCTCGTCTATGTAAACAATGCCCTTCTCTGCCTTTTCGATGTCGTAATCTGCCGCCTGTATAAGCTTCAGCAGGATGTTTTCCACGTCTTCGCCGACGTAACCGGCCTCCGTAAGCGAGGTAGCATCCGCAATCGCGAACGGAACATTAAGCATCCGGGCCAGAGTTTGGGCTAACAGGGTCTTGCCGCAACCCGTGGGTCCGAGCATTACAATGTTGCTCTTCTGCAGCTCAACCTCCTCGATTTTCCCGCCAAGGTTTACCCGTTTATAGTGGTTGTATACCGCCACCGAAAGGATTTTCTTGGCGTGTTCCTGCCCAATTACGTACTGGTCAAGAAACTCCTTAATGTCTTTTGGTGCAGGTACATCACGCAACTCCGCACCGAGGTCCTCGCTAAGCTCTTCCTCGATTATCTCGTTACACAACTCTATGCATTCGTCGCAGATGTAAACACCCGGGCCTGCCACCAGTTTCTTCACCTGATCCTGATGCTTGCCGCAGAACGAGCACTTCAGGTGTCCCTTATCGCTATTAAACATAAATATACACCTCACTTACTTTGCCAGCTTCTTGCGGATCGTGATTACCTCGTCTAAAATCCCGTAGTCTTTCGCCTGTTGCGCCGACATGAAGAAGTCTCTTTCCGTATCCTGCGCCACTTTTTCAACAGGTTGCCCCGTATGCTTGGATAAGAGTTCGTTCAATACCTGTCTTGACCTCAGGATCTCCCTGGCGTGGATTTCTACCTCGGTTGCCTGCCCTTGAACACCGCCCAGCGGCTGGTGAATCATAATCCGCGCATAAGGGAGGGCAAACCGCTTGCCCTTTGCGCCGGCAGCCAGTAAAAAAGCTCCCAGGCTTGCCGCCTGCCCCAAGCAGATGGTGGAAACGTCGGGACGAATGTACTGCATCGTATCGTAAATCGCCATTCCCGCCGTGACCGCCCCGCCCGGCGAATTAATGTAGAGGTGAATGTCTTTATCGGGATCCTCCGCCTCAAGGAACAGCAATTGCGCGATCACCAGGTTCGCCACGGTGTCGTCGACCACACCGCCGATAAAAATTATCCTGTCCTTCAGCAAGCGTGAGTAAATATCGTAAGCCCGCTCACCGCGGTTCGTCTGTTCGACAACAATAGGCACCAACGTTGACAACTTAGATTCCTCCTCTCTTTATGATAAACCCCAAATCTCACTTTAAAAAGAGGTTTATTTAGGATTTTCTTTTCCTTTTCTTAGCCGGAGTTACTTCCGAATCCGCCTCCGGGGTATCGTTCTTTTCCCCGGGTGCAGCTTCCGCTGGCTCTTCCGGCACCCCATCTTCTTCCTGCAAGGCCTCAGGTGACTGTGATTCTTCTTTAATTATCGCATTGTCGACCAAAAACTGAATCGCTTTGTCACGCAACAGCTTCTGTTCAATAATACCGATCCTGCCGCTCTCCTCAAGCGCCTTTCGCAACTCCTCCGGTTCCTGCCGGTAAATACCGGCTATCTTTTTCACCTCATCCTCTATCTCTTCTACGCCCGCTGCAAGGCCCTCGACCTTGGCGACAGCATCGAGCACCAGCCTCGTCTTAATGTTGCGTTCTGCATCTTTTCGCATCCGCTCCCTCATTTCTTCGGGAGTGGCTTTGAGGATCTCAAACAGCCGGTCCTGTGTCACCCCGCGTCCTTCGGCGGTAGTTTTCATGTCCTCCATCATCTCTTCCACCTGGTCGTTCACCATAGAAGCCGGAATTTCTACGGTTGCGTTTTCAACCGCTTTATCTACCACTTCCTGGCGAACAGCAATGTCTGCCTCTGCCGCCGCTGCTTGTCTCAATCTATTCTCAAGATCGGCCTTCAATTCCTCAAGCGTGTCAAACTCGCTGACTTCTTTTGCAAAATCGTCGCCAAGCGGCATCAACTCTTTACGGCGGATTTCCCGGACTGTAATCGTAACCGTTGCTTCTTTACCCGCCAAAGTCTCATTCTGGTGATCCGGCGGAAAAGTGACTTTTATTTCCTTGGTTTCGCCGGGACTCATCCCGACAATACCTTCGTCGACCTCCGGGAGCAGGTAGCCGAAACCGACCTCAATCTCCTTACCCTTCACAATGCCGTCCGTAAACGGTTGCCCGTCGACTATTCCCTGATAGTCTACTTTTACGATGTCTCCCCGGGTCACGTTCCCTTCGTCAACAGTTGTAAGCCTGGCATAGCGGTTCCGCAGATTATCAAGTTCGGCTTCAACATCCTCGGGAGTTACTTCCTTAACTTGACGCTGGACCTCTATTCCCTTGTACTGGCCGAGTTCCACCTCCGGTTTTACCTCTACCTTCGCCTTAAACACCATCGGTTTTCCTTCCTCAGCCTGGACGATTTCTACCTCCGGCTTGGATACCGGTTCGATCCCTGCATCTTTCACGGCCTCGGGAAAAACTTCCCCCATAACCAGCGTAGCGGCTTCTTCATAAAGCCTCTCCTTGCCCATGTAACGTTCAAGGATCACCCGCGGGATCCGCCCTTTCCGGAAGCCCGGTATGACGAGATCTTTAACAAGCCTGCGGTAGGCGTGCTCCACCGCCTTGTTGAACCTTTCTGCTTCTACTTCAACTTCTAAAAGAACCGTGCTTTTTTCCAGACGTTCTGCTGTAGCCCGCATCCGCGTCCTCCTGCTTCTTAGTTTATTCATACAAAAGCAAATGACCTATTCGGCGCATTTTCGGAAAGTCCTTTAAAATTTTATCCCAATTCCGGCCAAAAAACCCA
>JBFLWY010000102.1:0-4023 GCA_040757355.1 Bacillota bacterium | reverse complement strand
CTTGTGCACCAGACCGGCTCCACGTCGACGCCGTTCCTGTACAACGGCCGCGACGGCGTGATGACCGACGAAAACGGCCTGCTCTACATGCGCGCCCGGTATTATAACCCGGAAGTCAGGCGGTTTGCCAACAGGGATTTTGTTCAGGGAGATATTAAAGATGGTCAAAGCTTGAATACTTATGCATATGTCAAAGGAAATCCAGTATTAAACACTGATTTATTAGGGTTAAGTCCAACAAATTGGTGTTTTTTGCAAGATAAAATTCCCGGTTTTTGCAAACATGTTTTTGCAGCGTCCCCGATAGGGAATTTTAGGCGTAGCCTTTCATCAGTGAGTTTCGGATCCTGTGACTTTGACCCTCAAAGAGCAGCAAATAACTGTGGTGTACCAGGCGGTCGATCATGGCCGCCGTCATCTGTTCATCGTAGAAGATGTTCACCCATTTACTGAACTCCAAGTTGGTGGTGATGATCACGCTCCTTTGCTCGTAACAGTCGGAAATCACCTGAAACAAGAGCTTTGAACCGTCCCGGTCCAGGGGGACGTAGCCCCACTCGTCGCAGATAATCAGGTTGGCTTTGAAGAGCTGCTTTAAGAAACGGTTCAGCTCCCCCATCCTCTGGGCCTCACTTAACTGGTTGACGAGAGCGGCGGTACGGAAAAAACGGACCCCTTTGCCCTTCTGACAGGCGGCAACCCCGACGGCGATGGCCAGGTGGGTTTTACCGGTACCCACGTTGCCGTAGAGGATGAGGTTTCTTCGTTCCTCGATGAAAGAGGCGTCTTTCAGGTTTTCAATGCTAAGGCCTGACGGTATACGGATCTCATCGAAGCAATACCCGTCAAAGGTTTTCAAAACGTAGAACCCGGCCTGCTTTAGCAGGCGGCCTTTTCGTGCCGTTTCCCGGTACGCCAGTTCATGCTGGAGAATTTGGAGCAGGTATTCTTCATGGCTTGCGGCCTGCACCCGGTTGCAGATCTCGGCGATGTTGCGACTTAGCCGCAGTTTTTTGCAGCACTCAGCAATCTGCGCTTTCAAGGGTCCGGCCCCCTTTCAGAAAGCAGTCGTAATGGTCCATCCGGGGCCTGCAAGAGGGCATCCGGGGCACGCTGTTGGGTAAAACCAATGGATCCAGCTCCAGCACCTGGCTGTTCAGGCGGCTGAAGGTGGCCAGGATGCTGTCCACATCTTTGGCACCGTAATCCAGGGCTGTTTTCAGGGCCTCGGTAGCCCGGGTGAAGTCGGCTTCCCGGCTGATCCGGGCCAGCACCTGTAGAGTTTCTCTTTTGCCGCGGGCATCGCACCGGTCCAGGAAGGATTTAACCTCTCCAGGTAACAGATCGTAAATGCCCGTGTACTTCAGAGCAGCCGGCCGTCTTGCCAGTTGGGTCAGGTAGGGCAGCCAGTCCATGGACTGCTGGGGTCTGTCCCCATATAGCCGGGGGTGCCTTTGGACCTCCCGGTGGTTTTCGTCCAGCACAATCACCTCGTGGGCGGTAAGCCGGACCAAGAGGGTGGTGTTGGCGTACCGGGGCGCCGTGGAATAGGTATGTTTCCCCTGATTTAGGGTGAATTTGGCGTAGCTGTCCGTGCGGACCGTGACCAGTGCTGCTTCGTCAAACGGAACCGCCGGCAGCGGCAGAAGCTGTTTTCTGTCTTCTGCAAACAGGTCTTTGATCAGGGCTTGTTTCAGGTAGTGGGGTCTTTGCATGTCCAGATCGCATTGTTCAAGAAGTTGCCGGTTGAATTCCCCTAAGTCATCAACCTGTGGCACGGGCACCAGCAGGTTTCTTCGGTGGTAGCCCACCTTGGTCTCCACGCTGCCTTTTTCATGGCCGCTGTTGGCGTTGCAAAAGGCAGCGGTAAAGCCGTAATGGTTCTTAAAACGGAGAAACGCCTCGGTGAGCAGCCGTTCTCCGTTTTTTAAGATCTTGGCGACGATGGTCGAAGGGTTGTCAAACCAAATGCGTGTCGGCACCCCGCCGATATGGACAAAGATGTTCTTCAGCCCTTCCATCAGGCACTGCTGGTTTTCGCCCTTGAAAAGCTGGATGTAGCCCGCGTTGCTGTACGGAAAGGAGATGTTCAGGTAATGGCCGTTGCACTTGGTGGCCCCTTCGTAAAAGTCCGCTTCACCGAAGTCCACCTGGGCTTCTCCGGGAATGTGCTCGAGCGGCAGGTAGAAATGGTCCTCTCCGCTGTACAGTTTCCGCTTCTTTTCGGCCACGTAGGCGGCCACCAGGCGGTAAGAGCAATCAAACGCCGCGCCGTATTTCTCCCCCAGGCGCTCAAAGACTCTACGGGCCGTGTGGCGCTGTTTCTTCCGGGCCCGCTTGTCTTCTTCCAACCACTCATCGATGTCTTTTTTGTACCGGTCCAGCTTCGAGACCCGGTTTCCCAGTACCTCCGGCGGCGGTGGGTTAAAGTCTTCCTGGTGGATGTACTTTTTCACGGTTTTTACATCAGATCCCGTCACTCTGGATACCTCGGCATAGCTCAAGCCTTTCTCAAAAAACAGTTCTCTGATACGATTAACTTGGGCCATTCGCAGCACCTCCGATTCTCCTCCCCTCATAGTTCTCTCAACTACAAGGGTAAGGGTTTTGGGGGACGCTGCAATGGCCTTTCTGCAATAACAGGGAATTTTCTTTGCAACTTTAGGGAATTATTCTCTGCAATTCCCGGTAGTTCTATTTTGCAATAAACACAAATTGGTTCAGAGATTTTAGCAAATACATGTACAAAAAAATTGTAGTCGAGCCGGATAGAGCAATTTGGCAGAAAGCAGTGATCGAAAGGTATTTGGAACCCAAGGGTTATAAATTAACTTCAGCTTTGCTAAGAAATTCATTGCAGGATAATCCGCCGGACCTAACTTTTTCTGGAAACCATGAATTTGTAAACCTGATCAAATCATCGCCGGAATACAGCCGTTTAATCCAAAATATAGTGGGAGAAGCCAACCAGTCTAAGCAAAAAAGCATTTATTGGCATGGCGAAATCAGATTCGAAGAAAATAAAGACCTGTTCGCGGCGGTGCATAGGGCTAAGTATGGAGTTACCACCGTGGGTGTGTTCAAAGGAGATAAATGGACTCTGATAACAGAAATAGGAGATTTGTATAACTTTGAGCTTCATATGAAAAGCTTATACGGCGAACATTGGAAAGAATGGTTAGCCAATGATATTGCTTATATTGATCAACGTTTAAGGGCTATCGTTCCCTTCAATATTACTTTTGTAATTAGCGATACTCGCAAGAGTTGGAAGTAAGGAGCTTTTAAGAATGAGAAAACCTATTTCAATAATCATTATTGTGGCGTTATTCCTACTCGGTTTATCTCTATTTTCCACCAATGGATGTGAGGAGAAGAAGCATCCAAGCGGAAGAGATACGATCGAATCATTTGGGAATGGAAGATTCCAGATTTTGGGACCCTCTGATAACAAGATATTGTATGATGGTGAAGCACAAGATATTACAAAAGCGGCCATAGAGGATAATGTATACAAATATAAGGTAAGAGGCGACCTCGTTTATGTAATTGGACAACGCGGCTATACCATTGTAAACTATAGAACTGGAGAGATAAACCAGTACAAAGAGATTAATAAGTTTACCTTAGGTGATAGAAAAATCTTCGAAGACATGCGATAAAAGATTATTCGCACAGCAAAGATGTCAAAAACAAGGAAAAGTTAATCAGAACGGTTGCGAAGCTGATTCAGGAACAGGTCGAGAAACAGGCTTTCCAACCTGCGGTGTCGTCATCAAAGTAGGTAAACTGAGCTTATCGGTTCCTTGATAAAAGCATATCTTTCTATATCTCACCAGGACGACGGGAATGTCAACTAATAGCGAAGTTCAGTGGAGGAGCGGCCTTTCACGCTACTGCCCAGGGTCTGAATACTTATGCGTATGTAAACGGGAACCCAGTACTATACAGTGACCCGAAAGGGTTTTGGGGGAAACCCGTGCATTATGATTTAACGCTTGAGTGGGCGGTAAAGGCTGGTTT
>JBFLWY010000101.1:2431-4159 GCA_040757355.1 Bacillota bacterium | reverse complement strand
AGTGACCTTTACCGTTTCAAAAGGGGAGATTTTCGGTTTTCTCGGCCCAAACGGGGCAGGGAAGACGACCACCATCAAAATCCTATCCACGCTCATGCGGCCGTCTGCCGGCGAGGCGGTGGTAAACGGGTTCGATGTGGTACGCCAGGCGCCGAATGTCCGCAGGTCAATCGGGATGGTTTTTCAGGATCCGAGTCTCGACGAACGCTTGACGGCTGAGGAAAACATGCTTTTTCACGCGGTGCTCTACGGTGTCCCCCGACGGGAAGCACTGGAACGGAGTCGCGAACTGCTTGAAATTGTAGGTTTAAGCGACCGGCGCAGGGACCTGGTGCGGACATTCTCCGGCGGCATGAAGCGCCGGCTCGAGGTCGCCCGGGGACTGCTGCACCACCCGGCGGTTTTGTTTTTAGACGAGCCGACCCTCGGTCTTGACCCGCAAACCCGCAGCCACATATGGGAGCACATCAGAAGGCTGCACCGCGAACTGGGTACCACGGTCTTTCTGACCACGCACTATATGGACGAGGCCGAGGTGTGCGACCGGATCGGGATCATCGACCACGGGAGGCTGATCGCGCTCGATACACCGGCGGGTTTGAAGCGCCTCGTCGGCGGAGATGTGATTACCGCCAAGACGGGCGACAATGCAGCCCTGATAAAACAAGTAAAGGAGCGGTTCGGGCTTGACGGCACGCTGGAAGGAGAACACGCCTATTTTGAGGCCGCCGAGGGGGAGCTCTTTGTTCCTCAACTGGTCAGGGCCGTTCCCGATATTCTGGAGGTCCGCGTCCGGAGGCCCACGTTGGAAGACGTGTTCCTAAAACTAACGGGCCGGGCGATACGCGATAAGGGTGCCGACGGTATGGAAGCGATGCGGATCAGGCACAGAGCGTGGCGGCGGACACGCCGGTGACGCGGTTTAGTGGGGAGTTTGTCGAACGTCGAACGATGAACCTTGAACGTCGACGAGAAAAGTACGCCGGAATAAGCATAGCGTTTCCGGCGTCGTAGAACGTAGAACGTACAACGAACCCCAAAGGTCTATCAGTATAAGCTTGCTGGGAGCGGTATTGTGCGGGTTTTTTTTGCGGCGGTTGTGATAATCTGGCTCCGGGATGTAAAGCGTTATCTCCGGGAGGGGAGCCGCATCCTGGCGATGCTTGGGCAACCGGTCCTGTACTTTCTGATAATGGGACAGGGCCTGCGCGCCACTTTCAGAATCGGGATACCGGGGTTCGATTATTTGGAGTTTGTTTATCCCGGCGTAATCGGGATGTCGGTCCTTTTTACGGCGATTTTTTCCTCCGTATCGATCGTCTGGGACCGGCAGTTCGGTTTCTTGAAAGAGGTCCTTGTCGCGCCGGTCCCGCGGGCGGCGATCGCGATGGGAAAGGCCCTGGGAGGCAGCACCACCGCTTCGATGCAGGGGATAATTCTGCTGGCCCTGGCACCCCTTGCAGGAGTCTCGCTCGGGTTCGGTCAGATTTCCGTCATCGTCGGGCTGATGTTCGTAATGGCCTTCGCGGTGGCTTCTATAGGGACCCTGGTAGCGGCGCGCATGGAAACGATGGAGGGTTTTCACCTGGTGACGAACTTCCTCACGCTGCCGATGTTCCTGTTAAGCGGAGCATTTTTCCCGTTGAAGACGGCCCCGGAGTGGATGCAGCCCGTGATGCGCCTTGACCCTGTTTTCTACGGCGTAGACGCGCTCCGGAACGTAATCTT
>JBFLWY010000101.1:0-2331 GCA_040757355.1 Bacillota bacterium | reverse complement strand
GGTATCAGTTCAGGGTCGTACAGAGTGCCCGCGTTTTTTTTCAGTTCGAGGCAGGCCTCGGCATAGTTTAGAGCGCCCCGGTAGGGGCGGTCGGAGGTCATGGCGTCAAAGCTGTCCGCGATGCGCAGGATGCGTGCCGGCAAAGGAATCTCTTGACCAGCCAAGTGGTCGGGATATCCCGTGCCGTTATAGTTTTCGTGGTGCGACCGGATGATGGGCAGTATCTCTTTAAAAGAAGCGAGGGACTGGATCATCTCGCTGCCCCATACGGTATGGTTCTTCATTATTTCCCATTCGTGATGGTCTAAGGACCCTTCCTTGGTCAGGATAGGAGAATCGATCTCAATCTTACCGATGTCGTGCAGGTAAGCCCCGTACCTGAGGATGTCTTTCTCCTCATCGGAAAGCCCAAGCCTTTCCGCAAGCGCAAGGGCGTACGACAATACCCTTTCACAGTGGCCGAACGTGTACCGGTCTTTGGCGTTGATAAGCGCCACGAGGGTCTGCAGGGTCGGAAAGGCCTCCTTGATCTTCAAGGTGCTTATCTCGCTCAGAACGGACTGGTAGAGATAGGTCTTGCCCTTGCTGTACTTAGTTCTGAAGAGGTCGTTTTCCGCGGCCCGGATGAGCGGCAGGACGGAGCTTTCGTCGGTGGGATACTCGGCCACTCCGGTGGAAACCGTGAACGGTTTTACCGGAGTCTCGATCTTTTCCAGAACAGGCGCAGCCCGGGCTTCAATCTGCTCTTTTAGGTCTGCGGCCCTTGTTGCGGCCTGTTTCTTGCTCATTCCCGGGAAAATCAGCGCGAACTCGTCGCTCCCGTACCGGGCGGCATAATCCGGCGCTTTGACCGCCTCAAGCAGAAACTTCCCGACTTCGGCTAAGATTTCGTCGCCCCTGTTGTACCCGTAAACGGCGTTGTAGTACCTGAACTGGTCGATATCGAACAAGACCACTGACAGAGGCACATTTTTCGCGGCTGCCTCCTTGAGCGACAGCGCCAGCTTTTCCTGCAGGTAACGGTGGTTGTAAAGACCGGTCAACTGGTCGTAATCCGCAAGCCTCAGCAGTTCCCGCTGGGTCTTCTTCTCAATGTCCATCAACCTGCCTACCACCCAGGCGGAGAGCGCGCTGGTACTGCCCACGAGCAGGTTCGTTTGAAAGACCTGCTCCGGCAGCCCGTGATAAATCCGGAGATCTAAAAGAAAAAGAGAAAGGCCGGAAAAGATCGCCGTGCCGGTTCCCACATAGGCGCCGAAGACGGTGGCCGCGATTATCGCGGGGACCATGATCAGGACCTTGGCGCCGAGAAAATCCCGGCTGAACCAGATAAAACCGAATGTCAGCGGAAAGACGACCAGGAGCAGCAGCAGTTCGTCGGTCCTGGTCTGGCTGAAAAAGGTGACCTTCGGGATAAGCTGACGGGTGATATAGACGATTACGCAAAGAAGCAGTATTCCCAAAGCGGCATTTCCTGCCAATAAGCCTGAAACGTTTTTCCCCAGCTTAAAGTTATAGAAGCTGGCGATAACCAGTACAAAGATCAAAAGACAAGCGATGTGAGTGACCAGAACGTATTCCGAGAGTTCTTCCGCCCTCTTTTTTTCCCAATCACGCATTTTTTACTCCTGCAACAATTAAGATATTTTACTGAAAACCGTTTATTCTTTAACTTTCCCGGCACCCGGATGCTTAGAGTTTGTATTATCAAAGTCGCCGCCACACTCCGGTTCACTTAGCTTGCTCCCGGGTGCCGGGAAGGCGGAACACTTTTAGCTTACTTTCTTAAAGCTTTCGGCACCTCCGGCTGATAGAAAATACCGCCGCAAAGCGGTTTAACGCCTATAAAGGCGGCAACCGCCAGGACGCTGAATGCGGCGGGCAAAAGGCTGTATAAGAAGCGCTTCATCCGGATACACCTCCTTTCTTTATAATATTGTCCGTGAAAGTGGCAAACCAGTGGCCTGACCGGGTTAGGGTGAAGGCTTGCCACCACAGACCCAGGCTTATGGCCAGCAGGATCGGGTGAGCTTGTCCCTTTAACAGATAGACGAGCTGTGCTGCGGTTATGAGAAGGACACCGGTGACGGAGAGGAAGCGCAGCTTGCGGCGTTGTTCCGGGGCGGCGACCGGTTTGGCCGGCGAGTCCACCGGAGCTAAGCGCCAGATGACCACCAGCGACGGGAGGAACCCGGCGGCGATAATGAGGCCTATGCCGGACGGGGTAAGAAAAGGAGCGGTCAGTGCCGCCGCCTTCCCGAGTAAAGGGGTGATGAACGTTCCCAGCAGAATGCAGGTTAAAGGGGACTTAGCGTGGGCGCCGCCGGAAAA
>JBFLWY010000100.1:0-4339 GCA_040757355.1 Bacillota bacterium | reverse complement strand
CAAAGGGCAAAAAGTCCATTGAGTGCTGGGTCGTGAACGACTCCCTCGAAAATAGATCCACCGCCAAGACGCCAAGAACGTTATGAATCAAGAAAATAAATGTGTGACAACAGGCAAATCATTATTTACAGCGTTTATTTTAGTCCCTTCGCCGGTGCGGGCCGAATGCCCCGCATGGGTTACTGCTCCGAAATCGTTCAACCTTATCCTGCCAGCCCAGCACTCAATGTAATCCTTGAAGTTTGAAAGCTATCACTTCATTAAGCTCAATGAAGGTCTGTCCTTCGAAGTGCAAGAAGTCTATTGAGTGCTGGGTGGGGTCCGTTCGACGTTCTACGTTCGACGTTTATAAGAGAACAAAGCCTAAGCGGTTGAAACATTTTCATTCCCGGCCTGCCTGCCGCGCCGCGGCGCAGGCAGGTGGTAACCAGCACTCAGTCCGACATTTATAATCGTTATTCGCTTACCTCAGAAGACCTAAAGCCATAGTGCTTAACTATCAGTGTCAGACGCCTTCTGAGTGTGGTCGTGAAGGACTCCTAACAAACTTTGATGACGGCGGCATCGGTTACTACGTATTTCACCCGGCAGTCATGGGGCTCAGGAAAGACCGTGTCGACCACCTGGAACCCATACGCCAGACCAACGGTTACTGTGTCCTCACGCAGTCGCGGTAAAAAACGATCGTAATATCCTCCTCCGAAACCTAACCTAAATCCCTTCGGGTCAAAAGCAACCCCCGGGACAAGAACCAGGTCAAACTCCTGGGGCGGTATAACCGGGCAGGAAGTCTTCGGTTCCAAAATACCGTACGCTCCAGGAATAAGGTCTTCAGGGTATGCGGTTATCACCCGCGCGTAAATCTCCTTCTTATCCGTATCGGTTACGGGTAGGGCTACTCTTTTGTCACCCTTCAGCGCTTCTGTTATCAACCTGCCCGTTTGCACCTCATTACGGCAGGCTGCATAGGCCATAATGGTATTTGCCGATTCAAAAACCGGCAGGCTGCGGACCCTGTTTTGAATCTCTATACTTGCCCGCGCAGCCTTCTCATTACTCAACGTCCGGCGGGTATTCAAAACTGCTGTCCGCAAAGCCACCTTATCCTTCACACCATGTGGTGTCATACCAGCCCGATCACATCCTAAGGAAGCATAAATTAAACCACCTGGACAGCCAGCTTGTAAAAATGAGCAAAAAGCCAACCTAAAAACTGCCGTATTACTCAGGCCCTTCTGAAAAAAAGATAATCCCTCGCCGTCGGAATGTCAAAATAATGGTCCCGAGCGGCCAATTTTGCGCCGTAGAAAGTCTATTTCCGAGTTAAACATTAACGGATCTAAGATAATCCCTACCTTTCCTACAGCGGCCGCAAGAACTGCATAATCTTGCCTGGCAAGGGTAAAAATATTGTGCAGAGCAATATGGAAGCATTGCCTCAATATGCTAGCGAAATCACTTAAAACTAGGAAAAATATTGCGTTATTACGAGATAACTCAATAATAATGCTTGATAATAACCAATAATCTGTCCGTATGGGGTTTTACGTTTTAGCGATACTTTCGCTATTATATTTCTTGGCTTAATGTTAGCACTCACTTTAGATGAGTGCTAATAGAAATAACTATAAAGGAGGGGTCAGCATTGATAAGGCCTTTAGGAGAACGGGTAGTGGTTAAGCCGCTGCCGATGGAGGAAGTCACCAAGGGCGGTATCGTACTACCGGACACCGCTAAAGAAAAACCGCAAAAAGGGGAAGTTACGGCGGTAGGCCCTGGTCGCCTTCTCGATAACGGGCAGCGCGTGCCCATCGACCTGAAGGTGGGAGACAAGGTACTTTACTCCAAATATGCCGGAAACGAGATCAAACTCGACGGCGAGGAGTACCTGATCCTGCGGGAAAGCGACATTCTCGGCGTTATCGAATAGACAGCGGGTATACAGCTAGGTAGCTTGATTTTTAACTAAAACTTTTTTGCAAGAAGGAGGTAAATAAATTGCCTGGAAAAGACATCGTCTACCGTGAAGACGCGCGCGCAGCGATCGAACGGGGAGTTAATGCATTGGCCGACGCGGTCAAAGTGACTTTGGGACCTCGCGGCCGCAACGTTGTACTAGAAAAGAAATTCGGTTCACCCCAAATTGTCAACGACGGTGTGACCATCGCGCGTGAAATCGAACTTACCGACCCGCTCGAAAACATGGGTGCGCAACTTACTAAAGAGGTTGCTACCAAAACCAACGACGTAGCCGGTGACGGTACGACCACAGCAGCCCTCCTGGCTCAAGCGATCGTTCGCGAGGGCATGCGGAATGTTACAGCCGGCGCAAACCCGATGCTGATCAAGCGCGGCCTTGAGAAAGCTGTGGATCTTGTCGTCGAAGAACTCAAGAAGATAGCCAAGCCGGTTGAATCTAAAGGCTCCATAACCCAGGTGGCTACCATCGCCGCCAACAATGACGCTACCATTGGTGAGCTTATTGCCGACGCCATGGAAAAGGTGGGAAAAGACGGCGTCATCACCGTGGAAGAATCGAAGGGAATCGGCACCTCGCTCGAGGTGGTTGAGGGGATGAACTTCGACCGCGGTTACATTTCACCTTACATGATCACCGATCCCGAGAGAATGGAAGCGCTCCTTACTGATCCATTCGTTTTGATCACGGATAAAAAGGTTTCTGCCGTAACCGACATTCTGCCCCTTTTGGAGAAGGTGTTACAGAGCGGCAAACCCTTGCTCATTATCGCTGAAGACGTAGAAGGCGAAGCATTGGCAACGCTGGTGGTCAACAAGCTGCGCGGCACCCTTTCCTGCTGTGCGGTAAAAGCACCCGGCTTTGGCGATCGCCGGAAGGCCATGTTGCAGGACATCGCCATTTTGACCGGCGGCCAGGTCGTTTCTGAGGAAGTCGGGCTAAAACTCGATAAGGCCACCCTCGATATGCTAGGCCGGGCCCGCCAGGTACGGGTTAAAAAAGAAGAAACCATTATCGTTGGCGGCCAGGGCAATCCGGACGACATTACCAAGCGGATTGCGCAGATCAAGAAGCAGATCGACGAAGCCACCTCTGAATTCGACAAAGAAAAACTCCAGGAGCGCCTTGCCAAGCTGGCTGGCGGCGTCGCGGTTATCAACGTAGGTGCTGCCACAGAAACCGAAATGAAAGAAAAGAAACTCCGCATCGAGGACGCACTGAACGCAACCCGGGCCGCCGTTGAAGAGGGTATCGTGCCCGGAGGCGGTACCGCGATGATTAATTGCATCCCTGCACTTGAAAACCTGAAGTTCGACAACATGGACACTCAGACCGGCGTAAACATCATCCGGCGTGCGCTTGAAGAGCCCCTGCGGCAGATCGCTAACAACGCCGGCCACGAGGGCTCCGTTGTGGTCGAAAAGGTAAAAGGAAGTGAGAAAGGTATCGGCTTCGATGCCCTTAACGAGCAGTATGTTAATATGATCGATGCCGGTATTATTGACCCGGTAAAGGTAACACGTTCGGCGCTGCAGAATGCGGCCAGCATCGCGGCGATGATCCTGACCACGGAATGCCTGGTGGCTGAAAGGCCTGAGAAAGATAAAAATAAGGGAATGGGTGGCATGCCACCCGACATGATGTAACCGGCAAAGTGAAGCCGGAGTAAGATCGTTACTACCACTGGACCCCGCCTTGTGCGGGGTTTTTCTTGTTTAACGGCTAAAAAGTGTTATAAAATCAAGGCGGTGGCGTAGTAGCCGGCCGAAAGTGTCGAAATGAACGAAAATTTGAGTATTATATATATTATAGAGGGAAAATCTGAAAATCGTTCTACGTGCGATGTTCTACGTTAGGAGCAGGAGACGGAGAAAGGAAATAAACCACGGATGAACACGGATTTTCATAGCGTTTTGTGCCTGAGCGCAGCGAAAGGCATGGTTATAAGGATGAAAATGGCCTTTGGCCGGTTATCTCCCGGCCCAGCACTCAGTAGGTATTATATCGACGGGCAGGCAAAGCTTGCACTCTGAACTCGAAATCGGTTTTGCTTTCTACGGTAGGTCTAACACTGAGTGCTGGGACAGCGGCTTGGTTCGGAGCGAACTGCGGCTCCGCTCCTAAGGGCCTGTATCGTTAGCCCTCTGCAGCAAGGCAGGCAACCGGGTAAGTTATCTGCTTCTTAAGGTGGCTTGTACCGTCCCACTCGCGGAGCCTGTTCGCTGACCTCACCTTCGCCGTGTCCGCGTGACCGGCGCTGCGCAAAGCGAGCCTTAGGGATAACGGCAGCGGCCAAATAACGGTTGTGGTAATTTCCGGTCATTTTCGAGGGAGTAAACCATGCGGGTTTTCACTCGCACC
>JBFLWY010000099.1:0-4399 GCA_040757355.1 Bacillota bacterium | reverse complement strand
TTGTAGCACCCACATTGCCGCTGCCTACTATTGTTATCTTGCTACGGCGCATCGTCTCCTCCTTGTGTTTTCAGACACGAGTAGTTGCTGTTTGGGCCTGATTCGCCTCTTCAGCCTCCTCGCGGGCTTTCTTGCGGGCGAGGGCACGTTCGGTGAAGCGGACAACCAACACACTCACCTCAAACAGACCATACATCGGCCCGGTCATCATGAGACAGGTGATTATATCAGGCGTAGGCGTAATAGCCGCTGCGAGCACTACGGTTCCGAGAAGTGCGTACTTCCGGTTCCTGGCAAGGAACGAACTGGACAGCAAACCGAGCCGAGCCAAAAGAAAGCTGGCGAGGGGCAGTTCGAATATCACGCCAAAGGGTAACAGCAGGTAAATGGTAAAGGAAATATACTTGTCGATTGTCAACATGGGAACCAGTTGGTCGCCCGTAAACTTCAGCAGAAAGGTTACTGCATACTTGTAAACGCCGAAGAAACCAAAAGCCACACCACCTAGGAAGAGAAAGAAAGAACCGAATACAAACAGTGAAAAATACCGCCGCTCGTTTTTTTCGAACGCCGGTGACACGAAACTCCATATTTGCCACAAGATAACTGGAAGACCCGCCAGAAAACCCATAAAAAGCGATAGTTTGATCCTAGTCATAAAAGCCTCAGTGACACCCGTAACTACCGGTTTATGGCCGGCATTGGTAATGGGGCTTAGCAGAATGTCCATCACCTGTTGGCTGAAAACCCAAGAGCCGGCGGCAAGCAAAACCACTGCCACGATAGAAATGATCAGGACCCTGCGGAGTTCTTCCAAATGGCCCGAAATTGTCATCTCTTTCTTCTGCGAGTCGGCCATTCCAAACCTCTTTCTTTCAGTTAAGGAAACCCGGGATTCGGATTTGTTAATTCCCTTGTGTTTTAGGATCGTTGTTTTCTTTAATGCCGTCCGAAACGCTCTTCTTTACCTCTTGGACCTCTTCTTTAACGTCTTTAATCTCTGACGTAACATCATCGGTAATCTCGCGGGTAGACCTACGGAACTCCCTAATGGTCTTACCAAGAGACCTACCGACTTCGGGCAGTTTACCCGGTCCAAAAATAATCAAGGCAAGGGCAAGAACCAAAATCAGTTCAGGTGCGCCGATGCTAGGGAACATAACTATCACCTCCTGAATGCATAAGTAGTACTCTTAAAGCTTAACCCATGGCTATTGTAATTCTAATTTCAAGAGATTACTCGCCTGCAGTCATGCTAATAAAGTTCGTCAGGAAGGGAGAAAATCCTCTAATTTAACCGGTGTTGTATAATTCCATTTGCTCCCCACACGAAGATTAAAGGCCCTGTCTTTGACAGGACCTCAGTTTTTGAATCGGTAACGGCTGGTATAATAGAACTATATGTTTACCGAAGTTACCCTTCCCCATGAGTCTTTCATCTCCAAAAGGTGAACGGAACAACCCATGCAGGGATCAAAAGAGCGTACTACCCTTGCGACCTCAATCGGGTTTTCGAGGTCGTCTACCGGTGTTCCGACAAGCGCCTTTTCTATCGGCCCGGGTTCGTCTTTATCATCACGTGGGCTGGCGTTCCAGACGGTCGATGCCGTAATCTTGTAACTCTGAATCTTGTAATCTTTTACTTCGACAAAGTGACCAATGCACCCCCGCGGCCCTTCCCAGAGGCCCATCCCACTGCCCTCCTCAGGTACTGAACAGGGCAAATGTGTCGGTTCGCCGGGCTTTAGCAGGTTGAGCCAATCGAACATCGCCTTTGCGACAAGTTTGCACTCGACAGCCCGTGCTACATGACGGCCCATGACTGAAAACGCTTTCTCGCCCAGATCGAAAACCTCCGCAACTTTGTTAACCCACATCCTGGGCAACGGACCAGCTTCATGCGGCAGCCCCTCGTATCGCGGCGCTCTAATCCAGGAGTATGCTCCAAGCTTATTGGGCTGGGGCTCCGCGGTTTCGTCTTTATAGCGGGAGTACTTAACTGCTTCACTGATTTTTTCCAAATCCAGTGAACCGAATTGTCCATTGGTGTAAACACCGCTCTTAATAAACAGGTTCTGACCCTCTGAACCGCCTCCGTCTTCCAGAGGAAAGACGCCGAAAGCCAGCGCATTTTTGCAGCCCCGGCCGATGTCCCAATAATCCTTGTATACTTCCGCTATTGAAAACACATCCGGTATGTAAACGCTCTCAACAAAACTGGAAAGCTCGTGCAGGATTGTACGAAAATGATCGACTTTCTCCTGCGTTACTTTTTCGGTAACGCCACCCGGAATAATGGTGGTAATGTGAGGCACCTTACCCCCGAAGACGGCAAGCATTTCTTGGGCCTTCCGGCGAATTGTAAAGGCCTCGACATAATTCCGAACAACACGGTTGTTAATACCTGAGGACAACCGGTAATCTCTGTTCACCCGTGGGACGGAAGGAGCTGTGTCGGGGCCGGTTATATAATCAAGAGCAGCTAGGTGGTAAAAGTGGAAAATGTGGGACATAATAAAGTTGGCACCTTGGATTAAATTCCTGACGATTCTGCCGTTTGGCGGGACCTTTGCGCCAAGAGCGTCGTCAAGGCAGCGTGCCGAGGTTATTGCATGTCCGATTGAACACACACCACAAATGCGCTGGGTAAGATGCTGTGAGTCACGCGGGTCACGCCCTTTCAATATTGTTTCAAAACCGCGATAGAGGGTTCCGGAAGACCGGGCATCAATGACTTTCCCGCGGTCCACGTCCACTTCAATCTTCAGGTGACCCTCAATCCGGGTTACAGGGTCTATCACGACCTTGGGCACTTAATCTCCCCCCTTACCTGAGTTACTCCTGTATCCGATACCGACCGTAGATCGGGCTGCACTCGTCCGGAAAAGCCGGTTCGGAACACGCCTGACACGGCGCTCCTGCCGCAATGCACCAGTTGGTACCGTTGTTCCATTGCCGGGTGTTACATCTGGCTCGGGCAACCATGCCTTTACAGCCGACAAATGCCAGGCAGCCGTCGTCACCAGGGTTTTTCGCAAAAATACCCCGCGCGAAGTAACCACACCGTGGACAACCGACGTGAATAATATCCGGGAAAAA
This sequence comes from Bacillota bacterium, assembly GCA_040757355.1. GTDB lineage: Bacteria > Bacillota > Desulfotomaculia > Desulfotomaculales > Ammonificaceae > DTYU01. The sequence continues at coordinate 1,300 of JBFLWY010000099.1, read as the reverse complement.
CATTTTGGGACGGTTATAGACATCGAGTTGGGGTATTTCGCCGTATTTCAAGACATACACCAGCGTACCGAGAAAATCATCCGGGTGCATTGGGCAACAACCGATATTAATAACAGGGGTATTTTTTACTACTTCCCATACCCCCACCGTACCAGTCGGATTGGGAGCGGCTCCAGGGATGCCGCCGAACGCGGCGCATGAACCCGCGGCTATCACTGCAGCAGCCTTCTCTCCGTATTGCTGGATTGCCTCAAGGAAAGTTACTTCCTTCCCTTCCTTTTCCCCTAAAGTACAGTAAACTCCTCCGTCGCCGGCGGGTACGCCTCCCTCAACAATGAGGTAATACCTGCCCTCATATTCGGCCGCAGTTTCTTCCAAGATATGCAACGCCTGGTCGCCGGCAGAAGCCATGAGCGTTGGATGGAACTTCAGGCTGATGATCTCTAAAAGCAGTTTCTCTATGTTCGGGGTCACGGTGTTCAATAGCGACAGGGAACAGCCCGAACAAGCAGCACCCTGAAGCCAGATCACCGGCGGTTTACCTTCCGCAGCCTGGGCCAAAGTATCAAGAATCACAGGCTCCAATGTGTTTAACAACCCTATTCCGGCTGTAGCCCCGGTACATATTTTTATAAACTCCCGACGCGTAATGCGCCTCACCAATCATCCCTCCCCACGAATGGTATTCGCCACCTAAGATGTTGGTCGTTAAACCCGGCAGGATTTTTTCTCGTAAAATTGAGTTGTGGTCCAACGGTTGCAGACGAATTCAGCTAACGCCATAATCAATCGACCCTTTTTCTCACTGTCAGAAGTTTTCTGCTTCTGGTTAACCCACCTCACTCCCGTTTTGTATTCCCGGTGAGTTAAACTTAAAAAATAAATGCAAAAACTTTAACCGGGTTGTTTCAATTGCCGCTACTGCCTGTCTCCAGCCTTTAAAGACACTGCACAAACCAGACTCAACTTTTGACCGGCTTATCTGCTACCTCCGGAAGCTCTTTCGGCAGGTCTTCTTCCGCTGTTTCTTTCGTCGACTTACGGAATTCCCGCAATGTTCTCCCTAAGGAACGGCCGACTTCGGGCAGTCTCTTAGGACCGAAGATAACAACGACAAGCCCTAAGATCAAGATCAACTCAGGGATGCCTATCTTTGGAATAACCATTATTCCCCTCCTCCGAAAATACGTTTAACCTTATACTGACAAACCTTTGAGGTCCGTTCGACGTTCGACGTTTATAAGAGAACAAAGCCTAAGCGGTTGAAACATTTTCATTACCGGTGGCGACCCAGCACTCA
>JBFLWY010000098.1:0-4425 GCA_040757355.1 Bacillota bacterium | reverse complement strand
CTTCGATCGTCTGGATCGGCATGCGGTGGCAAGGAGATTGAAGAAGCGGCTTGAGGCCATCGGCTTCCGGGTCGAACTGCAAGACCTGGAAAACACTGCCGCTTAAAGTCTATTTTCGGAGGAGGGAGGGTTTTGAGGCGGGCCATTGGAACGGGGGCTTGGTTTAAGAGTAAACAAAAAATAAACTTGCCCTGCATTTGCGGTTTTTGGAGCACCACCGCGAACTCCTCAGAGAATGGGCGACAACGTCAGGACTTTTGGCGCAGGTTAGTATTATGGCGCCATACCCGCAAAGATAGACTGACGTGAGAGAGCCGGATGAACGATGCCGGATGAACGGTTTTGTTTAGTACCATAGCACCACGCCCGCAAAGGCACAGCCCTGTTTGATCACCTTATGCTCAACGCATTCCACGATAATTTGCTTAAGCGGTAAGGAGCGAAAACTAAAGGCCTCTTCGACCATTCTAATTGTTTTAGCTTTTATTTCGTTCCCGGGGGCCCTTCCGCTATGCTCTATGATGATTCCGTAAGAATCCGGATCCTGTGCAAGGCCGACAGCCGCCGCTGCTGAAATTACTTCGCCCGGTATATCACTGGTAATAAATCCGTACGCGATTGGCACCAGAGCTCCCGGTATCAAGTTGATGTTGTTATCCAGACGGGAGCGCGGTGGCAGTATGCTGCTGACTTTTATCAGATTGCAGTTTCCCACCCCGGCTTTAAAGATCGCTTTATCAAAGGCGGTAAGCCTTTCTTCTCCTTCCGCGGTAGCGGATACAAGCTTAAACTTGGTGGGAATGGGGAGCACGGCGTTCATCCTCCAAACTTTTTGGTCTTGAAGAACCTTAGTTCAATGATATGCTGAAGCGTTTTGAAGGGTTAAGGGAATTTATGATCTTAGGTGCAACTTAATACTTTCGGGAAACTGATTAAGACGGTCGTTTTTACGGAAAGCTGATAAAGTAGGATTCCCGAAGCAACTTGAATTGATGGGTGGGGACGATTTTTTGAGAAAACGGTTTTTAAGAGGGAACTTTCTATTAATCCTCATTATTTTAGTTATTACCGTATTTAGATCAGGCGTACTTGAAAACCACGAGCCGGGTGCTATGCCAACCCCCAATGTTATCTTGGGAGCCTTTACCGAACCTCAGGAGTCGTGGGGCCGGCAGGCCGTACCATATACAGGGCCGCTTCCCTGGCAGGAATCTTCCCGGATCAATGCGATTTTAAAAAAATGCGGAGTATCAGTCATGATGGCGGCTTTCAAGGCCACCCTTCACGAGCCGATCGAAGGCGAAGAGCACAATATTGCCCTGGCCGCCGAGAAACTTTCCGGTACCGTCCTCCAGCCGGGAGAAGTTTTTTCCCAGAACCAGACCCTCGGGCCCTATACCGAGGACCGCGGATACCGGGCCGGCCCCACTTACATGGGAAACCGGTACATTACCACAATCGGCGGCGGGGTCTGCAAGATATCGTCCCTGCTTTACAACGTTGTGGTATTCAGCGATCTTCAGGTTATTGAACGGCATCAGCACTCGATGACCGTTCCCTATGTACCCCCCGGCCAGGATGCCACCGTATACTATGGAGTCAGAGATTTCAAGTTCCGGAATACCACTGACGGGCCGGTGGTAATCGCGGCAAAGTTTGTTGACAAAACCCTGTACATGGCGCTTTACGGAACGCGGAAACCGCCCGAAATCAGGTGGCGCCATAAGGTCTTGAAAAGGATACCGACCTGGACGGAACGACGCTTTAACCCGCAGCTTCCAGCGGGAGAAACAAAGGTTGTGATGAAAGGCCAGGAGGGGATAGTTGTCCGGTCATGGATTACGATAAAAACGCCCGACGGCAGGACGACGGTTAAAGACATGGGGACCGATTGGTACGATGCAAGCCCGCGAATTGTGGAATACGGGCCGATTAAGGACGGTTAGAACTGCGGTTTTAACCCAACTAATATCAGCCCCGCTACGATAAGAAGTGCACCCACAAGCTGATAGGGATAAATGTGTTCACCAAGGAAAAGGTAGCTTAAGATAAGCGTAACCATCGGCGATGTTGACATTACCATCGTAACATCATTGATATTTCCCAATTTTAAGGCAGAGAAATAAGCCAAATCACCTAAAATTGTAGCTAACAAAGCCTCAAACGTTATATAGAACCATACTTTGCCGGGAATATGCCGGAATTCGCCGAAGCTCCCGGTTACACCGAGCCACCCGGTAAGAATCACGGCGGTAAGAAAAGTTCGTAGTACTAACGCTGTGAGAGGGTTGGCCTGTGACAGCCCTAATTTGCCGAAAAGAGGGGCAAGTCCCCAACAAAACGTCCCCAAAGTCGCCAATAAGAATACCACTGTAGCCATCCCTTGCGGTTCGGGCTTTTAATATTGAGTTTTATGCCCGACTAAAATGGCTGAGAACTTCCTTCTGTCACAGTGCTTTTAGCCCAGGTTTGAAAGCACAAACCGGCTTCTGGCCAGAGGCAAGCGGTACGTTGATAATGACGGTGTTCAGGAAAGGCAGTTCCGGCAGACAAACCCAATTCCTTTAGCAACCTGCTTTTCCTCCTCCTGTTGAAACTATGGTAATCTTGGTAACATTTACAGCCAGAAACTTTGAAGGAAAATCGACCTTGGCATAGAAACATACTCCATGATATGTCGATTTCTGTCTATTATGGGAGCTTCGTGGCTGGTCAAGTAACTATACTATAAGGAGTGATGCGCATGGTTAAAAGGAAGCGGTGGCCGGTACTCGCAATTATATTAGGGGGGGTTTTGCTGCTCTTTTCACCTGCTGCCCGAGCCGCCACGGACGGCTGCATTGCTTATACAGTCAGGGGCGGGGACACCCTTTGGCTTTTGGCTCAACGCTACGGCACCACAATAAGCCTGATTAAAGACGCTAACGGTTTGACGGAAGACTATCTCAACGCCGGTCAGGGTCTTTATCTTCCTGTCAGCTACGACGGGGCGGCTTACGCCTACCATGTGCAACCGGGGGATACGCTATGGCTGATAGCCAGGCGCACAGGCCGCAGTATCAGCGAAATTCAGGCAGCCAACGGGCTTACAGGGGAAGACCTTCGGGTTGGACAAGTCCTCCGGATTCCGGCAGCCCAGGGAGCATACCAGAGCTATCAGGTACAGGCGGGCGACACGCTATGGCTTTTAGCTCAACGCTATAATACTAGTGTCCAAAAACTAGTGGAAGCAAACTCCCTCTTCAGCGACTCGTTGCGGGCGGGACAGTTGCTGCAGGTGCCGGGTCAGGCCGCCCCGCCTCCCCAGACACAGCCTCCGCCTGATTCGGCTTCGACCCTGCCTCCGCCCCCGGCAGAGGGCCTCACAGCCGAACAGGCGGCACAGCCGGTCAACCCGCAAGAACTGCCCGTATACTGGGTGCAGCCCGGCGATACCCTGGGAGGTATCGCTGCCAAGTTAGGTACAACCATCTGGGCTCTTAAGGAAACTAACCGGCTGAAGACTGATATCTTGATGCCCGACCAGCCGTTGTACGTGCCTCCCGGCAAGAAGGCGGTAAACGTGCAAGGACCCTACGGAACAAGAAAACCGGGCTACGGTGAACTGCTGACCTGGCCCTGGGCCCGGTGGGTCTTTAATGTCGGGAGTGTCGCCACTGTTACCGACTGGCTGACTAAAAAGCAATTCAAAATATACCATATGGGAGGCTCGAACCACGCCGATTGCGAGCCCCTGACTGCGGCTGACACAGCTGTAATGTATGACGTGTTCGGCCATAAGTGGTCCTGGGAAGCCCGGCCCATTCTGGTGACCGTAGGCGATCGGACCTTCGCTGCTTCCATGTACGGACAGCCCCACGGCCCGGAAACAATTTATGATAATAACTTCGACGGTCAGTTCTGTCTCTACTTTTACAACAGTAAAAGCCACAATACCAACGACGTTAAGTGGTACCACCAGGCCAACGTACTGCAGGCTGCCGGTTGGTAACGGCATAGGCGTACCGTGCTTCTTTAGAGGAAGCCGGGCGCAGCGGGCTGCAGCTAAAATTCAAATCGTACCCTTGTATCCCGGAGACTGCAAGAGACCCTTTTGGGGTCTCTTGTGTATGTTCGCCCGGCATCTCTTAGCCGAGCCGATACGTTGAAAGATAAAAAACCCTTCCACGCGGGAAGAATGAACAAGTAAACGGGGACCGGTTAATGTTAAATTGATGTCAACCGACCCCTTGATTTTTTATGCCAAGGCCCGGAGGCCTTGATTTTCCTGGTGGGCGCGGCAGGTTTTGAACCTGCGACCTCTTGAATGTGAGTCAAGCGCTCTCCCCCTGAGCTACGCGCCCCCGTCCTCTTATTTTACAATGAGAAGGATGAAAAAGCAACTGTATTATACGGAAGGGTGGTGAAAGCAACCGGCTTCAACGG
>JBFLWY010000097.1:2196-4559 GCA_040757355.1 Bacillota bacterium | reverse complement strand
AAATTGCAAACGCCAGCTCGTTCTCCGCAAAGATAGTTTCTTTCGGCAGGTTACAGAAAATGCAGTCTTCCATAGGGATCACTCCTTAATCAAAAAAGGATCTAAGAGTCAGAATTCAGAAGCCAGAGATAGAAACCAGAATAAGAGATTATCCACACCTTATTACAGTAGACCTTTATGACGCTTGGGGCGGCACCAGCAGAGCATGAAATACCTTACCTGCCGTTGTCGCCGGTTCTAGGAATAGGTTAGGTCTTTGTGTTAACAATCACGTTAGTAACGCTGCTACGATACCGACGAGGAAAATCCCGTCAAAGACGCCCGCGCCCCCGATGCTTAAAACCAGTGCGCCCATTTCCTTAAAGCGCGGCCAGTTTAAAAGGTCGGCGCCGACGAGCGTGCCCCACACCCCGGAGATATACGCTACCGGTGCCGCTTTTTCCTGCGCTACAAGCACCGCCGTCGCTGCAGCAACCAGCGGTGGGATGAAAGCGGGCAAGGTGATCCCCACACCGGGTACCGGGCGCGACAACCCCTTGGCAACCGCGGCCACGACTACGGTTGCCAAGACGGTTTCCGCAAAGGGTGCCCGTCCCAGAAGGTAAAGGCTGAATAAACCGGGGAGGACCGCCCCCCCTAAGTTTACGGCGATTACCTGCTCTCGGACGCGCGGCGGGTAATAAAAGAAGAACGGGAAGTAGAAGACAGGGCCTTCTTCAACTGCGATTCGCCGGCGGGAAACCGGTATGTTTACTACCCCGCCTATCAAGCAGAGTCCGAAGAAAAGCACTGCGCCCTGAGGAGACAGGCCGAGACGGGTCAGGGAGAAGGCAGCTACCTGAAAATAAAAAAGAAGAAAAAGAGCAGGCAAAAGAAGTATAAACAAGATTGGCAAGAGACAATTCACTACCTTCGGCCGCCTTTCGATATGACTCTTACTTAAGATTACGCAAACAAGCCGGTCCTGATCTCTATTTTAATCATCACAATATCTTCCTTAGATGATTTCACACGGTGCCGCATCTTTCCTTCTCCAGAACAAAAGTAAATAGAATTTGGCGCACTTCCATAAAAACGTTTCATATAAATATAGCATGAAAAAGTAGAAAACAGTATTAAATAACCAGGCAAGGGCGCCTCGGGGTATTCCCCAAGCGCTTTTTTATTTAGGGTACTTAATTGTGCAAAGAATAAGGAGGAATTAACGTAATGTGCGGGATAGCAGGGTGGATTGATTGGGACGTGGACCTCACAAAGGAAAGGGCGGTGATTGAAGCAATGACCGACACCTTGTCCGCCCGTGGGCCGGATGCTGCCGGGGTCTGGGTTTCATCAAGGGCCGCTCTCGGTCACCGGCGTTTAATTGTGGTTGATCCGGAAGGCGGCCGCCAGCCGATGGTCCGCGAACACCATCAGAGAACCTATGTGATTACTTATAACGGAGAACTTTATAATACGCCGGACCTGCAGGCTGAACTAGCCGCGCGAGGCTACACATTTCAGGGGTATTCGGACACTGAAGCACTGCTCCTCGCCTTCATCGAGTGGGGCCCGGAATGTCTCGCGCGGCTTAACGGCATTTTCGCCTTTGCCGTTTGGTGTGAAGAGAACCAGAACCTTTTCATGGCACGCGACCGTTTGGGGGTGAAGCCTTTATTCTACGCCCGGCGGGGAAGCGCGTTCATTTTCGGTTCAGAGTTAAAGGCGCTGCTTGCACACCCGGCCGTGAAACCTGAAGTGGACGCCGAAGGGCTTGCCGAGGTCTTGATAATCGGTCCTGCACGAACACCTGGCCACGGGGTGTTTCGAAATGTGAGTGAATTAAAGCCGGGGCAATGGCTGAGGTACGACCAAAAAGGGGTAAGTATCCACCGGTACTGGGACCTTGAAAGCCGGCCCCACACAGACGACTTTAAGACCACGGTTGCCAAGGTACGCTGGCTTTTGGAGGACACGGTTGAACGGCAATTGGTAGCTGACGTTCCTGTTTGCACCCTGCTGTCCGGAGGATTGGACTCGAGTGCCGTAACGGCTTTTTCCGCGAGCGTGTTCAGGCGGAAAGGACGGGGAGCGTTACGCACCTACTCGATTGATTATGTGGGTAACGAAAGATACTTTACCCCGAATGAGTTCGAGCCGAATGCCGACGCACCCTGGGCGCAGCGCATGGCGGATTTCTTGCGCACCGACCACCGCGCGGTGATGATCGGTGCCGAGGAACTGGCAAACGCCCTGATACCGGCGGTTCGGGCCAAAGACTTGCCTGGGATGGCGGACATAGACTCTTCTTTATACCTTTTTTCCTGCGTAATTAAAGAGCGTGATATCGTTGGTCTGTCGGGTGAGGCTGCTGATGAAATATT
>JBFLWY010000097.1:0-2096 GCA_040757355.1 Bacillota bacterium | reverse complement strand
TACCGGCGGTTCGGGCCAAAGACTTGCCTGGGATGGCGGACATAGACTCTTCTTTATACCTTTTTTCCTGCGTAATTAAAGAGCGTGATATCGTTGGTCTGTCGGGTGAGGCTGCTGATGAAATATTCGGCGGCTATCCCTGGTTCCGCCGCGAAACGGATATTCGGGCGAACACTTTCCCGTGGGTGCGCAGGCTCGAAGAAAGGGTGCGCCTGCTGTCACCCGAAATAGTGAACCTGATTCGCCCCGAGGAATATCTGGCTGCACGATACCGGGAAGCACTGGTGGAGGTGCCGCGTTTACCGGGGGAGGAACCCCGGGCCGCCCGCATGCGGGAGATCAGCTATCTGAGTATTACCCGCTTTATGCAGGTGCTGCTGGAACGGAAGGACAGGATGAGTATGGCCGTAGGTCTTGAAATCCGGGTACCGTACTGCGACCACCGTCTCGTTGATTATGTTTGGAACATACCCTGGGAAATGAAGTATTATAACCAAACGGAAAAAAGCGTTTTAAGGAACGCCTTGAGCGGGGTGTTACCCGACGAGGTTCTCTGGCGGCGGAAGAGTCCATATCCGAAGACTCACAACCCGGCATATGCCTCGATAATACGCGAAAGGCTCCTGCGAATCCTGGACGATCCCGCCTCCCCCATACGTACGCTTCTCGATGTCCCTGCCGTACGCGCTCTGACTGAGGCGAATGGGACAAGGGTCAACATTCCATTTTTCGGCCAGTTAATGACCGGCACGCAGTTGATGGCCTATTTGATACAGGTCGATATCTGGCTGCGGGAATACCGTGTAGTTTTGCGCTGCTGAAACTGATTTCCGCCTTTTAGTGGCTACCGTTCGTTCTAATGGAGACAAACAAATGCATAATGATTTAGAGACGTTCGGTGGTCCGGCGCTGCGGCATTTCTTGTCTGGCGCCTTTTTTATACACCGGCCGAATCTAATAAACCTGAGGGAGGTATACGGATGTCTAAAGGGAAATTCCGGAAGGTCTTCCCCGGGGGTAACACCGCATATGGATTTTATTCCTATTATGACCATATTATTGAGCCTGACGCCACACGGATCTTCGTGATCAAGGGCGGCCCCGGTGTAGGCAAGTCCACCTTTATGCGCGGAATCGGTGAGGAGATGCTTGCGGCGGGATACGATGTCGAATACATGTGCTGCTCTTCCGACAACGGGTCCCTTGACGGACTTGTCATTCCAGCGGCCCGCGTGGCATTTATCGACGGAACGGCGCCCCACGTCGTCGACCCGAAGAACCCCGGTGTTGTAGACGAGATCGTACATCTCGGAGACTTCTGGGACGAGAGCAAAATGCGATCGTATAAGGAGGATGTGCTGGATGCCAACAGAAGGGTGAGCCGCCTGTTTCAGATTGCCTACAGCCAACTAAAAGAGGCGAAGGTGATACGGGATGAGGTGGAAAGCTACATTACAGAAAGCATGGATTTTGCGAAAGTAAACGGGGCCTTGCGTGAAACGGCCGGGAGGATTTTTAAGGGGACACCGATCCATCACGAAAGGTTTCCCAAGATAAGACGTCTTTTTGCCTCCGCGATTTCCCCCGACGGAGTGGTCCACCACCTTGAAACCCTCTTCCAGAGTATTAAATACCTGTATCTGATACAGGGCCCGCCCGGTTCGGGGCGGAGCACCTTCCTGGCCAGGATAGCGGAAACAGCAGTCATACGGGGACTGGACATTGAAGTGTTCCACTGTGCCTTCCTGCCGCGGGAGGTTGATCTTCTTGTTATTCCCGCCATCAAGACTGCGGTTTTAAAAGAAGTGGCTGAACTGGGTTTTACTCCTCCTGAAGGTCTCGAGGTGTGTCCCGTGAGCCTCGGGCGTTACAGCAACCCGCAGGCCCTTACGTTTTGGGCGGCGGCAATTGCTCACGCGCGCCGGCGCTTTAACGATGCCCTTGACCGCGGGATACACTACATCCGAGAGGCCAAGCTGACGCACGACTACATGGAAAGCTTCTATATTGCTGCAATGGATTTTAACGCCGTTGAGCAAAAACGAAGAGAGATTGTTGCACGCGTCTTTCAATACACAAAGGAGGCGGCCGATTAA
>JBFLWY010000096.1:2980-4586 GCA_040757355.1 Bacillota bacterium | reverse complement strand
TAATGAAGGTCGGATTCTTTATCGGCTGTAATACGGCTTTTAACAGACCTGACCTGGAACTGGCGGTTAAGTATTCGTTCCCCCCTCTCGGCGTAGAACTGGACGACTTGATAGGTCAGTCCTGCTGTCCTACGTGGGGAACAATGCCGTCAATAGATCTTGCAGGCTGGTGTGCGCTTGGGGCGAGAAACTTCGCGATTGCCGAAGAACAAGGCATCGATATGGTCACTGTTTGCAGCACCTGCTTCGGCAGCCTTGCCAGAACCAGATTCTATATGCTCACTAATTCGGACATCCGTAAAAAGGTGAACAGAATCCTGAAAGAAATCGGTAGAGCATACAAAGGAACCAGCAGGGTAAGGCACGCTACGTATTTCCTTTATAACGAAGTCGGCCTCGAAAAGATCAAGCAATCTTTAAAGTACAGGCTGGACGGCCTGACCGTTGCCGTCCAGCCGGGTTGTCTTACACTGTGGCCGAGCCAGTTACAGGAAGATAAGGAGGAAGACCCCTTTCATCCAAAGGTTTTAAAAGAAATGTGTGAAGCGCTGGGGGCTTCGGTTCAAGATTACAGCCGGCTCCTGGACTGTTGCGGAATGGGCGCGATGCGCAGCACGGATATGGAACGATCGTTTTACTTAATGGAAAGGAAGATTACTTCTATCAAAACGGAAGCAAACCCAGATCTGATTGTGACCGGATGCAGTTCGTGCTTGATCCAGTTCGACACCGCCCAAGAGTTCCTGCAGAAAAGAATGAGGATCTATTACGAGATTCCCGTTGTCCACTACATGCAACTACTGGCGGTTTGCCTGGGAGCCGACCCGGAAGTGGTCACAAGCATGTCGCGAATAAAAGCCGACAACGTTCTACTTGAGGCTTTAAAAGTGAACACCGTCGCCGACAACTCATGACGCCGGGCACTACCTAACTGCCTATTAGAATGACCAACAAATATTGTAAAAACCAACCCCAACCCAGTTGTCCATTGTTTTCGAAATGCGCCGTTTATCGCCGCGCCCGACGGGAAGCCTGAATAGTAACATTGTTTTTATTCACTCACGTCCGAGGACTAGCACCTGCTCCTGTGCCAGACCAATACTGTGGTAAACCAGAGCAACTACGGTTGTATTTACCTCCGGGCTGACTTTTTCCGGAACTACCACCGTTATCCCCTGTTCTTCTATGGCTACGGCTGCATCTCTGAAACCCCTCGCCCGCAGCAGGTTTTCAATTCGAGCTTCTTTTTCTGTTTTCTGCATCAGGTTGATTACCTCTTCTTGCGCCTGCTTCCTGGTACTTTCGCTGGTGGATGACATAGCAGCAATCTCCCGCAACAGTTCTATTTGCCGGCTGCGTTTTGTCTCCCGTTCAATCCGGTAGTCCACAAAATAATCATCGGTATTATTATTGTTTTTTGGCAGCAATTGAGAGGAGACGTTCACCGGATAAGATGACTCTGTTACAGAGCTTACTTTTTGCTCCCGAACCGGGGCACTTTTCCCAAAGGTTGCTACAGCAATTCCGCCGGTCAACAGCACTATTAAGACCCCGATTACAACCTGCCTGCGCAAAAGGATAAAGCGAGCCATCTGTTTCCCTCCTC
>JBFLWY010000096.1:0-2880 GCA_040757355.1 Bacillota bacterium | reverse complement strand
CGTGGCAACACCAGGATCCGGTGGGCCTCAACACCCAGCGCCACCTGCGCGGCGCGGAAGATTTGCGCCTTTATCACCGGGTCAGCAGCGCCATCCGCTACGATAAGTACTCCCAATATCCGGGGGGCTTCTTCTCTCTCAATAACCGCCTTTTCCCCCTGGCCGTCTTGGACTACCACAACCTCACCGTTAGTTGTATCTTCCGAAGTCGTCCTGTCCGAACCGGTTTTTTCTTTCTCCTGGGTAATCCTCTTTCCGGTGCTGGTATTCACTGCATACTCTGTCTTTGTAGAGCCGGCAAGGCGGATACTGACCTCTACCGAGCCGGCATCCCTGATGCTCTCAATTACCGCTTTAACCCGTCCCGCAAGGTATTCCTCTTCCTGTTTGATTCCGTGTACTACTTCCGTCTGACCGGAAACGCTGCTGTCACGAAGGTTTTCGGTATGAACCGGCGCAGTGCCTCCGGTACCGCCGAGCATGAGCAGAAAAATGCCAACCGTCCCAAGCAAGCCAAGCTTCAACCAGTATTCAGGTTTTTTTGAAAACACACTGTTCTTGCCGAATATCGAAGCAATGAATTCTTTCATATTTCAAACCTCCGTTCGGGTCCGTTTAAGGTAGTAATCCTTTTAAGGTACAGCAACAACCACCTTTTCGTGCGGCAGGTTATAAAAATCAGCAATAGCGCTCGTCGCTTTCTCTGCTCCGGCTGAATCCCCAGTGGCAACTGCCGCAGTTGGATCCAAATGCAACCTGATTTCCGTCAATTGTGGGTATTTACTGCCACTTTCGTCAACAACCACCTCAACCTCAGCCACATCGAGCCCTGCAAGACCCGCCAAAGCTTTGACCTGGCGCGCCAGTCCGCGCTGGTATGCAGCAACGGCCCGCTTTGCATACTCTTCTTGAAATCCGCCCTGGCCCATACCCTCAAGCTCCGGCGGGGTTTCAATCGTTACCCGCGGTACCGGCGGGCCGTCAGTGCGGTCAACCACGCCCACCAGGACCTGCAGTACCGCCAATATTACCAGGATGCCGATAACCATCCGGACGTACCGCCGCATTTCCCCCATAGGCAGCAACAGCTCGAGAAAAGCCGCCGTTACCACTATGATGACGAGGTTGCGGACCAAGATGCCTATTTTCTCCATCTCCGGCTCACCTCAGCGCAACATTGTTGTCAGGTAACCGAGCCCGACTACAATGGCGACGGCGAAGAAGCAGAGCAGGCCGACCGTCGCTACGACCGCAAAAACCCCCAGGAGCCCGTTGCCCACCCCGTCCAAAGATGCGGCTACGCGCCCCTCTAAGGGCTGGACCATGGCGCCCGCCAGCTTAAACACTAAACTTAACGCGCATATTTTTAGCGCCGGGAAGGCGACGGCAAAGAAGATGAGTACCATTCCCGCTATGCCGACGGCGCTCTTTAAGAGAAGTGAAGTCCCCACCACTGCTTCAAAGGCATCCGCCAGCATTCCCCCTACCACGGGCACAAAGGCCCCAGTAGCATATTTCGCCGTCCGCAACGCCACGCCGGCAGAAGCTGCTCCGGCAACACCTTGAACCGTCAGCACTCCCAAAAAAACTGTTGACAACACGCCGAGCAGGGCAAGCCCCAAGTTCCGGAAAAGCGTTGACAGGCGCGATACTTCAAAACCTTCGCTCAACCGGTCAATAAGGCTGAGGATGATGCTGAATGTTATCAATGGAAGCACAAGGTTCTTTATCAAGGTGCCGATCACCGCCAGTGTTGCAAGAATACTCGGATGCAGGAGGGCGGCGGTAGTAAGACCGCCGGCGGCCGCCAAAAGGGTCAGTAAAACCGGCATGAGCGCCTGAACGAATGAAACCATCCCGTCAACCGCCTCCCGCCCGGTGTTGAGCGCTAAGCCGAGCGCCGCAACCACCGTACCCGTCAGAACAAGGAAGCAAGCGTAAAACGCCACCTGGGATGTCGAGGCACGTTCAAAGGCGGTGCTTATCTGCTGGAGGATTGCGAGGATGATAGCAAGTATAAGTATTTTTCCGAGCAGCACACCGCCACCCCATACTTCGCCCCAGAAAAAGTGCCCCAATATACCCATCACCGCTGTAGGAGTCAGTTTTACTTCGCCGTGCAAAATGTCCACGACCAATTGGCGGAAACTGATTCCGGGGACCAGGTTCTCTATCGTCTCGTTGAACCGGGCGGCCTCTTTCTCTACACGCTCCAGGTTAAGCTTTTCCAACTCCCCCTCCGGGTCAGGTTCAAAACCTTGCGTTTCCGCCGCAAAGGCCGCTATGAGGTGAAAAGACGCAAGCAAAACTGTAAGTAATACCCAAAAGAGAACCTTTTGCTTCATCTTAGGACACCAGTTTTAACAGCAGATCGAGCAGCGCTATGATGATGGGCAACGCGAGCACCATGATCAGCACCTTTGCTGCAAACTCAACTTTTACCGCCAGCGCCCCTTCGCCGGCGTCTCTGCAGATCTGTGCCCCGAAATCACCGATGTAAGCTACACCGACGATCTTTAAGATGGTATCCAGATAAATCATATTCAGGCCGGCCTTGCTGGCCGCGCCGTCCAATACCCTGATTGCCGCGCCAATCTTGCCGAGAAAAGCGACGAAAATCACGATTCCGGCGGCTACTCCCACCGCAAGCGCGAGTTCCGGTTTCTCCCGCCGCAATACGAGCGCCATGATGGCTGCAACGAGCGCGAACCCGACTACCCGAAGGATTTCCATGATTTCACCACCCGGTTTTCAGTGCAATTTAAAAACAGACTGCACCTCACTGAAAAGCAGACCCAAAAGCTGTACTACCCAGATCAGCACGATCCCGACGCCTGCTAGAGTGGCAAGGTGGGCCAGGTCTTCCTTACCGGCATGTTT
>JBFLWY010000095.1:0-4741 GCA_040757355.1 Bacillota bacterium | reverse complement strand
GCGGTTATTTCCTGCATGGAGGAAGTGGTCTCCTCAAGCGAACTCGCTGATTCGGACGCGCCCTGCGACAGCGCCTGGCTGGAGCTGGCGATCTGCTGCGACCCGCCGGCAACCTGGTCTACCGCAACCGCCACCTGGCTGAGGATTTCATTCAGCGCCTCGACGGTTGTGTTGAGCGCGTTCTTCATGATTGCGTGGTCGCCCTGGTAGTCCCCGGTGACCGCTACATCGAGGTTCCCCTTGGCCATCTCTTTGAGACAGCCTGTTGCCTCGTGTACCGGACGGATTACTGCGTCGAGGACATCGTTCATACCTTGAATAATACCTCTGAACTCGAAATTGACCTTTTCGAGGTCGCCGCGGGCATCCAGCTTACCTGCCACAGCCGACTCAGCCAACCGCTTTGTTTCGGCCAACAGGCTGCCGACAATGCCGCCGATGTGCTTGCCGAAGAAGAGACCAAGCACAACCGACAACAGAACGCCGACAATCATTGCCACCACCATTATCGTCTTTGAAGATCCGACCGTCCTGTCGGCTTGTTCATGCGTCAATTTGGCAAACGCGGCATTCTCCTCCATTAACTGATCCACTACTGTTTTGCACCGTTCAAAGGACTCGGCCTCTTCACCCATTGCGTAGGCAATCGCCTCGTTCATTCTGCCAGTGTTTACCAACTCCATGGTCTTCGCCTGTTTACCCTTCCAATCGTCCCAGGCGGCCTGGAACTCACGCCACAGTTTCTCTTCCTTGGGACTCTTTTCCACACCGGCGTAAGTGTTCCAGTCCGTTTCCACGCCGTTCCAGAATTCCTCAATTGCAGTAGAACAGTCGTGCTTTGTTGCTTCGTCCAATCCGTTAATAAGCATTGTCCGCTCGTGTGCGTTAATCTCCATTTGTGTCAGGTGTATATGGAGCAACGCCCTCGCGCCCGGCAGATGCTCCTCGCCAAGGTCGTGCGCTTCACTGCCGACCTCACTGATCTTCCAGTAACCTACGCCCCCTATCACCAGCGCGATAACCAATACTAGACCAAGCGCGAGCGATATTTTGCCCGCCAGTTTCATTTTACTTAACATCTGCACTTTCCCCCCCCAATCTTACTGTTTAATTGTGGAACGGATCCTAGACACTGTGCCGGTTGCGGCCTTTAAACTGCTTTCCTCCAGTCTACCTCGCCGGCTGTGGGGGACACCGCCGCAAGGAGCGAGGATTGCAGCCTTTAAACTGCTTCTCTCCAGTCTGCCTCACCTTCGTCGTAGAGAAGCCTGTCTGCATTAAGAAGAATTTTGACCTCTTCCCCGACCTTCCCCATTGCCTGGATAAACCGGCTGCTCTTCCCTTTGCTCACCCGCGGCGGCGGCTCAATGTTGTCCTTGGGTATGTCAAGGACCTCCGAGACCCGGTCGACGATCAAACCTACCGCCTGCTCGTCGATGTTAATTACTACGATGCAGGTACGGTCGTCGTACGCGCGCTCCCCGAGCCCGAACCGCAGCCTGACGTCCATTACCGGGATGACCTTCCCCCGGAGGTTGATCACACCCTTTACGTACGGAGGCATATCCGGCACGTCGGTGATGTTCTGAATTCCGATAATCTCAGTTACATGCCGGATCTCGATCCCGTACTCCTCCCGGTCCAGAACAAAAGTAAGATACTTGTCCTCCTGCGCGTCTTCATCCTCCTCTTCTTCCTCAAGAAAATCCGCGCCCAGTCTTTCCTTCACGCTCATCAATTTCATCTCCTTCTCATTTTCGGCTTCTGCCTTTTTAAGATTGTAATTACCGACACCATACTCCCGTCACCTTTCCTGACTTCAATGCGCTTGAAGTACGGTTCCCTCAATTGAGCTAACCAAATCCGCCACATCAAGAATCATGCTGATATCCCCGTCACCGAGGATAGAGCATCCCAACATACCTCTGACTCTTCCGAAATAGCTTGACAACCCTTTGATCACAATCTGCTGCTGGCCCAGCAATTCGTCCACAAACAAGCAGTACTTCTGGTTGTTGCTCTCAACGATAATCAGTATCCCGTCGGTAAGCTCTTCAAAGACCGGCTTGACCCTGTAGAGTTCGTGCAAACGAATTACCGGCATGAGCTCTCCCCTGATACGTACGATTTCCAGGTTGTCGGGGGTGCGGGTAATCTGGTCGGGCCGGGGCTGGATAGACTCCTTAATTGAACTGATCGGGATGGTGTAACGGTTGTGACCCACCCTCACCACCATGCCTTCTATGATCGCAAGGGTCAGCGGAATGCGAATGATAAACATTGTACCGAAACCGAACCTGCTCCGGATGTCCACCTTCCCCCGCAGCTTTTCAATATTTCGTTTCACCACGTCCATCCCCACGCCTCTGCCCGATACGCTCGATACCTGTTCCGCAGTGGAAAAACCGGGCTCAAAGATAAAACGCCAAACCTCTTCGTCCTTTAGATCCTGGTCCTCGCTCTTAACAAGGCCTTTCTCTACCGCCTTGCGCAAGATTTTCTCCCGGTCAAGCCCCCTTCCGTCGTCCTGTACGACTATCCAGACTTCGCCGGCAGAATGCTTCGCCTCGAGGGTTATTTTCGCAGTTTCCGGTTTTCCTCTCGCCACCCGCTCCTCAGGGGTCTCAAGGCCGTGATCCACAGCGTTACGGATCAGGTGAACCAGCGGGTCTGATATCTGCTCGATGATAGTCTTATCGACCTCCGTCTCTTCACCGATAATCTCCAAATCTACCTTCTTGTTCGCCTTGTGGGCAAGGTCGCGCACCAGACGCACCATCTTTCGGAAGGTTCCGGCCAGCGGTATCATCCGCATCGACATGGCGACCTCCTGGATGTCCCTGGTGATTTTATCAAGCTGCAGCACTGCTTTCTCAAAACGCTCGAGCTGGAGCCCGGTGAGATCCGGGTTATGTGCTACCATTGCTTCGGCGATGACAAGCTCGCCGACCAGGTCGAGAAGCGTGTCCAGTTTGTCGATGTCTATCCGAATCACCTGCTGCCTTCCCGAAGACGACGCCTGTTTTTCCCGAATATCAGCCTGTTGCCCCTCTTGCTGCCCGGACGCATACTCTTTGTTAGCCCAATCAGATTTTGACCCGTTCGGCTTGTCGGTACCAACCTCACCCGCCTTGCTTTGCCCATACTTAACTGGTTCCGTGGCTGCACAAAGGTCCTGACTCTTATCTTGACTTGAATCACCACCAGTTCCACCACCTAAAAGATCGAGATGCCTTACCAGTTCCTCCTTCCCGGCGATATCCAGCGCTACCCCGTTGCTCACCTGGCGAATTCCTTCACGTAAAGAATCCACAGCAATCAGCAAAAAGGATATTACAACGGAGTCGGCGTCTTTATGCCCCTCCCTTACAGCATCAAGGAGTGTTTCGGCGTGGTGGCTGATCTCTTCGAGTTCTCCGTAGCCCATAAAACCGGCATTCCCTTTCAGGCTGTGCAGGGCGCGGAAAGCTTGTCCCGCATGCTCTAAATTCCCGGGTTCCCTCTCAAGCGATAAGAGTGCGGACTCGGCCTCATCACAAAGAGCCGCCGCCTCTTCCGTAAAACGCTTCACCATTTCCGGGGTAACGACAAATCGTAATTCTTCGGAATCGGTCTCACCACTGCCGGGCCTGTCAAAACCCTCTGATTCACCGGGCGGCGTTATTGAAAAAGAATCTCCCGCTTGCGTCTCTGAAGGTACTTCCTGGTCTGCTGAAATGGCCTCTATTGTTCGTTTCAGCTCGTTTACGATTGACGCGGCGGTTTCTTCAAAACCCTTGTCGGTAAAGTCTTGCTCCACCTGCTCAAGAGCAGTTCTAACAAAGTCGGTGGCACGGCAGAGCAGGTCAACATGTTTGGGGTCTACGACCGCCCTCCCTTTCCGGAATAAGTCAAGCAGCGTTTCTGCCTCATGGGTCACCCCGATGATGTTTTGCAGGTCAAAAAACGAAGCCGCTCCTTTAAGCGAGTGAAAGAGGCGGAAGATGGCGTTAAGGATATCCTGGTCGATCCTTCCTGATGCATCCACTTCCTTTTCCATCGCGATGATCTGCGGCTCTACATCATCAAGAAGTTCCCTGCCTTCGGTAACAAATTCCTTGATCAGTTCGAGTTTTTCTTCCTCGCTGTACAAAATCAATCACCCCCAAGCACCTATTCTCGCTGAGTTGACAGTTCTGTTTGAAATCAAAAATACGGTTTCTGGAAACTGGACAGCTTACATCTTTTTTTTTCGGGCATTTGCGCGGGTTTCTAAAGCAAGTGTTCTGAAAAAATTTTTAGGGAAGTTCCATTTTAGGTTCAGTACTGTGCGAAAGCGGTCTCGGATTCGAATCTAACGGAGATACGGATCATCTAGTTACTGAACCAACAATCCGGGATCTCTCAATTTTTTAAATTTTAAAACACCGGGACCAGGACGGGTCTCGGCCTGGATTTCCCATAGCTCAGGACACGTGAGGCTGTAACTAATAGAAATAACCCCGAGGCGTATAGGTGATAATCCTCTACGCTCCGGGGTAACGAGGTAAAGGCTTTCTCAGTTAGAACGTGCCGAAATCCGTGTCGTCGAGGGAAATCGCTTCGCTGGCTTTCGTGATAGACGCAGTGGCAGCCGCTTCAGATAGACCAGCCCTATGCGTTTGCGCCAACCGGTCCCGGGTGCGGCCCGCAGCCACTTGCGCCTGCGAAGCCCGCCCCTGCATACGCTGCGCTTCCTTAAGCCTGAACCGCCCCAGCATCT
>JBFLWY010000094.1:0-4926 GCA_040757355.1 Bacillota bacterium | reverse complement strand
CGGCCGAGTTCGAGAAGCGCCTCCTGGGTCCGGCGTACCCGCTCGGCTTCTTTACCCCCCACCCCTGGCACCATTATCGGTGGATGAGGGACTATCCCTCCAATCACAACACTACCAGAATTCTCCGGCATCACTCCCACCCCCTCCGTCAAACTCTTCGAAGACACCCGAGGAATCATCTGAAAAAGACCGAAGTTCGTAGGCCGAAAAAAGGCTGAAGGCCGTTTCCGGCAAAAAACATATCTGTCCTTAAAATGCCGGAAACGCTACGCTTATTCCGACCTACTTTTAAGAATACCACCTCTCACCTCACACTGCTCACTTCCTAATTCGCCTGAGATAACGGCAGACAGGCCATTTTCATTCCCGGTGCCGCCCGACACTCAACTCCACAGGAAAGAATACGAGCCCAGCACTCAGAGCAGTTTTTGAGCTTCGAAGGAGAGACCTTCAATAGCCTAAAGGAAATGATAGCTTTTCAAAGCGCAATGATAATGCTGAGTGCTGGGTTGCTTGAGCACCCGACACTCAACTCCACAGGAAAGAATACGAGATACTTTAATGACCGTTTGCTTGAGCACAGGTTACACACAGAGTTGAGTGCTGGGTCGTGAACGAATCCCTTATTGTCACTGCATCAATGCGAACCGAAAGCCGCCGTAAATGAAGTACCCCCCTAACCCGATCAGAAAGAGACCGGCGACGGTGAGAATTCCCCGGTACAACGCCGGGCTTAAAAACCGTCTGCCTCCGGTCACTACACCTGAAACTGCAACATACCATATGAGATCAGCCAGGATGTGACCAATGAAAAAAACCGCTATCCCGGCCCAAGCCCACTTAAGCGCTTCAACAACATATTTCAACCCAAACGTCGCCCACCAGAGACTCCAGTAAGGATTTGAAAGGCTTACGACCACCCCTAGTCCGATCAGCCTCCCTGCACTGGAACTGCCTGACACATTACCGCCGTCCGTCGCTTCTACATTTGGGTCTAAAGAAATCTTTCCCTTTACAGCGTCCCTTACTATTGTTCCCCCCATCCAGAGCAGAAACCCGCCGCCGGCGAATGAAATTGCGGTAACCACTCCGTGATGGGAAATAAAAGGTCTGAGCCCTAAGGCCAGGGCAACCACAAGCGCCGCTTCCAGCACGGCATGCCCGACCACTAACAGCAGCCCCGCCAGGAGCCCTCTTTTTACGCTTTCGGCTATTGTCACCGTCAACAGCGGTCCCGGCGCCATGGCCCCGGAAAGCGCTACGATGAACGATGTAATAAGAAGTCCCGTTAACCCCATCACAACTAAAACCGGTAGCCCGCCAAACGACCGACGTATTTATCCAAGAGCTCACGAGAACCCCCAAGAAAGGCGCGCAATACATCCAGACGCTTAGCCCTTACCCCGGCGTTCAGGACTGATATCGCAAGATGTAGCGGCAACGGGCTTAACGTGCGCCGCCTGAAGACCAGATCCGGGTTCACTAAGCTTGTATCGAGCACCAGAAGGCGCATCCTGTATTCATCAAGTTGCTCCATCGTTACCCGTACGGTATCGTTTCCGGAATACCTGTCGCAGTGCGGGCGGGGCGATATAACTGCGGGAGGCAGCTCAATCCCGTGATCGGTGCGAAGGAACTCCGCAAAAGCCCGCAGCCGTTCTAACCTTTCCTCTTCAATTCTCTCGTAATCGCCTTCTTCCACCAAACCAAACAACCGGCAACCAAGGGGGCGTACCGCTGACACCAGGCACCCGCTGTCATCCGCCCGGAAAGGGCACACCTGTTCCGGAACCACCAGTTCCAGAAAGAAAAACTCAGCCGCCCGCTTTACAACCTCGGCCTGCTGTTCAATCAGGTTGTCCCGGCAGTACCGGAACACGTATAGGTATTCCAACAATGATGCATCCGGCGGGTTCTTGCAGCAGTTATTGCAGTCGGTGCATTCCTTCTCCGGAAGCCCCTCATACAGTTTTTCAAGGTCGGCAAAAAAACCGTTGTTTTCGGCATACACCAGCACAGAGTAAATGTCGCCAATCGGTAGCATTATTCACTATCCCTTCTGCTCTAAACTTGCCCTACCAGTATACCCCTGGTAAAATATTTAACATAAATATTCGTCTTTAGAGCACCGTATTCCTTTCCGGCGGGCAAAATAAGTATAACCGTAAACCTGTCCAACCCTCAAGGAGTTATGTGATGGCGGCAAATTTTTCCTTCTTTGATATCCTGTGGGCGATTTTCATTATCTCCGCCTTCCTCCCGATGCTGAAGCAGCAGCGCCTGGAGATCCAGCGGGTGCGGCTCATCCGGGCTATCGAGCAGAGCCGCCGCTCCCGGGTGATCACGATGATTCACCGCCAGGAACTCCTGAGTCTTCTCGGTTTGCCCTTGAGCCGCTACATTAACATCGAGGACTCCGAGCACGTCCTGCGGGCGATCCGCTACACCCCGCCGGAGATGCCGATTGACCTTTTGCTCCATACCCCCGGCGGGCTGGTCCTGGCGGCGGAACAGATAGCCCGTGCCCTGGAGAAACATCCGGCGAAGGTAACGGTTTTTATCCCCCACTACGCGATGTCCGGGGGGACGATGATCGCCCTGGCCGCCGACGAGATCGTGATGGACGAGAACGCCGTGCTCGGCCCCGTTGACCCGCAGCTCGGCAACTACCCGGCGGCTTCCATCTTAGAGACCGTGCGCCAGAAAGGGATTGATAAGGTTGACGATACCACAATGGTGCTGGCCGATATCTCCCGTAAGGCGATCCGCCAGGTGGAAGAATTCGTACGGTTTCTCTTGTATCGCAAAATGGGGGAAGAAAAGGCCGCGGCAATCTCCCGCTTTCTGACCAGCGGCCGCTTTACCCACGACTACCCGATAACCTACGAGCAACTCAAAGAACTCGGCCTGCCGGTCAGCACCGACCTGCCGAAAGAGATTTATGCTCTGATGGAGCTGTACCCGCAGCCAGGACAGCGCCGCCCATCGGTGCAGTATATCCCCCTCCCTTATCGGCGCGAGAGCGACGGCAAAAGATAAAAAGACCCTTTTTCTTACGCCCCACCCCCTCCGGATAATGCCCAACAGCATTTCCGTTTGCTTCCTTTCTCCCGGCGAACACAACAAAACCTTAAAAAACAGCATAGAAAAAGGGACGGGCTGCTTCTTCGCCTGTCCCTAAAACAACTTTGCGTTGCCGCTGCGTATCTCTTGTCTTTCCATTCATGCAACCCGGATTTTACAAACCAGCCTCTATCCGCACCGTCTGCGTTTGCGCCTCCCACGCCGCCCGGTAACCGAGCTGCTCGGCCACCCAACGGACCGGCAGCATCGTGCGCCCGGCCGCAATCTCCGGAGCCACGTCCATCTGCACCCGGCGGGTGTTGCCTAAGGGGTCGGTGACTTCCAGCAACCGGCTGCCGAGCCGCAGGGTGAGCGCCACGTTGCCTTTCCGCAGTTGCACCGTTTTAGTTTTCGCATCCCAGGCGATATCCGCTTCCTTTACCCCGCAGGCGTAGCCCACATAGCGCACCGGCAAAAAGGTGCGGCCGCCTTTGATGTACGGCGCCACATCTATCGCGTACACGGTACCGCCTACCCGGTACTGCTTCTGGCCGATGTAGAACTCCGCCGCCCCCTCGGCTAATTCCTTTCCGCCCTCAACAGCCTGGATCGCAAAGCCCGCCCGCTCGCGGTCCAGCACGTTTCCGGCACCGTCGGTCAAGGCGGCCTCTAAGTAATAGTAGCCCGGCGCGGTGCCCTGGCTGCTCCATTCGGCGGAAAAAGAAGCTTCCCCGGCAAGGCCCTTAAAAACCCTGAGCGGCAAGCCGGCCACCGCCTCGTCCGCGCCGTACTCCTTTATCGCCAAGCTTACCGTAACATCCTGCGCCCCGCCCGCGTTCTTCAACCGGAGGTCAACGGCGATCTTTTCCCCCGGCCGGCAGACGCTTTTGTCGAGGGCCAGACCGGTTATATCGACCGTGGAAAGGGTGTAGTTAACGCTCAGCTTGTAGTTCTTGTAAAAAACAACCCCGGTTGTCCCCGGATCATAATAAAAGGGGTAGAGCGCAATGACCAGGGTGGTGCTGCCGTCCGGGTTCTCTAAAACCTGCCAGGTGTAATCCTTCTCGGGGTACCAGCCCTCCTTCATCTTTACGGGGGAAGGAGGGTTCGGGCTCAGGACCACCACCGGCAGGCGCAGGCCCGTGGTGGTCACCGCGCCCGACCACTCCTTCAGGACCACATCCTGGACCCTGTAGCCCTTGGGATAGTCAACCGTCTTAACGTAATAAGGGACGCGCGGCCGGCCCTCCTCGGCCAGCAGCGCCTCCCCGCCGGGAATCGTTACGTAATCGGTATCACCGACCGTGGTTACCTCGTAGTCAGGAACGCTTACCTCAACGGCGGCAGGCGGCGCCGCCCCGGCAGGAGCGCCGCTTATAAGAAAGAGCAGCAAAACCAATCCTAAGAGCCATCCCTTTTTCATCCAGCCTCACCTCCGCCCGAACTTGGGGTCGCCGTAGATGTTATACTCGTAGCAAACAAAGCGCCAGTATTCGTCGCCGGTGCACACCTTATCACACTTGAACCGGGTGAAGGCCTCGCCGACGGAGGCCGCTGTGCTGCTCCAGTAATCCCGGAAGAAAGCCGCCGACATTTCCGCGTTGTTGCCTGTGGGCGACACCTCGGTCGCCCCGATGTATACGGCAGCCCGGTTGCGCAAGAACGCCCGGGCGCCGCTTCGCCCCGGCTCGGCCTCGTAGTTGCCCGTCAAACAGGAGGCGGCAAAGACGACCGGGGCCTTGGCGCCTAAGCGAAGCGGGTTGCCGGGCAGGTCAACGAAAAGGTTTGTAGCGCCGCAGCCGCCCATGAAATCGTCGAGCACCCAAGCCCAGCCGCCGGGACCGCCGTGGCCGTTCCAGAAGA
>JBFLWY010000093.1:0-5054 GCA_040757355.1 Bacillota bacterium | reverse complement strand
CTGCCTCCGGGTGTTTCGCCGCAAGAACCTCCAAAGACTCTCTCGTAAGACCGAATTCCGCCTCCGCGGGCTGGTAGGCGTCTGTGACCGTGCCCAGGATAATCCGGCCCGAAAGCGCCTGCTTCCGCTGTAATTCACGGGCGAGAACTTGAGGAAAGTTCGCCTTCGGGGCGACGAACCCGCCCCACTTTCCGGCGCGGCTCGCGAAACGGAGGATCGTATCGGCGTAGCAGTAAAGGCACCCGTGCGCGCAGCCGAAATAGGGGTTCAGGCAGTAACGGTAGCCGCCGATGCCGGTCCGGTTGAGGGCCGTTTTGCAGCGGATCGGTTTTACAACCGCCTCGGACACCTGAACGCAACTCCATTCGCTCGAGCTTTAACGCCTGCTTTCAAAAATAATCCCACCCGGCATTCCGGCAAATACGGTCTGGCTCATAGGTAGAGCCTATTTATCATCTCCCGCAGCATCCGCGCGTTCTAGACCGCCTAGCCAGCATCTTTCCCTTCGCCAGCCGCAGGGGGTAGAGCACCCCGCGCCAGTCGTCGTAGCTGTAGCCAGAAGTGCCGATGAAGATCTCCGGAGGCATTGCCGAGTCCACCTTTCCTCCGGAAGAAGAATTCAACAATTACCGAAGGGGTTCCTCTACGACCTTTTCCGTTCGGTCAGGGACACATCCCGGATAACGTCTCCCGGCGCCACAGGACTCCTTAAGTAGGACCATCTTGATTTGCCCTGTTTCGACGGGGATCCCGGCCGCTTCACGATCCGTCACAACCACCCCGATGATCCTCTCTTTGGGGCCGACCGGGATGTCGGAGCAGTCCCGCCACGGATTGTTCGGCCGGAGGAGGTAGCGCCCGCCTTCCTTCACCAGGCGCTTGACGGCGATCTCCGTCGGTAAAAACAAAAGCCAAACCGCGGATTATGCCGCAGTTTGGCGCGGGTGAGTAAACCTGTAAGCCGAGTTCCCAGAAAGAAGGCACCTCAGGGCTACTTTCGCGCTGTCTTCAAGGAATACCAGGGGTTTCCGGGTTTGCGCCGGCAACCCGGACGGGAGCGAAAATACGTAATTAAAGTTACGGAGGGGTGTTATGTCGCACTTACAGGAAGCTATCCGGGAGTTCCTGCGTTACCTGCGCGCGGAAAAGGACGCCTCCCCCGAAACCCTGGCCGCCTACCGCTCGGACCTCAAGCCGCTCGAGGACTTCCTGTTCCGGGAGCGGATCGCGCCGGAACTCGCCAACCTCACGACGCCGGTGCTGCGGCGTTACTTCATCTGGCTTCAGGAGGAGCGGAAGCTCAAGGCTGCCTCCCTGCGACGGAAGATCCACTGTTTCCGCTCCTTCTTCCGCTACCTGACGGAGCAGGAGTACATACCCGGGGACCCGATGCGGAAGATAAGGCCGCCGAAAGAACCCGACCGCGCCCCGATTTACCTGAAGGAAGAGGAACTGAAGCGGCTGCTCACCGCCCCGGAGTTCTCCAGCGGGCTGAACCGCCTCCGGGACAAGGTCATCCTCTACCTTTTGGCCTACTGCGGCCTGCGGCGGAGCGAGCTTCTGCGCCTGGACTGGGACGACGTGGACCTCGGCGCCGGCACGCTGCGCGTGCGGGGCAAGGGCGGGCGAGAACGGCTGATCCCGCTCATCCCGGAACTGCAGCAGATGCTCTGGGAGTACCTGCAGACGCGCCTCCCCTTACTGGGGAACCGCGCCCTCTTCCTCGGCCGGGAAGGCGGCCAGATGAACAAGGACGCCCTGACGCGGCTCTTTAAAAGGTACGTCCGGATGGCGGGGCTCGACCCGGCGGTGATCACCCCGCACAAGCTCCGGCACTCCTTCGCAACGCTGCTGCTGGAAAAGGGGACGGACGTCTTCACCATCCAGGAGTTGATGGGCCATGCCGACCTGGCCTCGACCCGCATCTACGCCCACTGCAGCAGCAAGCGGCTGCGGGAGGCGGTGGAGCGGCTCCGGCCGGGAATCCCGGCGGACTGAGCAGGCAAGTTATAAATCAGGATTTAGGCGTAACCCTGTAAAACTTGTTTTTTAACAGTTTTTGAATATAGACGCAAAATGATAAACATGGTACCGGAATATTTCCTCTTAGCCGAGACAATCGAGCGCCCCGCGTCAGTCTTTTTCTCTTACTCAACTTTAAAGCGCCAGCCCAGCTTCCTGAAGCGCTCGCGAGCGCGCTCTTGTAAATCATCATAAGGTGTACCGATTGGGTGACTGACTATGCTGTTTATATCATCAAAAATTTTTTGAGCATTTGCTGGTTTAAGGACGTCCGCTTCTGTTGCCCAAACCAAAACCTCGATGTGGGACAATCCCACCACGTTGGAAGCAGTTTCAATAATCCTCTTCGCGTTACGGTCATCGCTGAGGATTATTGGAATCCCTAGTTCGTTAGCGAGAGCAAATGCCTCCCTTTCCCCGTCGTCAAGTTCATACTCGAACGATCTCATTGTTATTGCCATTGCCTGTCTCTGTTCTATAGAAAAACTGTTTTGATCGTTGATAGCCCTTACGACCAACCACCTGAAATCTAAAGCGCTCTTGTCCCTTAACTCTTCTACGGCTTCTTCAAAAACCCTTAAAGGAATTAAAACCTCTGAAAACACTTCACCCAAAAGACCCAGGTGTCTGGCTTTGCAGAATTTTATAACAATGTCTGCATCACTAACTACTTTTGGCTTAGAGAGGATCTTCATGGGCAAACCCCATCTCTTCCGGTTTCACGCCCCACAGACCTAAGATGCTTTTTAACTTTCCGTAACTTATTCTGCCCTCACTGTAATTGGCAGTCAACGCCAGGACTAATTTCTTGGGTATTTGCCCTTCTGTGGGGTTTTCTAAATCAGTAACACCAAACATTTTGGCATATCGTTGTAATAACGAAGCATTCTCAGGTAAACTTAACTTTTTCAAATTGCCGTATGCACGAGAATTAATGATTCCATATTTCATCAAAGCGTACAACATGGCACCATAACTTACCCTAAATGTTTCCTGCAAAGCCATAACATGTCCATAGCTTACTTTGCGTTGTACACCAAAACGGCTCAAGAATGCATGTCTCACGCCTTCTTCAGGCAACAAAAAATACCTGGCAAAAGCGTTCGCCAACACCTCGACTTCGTCTTCCGTTTCTTCACCTGGGTTGCATACCAACAATTTGAGATCGTTACAGTCGTACAAATAATGACTCATCTCGTGAGCAGCAGAAAAGATTTGGTGCCCCAAGATGGTATTGCTATTTATGTAGATCAAATAGTCTTTATTTGCTTTAGCTATAAAAGCAGATAATTTTGGACTATCGCTAGGAAAACGTAAAACAATTACATTCTTGGTTCTGCGTTCAATTAAATCAAAAATGTCGGCAATGGGCTCTATACCGAGCCCCCAAGAACGCCGCACTTCACTTGCCCGGTCTCGTGCTATCAACTCTAACTCTTTCCTTCGCTGACTACTGATTCTCTTCACTGTTCTCTCTCCATAACCGGACCTGCCCCAGAATCTCTTTAAAAATGCCCTCGATTTTCTCGATCGAGGCCGCTAAAATGGGGTCTTCCCCATTTTGCCTGGCACGAAACCGCCCCACTAAGGTTTCTTCTTCCTCGTTTACAGGACAGGTAAGTTCATCAACAGATACACCTAGCACATCTGCGATCCGCCGCAATTCGAGACTATTGATTGCTTTTTTGCCACCCTCAATTTTAGTGACCACGGGACGTGAAACATCAATTAATGCGGCCAGTTGTTCTTGAGACAAGCCTTTTTGTTCCCGTAACGACTTTACCCGTCTGCCGATTTCGGAAAACGAAGGCAGTCTGGCCATAATTCTTCCCTCCTTTGTAATAAGATGTTACCATTTATTATATTGTTATTCAATATACAATTCTTTAGTTCCAATACAGAACAATTCTCAGTTTTTTGCTTAACCAAACATTGCACCAAATCAAAACCCTGCCCCTTTTCGAGGACAGGGTAATTTTACGCGAAATATTCCCGCCGGGATACTGTGCAAACCGCCACCCGCGCCTCCCGCGCGGCGTCCGGAGCCGTAAACTTCACCCCTGTTGCGCTGCCGCCGGTTTACCGACTGCTGAGAAAACTTCCGCTGGCGTTCTTTCGACCTGCGCGCGGCGTGCGACTTTTAGCATCAGTTATGTAATGACACGGTTCTTTTCTTTCCGTTTCCCCTTTTGCCGAAACTTCTTGGTTGCCCTACATCAACGTTTTCCACATTTCGCGTGCGCCGCTATGGTACTATATGGTAGAACAGGAGGTGAAACATAGGATGCTATGTAATAGTTGCGGCTACCAGGCCCAAGAGGAAGCTAAATACTGTCAAGAATGCGGTAATAAGCTTAAGATTGCGGGGGACCCGCTGACCGAACTCAATTGGACTACATTGCCGGAGAAGTTCTCTGTCGAGGATTTGGCAAGGTTTCTGGGGATACCGGAAAATGCCGCATGGAATCTGAGCTGCAAACCAAGATTCCCGAAGAGAAACAACATCATCAAGAAGGACAGGCTCAAAGATTGGTTTATAAGCACAGGTTGGAGATATAAGCCGCCTCCCCCTCCCAAACCGCCGGCGCCCCCACCGGCAGAAACGGTACAGAAAGTTGATTGGACGCAGGTACCTGCCGTCTTGGATGCCAAGGAAATGATGGCTATATTCGGCTGCGGCCGGTACGTCCTAGACGTGTTCACTCGACACCCTGCGGGTATCCCACATTTTCGGGTAGGCAGGTCTATCCGGTACAAGACTGAAGAGGTGATAAAGTGGGCCAAGCAATTTAAAGAGCCGATGTCTACTAAGTATTTAGAGGGGAGTCGTTCACGACCCAGCACTCAATGGACTTTTTGCCCTTTGAAGGACAGACCTTCATTGAGCTTAACGAAGTGATAGCTTTTAAACTTCAAGGATTACATTGAGTGCTGGGTCGCCACCGGGAATGAAAATAGGGGTTGTGCTATATTGAATCGTGAAGCGCGTCAGCGTAGGGAGATCGGTTGCTCACTGGTGCCGTGAGCCCGCG
>JBFLWY010000092.1:0-5058 GCA_040757355.1 Bacillota bacterium | reverse complement strand
ACTTCGATCGTCTGGATCGGCATGCGGTGGCAAGGAGATTGAAGAAGCGGCTTGAGGCCATCGGCTTCCGGGTCGAACTGCAAGACCTGGAAAACACTGCCGCTTAAAGTCTATTTTCGGAGGAGTAATTGTAACCGTTTTGCCTCCCTTGGCATACGAGTAAATGGGAGGCGGTAGAGTTGTTAAAGGTTTCAGAGTTGACCAGGCGGGACTTTGTTAATATGGTCGACGGACGGCGCCTCGGACCGGTGAAGGATATGCATATCGACGAGAAGGGAACAGTCACCGCACTTGTTCTCCAAGCCGGAAAAAAACACTTGGGGCTTTTTCGCTTCGGCCGGGACCTGGTGATTCCCTGGAACCAGATCAAAAAGATAGGGGTGGATACGGTACTGGTAGAGGTTGCGTCCTGGGAAAAGACCGAGTAGGGAGTGTTAGAAAGAATACGCTGCGAGGTTTTTATCGAAAGCCCGGAACCGGCAAAATACAGCGCGAATATCGGTCATCAGGCGTCGGCGAAGGGTCTGGCCCCCTAAATAACAAACAAATACATTTGACATGCTCCACCCAACAGACGGAGATGCGACAGAGTAAGGTTCTGTTTGCCTACGGTGCCCTAAAAAACGGGTGCGGCGTTGACAGGGCCGAGCGGCCTTGTTAAAATTAGACGGAAAAATGCCAGATTTTTTGCAGAAGCTTCCTTTGAGACACGATTAAATTATAAATAACGACGGGAGAGAGAATTATGGCAAAACGCTTTGTTGCCTCTGAGTCTGTAACCGAAGGCCACCCGGACAAAATGGCCGATCAAATATCCGACGCCATCCTCGACGCGATGCTCGCTGAAGACCCTGAAGCACGTGTGGCGTGCGAAACCCTTGTCACCACCGGCCTTGCTTTCGTGGCGGGGGAGGTTACGACTAAATGTTATGTGGACATCCCCACGGTGGTCCGCGAGACAATCCGCGAGATAGGGTACACACGGGCGAAATTCGGCTTCGACAGTGAAACCTGTGCTGTGGTCACAAGCATTCAGGAGCAGTCTCCGGATATCGCGATCGGGGTCGACAAGGCACTGGAAGCCAAAAGCGGCACCGACAGCGATGCGTACAGCCTGGTCGGAGCAGGTGATCAGGGCCTCATGTTTGGTTATGCCTGTAACGAGACGCCGGAACTTATGCCGCTGCCGATTATGCTGGCGCATAAACTTGCCCGGAGGTTGGCTGCTGTTCGTAAGGAGGGCGAACTGCCTTATTTACGGCCGGACGGAAAGACGCAGGTTATTGTGCAATATGACGATGATGCACCGGTTAGGGTGCATACGGTTCTGGTATCAGCCCAACACCACCCGGACATCGATTTGCCGACAATTCGGGAGGACATCCTTACAAAAGTCATCCGCCCCATCGTACCCACGAAGTTACTGGACGGGGACACTCGCTTTTTGGTTAATCCTACGGGCCGGTTCGTGGTCGGCGGGCCGCAGGGGGATACCGGCCTCACAGGGCGGAAGATAATTGTTGATACTTACGGAGGCATAGCGCATCACGGGGGCGGGTGTTTCTCGGGGAAGGACCCGACCAAGGTCGATCGCTCGGCCAGCTATGCGGTTCGATACGTTGCAAAAAACATTGTCGCAGCGGGCTTAGCTGACCGGTGTGAGGTGCAGGTGTCCTATGCTATTGGTGTCGCACGGCCTCTATCGATAAGCGTTGATACCTTCGGGACCGGCAAGGTTCCTGAAGACAGGTTAATAGAACTGGTAAAGAAACACTTCGATCTCCGTCCGGCAGCTATTATCGCCCATTTTGATTTGAGGCGGCCGATATACAAAAAGACGGCTGCCTACGGGCATTTCGGTAGAACGGACGTTGACCTGCCGTGGGAACGGACCGACAAGGCCGAGGCGTTACGCGCTGACACGTAAAACACGAGGTTACAAACCCCGAAGGTTTGAAATAATTTGGGCTCCTTGCCTATGCTTAAGCCGGGTTGTTGCCGGCTTTTTGATTTGTAAGCAGGGACAGGGAAGCGTTTGTCGAATACTTTCGTGGAGGGAGACGGGTGCGCCCGAAGGGCATTTTGCATGTTCTATTTACATGGCTGGTTATAATCCTCGGGATAACTGTTCTTTCCGGTACAGCAGGGCAATTTGATCTCGACGCAACCTCGGAAATCGTAATAATGGCTCTCCTTTGGCTGGTAGCTGAAGGGTTAACGGTCTCTTTACCTCAGGGCCAGTTATCTGCGGGGTGGGCGGTGGCGCTCACCCTTTTTCTCGTCTATGGGCTGCCTGCAGTTGTCTGGACTGCCGGCATCGTCACCTTGGTAAGCCAGCGACTTTTCGGCCGCGGGGGACCGTGGCGCGCCACACTTTTCAATGCTGCCCAGTGTGTTACGGCCTTCTGGCTGGCCGATATCGTTTATCTCTATGCCGGCGGAGCCACTGCACACCAGGAGTCTTTTACTAATTCTCTTCCGGTTTTTGCGTTTACAGCAGCGTATTTTGTGGCTAACCATGCAATGGTATATCTGTACCTGCTCCCCCGGCGGCGCTATCACCCATTAGTTTTGTGGCGGGAAGCGTTGAAATGGGATGCGCTTACTTACCTGTTCACCCTCCCGCTGGCCTACATCATGATTCTGCTCTGGAAGTCAATGGCCTTTTGGGCTGCGGTGCTGCTTTTTATCCCGGTACTTATCCTTCAGTTCGTGCTGCGGCTATACGTTATGCTTATGCTTACCAACCGGGAGCTCTACGCCCTTTACCACGTTGCGCGCCGCCTCGGTGAAAGCGTTTCCCTAGAGAAAACACTAGATTTTATCCTTGGAACAATCAGGCGGGTAGTATCTTACCGGACGGGGGTCATCTATATCTGGTCCGGGGAGCGCCGCGTTTTTGTACCAGCGGCGGTCAGCAGTCCTTTTATCCGTCAGATCAAGGAAGGTGTGCTTGGTACTGAAGGGTTTGTCGGGATGGTTGCCGAGAACCGGGAACCGGAAATCGTGTACGACACGCGGGAAGACCCGCGTTTGAAAAATGAGTCGGGTTTTATCACCGCCGAGCGGTCGCTGATGGTGATACCTCTTATTTCCGAAAATGAGGTGTTGGGAATCTTTTTGCTGGGTGAGCGGCGCCCCTATGCCTTTGACGAGCGGAGCCTTTCCCTGCTGACCATTATTGCGGGGCAAGCAGCGGTAGCGATCATAAATTCGCGGCTTTTTAACCAGATCGAGCATTTGGCGCGAACAGATCCGGTATCCGGAGTTTTAAACAGGCGCTATTTTCTGCTCCGTCTGCAGGCCGAATGTGAACGGGCGATGGACCGCGATGAACCCTTGGCACTGGTACTCGCGGATATAGATAAGTTTAAGAAGTTCAATGAAACTTACGGGCCGCTTGTGGGAGACGCGGCGCTCCGCGAGGTGGCGCGGGTCTTCAGGGGTTGTCTCCGGGGACATGATCTTTTGGCGCGGTATGGCGGAGATGAGTTTTCGGTGCTGCTGCCCGGGGCGGCGGAAACGGTGGCCAAGGAAACGGCTGAGCGCCTGCGGGTTGCAGTTGAAAGACATCTTTTCGGAGTTGAGGGGGTCTTTGAGCCTCTAAGTTTAAAAGTGAGCATCGGCGTGGCTGTTTTTCCGTCGGACGGTGCGAGCCTTTCGGATCTACTGCAGAAAGCGGAAAGGGCGCTAAGAGAGGCCAGTGCCTGCGGTAACAGCGTAGTCGCCGCGGGCGGTGTCAAAAACGTGGAGTATTTCCGTTAACTGAGGATGCGAGAATTTTACCAGAGCTTAATAAACCTCCTTTTCCCCCAGCGCGGCTGCCCGCTCTGCGGCTCACGGCGGGAAACCGGACTGTGTGAACAATGCAGCCGTTTTCTGGCTCAGGCGGGTGGTGAACCCTTCTGTCCCGTTTGCGGCCGCTTTTTTAGTGCGCCCGGCGAAGGATTGTGTCTTGAATGCTTGACGCAGACCTGGCCGTTTACTCTGTGCCGTGCGGTGGCTCCTTACGAAAAGATACTGCGAGAGGCGGTCCACCGCCTGAAGTTCAAGGGGTGGCGGGCCGGGGTGCCTTTTCTGGGAGGGCTGATGGCCGCTTCCCTGAAGCAGGAACCTGCTTACGAGCAAGTCGGTGTTATCGTCCCTGTTCCCCTGAGCGAAGGGCGCCTGAAGGAACGCGGCTTTAACCAGGCAGGAGTTCTTGCAGAGGAAGTGGCCGGGGTGTGCGGCCTCAGCTATACTCCGGTTCTGGCCAAGGTTGCAGAAACCCCGCCTCAGGTCAACCTTAACAGGGTGGCCCGCCTGGCAAACATCAAGAATTCGTTTAGGATTAACAACCCCTCCCTGGTCATGGGGAAAAAGGTTATCGTGGTTGACGACGTTTTCACGACCGGGAGTACGATGGCTGCTGCGGCGGAGACTCTTCTGGAGGCCGGGGCGCAGGAAGTGTTCGGTCTGGTACTTGCCGCCGGACGAACGTTCCCAAAGTAAACAAATATATCTTTCGACAAAAAACAAGGATTTATGTTTTAATTTCCACAGGCAAAGCCCTTAAATCGCAGGTTATACACAGATTTATCCACACTATCCACAGGTTTTTATTTTTTAATACCATAAACTGGAGTTGTTGGCCGGTGGGATTTTATCTGCTCCCGGTGTAAGAATTTGAGTTCGGGGAAGGCTTTTCAACAGGTTGGTTCTTTGCGGTGACATTAACGTTTCATGTTTTAGATTTTTGATCGAAAATATAAGTAAGGTTACTATTTCAGCGGTGAATGGTTGGGAAATTCGCTTGACACGTTAATGACGGTATGCTAAGATAAAAATCCGGACGGTCTTTGAAAACTGAACAGTGGTGAAGCATGACCCCGCACTCAATGTAGCTTTTGAGCTTCGAAGAGGAAAGGTTCATTTAGGCTTAAAGAAGTGGTGGCGTTTTCAAGTACGAAGGTTGCATTGAGTGCGGGGGGGTGCGGGTAACAAATTCCTTAAGAGAGCCTGTATAGGCGCTTTTGCGAAGAGGATAGACCCACATTGAACTGGAAACTCCAAAGCGCT
>JBFLWY010000091.1:0-5273 GCA_040757355.1 Bacillota bacterium | reverse complement strand
CCCAGGCGGCAGAACCGGCATAAGAGGCCTTGGCCGGTGGTTTACCAGATCCCAGCCGCCGATCTGTTGCGCTTTACCGATACAGGCCGAAATGCAGCAGCCTGGCACACCCGGCGGGCCCTGGCGGGTCGCCCGCTCCACATCCTCCGGTTCACCGTACCAGCCCGGCGTGATTAGGGTTACCGTGAAACGCAGCTTGCCGTCATCCCCGCACGTCAAAGGCGGCGCCGGCGGGAGCAAATCAACGGGTTCTGCCGCTGCCGTAACCGCAACGGCTGCCAGGCGGCTCTCCCCGCCCAGGGGGGTAACCCGCTGGCCGGCCACATGCCACTCCGCCGGGATACCAGATACATACACCGCCAGCTTTAAGTTTGCGGCTGGGCGGGTGTGAGTGCAATTATAGAGCTGCCCTTCAAGAGCCGTACGGCTATTGTCATCACGCTCCAGCCCGATCCGCTGCTCTTCGGACCAGAGTTTCTCCGGTTCCTTGGTATCTTCCTTGGCTGGAATTCCGCCATCTAGAACAGCGTGCAGACCATCCCGGGATATATAAAGTCCTTCCGGCAGTTTCGCCCCTTCGATACGCCGCTCCGATACCGGGAGGCGGACGCGGCCTATGTCGCACGTAACCGGTTCCCCGGGCGTCAGCCTTGTAAAGTTGCCGGACTTTTCCAATAGAATTAGCGGCATCGGAAAATACATCTGGTTTTCAAAGCGGATATAAGGGCCGCGCAGTTCCAGTTCGCCGAGATCGTCCGGATCACCCAGTTCCGGTGGCCACAGCGCAGCCTCATCCGGGCGCCAGCCTTGCTCCAGGGCCAGCGCTGTCCGGATGCCGCCCTGCAGGGTAGTCATTGCTGGCGGGAAAATGCTCTTAGCGGCCGTGTACCCACCTTCACCAGCGTTGAAGGGCAGTGCGTCCCGGAAGAAGCAGGTGTCAAGGATGCGGAAGGTCCACTCTTGCCAGTTCATCGTTCCACCCCCTTTTGCACCAGGAATTTTACCAAGAGGGCTCCATCGAAGGTTAGGGCGCCTTTTGCTGCATGAATTCCGCCGTCTTCATCCCGCCAAGAACGGCGGCAGATTTTAAGCAGGCGCTCCATTCTTTGCCGCGCTGCCGGCCAGTCGACTTCACGCTCGCGGTTCTTGCGGTATTCGGCAGCTATAAGGTCAATTACATTCTCTTCGGACCATTCCGAAGGAACATTGCCCTCCTTATCGACCAGTATTTCAAATCGTGTTCGCAGGTTGTAAAAGAACGTGTTGTTATACTCCCGCTCTCTGGCATCAGCAGCAGAGAAGGTGTTCAATAGTTGGTCAATGATGTTGGACTCTCCGTCTACGATCACCTGCCAGGGTGCCGCCCAGGTCAGCACCTGACCGGCGCCTTTCCATACGGTAACAGCGAGGCTGTCCCGTCCGGTATCGGCTTTCGCTACCTTATCCAGCAGGCGGTGGGCTTCTCTAATTACTGCGGTCAGTGGCGTGGTAAAGTGGGCGTAGACAATGGCGCCGGAAATCGTAGCCTGCTCCGAGCCTACTTCCGTACCTTGGAAACTTGCGCCATAAGCGGCGCGGAGGGCAATGGCCGCTTTAAGTGCCCCATCTAAAGGAAGCAGGGCCAGAACGTCGTCGCCGCCGGCGTAGACGGTTATGCCGTTATGGTCCCGGACAATTTTCGGTACCTGATGACTAAAGGTACTCAGGGCCTTGCTCACCTTACCAGGGTCATACGCCTGTAAAAGCGCGCCCAGCCGGTCGCCGTCCATCAACAGCAGGGCATAGAAAGGTGAGGCCAGGCTGCCCAGGTCCTTTAGTTTTTTAGCCAGTTCCCGGCGCAGGTCCTCGGTAGCGCCTTCTTTTTTTGTGTCATCCTGCCAGAGACGCGGGTTGGCAAGTGCAGCGGTAAAAAAGCAGTTTCCGTCAAGAGAAGCGAACTCCCGCGCTTCCGGATGCCTGTCCAGGCTGTCTTTCAGGCACGCGAAGCGGTCGGGATTCTCGCGGCGGCTGGCGCCTGGCAGACGCGTTGCTGCAGCAGCATATTGTCGCGCTTCTTCGGCGCGGGACTCGATCACCGTCTTAAGCCACGGCACGGCGGCGAGGTATGGAGTTGAGGGATATCCCCGGCATTCGAGCAGGTTCCACCCGATAGCTTCCTCAGCAACAAGGGGAAAGACGCGTTTGATCAGGGCGATGGCGCAAAGGCGTTCTTTTTCGTCCAACTCGTGTCTGCCGACCTTTTCGCGCAGCGCCGCCCAGAAGGCGTCCTGTTTCTTCGGCTCCCGGGCGCGGATGAAACCTGAAAGCTCCTGCAGGTTGCCCATCAGGGTGCACTTGTCGCCGGGTTCCACCGGAGGTACGTAACTGCGCCAGTTCTTGCGCCGGTCCAGCAGCGCGCCGTCTTCACCCACGGCCCAGTTTATTTCCCAGAAGCCACCGACCTGGCGCCCCCAGATCTCCCGGGTGCCCTGACCCTGGGCGGTAATAGGTGCAACACAGTACTCCCACACGACTCCGGCGAGGCTTTGCCAGGCTTCATTCACGGCCTTAACACAGCCGGCGGGGTCGAACCCGTCGGGGACCATAGCCTGGAAGCGGTTGGGCAGGGTGGCGATCGAAGGACCATTCGCCACCGATTTGTTATTTCTCCGCTGGCTGATGGCGGTTAGCAGGGGATCTGCCGGAGCACCAGCGCTCTCCACCGCCGGCAGCACCATTTCGCCGCGGGCCTTAAGCACCGCCAGTATGGCATGTCCTGCCAGGTAGGACAGGATGAAGGAACCTGCCCAAAAGTCACGTGTTTTCCGGGCCTGAGCAACGAAGCCCTGTACGGGACCGATGGCGAAGTGCAACAACTTGTTCCCGCTCATGGCCATACCACCACCCTTTCCTTAAATCGCGGTCGATTCAGGAACGCTTCGATGACTCTAAAATCGACGTTGCAAGGTACGTTGGTGGAGCGCCCTCCAGAAACCTTGATCGGCTCTCCTTCAGGCAGGAATACCGCCGGCAGCAGGGTTAGCACCGCCGCATATTGGCCATTAGCGAGAGCATGGATATGGATAAAGAGCGGGCTCGCCCGGCGCTTAAGGCTTGCCGCCTCCACGGTGGCCTTCTGTTTAGTACTCAAGAAAAAGTAGTTGTGGGGCAGCCCGAAAACCGCACGCCGGGGGTGGTTTGTTATTTGTTGCCTTCCAAGATGATTCAAAACCAGGTCGTGATCGTCGCGGAAGTTCTGTTCGGCGGTCTCGCCCCAGGGAAGTACGTGCTCGTCACCACTTTGCCGACCGTAGCTGCGGTAGCGCAGGAACTCTTTTCCGATCTCGTCCAAGAGTTGGAACGCATCCCGCCCGGTTTGGGCGATGCATACCTTAGTCTCCGGGCTAAAAGCCGTGTATGCCGGCCTTTCCCGATTGGCATGGTCAATGCCGATCTCACCCAGGAATTCCCTAATCGCTCGTTGCAGACTTTCTTTATCGGTTGGTGGGTGCCACGCTTCCCGACCGTCGAGGTGCAGCGATTTCAAGGAAAGTGAACCAAATCCCTTGCGTGCCCGTGCGCCCGCCCCGCCGAAGAGTCCGAGGGCTTTCAACGCCTGAGCGAGAAGTCCAATGTCCTGTTTCGACACACCTTTTTTAAAGATCAATTGTACCGTGAAACTACCGCCCGGCTTTAGGTATGGCCTCACTGTCTTATATGTCCGTACTGTCTTATCTCTATCAACCACTCCGTAACCCAGGTATATCGCACCGTGATTGTGCCATGGCTCCGGAGAAGGCATAACGGTAAACTTGCTCCGGCTAACCAGTGACAAGAGAAAAACTCCTTGGCTTTCTGTACTGCCGAATAAGCCCCGCTCCGCTTTCCATACTGCTGGCCAGGTGCCAAGCCGCGGCAGGGCCACAGCACGGAACCAGAACCGCACCAGTCCTTTTATTGTTGGTGGGCGTAGTTCGGCAATCTCCTCCGCGTTTGCGCCGCCCAGGAAGAGAGGCGTTGTTACATGGTAGCTAACCTCTAACTTCACCTTGAACGTATCCCTCCTTGGCATAGTATTTTTGTGGTAACATCTTTCTCACCTTTTCCCTCGCGCCCGCTCGCGGGCGGCCTGCAGGTTCAGGATCTCCGCCACTTCAAAGCGCGGTATTAGTCCTCCGTGAACCGGGCGCAGGCGCAGGACCGGCGGGAAGTGCCCCATCCGCCCGTGAAGCTGGGCCAGTAGGACGGCGGCGCTGTAGTTCAGTGAGGGCAGGTTGACGACAACCGGTTCGGTCTGCCACTGGCGCGCCGTCAACCCCACTCCCTCGACAAGCTCTTCAATTTGCCGGTCGAGAGGTTCTTTCAAGTCAATCTGGGAGGGAACCTCGATCACCTCCGCTATCGCACAACCGGCCAAAGCCTTGATCTCTTCCAGGTTTTCATCTGTTAAAGGGTGGGTGAAGTTAAGTACCCGCATGTGTTATTGCTTAACCCTCCATCAGAGCAAAGTAAGGCGCAAATTCAGCGATGAGCCTGCCGCGGTCCACGTTTCCCTCCGGGTAGCTGAGCCACTCTGTGAGTTTCCCATAGACACTCCGCAACTGGTTGGCGACGGTCTGTGTACTTTTTACAAGCTTCCTGGCTATCGCCGCGTTGTCGAAGCCCTTGCAGGCCAGCCTGACCACCTCACGCTCGGCCCGCGTCAGCCGGTACCGAATAAATTCACCCTTTTGTTTTATCAGGGCCTCGCGGCTTAAGCGTTCGTACCACGTTACCACCTCCGCCGGGTCGTCCAGTTCGGCCGCGGTCCGCATCAGTTCACCGGCTTGGCTCCAGCGCAGCACCGGCACGGGCACCAACCAAACCTTTTCCTCCGGCGGCAGGTGGAGCCGGCGTTCCGCACCGGGCTGCCACCCTTCGGTGATCAAATGCCACACGCGGTCATCCGGGCCGAAAAGGAGCTGCGCGACGACCATGCCGGTGATACCCATAACCTTGCGGCCGCCGGAAATACACAGATTTACCGTGTAACCGTTTTGCCGGGCGCGGCGCACCTCCCTGTACAAAGTGCGCAGGAGACCGCGCAGGTCTTCCTCGGTGCAGAAATCGCTCGCCAATCCCTGCGACGACTGTACGGGCACGCTTCGCGGCCGTATACCCGGATAAACTCCCTTTAAGAACTCCCCTTCGATTACCGCCAGGGCTTTCGCTATACCGGAACCGCCCGTGTGGACAACCGCAACCTCGCAAACATGCCGCTTCTGGGCCAGGAGGCAGTCCAGGGCGATGGTCAC
>JBFLWY010000090.1:0-5393 GCA_040757355.1 Bacillota bacterium | reverse complement strand
GCGGCGATCATCCAGCCGGGCGGGTCGCTCAAGGACGAGGATTCGATCAAGGTTGCGGACGAGCACGGGATGGCGATGGTGTTCACAGGAATGAGGCATTTTAGGCACTAAAAGCTATAAGGCCCGACTTGAAGGTCATAATCCAGAAGCCAGAATTCAGAAGCCGGAAGTTAGAATATAGAAGACAGATTCTACATTCTACATTCTAGATTCTAACTTCTATTTTGAACGTTGAACTAACTCTTTGGGAGGAGTCCCTCACGACGGTTCATCGTCGCCACTGGAAACGAAAATGATTCAATTGCTCTTGCTTCGGTTTTATCAACGTAGAACGTCGAACGGACCCCAAAGGTTTGGCAGGATAAGGTTGAACGATTTTCGAAGCAGTAACCCATGCGGGGCATTCGGCCCGCACCGGCGAAGGGACTAAAATAAACGCTGGAAATAATGATTTTCCTGTTGTCACATTTATTTTCTTGATTCATAACGTTCTTGGCGTCTTGGCGGTAGATCTATTTTCGGAGGAGCACAGATTGAAAGTTCTCGTGGTCGGCGGCGGGGGGCGGGAGCACGCCCTGGTCTGGAAGATCGCCCAGAGCCCTGTAGTAAAGAAAGTTTTCTGTGCGCCGGGAAACGCGGGGATTGCACAGCACGCAACATGCGCCGGCATTAAAGCCGAGGACATAGACGGCCTGCTTGCTTTCGCCCGCTCCGAGGGTGTCGACCTGACGGTTGTCGGGCCGGAAGCGCCCCTGGCCGCCGGAGTTGTCGACGCTTTCGACGCGGCGGGGCTCAAGATATTCGGGCCGCGGCGGGAGGCTGCGCGCCTCGAAGCGAGCAAGGTCTTTGCCAAGGAGGTTATGCTGCGGCACGGGGTACCCACGGCCAAGGCCGCGGTTTTCGATGCGCCGGGCAGCGCAAAGGAGTATGTGCGGCGTTTGGGCGGCCCGTGCGTGGTTAAGGCGGACGGGCTGGCCGCCGGCAAAGGGGTGATCGTGGCGGAAAGCCCTGCGGAAGCCGAAGCGGCAATAGTAGAGATGATGGAGGCGAAAGCATTCGGCGCTGCGGGAGCGCGGATTCTGGTTGAAGAACGGCTTTGCGGCGAGGAGGCAAGCGTACTCGCCCTGACCGACGGAGAAACGGTCCTCCCGCTTCTTCCCGCACAGGACCACAAGCCGGTATACGATGGGGACAGGGGACCCAACACCGGTGGAATGGGGGCTTACGCCCCGGCACCGGTGGTCACGCCGGAGCTGCTCTCGCGCATCGAACAGGAGATCCTTGTTCCTACCGTTCGGGGCTTGAAGGAGGAAGGGATCACTTACCGAGGCGTGCTGTACGCCGGCTTGATGTTGACACGGGACGGGCCGAAGGTTTTGGAGTTCAACGTGCGTTTCGGCGACCCCGAGGCCCAGCCGCTCCTGTACCTTTGGGCCAGCGACCTTGTAGAGGCGCTGGAAGCCGCCGCCGCCGGCGGTTTACGGGACGTAAAACTGGCCTGGCATCCGGGAGCCGCGGTCTGTGTGGTGTTGGCGTCTGCGGGTTATCCCGGCAGCTATCAAAGGGGTTACCCTATTAACGGTTTAGGGAATTTGCCGCCTGACGTAATGGTTTTTCATGCCGGCACGGGTTTGAAGAACGGAGAGTTTGTGACTGCCGGGGGCCGGGTTTTGGGGGTGACCGCCCGGGGAACGGATGTGTATAACGCCATCCGGCTTGCCTATGAAGCGGTGGACAGGATAAGCTTCGAAGGGATGCACTGCCGGCGGGACATCGGGCAAAAGGCGTTGAGACATAAATCAGGGATGAGTGTTCCATGCGGCCAGCCGCGCAACGAAAGGTGAAAACGGCCTGTCTGCCGGCCCAGCACTCAGAGGTGTGTTGGCGCATGGACCCCACCCAGCACTCAGCGAGGCTTTTGACCCGGCACTCAGAGCAGTTTTTGAGCTTCGAACCGGGAGACATTCGTTAGCCTAAAAGAAGTGGTAGCTTTAAAAGTACAATGATAACATTGAGTGCTGGGCGAAGAAGAAACCTTCATTAGCCAGAATTAAGTAGTAGCTTCAAAAACTTAAGGGTCTACACTGAGTGCTGGGCTGTCAGCATAA
The DNA here is from genome assembly GCA_040757355.1 of Bacillota bacterium. Lineage (GTDB taxonomy): Bacteria > Bacillota > Desulfotomaculia > Desulfotomaculales > Ammonificaceae > DTYU01. The sequence continues at coordinate 3,285 of JBFLWY010000090.1, read as the reverse complement.
GCTTGAACGTTTTTTGGGAGGAGCAAATTGCTGCGGGTTTTAGAATTTGATGATCCGGATGCAGAGCGGTTCCTCGACAGGGAGTTTTCACTCCCGGAAGAGGCGGCGCGGGCGGTAGATGCCATCATCGCCCGGGTGCGTGCCGAAGGGGATGCGGCGCTGTGCGCCTTCACGGCACAGTTCGATAACGTGGAACTGGAACCGGAAGGGCTGGCCGTGGGAGAGGCCGAGATCGATAACGCTTACGGGGCGGTTTCGGCGGAATATGTTTCTGCGCTGCGATTGGCGCGGGAACGAATCTTTGACTTCCACGCGAAACAGGTGGCCGAGACCTGGCGGGAGGTCAAGCCGGACGGTTCTGTTCTGGGACAGCTTGTGCGTCCCCTCGATCGGGTGGGCGTCTATGTACCCGGAGGGAGGGCGCGGTATCCCTCTTCGGTGCTGATGAACGCGGTACCGGCACGCGTGGCGGGAGTGCGGGAAGTGGTGATGGTCACGCCCCCCGGCCCGGGAGGAAGAATCGACCCCCACGTGCTGGTGGCGGCGCGTGAGGCGGGCGTGGACACGGTTTTTCGGGTCGGCGGTGCGCAGGCGGTGGCCGCCCTTGCTTTTGGCACGCAGCGGGTTCCGCGGGTTGATAAGATCGTGGGACCCGGCAACATTTACGTTACGCTGGCGAAACGGGCGGTTTTCGGCGTCGTGGGGATCGACATCCTCGCCGGACCGAGCGAAGTAGTGGTGGTTGCAGACGACACCGCCGACCCGCGGTATGTCGCTGCGGACCTGCTTGCCCAGGCTGAACACGACCCCGATGCGCGGGTGCTGTTGGTGACCACCAGCCGGGAATTAGCCTGCCGCGTGAATAAAGCGCTGCAGGCGGCGTTTGTCGCCCTTGGCGAACCGGAGGTGGCCCGGCGGGCGCTGGCGCATGCGGCGGCCTTGATAGCGCCCGATCTGGCTGCAGCGGTCAGCTATGCGAACCGTTTCGCACCGGAGCACTTGGAGCTGCTGGTTGCCGAACCCTCCGCCTGGCTTGGCGAAATAAGAAACGCCGGGGCGGTTTTTCTAGGCCCTTACTCGCCGGTACCAATCGGGGACTATATCGCCGGACCGAATCATGTTCTGCCGACCGGGGGCTCAGCGCGCTTTTTTTCGCCGCTCGGGGTGGCGGATTTCACTAAGCGGATCAACTTCGTCGGTCTTTCTCCAGGGGTCTTCGAAGGGCTCGCCGGCCCGGCGGCCTTACTGGCTTCAGTTGAGGGTTTGCCGGCGCATCAAACAGCTATTATGTTAAGAAAAAAGGGGACAGGTTTCTTTTTTGAGGAGTAGTCAATGCGGGCCCTCGGCCTGCACCAGGAAATAAATGATCGTTTTCGGGAGGATTCAAAGGATGACTGAGCGGGTAAGGGACCTAGTACGACCAGATTTACGCGACCTGGTTCCCTATGCCGTCTCTCACTACCCGGGATACATAAAGCTCGACGCCAACGAGAACCCATACGATTTTGAGCCCGAGGTTTTGGCCCAAATCTTCCAGCGGGTGGGCGGCCAGACATTCACCCGGTACCCGGACCCTATGGCGGTGGATTTGCGGCGGGCGCTGGCCGGATACACCGGTCTGGAACCCGGGAAGATACTGGCAGGGAACGGCTCTGATGAGCTGATCCTTACGCTGCTGTTGACTTTCGGGGGCGGCGGCCGTGTCGTGATCACGCCCCCGACCTTCTCTATGTACGGGATCCATGCCCGGATTGCCGGGGCTGTTCCGGTTGAGGTGCCGCGCCTGGAGGACTTTGCTCCGGATGTGCCGGCATTGATCTCCGCAGCGCGCACAGCGGATGCCAGGCTGGTAATCCTGTGCTCGCCTAACAACCCGACCGGGAACGTGGTCAGCCGGGACGAGGTGGAGACCCTGCTGAAGGAAACTGCCGGTCTGGTTGTTCTTGACGAGGCATACACCGAGTTTGCCGGGGACACCTGCACTGATTTAGTACAGCGTTACCCGCGCCTGGTGGTTCTCAGGACGTTTTCTAAGGCTTTCGGCCTTGCCGGACTGCGGGTCGGGTACCTTCTGGCGGACGAGGCAGTGATAAGCGAGCTTTTGAAAGTTAAACAGCCTTTTAACCTGAATGCCTTCTCGCAACTTGCGGCGCTGACGGTGCTTGAGCACCTCCCGGTTTTTGAGCAACGCATCCGGGCAATCATTGCAGACCGGGAGGAGCTTTTCAGACGGCTGAAGGAGGTTCCCGGCGTGGCGGTTTTCCCCTCCCGGGCCAACTTCCTGCTCTTCCGTACCCCGCTGCCGGCGGCGACTGTATACGAAGGTTTACTCAAACACCGAGTTCTTATCCGGAACGTGGAAGGCCCGGGTCTTGAGGGATGTTTACGGGTCAATGTGGGCACCCCGGAGGAGAACGAAACCTTTGTCAAGGCTCTGGTTGACGTGCTATCGTAATAGGGGAGGTTTTTGGAAAATGCTTGAGCGAAAGGCGGTTGTCACCCGTGAAACGTCTGAAACTGCGGTGCGGCTTGCCCTCAACCTCGACGGAACCGGCAGTTGCGGCGTTAAGACCGGTGTAGGGTTCTTTGAACATATGTTACGGCTGCTCACCCGCTTTGCAGTCTTCGATATCGAGGTGGTTGCAGAAGGAGACCTTAACGTTGATGCGCACCACACTGTTGAAGACGTCGGCATCGCCATCGGGCAGGCATTCAGCCAGGCAATCGGGACGAAAGAAGGGATTCGCCGCTTCGGACACGCGGTTGTGCCGATGGACGAGGCTCTTGCCCTGGCGGCGGTGGACATCAGCGGGCGGGGACACCTGGTTTTTAACGGCGACCTGCCTGCGCCGCGCGTCGGGGATTTTGATACTGAACTGTTGCCGGAATTCTTCCGTGCGCTTGCGGTTAATGCCGGCATTACGCTGCACCTCCACGTCCTTAGCGGGCGCAATACGCACCACATCTGCGAGGCGCTTTTTAAAGCCTGCGGGCGTGCACTGGGGGATGCTGTGGCCCTGGACAGTCGGGCAAAAGGCGTACCGTCGACTAAGGGGATGCTTTAGAGAAGTTCGACGTTCAAAGTTAAGCTGAAATTGATGGACCTTGTGGACCCTAAAGGTCCATCACCTTAAGCCGAAACTGTGAACTGTCGAACGATTTTCAAGGGAGTCGTTCACGACCCAGCACTCAATGGACTTTTTGCCCTTTGAAGGACAGACCTTCATTGAGCTTAAATGCCCAGCACTCAATAGGACTTTTTGAGCTTTGGAGGAGAGACCTTCT
>JBFLWY010000089.1:0-5506 GCA_040757355.1 Bacillota bacterium | reverse complement strand
TATAGTCTGTATCCGCTGTATCGACCGAACCGCTGCCGAGCCGCTGGTAAGATTCGTCCGGCGGCGCATAGGTTTCCGAGCTGACTGACCGGTAAACACGGTATCCTAAAAGATCCTCTTCGGTATTAGTATTCCACCGCAGGCAAAGAGCGTCACCGGTCCCGGGGTCAGTGACGGTAAGGCCGGTCGGCTGCGACGGGGGATCGGTGTCCGGCCCTGAAGGCGCGAAGCCGTCACCCCCGGAGGGAGCCGGGTCCTCGTCAGTGCTATCCGGTATGCTCCCATATGTATCTTCGCTGACAGCATACGTCAGGTAGTTATTGGTCATTACTGAAAGCATAAGGGCAACCATTAATAGAAAAACAATAAGAAGAAGGCGTTTTTCTCCCGGCATAGTGCTGCCTCCCGCCACTTATTAATCCCGGCCGAAAACCAGGACGACGTTATGAGTCCGGTCTGTTACGTACACCCTGTCTCCGGAGACCGTAAGGCCGTTCAATACTGAATAGGAGAGACTTGGCTCGTTTTCGGCCTTGATGCTTTTAACTAGCTTCCCCTCTCTGTCGAAGGCCAGAAGGCGGTTCCTGAACGTATCCGCCACCAGGACCAACTCTTTACCCCAGAAGCTGATACCCCGGGGATGCGTCATCTGCCCGCTTTCGATCACCTTTAAGAACTTCCCGTCAGCGCCGAAAAGGAGCACCCGGCGGTTTCCGCTGTCCGAGACAGCGACATTTCCCGCCTCGTCAACCGCAATCCCGTTGGGGTATGAAAACGTTGCCGGTTCGGCTGCGACTTGCCTTATTTGACGTAAAAGCTCCCCTTTCTTATTAAGGACGTAAATTGCTCCCCCTCTATCCGCAACATAAAGGCGGCCTTCAGCGTCAATGGCAAGGTCGAGCGGCTGCAACGGCACTCCCGTGGTCCTTGCGTCTATGGTCTGCCTGAGTTCTCCTTTTGGGGAGAACACCCTTATTTGCCCGCTGGCGAATTCGCCGACATACAACCGGCCGTTCGCGTCAACGACTACGGTATTGGGGTAGGTGAACCCAATCTTCCCGCTTCCGAAGAAGCCTCTGGGCCTTCCCCACGGGTAAAACATCTGTATGCCGTTATTTCCGGCATCAGCTACGAAGATTTGCCCGTTAGGCGCTACCGTAACGTCGATCGGAGTACGGAGCGCTACCTCCGGTTTGCCGGCAATCACCTGTACAACCTTTTCGGGCAAATTCTCCTGCGTCAGTACCGGGTGGCTTTTCTTATCGCGATAACTTAAAAACCAGCTCCCGGCAGCGATTAATAGAATTGCAACCGCAACACCTATAGCTATCAGCCGGTACCGGGTGCGGTCAGCCACAATCAGGCTCCTTTAGCTTTTTAGTGCAACTATTATATTTCAACGGATAACCGTCCAAATCCTGCTTTCTGAAAAGAAATCCGCATCAAGATTATTCTAAGATTTCCCCCGCACCGAGTTAGCTATTATGAATACTTGCCCTTGTAATAATAATACGCACTGCATAGCTCGTTTAGGGTTAAATGGGGCGGGAAGGCACCCGATTATGTTTTTTTCGCTGTGCCTTCCCGCTACCCTTCAGTAAGCCAGTTTTCTGAAACCGGAGATTATTTCGTTGAACAGCGCCGAGGTGTTGCTGGTGCCGCCCTCGGAACGCGGTCAGCTGTATGCTTTTTGCAGCAACTACAAGCACGAACGCCCGTGGGTGGTACATTCTCCTGGGGCCTTCCTGCATCCCCTGGCAGATTGAAAATTAATCCAATCTAAAGGTGGCAGAGAGTACAGGTAATTCCCTCTGTTTCATGCTTACCGGGATGGCACTTGGAACAGTCAACGCGCGTATCCTGCCAGCAGTTGTACTTTCCGTCGCGGTGGCAGTTCCAGCAAACGCCCCGGTTATCCATCCGCAGCAGCGCCGAGGTCTCGCCCTGTACCTTTCCTGTGGCCGGGTCGGTGGCGTCGCGCGGCCAGCTTGTGGCCCACCCGGCCTTGGCTGCCGTGGCGCTGTGCGCCCGGTGGCAAGTCAGGCATCCTAAGATTCTGGTATCTGGTCTAACCAACCTATTAGTATGTTTTATTTCTGGCGGCGTGCCCGTAGCAATGCTGCCGTTGAAATCGGGCGGGGAAGGCGGCGGAATGACATGTACATTCATCGGGTGGCGCCACATACCCAGATACTCTGTGGCATGGCCTGCGCCTGGGACGATACCGGAATCGTCAGTCTGGAACTTGTCGTGGCAGGCGCCGCACCATAGAGTACTCCCGCCTTTATACTCGATCACCCTAAAGACGCTGGAACTCACTCCCTTGTAAGTAAACGTGCTAACGGTTTCCATTTTGAACGAAACAACGGCAACGTTTTCGCCAAAGAGAGTTGTCCGGAGCAGCCGCGGGTTACCGGTGATGATGCCGTTGGCGTCCGGCGTCCGGCCGCCGGCGTGCGGGTCGTGGCAGGAGGTGCAGACGAAGCCGCTGCCTGTAAACTGATTGGTGCTTCCCGGGATCCAGTAGTAGATATTGCTCGTTTCTTGCACATCGCCACTCTCGTCACCGTAAACGAACCCCCAGACGTTATGGCGCGAGGTTAGATTTTTAAGCTCGTCGGCTTCTAAGACATTGTCGCCGTCATCAACCCACTGATGCACAAAACCGCCGGCGGTGGACGGGTAGACGGCGGTCTTGGTGCTGCCGGAATACGAGTAAGTTATACCGTCCTTAATGTCGTACGGCGCGCTCGTGCCGCCGTCGCCGTGGCAGAGGAAGCAGAAGTGGGTCTGCGTGTTATCTTTGAGCAGCTTCGCGCCCTGGGCGGCGTGGGCGACGTGGCAGCCGGCGCAGGCGTCGGTAGTGGCGGAAAAACCTCCGTGGGTCATGGCGAAGGCAGGCGCAGCGAAGGCCAAGCTGGTGACCAGCGCTACCGCCAGCGCCAAATACAATCTCATCTTGCTCATCTGAACTTTTCACCCCCTTCCCCTCCGGCATTACGGACAATTTTAGGCTCCGGGTGACAAATGGGCGACGAAGAGTTCTTAAAGGTCTCTATAACAATAAATATAGTTCAGTGCGTTGGTAGTTTCAAGAATTAGTTAACGAGACTTTTCGACATACATGATGGTTCCAAAGCACCGCAACTGAGGCCACTGATGTGGGCGTGTGTTTTTCATTCTAACTTTTTTACGCCCGCCTCCGGCATTAAAGACAAATCCCAGACGGTTTGAAACAAGCCCTTTTAAATGCTGGGCCGGAACGGTTTCTTGTTTGAACTACTGGCATGGAGGCCCAGCTAATCTTTCGACACAAAGCTCAAGTATACGCGAAATTCCGACATTTAACAAAGCTGTCAAAATCAGGAAATAAAAGGGACCAAAAAACTACCGGTAAGATAAACTACCGGCATTTAGGTTTTCAGGTTCAGGGAGGGGTAAGAGCGTTACCCCTCCCTGAGAATAGGTCGAGTTACTGCGTATGCTGCTGAGGTTATGGTATCGGTAAGTTGTACTTCCCTGCATCGTGGCGGTTGCAACTCAACCGAGGATGCCAAATAGCTGATATTACGGCGTCGGCAAGTTGTACTGGACCGTACCATTTTCGGTCACCACATGGCAGTTGAAACACACGCCGCGGTTGTCCATTCTCAACAGCGCCGAGGTGCTGCTGGTGCCGCCCTCCGAGCGCGGCCAGTTCGACGCCCAGCCGGCCGCCTGGGCCGTGGTGCTGTGGGCGCGGTGGCAGGTCAGGCACGCCAGCACGTCGTCTGCAGTGCCCTCCGTTTTGTCGGCCCCCAGTTCCAGCGGTGTACCGGCGAAGGTTGTGTCGGCCGGAAGTCTGTAAGTGCCACTTCTCACATACCCATAGCTTGGGTCGAGTTGGACGCCGAACGCGTGGCGGTACATGTCGTAGTATTTCTGGTGCCCGGAGTTCGTCGGCGCCATGAACTTGTTGTGACAAGAACCGCACCAGCGGGTGCTGCCGGAGACATATTCATCCACCTTATAGACCTCCGAGTCAACCGGCGGATCACCGTAAGTAAAGGTCCCTACGCTGGAGAATTTAAACGATACGTAGAGGTCGTTGTAAGTTCCGTCCTGCACGGTGATGGCCCGGCGCAGCAGCCGCGGGTTCGGGCTGGTGGCGCTACCGGTAATGTAACCACTGGTTGGCGTTGTACCGCCGTCGTGCGGGTCGTGGCAGGAGCCGCAGACAAAGCCGTCCCCGGTGAACGCGTTGACACCGCCCGGGATGGCAAGTTGTTTAGTCGCTTCGTTAATCGTGTAACCGGTTTCGCCCACGAGCCCCCAGACGTTGTGCCGAGACGTTACATCATTGTAAACGGCTCCGCTTACCCACTGCCGAACAAAGCCGCCGGCCGTGGAGGCTACCTTGTCGGTCCCTCTGTTAATGCTGGTAAACCCGTCCTTTACATCGTAGGGAGCGCTGACGGAACCGTCACCGTGACACATGAAGCAGAACTGGGTCTGAGTCGGGCCGGTCTTCAACAGCTTCGGCGCCTGGGCGGCGTGCGCCACGTGGCAGCCGGCACAGGCGTCCGTAGTGGCGCTAAAATTCCCGTGGGTCCAGGCGAGGGCCGGCGCAGCGAAGGCCAGCGAACACACCACTGCTACTGCAATTACTATGCCGAATTTTGCCTTAGTCATGATGTTCACCTCCTTTCCGGCACTTCTTTATTGTCATCCCCACATGGGGAGGTAACCCTCTACTTAAGGTCGTAAATAACTATGCGGGAGGTGCCGTAATCCGCAACGTAAAGACGCTGATTGTCGTCAACGTGGACCCCGGTGGGAAGCGACATGGTATCCCGGTCTTCTTGCCTGCCCACTTGCTGGACGACTCCCGCCGGTTCTCCTTTTTTATCCATTACCCTTACCCACTTGCAGAACGGGTCGACGATGTACGCATTGCCCTTTTTGTCAACGGCGACACCCGAGGGGGCGGCGAAGAATCCTTGTCCATTTGAAACGTCGCCCGTCCACATTTCAAGAAACTTGCCGTTGGCGTCAAAAACCTGGACGCGGCTGTTGTTGGTGTCGGTCACCAGAATGCGTCCGTCCGGGGTAATGGCCAGAGACTGCGGGTAGTAGAACTCGCCGGCCCCGCTCCTCCCGTACTTGCCGATTGTGAGGACTTCTTTCCCGGAAAGGTCCAACACCACTACCTGTTGCCGGCCTACATCCGTAAAGTACAGCTTGTTCTTGTAGTAGACCGCTTCTACCGGTTTCCCCAACACTTTTTCACCGAAGTAACGCTTGAACTTGCCGTTGAGATCGAACACCGCTACTTTGCTAAGGCCGGCGTCGGCGACATAAATCTCGCTGCCAACTATGGCTATCCCGTAAGGGTACATCAGCCGGGTCTTTTCGTCGCCGGTGTCGCCGAACTTGCGGAGGTAGCGGCCGTTATAGTCGAAGACCACCACCCGGTGGTTTGCGGTATCGGACACGTATATCTGGTTGTTGTGTACATAAACCTTCC
>JBFLWY010000088.1:0-6410 GCA_040757355.1 Bacillota bacterium | reverse complement strand
CATCCGCCTGCCATTCCTTAGAATAAAACCACATTTGAGCCCGCGGAATAACCTCAACGGGGGTAATAATCAGGCAACCGTCCTTTTCTTCGACTTCCAATTTATCGCCGGGCTTAAGCTTAAGTTTCTTCACCAATTCACTGGGAATAGTCACTTGGGATTTTTGTTATAATTCCACCAACATCTTCATCATCCCCATCTAATAAAGTTTAACTTTCTGATTTTATTATATTCTAACCTGAGATAGATATCTATTGGATTGACGAAAAAAGTGTTCAGTTATTTCGGCTTCCCCGCGACTTAACGCTACATCCCAAAGCCTCCGCAATTTTTCGGAGCGGGACCAAAGTCCGGCCGCTTTCGATAACAGGGGGAACATCAAAATCGATGTCCACACCGTTAACTTTTACCTAGCCGCGGCAGGATGAAAGTGAATCCGTACGCCAGGCTACGTCAGGCACTATTTTTTAACGCTCCGACGGCGCCGATTGACCGCTATTACCGGTGCGAACTATTGAACAAAAGACAAGCCGGCTCTTCAAGAGTCGGGACCACGCAGCAGGCTGCTTAAAGAAACCGTATGCCTGCAACCGGTTGCCTGAAAGCCGCTGCACCCGGCAAATAAACCGTAACGGCCTCTCTGTACCTGCAATGGTTCTTTGCAGGCGGGACATTTCAACCGGTAGTAATCGAGAAAATCCCGGAGCAGCGCGGTATTTAGGGGACGCTTCTTTCCACACTGAGGATACCCGCTGCGACCAGGGAGTACCTCGACGGGTATATCCAGGCCGGCGGCAGCAAGGTGAAACTGGTGACGTCACGGGACTGCCCTCAAGCATCACGGTTTTTGCGGGAACTAAAACGGGCGGCTGCACAGTCCGGTTACGCCACAGCATACCTTGACGCCCGCGCCATCGCCAAAGTGAATGTATTGGGCAATATTTACCAGGCGGCGGTCTGGGAGTTGGACCTTGACAGCCTGGTGGCGGAATACTCGGACGGGAACTGATGGACGACAGGCAGGCGGGGCTTGAGTCTTACAAAGCCCTGTGGCTGCGCATCCAAAAAGAGGTGCGGGGAAGCCGGCTCAACCCTTTCAGCGACCTTATCGATCTTGATGCAGGCCTGTTACCCGAGCCCGTTGCAGTACAGAAGGAGGTGTCATAGTGTGGAGAACTACGAGGCTTTGGGCATAGTCGAAGCGCTGCGGTCCGGTGTGGCATCACGAAGGCTGTCGACCATCTTTTCCTACGGCCGGGAAGGGCTTTTGGAACAGGTGCAGCAAGACCTCGACGCCGTCGCCCGGGGACGGAACGTGCGGTTCTTGATTTTGCGGGGCGACTACGGGGAAGGTAAAACACACTGCCTGAACACCATCTTTAACCTCGCGCAGGAACGCGGTTTTGTGGTAAGTTTCGTGGTGTTAAGCAAAGAGACTCCTTTTAACCGGATGGACAGGGTGTATCCGAAGGTGGCCTGTGCAACGTATCTTCCCCGCGCTGAGGAACCGGGGATGGAAGCCCTCCTGCGTGATATCCGGTCCGGAAGTGCGTTAAGTGAAGAAATACTCGAGTTTGCCCGGCAGGAGTTACACCCGAAGATATTCTACATCTTGCAGAACTACTTTAATACAAATGACCCGTTCCACCAGTATCTTCTCAGCGGGGACCTCAACGGTGAATGGCTCCCGGTAAGCCAACTGAAATCCATGCACCGGCTGAACTTCGGCCGGCCTGCGAAAATCGACCGGTTCAAGCCGGCCGATCATGCCTGGGATTATTTCCGGCTGATGGCCCACCTGATCAAGAAGCGGGGGTTTGCCGGCTGGGTCCTGCTCTTCGACGAACTTGAACTCACCGGTACCTTGAGCCTGCTTGCGCGGGCAAACGCTTTTTACAACCTCAGCAGATTTACCTTTCCGCAAAGCGCCGATGCACTGTCTTCGGTCTATCCCGTTTTCAGCGTAGCGTCGCGTTTCTGGCCGGATATACTGCTGCGGGCGCGGCGTCCGGACGTGGATGAGATTCCCGCGCGGCTGATTGCCAAAGGCGAACCGCGGAAGGCGGAACAGGCAAAACGGGTCCTGAACTCCTTTCTACAGGAGACCGTTACCCTTGAAGCGCTGCCTAAAGCGGACGTCCGGCGGTGTCTCGGCGCGGTGCAGGACCTGCACGGCCGCGCATACGGCTGGGAACCCGAGGCGGATCTGGAACAAATCTTGGAGTTGACCAGATACGCGCGGCTCCGAACGAAAATCCGCTACACCTTGGAATACCTTGATCTTAAGTATCTCTACCGGGAAGAACCGGCGGTCGAAACAACGTCACTTGAAGAAATGCCGCTCGAGACTGCGGATGGAAGTTACGACGAAGATGATGGTTAAGTTGAGAACCGAGTTTGATCGGCGGGGGTGTTAGGAGCAAAATAGTCAACAATCTGAAAGGCCGGCCGCTCCGATTTTAAGTAATGCGGAGCGTATCCCCCTTTAATCCCAAATAAAACCGCCGGCTTTTACAGCCGCCATCTCGTCCAGGGATACCTCAGCAATGGTTCCCGTCCGGACCCCGGGCTTTTTCCGGCGGTACAAATACATCAGGCGATGTCGATAACAACCCGTGTATAAAAGAATAATGCCGCGCATTCCCGGTAGCTAAAACGGCATTGCAAACAAGGACAGAAGCAGCGATAATAGCGTCGGGCATTTCCAGACCATGGCTTTTGCGAAACTTCCCCATCAATTTTCCGGCCAGTTGTGCTACGGGACTACTTAAATCAACCCGTCTGAGATTATCCAAACCCTCTTTAAAAAATAGGTATCCTGTACCCGGCCGCGGAGATGGTTGATGAAAACGTCAGTATCTATCAAGACCGGCTTAATCTCCCCAGACATCACGCGTGCTCCCCTGGCGTAGCTCCCGTATGATTTCTGCTCCGTCCCTGGTTATGTGCTTCCATGCGCCAGCCGTCCGCTCAAGCAAAGCGGCCGTTTCTTTTCTGTCCTTTTTCCCCCGGAGCGGGCACAACACCAGGCTTCCCCCGCTTTCCAAAACCTCCAAAACGTTGCCGGCGGCAATCTTGAAACGTTTCCGGAAAACAGCGGGCAAGCAAATCTGCCCCCGCCCCGAAACCTTCACCTTCATACACTACCCTCCTTTGCTTTACCAGTGTGAAAATATAACATAAAATAAAATTTAACGCAATTCGTAAAACACCTCAATAGACCGGCCCAACACTTCTACCGCCCAATCCTGAAGTTGACCGAGACGCTCCGGCGGATCCTCTATCTTCCCCTCGGTATAAACCGCTACCCTCCGCGCCTTGGGCAACTCCTCCCAAGAGAGCGGCTGCCCCATCTCTTTTTCTATTTCGTGCTGTTGGGCGCGCAACAGCTCGAAGGCTCTTCTGTTATGCTCAAAACCCCTCTCGATGTATAGTTCGACTTTCAGCCGGCCATCTTTTTCTTTCACGCCGTTGCTTATCTTTACGGAACTGTAGAATCGTACAGTTGGCCGTCGTCAACGCAGACCGTGTTCACCCCCTGGTCGTGTGGCACACCCACCAACACGCTTGCGGAAGACTCCCCGCCTCTACCGTCGCTTGCGATAAAAGAGATCCGGTAAACACTTCCGTTACTTCCGCCGTCCCTCTCCGCACGCACCCACGCCATATCGGTCCCTATCCCGGAGCCATCCGGCGCGGTATCACCCGAACCTAACCCACTTACCGGCTCGTCCTGGGTGATACCGGTAATAGTTATGGTTACAAGGTCGCCGTCCGGGTCAGTCACGTTCAGTATCTGAATGGCCTCCATCTTGTGGTTGGGCGGCCACAGTTGTGACAGGCTGGCTACAGCGCCGCTGCAGTCGGGCGGGCTGTTTCCCGGAGGCTCGACGATTTCCTCTATGGCTTCCAAAATTGCGGCAACCACGTCCTTTGCCGCCGGAGCAGTAAAGACCTTACCTTCCGTCTCGGTAGCTAAACTTGAAAAGTATTCGTAAGTATCTCGATAGCCACTAATGGCAATGGCGTAAATCACCGCCGGGTCTACAGCTTCGGCAGCCGCGACCACTGAACTCCGCGTATAGCCGGTGAAAGGCTCAGGGTCGTGGCCCGGCGCATCACCCATCAGGATAACGGCTTTTTTGACTCCGTCCCGCCACGCCCCAAGACCTTCTGTGTATATCGCCCTTATCAGGGCAGAATTGACGGACTCCTTCCAATTAGCTCCCCACCCGAGGGATAAGCTTTGAATAGCGTTAATGATGGCGGTCTTATCGGTAGAAAAGGGCAAAACCGCATGGTACGGGTAGTCCTCTCTTCCTCCGTATGGATATGTAGGAAAGTCCCTGTAATCCACAACTGCGATCCGGTAATCCGAGGTCTTGGAATCAATCGTATTCACGATCTCAGTAGCCGAGGATTTGACGTTATCTATATCGTCCCACATGCTGCCGGTGGTGTCGATTACGAAAATAAGGTCCAGCGGCGGCTCAATAACATCGACAAAAATGGGGTTTGTCCATACTTCACTATGCCCAAAGCCAAAATCATAGTCGAAGTCGAACTTTACAACATAGAAGTTGTCTTCTTTAGGAGCGACTGTATTGAAGTATATTTCTTCCTTGCTCGGGTTAACAAAGGTCTTGATTATATTCTGATGCTTATCGTAGACGGTGATCTTCATGCACTTCCGGGCATTATACTGGTTTGGAACCGGTTTTTGAACCAATTTCCACGAAAGCGTCCCCCCTGCGGTTGCGCGGATAACACCTCCCTGCGGTGCATTATTTATGGAAAAGCACCCAAGGTCCCCTCTCCCCGAAGCGCTTACCCGGCCGGAACGGATGGCGTCCCATATGGCGTTTCTATTGTAGGAAGAATAAGACGTGGTGTAAATCCAGTTGCAGGTAATGTCCTGAGGGTCTATAATACGAGAGTGTCGATCTGAGTTCCCAAGGCCTACCACGAACTTCCCGTTCGACAGAGTCGAAGAAAGCCCGCGCCGCAGGAGGCTGAACCACTGACTGATTGTTTCGGGTTCAGCAGTATACTCTGCGCTTAACAATTCTATCGCCCGGAAACTGCTCAGGTTCCAGTAACCGGGGAACGACGGGTGCCCGTTGGGATGAGCGATTACGGCAAAAGAATTTGGCGGGTTATGGTCGTTTATCGCATCAATGAGAGCCTGGGGCTGAAGCGACTGGTTGTGTGGCACTGAAGCGGCGTTTTCGTTCATGACGTAACCCAAAGCATGACCCTCGTCATCCTTTACCGCTATTTCTACGCCGGGAAGGACTGGAATCCTGCGCTTGCTCTGTGCGTCGTTGCACTGCCCGACGTATTCGTTCCACTTTTCGTTAATCCCGTCTTCGTGATCAGTAATGATGATAAACCCGAAGCCGTCACTCTTGGCTTCCTTACGATAACCAGTGCTAAACACCATTTAACTGCTTTCTGAAACATCGAACATACCCTCCTCCTTCAGTTAACTGATAGGCCACTGACAACTATATTTTTCAACTAATAGAACCCTAACCCGATTGCTTACCAGTAAGTGTCATTTTTCTTAGAATACGAAACAGCAATCAATGCACCGATTATAGCGCATGTTAAGGCAATGACAGCCGGAAGGTATGTCATATAGTAACCCAGCCGGCTATATACAGGTTCACGAATAAACGGCCATGCGCAGAACCATATTGTGGCAATCCCACCTAACAGCCCACCCAGGATAATTCCTAACAAAATCATTTTGATCTTACGCATCGCACACCTCCACACGGAAAGCAACCGTTACTTACCTGTAACCCCAGTTCGCTGCTGTACGGTACCTCTAAACTTTCACCCACTTTCCCGGCCCTCCCGCACCAGCCATTTTTGCGGCAGCATGCAGAACTGGCCCCAGGAAAGCGGTACGAAAAGCTGGCTCGCCCGCCGCTATCAGACTCTAGTACCCTTCCTCCAGGCAAGCCGGCAGTACTTCAATGCCGTCGAATGTCTAATCGTCCGTCTAAATTCCCATCTCCAGATTAAAAAGCTCCAATAACATCAGTGCCGTGCCGTCAAAGCCGATCAGATGCCGTCCACATTCAAAGACCGGCGAACGCCAGTCTAAGTTAGGTAGGATAGTTTTGGGTACTATAACAAAGACATGTTCACGAAGGGTCATTACATGTGAAACTGAAGTCGGATGACCTTCTTGAATGAAACTCAAGTCAGGAAAGTCACTGGTACAATAAGGAATGCCACATTGCTCATCATTAAAAGTTGGTAAAACCTTAACATTCGCCTTTAAAACCTCGTCCCCTTGTCTTCGGGGAAGTCATGCAATCTACTCTTTCGCCTTCTCCAACGGTTCGGAACACTTATACTGTTTCTAAAGGGAAAAGCTTTAGCTTGCCTCGCCCCTT
>JBFLWY010000087.1:0-6483 GCA_040757355.1 Bacillota bacterium | reverse complement strand
TGACCATCTCGCTCATCTGTTCGTTGCCCTTCTCGGCGCTGGCCCGCGTCTGGGTGGCAAGCTGGTTGGCCTGGGCGGCGTTCTCCGCGTTCTGCTTGGTCTGGGCGGTTATTTCCTGCATGGAGGAGGCTGTTTCCTCAAGGGTGCTCGCTGATTCGGACGCGCCCTGCGACAGCGCCTGGCTGGAGCTGGCGATCTGCTGCGACCCGCCGGCAACCTGGTCTACCGCAATCGCCACCTGGCCGAGGATTTCGTTCAGCGCCTCGACGGTTGTGTTCAGCGCGTTCTTCATGACGGCATGGTCACCCTTGTAGTCGCCCGTAACCGCTACGTCGAGGTTGCCCCTGGACATTTCTTTTAAGCATGCTGCGGCTTCGTTTACAGGCGCGATCACAGCGTCAAGTGTCTTGTTAATACCTTCGACTATCCTTCCGTATTCACCACCGTGCTTTGAAGCGTCGGCGCGCTTATCCAACTGCCCTCCTATTGCTGCTTCCGCAAGGGTATTTACATCTGCAGCCATCAGGTTGATCGCCTTAACCGTATCTTCTAGGCTGCTGTTGATCTTTGAAAAGTTCTGGCCTATGGCCTTGGTGTCCTCATCGGTAGCGGCGACCGAGGTCTGAATCTGCAGGTCGCCCTTGGCCAACTTACCGAGGCTGACTACCAGTTTTTCGACTTCATGCTCCTGGTACGCGGCCAGCTTCTCCATCACCCGCGCGGCTTTCTTGATTGCGGTCTGGTCCACGACAATTTCAAGCACCCCGACGGTCTGCCCCTCCGTGTTCTTAATGGGAACACCGGAATACGCAATATCAAGGTCCATGCCGCGCGGGTGCGCGTCGGTCTCGCGGGAAGCTTTCTGCCCGGACTGCATCGCCTGGGCGCAGGCGCAGTTGGCTGTATTGCAGTCGGACGTCTTGAAATGGTTGTAACATTTGGTGCCGATTACTTGCTGCCTGCTCAAACCGAGAAGGTCTAAACCTACCCTGTTCATGTACTGTATATTAAACTCCCTGTCGATGACCATAAGGGGCGTTGGCACGGCGTCAAAGTGGCCGACCATCGACTCCAGAATGTCGTTCATCCCCTTAATGATTTCCCTGAACTCGAAGTTAACCTTCTGTGCATCCCCGCGCGCACCAAGGTGTCCTAACACTACGGATTGGCTTACCCGTTTGGTTTCATTAAGCAGCCCCGATATGATACCGGCGATGTTCTTGGAGAAGAAAATTCCCAGGAGGAGCGAGACCGCCAAACCAGCGACAATCGCCCCGATTAATAACCTCCTGGACGATAGGTCCGCACGGTCAGCCTGCTCCATGTCCGCCTCGGCCTGCTTGGCGTTAAGACTTATGATCTCACCGAGCAAGGTCTCGGACTCCTCTAGAGACTCGGCCTCCTTACCAAATGCGTGCGACTTCAGCGCAGCGTAAATCTTTTTATCGCCGCTCTCAGCGTACTGCTGGTACAGCTTCATAAATTCCTGGTGGTCGTTCTTCCAGACCTCCCAGGCGGGAACGAACTTCTGCCACATTTCTTGGCCTTTAGCAGTAAGACTGATAGATTCGTAAGTCTTCCAAGCACTGTCTATCTCTCGCCAAGCATCATTGATTGTTTCAAGCTGGCTGTCCGCGACCGACTTGTCAATATCCGGAATCAGAAGTGTTCGCTCTGCCCCAAGGATGTCCATCTGCAACTCTTGTATGGTAAATGCGGCCTGGGTCCCGGGCAGCGTATTCCAAGCGGTCAGGTCGTACCTTTCCATTGTGGTGCCCATCCCCCTGTAACCTATCAGGCCGATTACTACTGCAATCACCGCGACCGTACAGAGTGCAAGCATTATTTTGGGTCCCATTTTCACCGTCTTAAACACCTTTTTCGCCTCCTGTTCGACAGTATTAACTAACAACCAAGAGATGCAAGCCGCTTTTTGGTTTTTTTACCCCACTCAGCCGTGGGACATTCGCTGTACAGCAACCTGTACGGATTTCTAATTTTGGTATTTTTCACCTCCCATAACGATTTACCGGATGCCGCCCACTGATCTGCCGGTCACACCGTATGCGACTAAGAGATTGAAGCTGCAGCATCGAGGCTTGCGTTAACCTCGATCAGCCCTGCGTCCGTAAAGATCTGGATAGCAAGCGTGTTTACCTGACTCATCACGGTTACGTTTTCTCCGGTTATTAAGGCGGGAGGAGAGATGGCAACAATGAGGTTCTGTTTTTCGTAAGCTATCACCACGCTGGAGGTAAGGATATTAGCCAGTTCGGCGATTGCACTCTGAGCCATCTGGTCGAACTCCGCCACCGGCGGCATCCCCATCATCTTTCCGGCGACCGACTGCGCGGTATCCAGGGACATGCTGTACCCTACGTTTCCGCGCACATCCTTCGAAAGCCCGATCAGTGCTGTTACACCCAATGCCGTCGTCAGTTTGTCCTTGAGCTTCAGTTCTCCCCGCTTTACCTCATTGAAACCGAACTGGGGCAGCACTTCAAAAAAAACACTGACAAATGGGGCGTAAAGTTTCGCATCCAAGCTACATACCCCTCTCAAACCCTGCTGTGAGGGACATTTTGCCAATGGGCGTGTTTATCTCTACTACCTCCGGACGTATTTTTGTACTCGTAATTTTAAGTTTGTCACCGACGAAGATGCTGGGCGGCGTGAGGTCGAGGTGGAGTGCGTGAAGGTCGTTTATCAGCGAGATGGCGTGGCCGGAAACCACATTCGCAAACTCGGCAACCGTGTATAAAACAAACTCGTCTTCCAGGGAGTACTCCTCTTGATTGATCAGTTCGGACAGTCTCCGCGCGATTTCCCTGCTGGTATCGAGTATAATAATCCCCGGTCTCGTGCCGGTGACGCCGATCAGCACCGCCACGCCCTCCGAGGCGAATGTTCTCGTTTGAGGCCTTGCTTCACCCGGCGTGCAGTCCAAACCTGTCATTGCTATAATGTTCTCTTTAAAGGCGGCGGTAAAATGACTAATGTAATTATCGTGACCCATAACTCTAATCCTCCAAAGTTAGTCTTTGAATCGTTTTTAGCAACTGATCGGGGGCAAACGGTTTTTGGATAAAGGCGTCGATACCCAGGGCCTTCGCCTTCTCGACAGACTCCTTGTCCCCGCGGGAGGTAAGCATTATAATCCTGGCCCGACCGTCTCTTGCTAGAATCTCCTGGGCTGCGGTCAGGCCGTCCATAACCGGCATGGTGATGTCCATAGTAACCACGTCCGGGTGGAGATCACCGTAGAGCTCCAGCCCCTCCCGCCCGTTTTTTGCTAAACCGCACACCTCAAAAGAGTCGCCGGGAAGAGCCTTGGCTATCAACTTGTGCACCAGCGGCGAGTCGTCAACTATTAAAACCTTAATCTTACGCATTCTTATCCACTCCCTCAGTGATATCTTTCACGCCGAAAAAAATACACCGCTTTCACTTTAAAGCGCCGCTGATTTCACTCCTTCCGCTTCAGCACACAACTGTTGTCTCTAAACTATATCTCCCACTGCCCCTTACCCGGAGACGATACAAGCACAGTTCCGGTGTCAACGATTACCGTAACAGTTCTGATTATACCGTTCCCGGTCTCTTCCGCGACAACGTCTAGTTGATACCGGGCGAGATGCTCCTTTATTGCCAGCAGGTTCCGTTTGCCTATGTCAAACCTCAGGTAGGGGTCCAAATGACTTGCTCCCCCTATCAGCTTGACAAGCAAGTCTTTGGGCCGGCAGCCGTACCTGGCCATTGCTTGCATAAGCGCCTGGATACATGTATCCGCAAAATAACCCGGCTTTTGCGAAGCCAACTCCCGGTCCAAGCCTGACTCCGGCAGAGCTACGTGTGCAAGCCCCACCGCTCGCTGGCGCGGTGCAAGAGTCACGATTGCCACGCAGGAACTCAGTGCGTATGTCTTCAGCACATGACCAGGTAAGTTAGAAACCCCGATCTCACCAACGCCAACGTTAACCAGTTTGATAGGACTAATTGTATTACATTTCATTTTCTTTCCCCGGCGAGCAAATCAATAATCGTTTTCGGTATAGCGTTCAAAGGCAGCAGGAACTCCGCCCCGCCGCGTTCGTATGCCACCTTCGGCATGCCAAAGACTACCGATGTGGCTTCGTCCTGAGCGATGGTCCTGGCCCCGGCCCGCCGCATAGCCAGCAACCCGTCTGCCCCGTCACTCCCCATACCTGTTAGAATCACGCCGATCGCGTTGGGTCCTACTTGCTGTGCCACCGATTGAAACAGCACTTCCACGGAAGGGCAGTGACCGCATACCTTTTCTCCGGTTTGACAATCCACCAGGTAAATACCGCCGGAGCGACGCACCTTCATATGACGGTCCCCAGGGGCGATTAATGCCCGTCCCGGCATTACCCTGTCCCCGGTTTGTGCTTCTTTCACCTCCATCATGCAGACTTCGTTGAGGCTCTCGGCGAAGTGCCTGGTGAACCCGGCGGGCATATGCTGCACTACCACCACACCCGGCACGGTTGCGGGGAAAACCCGCAGTATCCGGCGAATCGCCTCCGTGCCGCCGGTGGAAGCCCCAATAGCAATTACTTTGTCCGTTGACTCGGCCAGCGCTTTGTTCTCAATCTTAACCGGCTCGGGAACGGAACGGCGGTTCGCTTTCCAGGCGCTGACGTTGGTCGCGGCAGCAATCTTTACCTTGGTCCGCAGCTCTCCCAGCATGGCGCTGAGTCCACGCGCGATATCCACGCTGGGTTTAGTCACAACATCGACTGCTCCCGCCTCAAAAGCCGCAATCGTAAGGGCGCTTCCCTTTTTCGTAAGCGCGCTTACGACCACCACCGGCAGCGGGTACTGCGGCATCAAGCGGCGCAAGAATTCCACGCCGTCCATTCGCGGCATCTCTATATCGAGGGTAAGCACATCCGGCCTGAGCTTAATGATCTTGTCGCGGGCCGCATAGGGGTCGCCGGCTACGCCGACTACCTCTATCTCCCGGTCCATAGCCAGTCCCTGCGCAAGAATATCCCGTACCAATGCGGAGTCATCAACGACCAGTACTTTAATTCTTCTCATAGTCTCTCCCCCGAATAGTCAAACTCTCTGGTAAATAGACGGGCATATATACCTGTACAAAGTGGATGACCGGCTAATGGATTCGGACTGACCAATTACTAAGTATCCGCCGGGTTCCATGTACCGGTGGAAACGCTCCAAAAGTTCCTGCCTGGTTTTATAGTCAAAATAGATCATGACATTGCGGCAGAATATCGCGTGAAAACGTTCCTTAAACGGGTAGTCTTTGCGCATCAGGTTCAGCCGCCGGAACAGGACCAGATCCTTAATGGACTGCTGGACTGCGTAAGAGTTTCGCTGCAAATGGATAAAGTAACGCTGCCGGTACATCGGCGGTACCCTCGCAATCTGTTCCTTTGTATAAACCCCGGTCTTGGCTTTTTCCAAGGCGGTGACGGAAATGTCGGTGGCCAGGATTCCTGCGTCAATTCCGGACAAGCTCTCACCGAAGTAGTCGCTTATTACAATCGCCAGTGTATAAGGCTCCTCCCCCGACGAGCAACCGGCGGACCAGATTCTGAGACTTTTTTGTCCTTTGCGCTTGATCATTTCAACAATCCGCGGCA
Organism: Bacillota bacterium; assembly: GCA_040757355.1. GTDB lineage: Bacteria > Bacillota > Desulfotomaculia > Desulfotomaculales > Ammonificaceae > DTYU01. The sequence continues at coordinate 853 of JBFLWY010000087.1, read as the reverse complement.
GCGCCGTTGTCCGGAAAAAGTCGAAGTGTTCCTTTTCACGGAAAAAAAACGTGTGGTTTGTTGAGATCCGGTCCACCATGGTCAGCAGCGCCTGACCACTGGGATCATTGACAACGTAATCGTAGTAGGTCCGAAAATCTGAAAAACCGCCCTCACGCAAAACTTTCTGCAGGCGCGCAATAACCAAGGTGCGCTTATGCTCTCCCAGGTCTATGCCGAACCGCTGACGGACCAAGGAACTGATCAGTTGAAATTCATGGTCGGAAATCTGAAAAACGGTCTCTACCACATCGCACCTCTCCGGATCTGCCCGGGAATACCACAGAGGCACAGAGGCCGCTTCCCACAACTCATTCCTTCAGCCCTGTGCCTCTGCGGCTAACCCTTAATTAGAATTTACCAAAATCTGCATCATCTAATAATATTGTTTCTTCGTCTTCCCCAGGCGACAAGGCTGCAGCCGCTTCTAAAACGCCTGTCCTTCGAGTTTTCAAGGACCGTTCTCGAGTGCGCACCTCGGTTTTATGCGCGCTCCGCCCTCGCGTTTTTTCAGCCTTCAACCTGAACCTTCCAAGCATCTCCTGGAGCTGCACCGCTTGGCTGGACAGCTCTTCCGCCGTCGCCGCCAGTTCCTGGGCGCTCGCGGTGTTCTGCTGGGTTACCTGGTCCACCTGGCTGAGCCCCTGGTTGATCTGGTTGATACCCAGCGCCTGCTCCTTCGAGGCAGAGGCAATCTCGCCGATAAGATCGGTCACCTTGGTAACGCTCAACACTATCTCCTCAAGCGCCTTGGCGGTCTCCTCCGCTATCCTGGTGCCTACCTCGGTCTTCTTGATCGAACCCTCGATCATCT
>JBFLWY010000086.1:0-6651 GCA_040757355.1 Bacillota bacterium | reverse complement strand
TTAAGCCCGGCGATAAATTGGAAGTCGAAGAAAAGGACGGTTGCCTGATTATTACCCCCGTTGAGGTTATTCCGCGGGCTCAAATGTGGTTTTATTCTAAGGAATGGCAGGCGGATGAGCAGAAGGTAGAGCAGCAAATACGGGAAGGCCGGGTGAAAACGGCAAAAAGCAAAGAGGGATTGTTTAAGGGCCTGGGGTTGGACGAAATATGAACATTTACTATTCCGAGCTTTTTGCTGACAAAGTTGAGCAGCTTTCAATAGCTATTATCTACGGTCAACGAAAGTGAGACCTGACACCTCCAAGAACCGTCCCTAAATTATATAAGTTTTATTCCACGAGGCGACCGTCGATCATACGCAGGATACGGTCGCATTGCTTTGCCACCCGATCATCGTGCGTCGCAAAGAGCACCGCCGCCCCCCGCTCTTTGATGGATAGAAGCAGCGTTATAATTTCCTGGGCGGTCTTTCCATCGAGGGCCGCCGTCGGCTCATCGGCGAGCACGACGACCGGATCATTTACCAGCGCCCGGGCAATGGCGATACGCTGTCGCTCACCCCCCGACAATTGCGACGCATTCTTCTTCAAGGCCCAACCAAGGGCGACCTGTTCCAGCACCAGCCGAGTTCTCGACCGGAGTTCCTGCCGGCCAGGCTTGGGGTTGGCATACTGGAGTGGAATCATGACATTCCGTTCGACGGTTTCGTTCTCAATGATCGCAAACTCCTGATGTACATACCCAAAGAACCTATTACGCAGCCGGGCCCGGCGGCATTCACCATCGCCTACTTCTTCTCCTTGGATGATCACGCTGCCCTCAGTTGGCCGGCTGATCAAACCCAACACCCTCAACAAGGTCGATTTTCCGCTCCCTGACGGCCCCATCAGAGCAACGCACTCACCCGCCGAGATACTCAGGGAGACGCCGCGCACAGCCGTAACTTGCGTGCGACCACTTCCGTAAACCTTGGACACGTTGCGAGCTTCAAGGATCGTTTTCACGCTCACCATCCTATCTGTTCTTGGGCACGTACCTCACGCACCGCTGAGAACCACAAGAAAACGAAGGTAAGAATAAGGGCCAACATGACCCAGAGCGTCGCGCCCGGAGCTGGTGCACCCGTCACCAGGAGAAACACCAGCAGGAGAAAAAGCAAGACAACCTGCGGCACCAGGGCCACGGCAGCCAAAAAACCGCCGATGCGAAGGCTGATATGAATTGGCGTGGCACCATACATTTGCCGGATCTTAAACGCACGATTCTCTTGGCGCATCGTCAATCGAGCAGATGACACGAAGGCGGCAAAGACCAGGGCAAGAAATCCCAGCGTGCCGACGATATACATGGCAGAACTCATCATGATCTCGCGAAACCTTTACGGCTGCTCGATGGACACCTCATGGGGAACGAGAAACAGTTCCCCCTGTGCACACCCAGACACGAACGCATCCACCACCGCCTCGGCTGGATCAAGCAGGACAGCACGAGCCAACGCCTCCTCTCGCTCGGTTGGATTGAGTAAAGGAAGCACCTTCGTCGGCGCACGGATGACGATGCGGCGATCCAAGGGCAAACCAGCGACACCGACATCAAAGAAGGTGGCACCAGCCGGCAACGTTTTAACCACAGGGATGCTTTCCCCGGCGATGCTTACCGAATCGATATTCTGACCTGCTATTTTTGCGCTGCGCGCTGCACACGGCGCGCGGTTACATAACTGGAGATCCGGGAACAACTTAGGAATAACGTCTCCGAACAGAACCAAGGTAGGATGCCCGCCGGCGAAATTGGGGTCATCGAGACCCATGTTGTACACGATCGCGGTGTATGCCTTCTGCCGGTCGATCAGGTTCATCAAGTATTTCACGGTGTCATCACCGACGCTGCTACTCTCACCATGCGGGTAGTAGGGGGTGAAAATCACCGCATGACGCTCCCGGAGCTGCTTGGCTCCCCGGAGTACGGCTACCTGTGACAGCACATCAACCAGGGCGAACGACAGAACCACACAGGCAACAGCGATCATGCCGGCGAGCGCAAGCGTCGTGGGCCAGCGCCGGAATGCCATGACAAAACCATCCCACACCTCACGCAACAAGGTTCACCTCGTAACGCGTTCGGATGATCACATAAAGGGTCATTAACCAGGTTACGGTGATGATGGCGGCTGCAGCGGCCGCGGCGCCGGCAAGTGTCAGGAAGTTGCCAGGTGCGAGGTGCACCTGACCAATTGCCGCAACCAGGACACCTGCGAGGAGCACCCCCGCAACGCTGCCCACCGCCAAGCCGGGCAGCCCGCCCATCAGGTTCTCCCGGGCAAGTTCCGAAGGCAGTGCGCCGTGGCGGCTCCGAATGCCGAACTCGCGAGCACGCCCGCAAAGGTAGAGCGACCAGTAAAACACGGCGCAAACATAACCCGCTGCCAAAAAGAGCACAGTGACAACCAACAGTGGATTCTGAGTTAAGTACAGAAGCAAGGGAACCGTTTCCGTCTTTTGAGGAACAAGTCTCATTCGATGCAGAAGATCAAGGATGTGTCGAACTTGCGCCGGGTCAGTCGTATTGAGCGTGTATTGTCCGGGCGGCAGCGGATCCCGTCCGGTGCGCCTTGCGTATTGAAGGTCGCCAGCGCGACGTGGTGCGGTAATCGCCCCCTCCACCACGACCCCCTTTGGCAAAAGGGGAGTCGTGGCGGATTCCGACCACCGGCGCTCCGAGTACGTGCCTTTAAAAAGGTAGGCACCACTTATCGCAGGCCGGAGATCCTCGGGATTACCCCGGGGAAACCACGAGACCAAGCCATGCGGATCGCAAATGAGCACCTCGGGGCGACCTTCTCCGGATGAGGAAACGATCAGTGCGAGCGACCGGTCGCGAAGGTACGCCTTTAACTCCTCTTGAGCCGACGCCGCATCAGCCGCCGCAACAATCTGCGGCCCCTCGGCCATCTGTAGTACGGTGACGTCGCCAGGCATGTCGAACGTTACTTCGTTCCAGGATTCCACCGCCCACTGGAAGGACCACACCATGAATGCTGTCAGAATCCCGAGAAAGAAGCTGGTAAGTGCAAGCCTGAAATTCATCCACAGTCGCTGGTTCACCAGCACGCCCCTATCCCCTCACCGCGAAGCGCACATCAATGAAGTTTCCGATCGTTCCACCTTGCACCGCCCAACGTCTCCCAAGCCCTGGCGTAGTTCATGCCGCCTGCCTGCACAGGAACGGCAACGGCCAAAGCAACTACAATTCCAACGATTCCGAGCATAATCTTGTTTCGCATTCGCATTCGGATTATCCTCCTCCTGATGAGATTGCAGGAATGCTTAAAAATTCAGTTCCCGGCTCCTCCGGCAGTTTTCGATTATCCTTTCACCTCCCCTTGGCAAAGAGTCCAATGCCTGCCAGACTTTGTACTCATTCTACAAAAAAAAAACAGCGTCAAGGGGTCAGGTGAAAAATTTGTTACCGGCGATAATCTTCATTTTTATCCAAACTACCGGGAGGAAGAGAAGCCTTGTTTAGCGGCTGTACCCACGGGGGTTTTGAGAATCATAGACGCCGGCGCTATGGACAACAGGACGGTGCGTATGGCCCAGAGACTACGGCTGCACTTACTGTTTTAAGGGGTCATAGCAGTACAGCCGTTATTTCTCTTAAGCAGATAAACTCTCTGCGGTTGGAGAAGAACTGCGGGAGTTAGAGCCGAGAAGGGTGAAAACAACGGCCGGAAAGGAAATAAATGAGGGGCGTTTTTTTACGGTCGCAAGGAATGGCAGGCTTGTTCTGGTCTCAGAGGTTGTCATCGTCGCAAGAATTTTCGCCCCAACCCGCCAAGAACTGCCACTGTTAAAACCACCAGCAACCACGCTCCAATATTCCGGTAAGTTTTACCTGCCGAAAGAGGCTTGTTCTGGCTGGTGGCAGTCGGTTTGTTGCCCATTAGTTTCACACGCCATACAGCTTCGTTGCCTCCCACTACAGCCTCGACTCCTCCATGAATCGGGACCAATGCAAATGAGGTTACTGCCCTTTTAAAGGCGACTACCTGCTGGCAGGTATTGTTCACGGTATCTACTATGTATAAACTATCTTTCCCGATACCTAAAGCAACAAGCCGGTCCTGGTTAAGAAAGGCCATTTCGACAATCCACTCGTCTGTCAAGGCTGTATGCTCTATCTTGCTGCCAATCAATCTAGCGATGCCGGTATTCCCGTAGCCGAGAAACAACTCCCCTTTGGCAGGAGCAAATATCAGGGAATGTATCCGTTCATTGCTGTCCATCTGTTCCCAACCCAATCCACCGTTTTCGCTTTTAAAAAGGCCGTAATAACCCCCTGACCAGAGACGGCGCGGGTCTTTGCTGTCAACCGCCAAGCCGCCTGTAAAGTCATGTTCCGGGACGGATTTATAAATCTGCCGCCAATGCAGTCCAAGATCTGTGCTGTAATACAAATACCACCGAAGATATGGGTCGAACATGCCTTTTTCATCACCTGCTACCCAGAGGTTGCCGTCTTTCCCCCGGGCGATGACGCTGACCGGCCGCTTGAGAACAAGCCGCCAATCATTTCCTTTAGCGCTGCTTTTCCAGAGGCCGTCTTTGCCACCGGCGAAGACCGTTACTTGGCTATCCGGAACAGTTTGCACGAACATAAAGTTCTTGTTCCGCAGTGATTCGACAGGGTGCAATGAAGAAAAGCCGTCGGTTGTTTCTAAGAGAACTCCTTCCGAGATAGCCCAGCCGTGTTCCGGTAAAGCAGGATCTACGGCTATGTCATTAATTACCCGTCCGGGAAAAGATATTTCGATCAGTTCAGTCCCGTCGCTCGGGATTGCAACCGACATCAACAGAATCAACGTGCAAATTAAAAAAGCGCGCTTTCCCACTGGCTTTATCGGGGCTCCTTTCCATATTGCCAAATGTTTTGCTTCTAACCATACTTGGTAGCGCTGTTCGGGATATTGAAAGCTCGGTACTTGAACTAACCCCCGTGGAGCTGCTCTGAAATATTGCCCTCGGGCCACCGGTTTTCCTGGCGGCCCGAGGGTTGTAGCGTCTTAATTTAATAGTAGAAGAACGCCATCAACTGGTACGAAGTGTTTGGAGAAGAGTCGTAGTAATAATGGCACATCCAATCGTAAGTCTTGTTCCGAGGGGAATCGGCCCAGTATTTTGTGCCCCAGTGTTCCATCTTTCCTGAACTTTTACCGTGGTCGCTGTAGTAACCGGCCCAGTGTTGAGCCTCAAAAAGTGTGTGGGTACTTGCCTTTTCCATTCCAATGCCACCAACCGCATTGATCGCTTGGGTCGTGGGGTTTAGCTCTGACTTAACTAAAAAAACCTGATCCTGGGTGTTATCTTTAACATCCGCATTCAATGAGGGCCATTTAGGGTGATAAACATGGTACCAGCCGTACATCTTGGTTGCCATAGCTCCCGCCTTAAGCGATTCTGCCGGCCAAGATGATATCCATTCCTTTGGCAGCACATTTTTGACATAGTAGTAGAAGTCTATTGCCCTGGCTGTTGGCCCCTTGTAACCATAGTAAGTGTAGTTTGTAGAATTGGTAAGATATACCCGGATGCTTGAAGGTCGTGTATGCTCGTCCGCGGTTACACCCGCATCTGGTGGCACGGTACGGCGGCCTCTTTCCTGGCTGAGCTGTTCTGGAGTAGCGCTAAAATTCTCTAACACATCACCTTTAACATTAACCGCCAGGCCCTTGTATCTTGCTTTTGCAATTCTTTCCGCAATTTTTTCGCTTCGGCTCCCAAAGCCGTGACCATCTGATACTATTGCTTCGACTGGTGCGTCGGAAAGCTCGGCTAAGTACCATCTGCTGCCATCGGAGACAACAACAGCGATGCGGTAGTTGACCCCGTTAAAGTAGTATTTGGTTTCGTGGCTTACTCGGTAGTTGATACCGACATAGAACAGAGAAGCTCTAACATACTTTTCTCTATATTTGTCCATGTTGGTGAACGCGTTCGCTACTTCTGAAGGAAGCTCTTTTATCTCAACTATGTTTGCTGATTCAACGCTAAGTACCCCCGCATTGTTTTTGGATGAGAGGTTGTTTTTCAGAAAATCCCTTAAGTCCTGCCTGTTCTCGGGAGTCCAGAGACTCAATAACCCTTCCCAGTTGCGGTCGTTTTCACATTGAATCACCTCATAAACGATACGGGATGCATCTTGGACGTTCCCGGCCTCTTCAACACCCGCCGCAGCAAATGCCGCGGCCGCTATAGCTAACAGAACCGACAGAAGCACGACCGCAAAGAGAACCGTTCGCCGATACGGAACGGGTTTCCGCAGCATAATCGCTAAACCTCCTTGCTTTATTTTAATTTCCCGGCTGGCAGAATTCTACCTAAAAATTCAGTTCCCGGCTCCTCCGGCGGTTTTTGCTTATCGTTTCACCTCCCCTTGCCAAAGAGTCCAATGCCTGCCAGACTATGCGCCTATTTTACAAAAAAAAAAAAAAAACGGCGTCAAGGGGTCAGGTAAAAAATTTTTTCTGCACTGGTGATCCGGTTTTAAGCTTGGCTTGTGGCAGGGCAAATTGCAGCGGCAAAACTTCGCAGATGCGCGCCCTGTCTGCCGGCAGGCAGGGGGCAACTCAACCGGGACCTGGATGCCTGGGT
>JBFLWY010000085.1:0-6850 GCA_040757355.1 Bacillota bacterium | reverse complement strand
CCGAGATACCCTCCTCGGCCATCCGCAGGGGAACAAGGTGGTGCAGGGCCGCGACCAGGAAATGACCCGAGCCGCAGCAGGGATCGAGCACCTTCAGCTCCGCCGCGCGTTTTGGCCAGCCTTCGAAAACACCGGCGGCGGGACGCCACGGCCCTCTCCCGCCGTCGCTCCGTATGAAGCGCAGATAATCCCAAGTCACACCCGGCAATGCGACGGCACGGCGGACCTCCTCCTCGCTCCGAGCCTGTTCGGCAAGCCGCGGGTTTTCCGCCAGCACACGGCCGGCGTGCCACGCGCCGAGGGTGTTGTGGATGAGAAAGTTCACCATGTAAGGTTCGGTAAAAAGCTGCGTAACGGCGGGCAGTTCTTCGGCCCCGATCTTGTTGCCCGCATCGTTAACCTCTTTCTTGCACTTGCTCTGCCAGAACTGATAAACCCAGCCGAGCGCATCGCTGGTGGTAAAAACCGCTGACTCCAGGTCGTTGAGCAGGTTTTCTAATTTCAACTGGTGTTCGCGCGCAAAAGTGACCTGGAGCACCGGATCATCCGGCCGGAAGATCCGCGGCAGCATCCGCTGGGCAAAGCGGCCGGCCAGCGTCCACAAGTCCGTGTTTTCATCCTTAGCCAGTTCCCCGCACTCTTTCAGGCTGACCGCCACGCCCGTTACCGGCTCGATGAGCAGGTCGTTCTCCGCCAGGAAGCGGGCGAAGAGCATCCGGTGCCAGTGCTCATAGGCGCATTCCCGGACAAGCCGGTTGATTTCCAAGCTGCCGCCTTTGCGCTGTTTGTCCCCCAACTGCCGGGCGCGGGCGCGCAGATGATTACGCAGCCGGCGCCCCTCAGGCGACAGGTGATCATAGTACTTAGAATCATGCACAGCCAGTGCTTCCAACGCGGCCTTTGCACCGGCCTCCGCGACATCACGCGCCTTGACAACCGTGCATTCCAATTTATTACGAAGGTCCGTAGGCAGTACAGGCATGTTCGTTCCCCTTATGAGATCAAGATCGGACCAGCTTTAATCTTTTCGAGAAGGTCCCTCTCAACTTCGTCCACCCACGCTCTTACATCGTCTGTTGTCTTCAAGGTCCCGCTGGTCAGCCTCACCTTTTGCGTCTTCGGCTCGAGCAGCTTCGCGGCCGCCACCACGGCGTTGGTAAACTGCTGCGGCAGGGCGTTGATCCTTGTTTTCCAGTTGGCAAGCGAGATATCTTCGAGGCTGCGGATCAAAGCGTTGTCATCCCCCACCGGTACCTGTGGAATGCCGGCAATCCCCTCGGCCTCGAGGATGCGCCGCTGTTGCTCCGGTGGTAGCTTCTGCCAGTTATCGCTATTCTCCAGTGCAACCATTCCCCGGTTGTAAACGGCCTCGAACCCGGAACGGGCTTCCACAACGGCGGCCCGGAGCACGCGGACAGCCTCTTGATGGATTCCCGGAACCGGATCGGGTTCTGCCAGCAACCGGCGCTCTTCCCGGACAGCGTCGGCCTGCTTCTGGAGATCCTCCGCTTCCGGGAGGCCGCGGGCGTGCCTGAGCAGGGTCTGAAGCTTATCCCAGGCAGCTTTGCGTTTGGCGGCCAGTTCCGCTGACGCCGACCATTCTTTCAGTTGCCGGACAAGCACCTCGAACTGTTCCAGGATCGCAGCGAGCTGCTCGTTTCCGGCCAATCCCCGTAAAGTATCTAAATGATCCGTGGCAGGACGCGCCGGCAGGGGAGGTTCACCGCCGGCACGGTCGGCAAGGTCTGTGAGTTTCGCCAGAAACTGCCCGGCAGCGGCAGATTCGTCACCGTCCTTGCAGGGCAGCCCGGCTGTCTGAAAAAGCTTGCGCAGTTGGATGCGGGAACGGGCATCGATGGCTACCGTCTCCGCCCGGAAGTCGGCAGCCGAAATCTTGGCCTGGTCAAGCTGGCCCTTGTCAAGCGGCGCGCCTTTATACCAGGCGCGGATGTGCCCGGCGGCAAAGAGCGTGATCAAAGCGGCGTCAACTGCGTCGCGGGGCCAGCCGTAAGGACTTTTTTCAAAGGCGTCGCGGACCTCTTTGCCCTTTTTGCCGGAGCCGATCTCCGAAAGAACAGCGGAACAGACGGGGTGCTTTTCAGGGGCGTCGTTCCAACCAACGGCTTGCATGGCGGACGCGTCGCCGTTTTTCGCCCGCTCAATAACCCTCGGCCAGCGGCTGTTATCGGCATACCGGAAGTCCGGGAACAGGCGGTCAAGGGACGCCTCGGCGGCTGCGAGCACCTTGTCTTTCAACGACAATTCGAAGCGCTCCTGACCGCCGCCCTGAATAACTTTAGCGCCGTTAATAACATCCTTGACAATGTTGTTTTGCGCCGTCTCGGCAGTGCCCATACGGGTGGCCATCGCGTCGCGGGCTTCCTGCCCTTCAGGGGTCGAAGGGGCGCCTTTGAAATCGATGGTGCCCTTGGCCGCCTCATATTGGATTATGGCTCTTTTTAAGTCATCAGCGCCAGCCTTGGGGATGTAAACGAAAATGGTTGGACTGTCGCTGCCGGCCGCCCGGGCATCCGACAGAACGGTACTCTCACTTTCCCCCCAGCCGTCGCGGATCCAAACCGGGATCTCGCGTCCTTTAGGCTGGGGCGCTTCTGTCCCGAAATGAATTAAGAGCTTGCGGGCTTCCTTACACTCGCCCTGCAACAGCTTAATCTCACTTAGAGCAGCCTCACAGGCCGCGCTGATCAGTGCGGCGCGCTTGCTCGGAATGGCCGCGGGGTCATTTGACAACTGCGCCTGCCGGTTGCGGAATTCGCGGTCCCACTCGCTGCTTTCCCGCGTCTGAAGGCTGTATTCATCATCCAGCTTGAGCAGTTTGCCTTCCTCAACGAGTTTATCGAGGATGCGGGGGATATCCCGCCGCAGGACTGTTCCATCATTAGAAAGATCGCTTACTATGAGGTCGGCCAGCATTTCCGGTTTTGCCCGGACACCAATGTCGGCCACGGCTTCGCGCGGCAGTTTGCGGATGAGGAAGATGAGCCCGCAGAGACGCTTGGCTAAGACACCTTCTGGCGTCCCGTTATCGAGGTTGCGGATGGTTTCGTCAATCTCACGCGACAGAACGCCGGTGCGTAGCAAATCCGGTTGAAGCTGGTCGAAGATAAAATCGGCCGGCACAACCGTGCCCAGCGGCTCTTCAGCGGTTTCACGGACAGCGTCGTAAACGATCCGGAGCTGCGTGCGTATCTGACTGCTGGTGCCAAGTTTGTCAACGGCGCGAAGAACAGCCTCCCAGAAACGGCGGCGAACCGGCAGAAGGGGGTAGTCTTCGACCATAACGTTCCGGTCTTCGCTGCGCACGGCGATTTTTGTGCCGCGAAGCTGCCGGTCAATCTCGCCCGCGTGGGCGTTTAGGACGTCCTCGACGGCCTTCAGCTTGTCCGCCTTCTTCGCCAGCACCACCCGGCGGGTCACGGTCTCGACATCCGCGTCCGAGAGTTCGACCGGAATGGTAAAGCGCGCGCTGAGCCGCTGCAGAAGCGGGACGTTCCCAGCAAGAGCCGTCTGGCCGGCCCCGATGAGTAAAACCCGGCTGTCAAGCTGTTTGCAAAGCGCCTCGGCGGCTTCCTGCACGTCGGTTGAACGGGAGTCGCTCTCCCCGATAAAGAGCTGGATCTCGTCAAGCACGATTATCGTGCAGGGAATTTGTCCGTTAACGCTAAGCACTTCGCGAATAAGGCGAATGAATTCGGAGGTGGGTATATCCTCCACAGCGGGGAACTGGGCACGAAGGGTGGCGCGCGCCTGCCTGTGGTCCGGGGCAAAATCAGGGTCCGCATTCAAGATCGCCGCTGCCAAAACCGGACTGGCGTATAAATCATGGAGTTCCGTAAAGAAATCCTTGCCCGCGCCCTCAACCGCCCTTTTCACCTTTTCATAAATGCCGTTTTTCCTGAGCCACAGGCAGAACTGCGCTTGGGGAACAGCTTCCGGCAAGCCTTTTGAACGCAGGATAATACCGAGGACTGTAAGGCGAATGCTATCCCCGCTGCCGGAGGGCAGTTTCCCCGCAGCCGCATGGAGGCCGCCGCACCGTTTACCGAGTGTATCCAGTTCTCTCAGCAGATCCCTTACTTCGTCCGGCAGTCGCGCCAGTCCCCGCGCAGTGGCCCCATCTTCAAACTTTGTATCAACCCACAAATGCTGCAACATCCGGAGCAGATGTGATTTTCCGCTTCCGAAAAAACCGCTCACCCAGGCGGCCGGCTGAACCGTTGAATTGACATTACTCAGGTAAGACTCGAGAATCCGAACAAGGCCGTCTTTATACTGTCCCTCACATACGAAGTGCTCGAGCTCGTAGCGCAGGGTTTCGATTTCTTTTTTCGTTTTTGCTTCCGCAACTTCGGCCACACCGTCGTTTAGCAACTTTGCGACAGCGGGATCACGCTGAAAAACGTCGCGGTTCCTCATGCGTCTCTCACCCCGTTATATAATGTGATCGGAATAGCCAGGTAGCTCCACCCGTCACGGGCGTCAAGCAGGCGATAGTTGTTGTTTTCGTATGTGCCCGGGAAAAAGAGCAGCAGCCGGCCGCGGATTTCCCGGGAGACTTCGTTTAAAACGAGGGATACCTTGGTGAAACCGTATAGACTTGCTACCCCGTATACCGCGACTACAGTATCGGCGTCTACGTCTTCACCGGTTAGCGCCTTACGGATGTCGCCGGCCGCAAACTTTAAGAAATCGCTGCGCAGCCTCATTTTCAGGTCGTCGGGCGCTTCGAAATATATGTCTTTATACTCAATACCCGTCATCCAGCGGGCAAAGGTCTTGGTAAGATCAACAACCTTCCATTTGTGCCCCGCCCGGACGGTGGCCATCTCGAACAGTTCTATCCTGGCACGGAGCCTCCGCTCATCGTTCTTGGGATAGACGATAAAAACCACCCGCTGTTCCCCGGCAAGGTTGCGTGGCCACGGCGCGGAAATGTGGTTGTAATACAGAGTTGCCAAATCTTCAATTTTGCCCATGGATCAGCCGCCTTTCCTCCTGCGTTAACAGGCGGGCAAATGAAACCTCAATGATTCCGCCCGACTGGCTCATATCCAAGAAACCCAGACGCTTTGCGTCCACAGCCGATTGAATAAGTTCTTCCGTGGATGCATCCAGTACCCTCGCCCATAACGTCTTGAACAAACCAATCCCGCGAACGCCGAGAATATAACCCATTAGAAGGGCGTAAGCGGTTACGACAGGCGTAGGGTTGACTCTCTGGCGAATTTTACGTCCACGCCCTTTCAAATGACCCGATTGGGTCCAGGATGACGAAGCGTTGCGCACCACCTTGTCAAGCGTCTGGTCATTCAAACGGTTACCCACACTCTCACGAAGCATCCCCGTCATTTGCTGACGAACAAGTTCCTCTCCGGGGCGCATTCCTAAAATCAAAGGTGACGTAACCCGCAGCAAGGGGTCGCGAGCCATAGCGGTTAGCAAAGCTAAGAGCCGGTGTCCATCCTTGTCGGCCTGCCAGCAATATCTTAAAATCCGAAACAGCGGCAGTGATGGATCGAGGCCGTACAGTTCGCTTAAACGCTGACTCGAAAGCTTCCGTGTGGCAACGGTCCGCTTGCCTAAACAGTTCCGGTCGATGATCGCTCTTGCGTAATCGTCATGCGTCGCCTCTTCGGGACATTCATGAAGCACCGTCGCCAGTTCTTCAAACATGATGGTTCTGCTTGTGTGGGTACCCTTATCACCAAAGCGAAAACCCGCTTGAACCCAAGATGCAGGTGCCGAGAAGTCTTCCGGGATGCTCATACCGATCATGACCGGATCATTTTTCAATCTTGTATCACCGTCCAAATTCGCCGGCTAACTTGCCGGCCAAACATATTATATATGGTAGTGACAGGTGATACAAGAAAAAAATGCAAAATGCTGACCTACTTACTGCCAGCACTTGCACTTTTGCGTATATTTCCGTTCGTTGCTATTGGACTCAGCCCCTCCGTTTACCTGGTGTAGTGGTTATCGAAATACTGAAGGATATTTGGATTATAGAAGTCTTTCTTCCCACTTTGCGGCTTGGCCGGGTCCAGATACCTTCGTCTGACATACCGCTCGTTTTCAAGAACGGCTTTGCGCAGGTCATGGAACTTTCGTACGACCTTGAAGTCCTTGTATCGCTCTTTCATCCTTCGCACAAGCTCGCGGTAGTCCCAAGGGTATTTCTCCCTTATCTGTTCCTCAGTAAGGTGTACCGTGATTGCACCCTCGCCCCTTCCAAGCTGGGCCTTGATCGCGTCGGAGGTTCTCGACTTGACAAAATTGACATTAATATTAATGGTGACATCGTAGGGGCCAGAGTCAGACGACTCTTTCTCAAGAATATCGATAAAATCGAGAAACCTCTCTTCTTCTTTATTAAGAACAAGCCCCTCGGCGACGGAAGACTCAGGAAAAAATGAAATTGGCATGAGATAGAAATTATACTGCGACAGGTCCATATTGAACCATTCCCGCATTACACGGACGTAGTTTTTTAGTACTGCTGAGCCGAGTTCTTGAAGGCGCTTGGCGAAAAGGAACCCTCGGTTGTAAAAGTGGACGGCATTATCTCGAAGTTCTATCAGAGAAGTAATGTTGGCCTTCAGAGCTTGGGGGAGGGGTTTGCCTGTAAGGGCTTCAATCCTGGCAAGTGTTATTCGATGGAATGCGTAACAGGGTTCCCGGACCTGCTGATTTTTATCGTTTTCTTCTTTGAGGGGGAGCCATCCTTCTTTTTACGTCTCTCGTACACGTACAGGCTATTCAGCCGGTTGCCGCTGAGCTTAAGAAGATACGCCTTACACGCAAGTTCCCAGGCGTTCACCCCGAGAAT
>JBFLWY010000084.1:0-7382 GCA_040757355.1 Bacillota bacterium | reverse complement strand
GCAAGCGGGAACGTCCGCGCGGCGAATGTGGTGCTGCTGGGCGCTCTTGCGCGCCGGCTGCCGTTTCCGCTCTCCGTATGGGAAAAGGCGCTGGACGCGGTAGTTCCTGCACGGTTCTTGGAAGTGAACCGCCGGGCCTTTACCCGGGGATTTGAGATAGCAGAACAGGTTTAAATCTGGAGGTGCGTTGTATGTGGAATGCTGAAGTTGAATGCATGCCCCGTGAAAAGCTTTGTGAAGTGCAGTTGGAGCGTTTAAAGTCCACTGTGCGGCGGGTGTACGACAAGGTGCCATACTACCGTACGAAGTTCAAAGAAGCGGGGCTCGAACCCGCGGACATCAAATCACTCGATGACCTGGCACTGCTGCCGTTCACCACGAAGGAAGATCTGCGCGACAACTACCCCTTCGGGCTCTTTGCTGTGCCCCTCAATCAAATCGTGCGGGTGCACGCTTCCTCCGGGACGACCGGCAAACCTACCGTTGTCGGTTACACCCGGGAAGACATCGACTCTTGGGCGGAAACGGCGGCTCGGTCTCTCGGCTCGGTTAATACCACCCCCGAAGACGTGGTTCAGGTCTCTTACGGATACGGTTTGTTTACCGGGGGCTTAGGCCTGCACTACGGTGCCGAGCGGATCGGCGCCACGGTAGTGCCCACCTCTGCCGGGAACACCAAGCGCCAAATCATGCTCATGCAGGACTTCGCTACCACGGTGCTTTGCTGTACCCCATCCTACGCGCTTTACATAGCCGAAGTTCTTGCCGAAAGCGGCATCCCGCGTGACAGCCTGAGGCTGCGTGCCGGTGTTTTCGGCGCTGAACCCTGGTCGGACAATATGCGCCGGGAAATCGAGGACAAACTGAAGATAGACGCCGTGGATATTTACGGCCTCAGCGAAGTGATCGGACCAGGGGTGGCCTGTGAATGCCTCAATAAGGATGGCTTGCATATTTGCGAAGACCATTTCATTCCGGAGATCATTGACCCTGAAACCGGCCGGGTGCTGCCGCCGGGACAGTATGGGGAACTCGTTTTCACCACCATTACAAAGCAAGGCTTCCCCGTCATTCGGTACCGCACCCGCGATATAACAAAGCTTTACGACGCGCCGTGCCCTTGCGGCCGCACACACGTCCGGATGGCCAGGATTACCGGCCGCACGGACGATATGCTGATCATCCGGGGGGTCAACGTCTTCCCGACGCAGATCGAAAGCGTCCTGTTGTCCATCGGGGACACCGAACCCCACTACCTGCTGGTTGTTGACCGGGAGAGGGCTCTCGATACCTTGGAGGTCTGGGTAGAGGTCTCGGAAGACCTGTTCCGGGACGAGGTAAAGGGTCTTGAACAGTTGGAACGCCTAATCCACGATGAGATTGAAAGCGTGCTCGGCATCTCCGTCAAGGTAAAACTGGTGGAACCGAAAACGATCCAGCGCAGCGAAGGAAAGGCAAAGCGCGTTTGGGACAAGCGCGACCTGGAAAAGAAATAGGAGGGGTGCATATGTCCGTCAAGCAGATTTCTGTTTTTCTCGAAAACAAGAGCGGGCGCTTGGCCGCAGTGACGCGGCTGCTGGCCGAGAACAGGATCAACATCCGGGCGCTTTCCATCGCAGATACCTCCGATTTCGGTATCTTACGGTTGATAGTCGACCAGCCGGACAAGGCATACGCAGCCTTAAAAGAGGGCGGTTTCACGGTATCGGCTACAGACGTGTTGGCCGTAGCGGTACCCGATACGCCGGGAGCCCTGGCACCGGCGTTGGCCGCGCTGGAGGCAGCGGACATCAACATCGAGTACCTGTACGCGTTTGTTGCAAAATGTGCCGACCTGGCAATGGTGCTTTTTAAGGTGAACGATACGGAACGTGCTAAAACCGTGTTGCGTGAGGCAGGCTTTAAAGTCCCGAAAGCACAAGAGGTTTACTCTATTTAGAGTAGGAGTCGAATGGGAGGTTGTATCTTAAACCGGGTTTGGTGACGGCCCAGGGAAGCGATGATCTTTTCGCGGGCACTAACCATCCTTTTTTCTGCAAAGGGGACAGCCGGAGCATTCCTTGATCGAGAACACTGCACGGAGGATTTTGAGCGCCGAGGCCGAGGGTTTGTAGCCGTGGATTACAACCCTCTGGGCTCCTGCGGCCAAAAAGGTACTTATTAACAGGTCGTCGTTTTCCGACTCACCGCTGCGAACGCCTGCAGGAGAGATCTCTTTAATTTTGCTGCCCCGCTTGTCACAAATGGCAAAGCCCCCGCCGGCTTCCGGAACACAGTGTATCTGTTTTATACCTCCAGCATAATGCTGCTTGAAACGTTTCAAGATAGAAACGAACTCTCGCCATTCCTGTTCCAGCATTGCCTCGTCCAGCAGCCGCCAGACTATTGCGGTAAGGAACGCGTCAAGTTTTCTTAAACGAAAGCGCAGGAAACCCTGGAGGTCTATTCTGCTTTCTTCGGAAAGGTAGTCGTTAAGCGATGCCATTATTTCGGGTTTTGCAGGTGTCAGAAGGTCGCGAGCGGCGTGAATTTGCTTCTTGATTGTGTTACGTACTTTATCGTCCCACAAGCCCTTCTTGCGTAAGAAGTCTTCCGCGCGGATATCAAGCGCATGGTGTGTCAGGAACGAGCCCACCGCTCGGATCAGCCTGATGCGCACGTAACGCGCTTCATTTTCACTGATCGTTGACACCTTCACCCGGAATACGCCGTTTCCGGCTGCAGTTTGCCGGCAGCGAAAACGTTCGCGCCGCAGTGACCTTATTTCTTCGTGCAAGACCGCCGCAAATTCCCGTTTTAAGGTTTGACTGACGCGAAAAGTCAGCTCCAACCCTCCACCTCCGTAAGACAGGACCTACCGTGTAAGTTATGCCTTACGGCCGGAAAATATGTATTCCAAGGAAAAGCCGGAGCGGTCGGTGACCGTTCTCCGGCTTTTTTGGGCACTGCCGTCGGCCTGGATGCCCGCGCTACGGACTCACTGCATTGTACGCGTTGACCCGAGGAATACGGTAAGTGGTCCAGATTTCCCCGACCTGGTCTGCTGTATCTTCAATCCTGGCGCGGACCGCTATATTGTCAGTGCCGTATTCGCTGGCCCAAACGAGCCCGGCAACACCGGAAACGAATGCTGTAGCCATTGAAGTTCCGTCAAGGTACCCATACTCATATGTTTGGAAGTAGTCCGTAATTAAGCTTGAATCGTGCGGTAAGGTAGAATAAATCTGGACACCGGGGGCCGCTATGTCGACCCATCCGCCATACGTCGAAAAGTCTGCTTTAGCATCGGCAGGAGTACTGGCGGCAACGGCGATGCAGTCTTTATAAAACGCGGGAAAGACCCGCTTTCTTGAGCCGTCATTGCCAGCGGCGGCCACTACCACGGCTCCATGAGCCCAAGCATAGTCGACAGCGACTTTCAGTGCAACAGAAGGTTGTGAGGTTCCCAGGCTCAGGTTAATCACCTTTGCGCCGTTGTTTGCGGCCCAGATAATGCCGCTCGCAACCCAAGATACAAAACCGCTGCCTTGCTGATCGAGCACTTTAACGTTCATGAGTGAGCATTCATACGCTGTTCCGGCAACTCCAGTGGCATTGTTCGTAACAGCGGCGGCGATTCCTGCAACGTGCGTTCCGTGACCGAACAGGTCGTCATAGCCTTCGTCCGTAGTGAAGTTGATATTATCCGTGATATTGTCGGCAAGGTCCTCATGGCCCTGGTCTATACCGGTGTCCACAATGGCTATCTTGATATCGGGCCTACCAGCGGTCACCGTCCATGCTTCCGGGGCGTCGATATCCGCATCAGGTATGCTCCCTTCTATTGTCCCTGTGTTGTGCAGACCCCATTGTTGGGAAAAACCAGTATCATTGGGAAACCCGGCCAGTCTCACAATGTAATCGGGTTCTACATATTCAACGACCTTTTCCTCTTTATAACCTTTCACTTTCTCGTGAACTCTGCCTTTTGGTATCTGTACGACCTGTACGCCGATTTCCGCAATTTCGTCAATTACCCGGCCGCCGTGCTTAGTGTGGACCTTCTGTTTTTCGACGTTGCTTGTTCCTGCTTTGAATTTCACCAGCACCCTATCGGATGCGAACTCCCCTTCCCCACCTTTGGCCGAAGCTAAAACCGGAACAAGAAGCGCCAGCACTAAAGCTATTGCAATATAAATGCGCATTGCTCTCATATCCTGCTCCCCCCTCCTGCTGGTGTACCGCAAGCTACACATTCTATTTTCGTTTTACTGATCCCAACTTGCCCCTGTGATCAAAAGATCAACTGAATTTGTGACCGCGACTATCCCGGGTTACCGGTACCGTTAATAACTAACCCGTCCTTGCCCTGTTTAAGCACCCCCTTCCCAGCTTTCCGTTTTGGGAAAACGTATGCCAAAGATTCTTTACGCTAACAAAAAACGGTAAACAAGGCTTTTCTTTTAGCTTCGACAAATAAAAGGCTTCTCCTGCTATAAAATATGGAAAAGTGTGTCCTGTCTTGGAAGCAATAAATGTATGTCCCCACCAGTATGTCAGCGAGGGTCCTATGAACCATTGGAATCTGTGGCCGTCGTTTTGGTGCCTGCCCCGTATAAAGTTGTAAAGACTTACTTTTGGTCTAATCCCCGGTTTAACCCTTCTTCAAAAAAATAGCGGCAAGCGCTGTTAAACGCAGGCCAATCACCTTATACGGTACTTCCTGATCGATCCGTAAGTGTTCGTGCAGGAAGCTTTCTTCCATCAGCTTACCGCACTAATACCCTGCAGAGACACTCCCGCCTGCAGCGCTCTTTCTGACCCTGCTGCGGTAAGCGCTGATGATGTCGTGCCGGCGCAATACGCCGACTAACCGTCGTCCGTCTTCCCTACTGACGACAGGGATGCGGCCGTATTCCCCTTCGGCGGCCTTGAGTACCCTGTCCAGGGACTGGTCGGGATACACCACGAAGGGTGACTTGGTGGCGATATCACCTACGGTAAGGTTTTCGTCTTCTCTGCCCAAGAACCGCTGAACATCAGAGTAAGTAACGATACCAGCAAGCAAACCCTCTGAGTCGACCACGGGGAAGCCGTGGTGGGCAGTGTTCTGAAAGAGTTCAAGGAACTCTCCCATGCGCATGGTTGAGGGTACTACAGGGAAATCCCGCATCATCGCCTCGCCCACTGTGATCGTGCGCATTACGTCGGCCAGTTCTCCTTGCTCGATGTCCACCCCCCGCCGTTTCAGCTTTAACGTGTAAATCGTCTCGCGCATCAAGGCGCGGGTCAGCAGAGTGCTGATCACAACAGACGTCATTACGGGAAGGATAATGGAATAGTTACCTGTCATTTCGAAGATTATGAGTATGGCAGAGAACGGGGCGCGGGCCGCCCCTGCGAATACCGCCGCCATGCCTACGATGCCGTAAGCCCCGGCAGGTGCAGTAACAGCCGGAAAAAGTACGTTAACAGCCGTGCCTAAAGCGGTTCCGAGCATTGCTCCTACGAAAAGGCTTGGCGCAAACACCCCGCCGCTTCCACCGCTGCCGATGGTGACAGATGTAGCCGCTATTTTCAAAAGGCATAGTGCTAATAGCAGGTCTAGCGCCATTTGTCCAGACAAGGCCTTGGTTATGCCTTCGTACCCAACGCCGAAAAGATGATGGTTGTATAAACCGGCAACTCCTACAAAAAGGCCGCCAAGCGCTGGCTTCACGTATTCGGGGATTTTTAAGGAATTGAACAGATCCTCTGAGCGGTAGAGTACGCGGATGAATGTTACGGCTACAAGAGCCGCGAAAATTCCAAGAGCGACGTAAAACACAAATTCCCAGCCGCTGGTAATACCAAACTGCGGTACCATAAAAGCCCGCTTATTTCCGAGAAACGCCTGGGACAGGAAGTCTGAAACCACCGAACTAATAACGACGTAGGCAAACTTCCTGGTGACAACAGTGCCCAGGATCACCTCTAGCGCAAAGAGGACCCCGGCAATAGGGGCGTTAAACGTAGCCGATATTCCTCCAGCCGCGCCGCAGGCGACAAGAGTTTTCACGGTTTCGTCCGGTAGCTTTAACCATTGACCTATGGCAGAACCGATCGCGGAACCGATCTGGACGATTGGGCCTTCACGGCCAACGGAGCCTCCACTACCGATGCACAGCGACGAAGCGAGTGCTTTTACGACGGCTACGCGGGGGCGGATCCTGCCGCCTCGCAATGCGACGGCTTCCATTACTTCGGGGACGCCGTGGCCCTTGGCCTCGCGGGCAAAAAAATAGACAAGCGGTCCTACCAGCAGCCCTCCGGCCGCAGGTATTACAACCACATAATAATGTCCAAGGAAAGAGAGGATCTGATTTCCGCCGCTGAAGAACAGGAACTGGAAGCTGCTGATGAGCCAGCGAAAAGCCACCGCTCCAAGAGCGGAAATCACCCCGACAACAACGGCGAGAACCAATCCCTGTCCTGTTTCAGACGTTCTCAACGCAGACATGAAAGATGTAAAGGAACATGCCTCTCGTACTGCTAAGTTTTCAGCTTTTTCGCTCATGTCTACACCCTTCGGTTCCGAATTACCTCCCTTTTTCAAAGGCTTCATTGAGATTCAAACTGTTATTTAGTCTATTCTATAACCAAGAACTTTTGGGTGACAAGGCAAGTTCGCCCAATTTTAAAATACCACCATTAAAGAAGCTTCAACGCGTCCTTGAGACACTGAAAAGTCTGGAATTTGCAGACCGGTTTCCCGGTCCGCAAGGACTGCATTTTTTTCTTTAAAGAGATTCTAAATAAAATATACAGGAATAAAGCCCTTCTTTGCGGAATTACATTCCTGTGGAGGATATCCTTTTCGTGGGGTATGATTTGGGATTGGAATTCCCGAAATTCTAATGCCGGATTGAAAAAGTAATTAGTGGACCCTTGGAAGCTTACTCCCAGGGGTTTTATTTTGCGGCATATCCCCGGTGCAGGGGAGGTTTGCTATCGGCACCTTATGCAGTGGTTTCAATGTTGAAGCCGCTTCCCCTGCTGAAGAGAAAACCGCTGATCCCCGTTTTAAGCGAAAAAATAACAACCCCGCGAATCCTTGCGGGGTCTTGTTTTCAACTGGCGGGGGAGGCAGGACTCGAACCCACAACCTTCGGTTTTGGAGACCGCTGCTCTACCAATTGAGCCACTCCCCCGCGTTCTCCATTTTTGAATTATAAACGAATTCACGGCTAAAGTCAATGTGAACGCGCGGTTCGGCGGGTGCATAAATATCCTTTCGGGATAAATAATACGAATCTGTGAAACCATAAAAAGCGGAGGTGATATAATGAGCAACACGGGTTACGCCCTGCTGGTCAAATTTATCATGACCTTTGTCTTCGCCGGGTTCGCTTTCGCCCTCATCA
>JBFLWY010000083.1:0-7435 GCA_040757355.1 Bacillota bacterium | reverse complement strand
GGCCGTACCGGTAAAAGAGCTGGCCGACAGCGCGGGCGTTTTTACCCAGACATTCTTGAGACAGGCCGGAGAGCAGCGACTCCGCCCGGTCTTTTTCTCCCAGATCGAGCGCCCGCATGACAATATCCAAGAGCAGGGAAATCCCCTCTTCGCCCAGGGCAACCCCGGGCACTCTTCTGCGCCTGCTTAAGGAATCCCGCAACAGCCCAACAACCGCGCCGGTGTCTGCGGAAAGCCCGAGAGCAAACAGCTCTTCGACGAGCGTGCGCACCCTGCGCCGGTTCCCCTGCAGCCAGAAACACAGGATTTTGTTCAGCTTAGCCAAGGGGTACAGCGGGTGGTCAGGGCCAAAATCCTCAATGATGCGCAGGGCTTCCAAGTAACGCCGCTGCTGGATCAGGCAGATCGCTTTCCACAGCAAAATCTCCGCCGGAACTTCCCGCTGGCCGGTTACCCGCTCTATGTGTTCCAGCGCCAGCAGGTATGCCGACTGCCGGAACAGGACCTGGGCCATTAACAAAACGGCCTCCGGAGTGCATAAATCACAGAGTTTCTCAAGACAGTCCCGGGCGTAAACCGGGTTCTTATGCGGCTCCAGGAGGCGGACGATGCTTTCCAGGGCGGCGGTAAAGTGCGGGTTGTCCTGCAGGCTGGCGACGTAATAGCGCATGGCTTCTTGGTCGTTCAAGAAAGCTTCAGCCAACCGCCCGAGGTAGTAATAAGAACGAAAACCCCGGACGCCGTGGAAAGAGGCGTAATAGGCCGGCTGCTCGGGCAGTGATACCGCCCTTTGAAAGAAATCATACGCCCGGGCGTAATCCCTCTGCTCGAAGCTGATCAGCCCGCCGTAATAATAAAGGTCGGCGTAGTCGGGGAAGAGGCTGAGGCCGAGCCGGACTATCTCTAAGGCCTCTCCGGGTCTGCAGGCGGCGTGGTAGGCCAGGACGATGTAACGCAGCAGCTTGGGCAGGTAGACCGTCTGGGGATCAATGCCGTTGGCGGCCCTGATCAGCTCCGCCGCTGCCTCCTCGTAGCGTTCTGCCCGGTAGAGCTCCACGCCGTAGTGATAGCGGAGCAGACGGTTCTCTGGGGCGGCAGCCAGTTCCCGGCGGATCAGTTCCAGGTTCCGGTTCTTTTTGTCTTTTTCTTGGATCTGCCGGTTTAGGTAGCCGTAATGCAAGATCACCAGATCCTCGGCGACCTGGTATTTAGCCTGGCTATTTTTTCCCAAGATGACGTCAACGATCTGCTCGTGAATCGCCCCGTGAAACCTGTAGCCCGGCCGGTTTCTGAAAAGGCGAAAGACCAGGTCCGGACAGGGCTCGATCCATCCTTCGTTACCGAGGTAGTTAATTATTTTGACAAAGTAACCTTCTGTAGTGTCTTCGGCGGTCAGCCTGCGCAGAACATCCTTGCTTTCCTTTGATAGTTCTTCATCGGCATCAAGAAAGAGGATCCAGTCCCCGGTTGCCCGTTCGAGCGAGGCGTTGCGCGCGTCGCTGAAGTTATCATTCCAGGGGAAAAGGTAGACCTGGGCGCCGAACTCACTCGCTATCTGACAGGTGCTGTCGGTAGAGCCGGTATCAACGACGATTATTTCGTCAACGGCGCCGGCCACGCTTTCGAGACACCGGCGGATGTTCTGTTCTTCGTCCTTAACAATCATACACAGGCTGATTCTGCCAGCCATAACACCCTTTTGACCCCTATTCCAATCCAATTTGTAACTATTCAGGCACCGTGCAGGGCGCGGCGACATGCCTGTCGGCAAACAGGTAAGCTGCGCATAGCGACGTGAGCCGCTTGGCGCCGGGTCCTCATGTACCTCCAAGTACGCTCCGGTCTATCGCCAATCGTCTTCCTTGCTCTGCTTGCTTTTCGCCGCGTTCCGTCGATGCAGGCTGAGTAGTTACTCCAATTTTAGTCAATATATGCCGGGGAAATGGAACATTCCACTCTTGCCACAAATATCCTGTACTAACCGGCGAAATAAAAAAGAAGGGAGGACATTCTTATGCCCAACTTTAAGATCTTCCAGGACGATGCCGATAAAGCACGAATCAAGATCTATGGCAGCCAGAACGTTGCTATAAGCACGGACTCAACAGGTAACCTGGGTATCACCAGCACCGGCCTGGCCATCACGGCGCCGGCAGGCGGGCTGAGCATCACCCCCCCGAGCAGCGGGCTGACCATCACCAGCACCGGTCTGGCCGTCACCCCGCCGAGCGGCGGGCTCTCAATCACCCCGCCGACCGGGGGACTCAGCATCACGCCCCCCACAGCAGGACTGACCATCACCAGTACCGGCCTGGCCGTCACGGCGCCGGCCAACGGTCTTACAGTTACAGCACCGGCCAGCGGGCTGTCCATCACCCCGCCGACCGGCGGGCTGAGCATCACGCCCCCTACCGCTGGCTTAACTATAACCAGCACGGGCCTAGCCGTCACGGCGCCGGCCAACGGTCTTACAGTTACAGCACCGGCCAGCGGCTTGTCAATCACCCCGCCGACCGGCGGACTGAGCATCACGCCCCCCACAGCAGGACTGACCATCACCAGCACCGGCTTGGCCATCACCCCGCCGAGCGCCGGCCTAACCATCACCAGCACCGGGCTGGCAGTGCAGTCCAGTCTGGCAACGACAGATGTCTCGGCAACGAGGGCCAACTTTACGGATACTGCAGGGAGTCCCGATACCACCTATAACGTGTTAGGAGTCAAGACCTGGACATTCGGCTTTTACAACGCCTCTACGACCAACGCACCGGCGACCGTTAAGCTGCAAATCAGTCCGGACGCCACCAACTGGATCGACCACGCCGGCCCGGTCACCTTGAATACCGGCGATGTCGATGCCCTGGTGGCCACCGTCTTCCTGAAATACGCCCGGGTATACTATGCCGCCGTCGATGCCAGCAGCGCCGTAACCCTGAACATCTTTTTCCAAGGCCAGACGTAAGAACTAAGGGGAGACCGGGGCTTTCCCCGGTCTCCCTCTTTGTACCGTTTTGCCTGAATACTTATCTCCAGGGGGTTCATTTTCCGTGAAGCAAAAAGAAAACGCGCTGCCAGATGATACCGGGCAAACCCCCCGGCACAATCCGGGGCGTTTATGGTTCCTGATCGGAATGCTCACGACCGCATCCTGCGCCGCCTTCTGCTACCAGCGCGACCCCTGCCACCGGCCCAGGCCCGGTTTTGTAAGTGTTGTGGAACGCGGGCTGCCCGCCGGTGACGAGGAGTGTTACAGCAAAACCATTGACCTTTCCGGAATGAGGACCTTTTCTTTTCTTGTCCTCAACGACGGCACCAACCCCGTGGTGGTCCAGCCTGAGTTAAGTCCGGACGGAGTAACCTGGGATCCCTTCGGTGAACTTCCGTACGTAATTGAAGCCGGGAGGAACCGGCTCCTTGTCCTTCAGTTCTTCTTACGCTATGCTCGGATCAAGTTCCGGAATAAGAACCGGGGCCGGGATACGGTGATTACCGTATGGTTTCAGGGACAAAGCTAAAAATGGGAGGTGGGAGGTTGGAGGTCAGAAGCGGGAATCTTGATGGAATTCGCTATGCAAATTCATACAATAACTCCAACTTTCAACCTCCGGCTTCCAACTTCCAAACTGCCATGCTCGTTTTTCGCGGTCTCTCGGTTTCTTCCTGAAGCTTACCATAATCAAGCATAGATGGCTTACTTCGGGCAGGATTTTAGTTTTGCAGCACTCTCTTAGGAGTAAGAGGTGGGAAGCCTGGCAAGGATTCGCTGCACGAATTTCTACATAAACTCTGAACTTCTAACTTCCCGCCTCTCACTTCTTTAGGCCAGGCGAAGTTTCCTGAGGCGGTCTTTCAAGTCCTGACCGATGAGGCAATTTTTTACCTCCGGGCTCTGCTCCGGGCGTGGTAAGCATACGCCCTCCGCTCCGCTACCCGTGGTTGAAAAACAGGGGTGGGGCTGGTGTTGCCGCTACCCTCTCCTGCAAAGGCCGTTTGGACGAAATCTTCGGGAGTGCTCAGGCTGGCGTTTGTGGGGCCGCAGGCGGCAGAGCCCGTAAAGGTCGTTTCGGCGACACCTTTCGGAGTTCGAACCGTTAAATTCGGATCGTGCTCCCACCAGTTTATGCCCATTTCCCGGGCGCGCTCGACCGAAGCAACCAGAAGGCGGATGCGAATCGTGAGGAGGTCCACATCCGCCAGGGAAATCTTGATGTCTCCTGCAATAACCAAACCTTTATCAAGAACACGTTCAAGAATGTCCGCAAGGTTTGTGGCCTGGGTAGCATGGGTTATCGTGTTCATCCCGGTTCCACCTCTGTCAGCGCTTTATCTGGAACTTCCAGATTCCCGGATACGTCTCAGTTCTTCAAGCACTTCTTGCCACGTCTCGTGAGTCCGCACCCTCTCTTGGCGAAACTCACTCAACATTTGCTGAAGCTGCTGATACATTTCCTTGCGTTCTGATTCAAACCTGGCTAACAGTTGTTTAATATACTCGCGTATCTCTTTCAGTTGCTCGAGCCGCTCCTTGAGGGCCAAAGCCATCTCTTCCCCAAGTTGCTTCAGATCCTCTGATCTGCTCAAAGCGTTTCCCCCCTTTACTTTGGTCTTACAAACGAGAAGTGGGTTTGAAGGCGGAGCGCCGTGTGTGCCCCGCCTCCCCATGTCACTAAGCTGCCGCATAGATGGGAGTATTTTCTTTCAAGAGACCGACGGCTTCTGCGTACTTCAGCCATGTTTCGACGCTGGCAATCACGATGCGCGCCTCAATAGCCAGTAACTCGATTCCTACCAGCGATACTCTGACCCACGCATCGATGACGATGCCCTTGTCGAGAATCCGGTCAATGACTTCGGCTAGGCTGGACGTGTCAACACTTTTCTGTACGGCCATTGTATGCAACCCCTTTCATTTTAAATTCTGCCTTACCAGCGTACGGCAGTTGTGGTTAATATTATATATATTCTACCATCCTATGGTATGTTACCCATTAATTAGCGTATTAATATAATTTACCTATCGGACCGAGATCGAGATTCAAATCTTCGCGGCTGAGGCCGAAGACCTCGCAGAGTTCGTCCATCTTCTCCGTGAGCCGCAGTAAAGTCAACCCGAGCTGCTCCTCCTCATCCGGAGTCAGGCTGCCGGCCTCTACACGCCTTAGGGCTTGTTTTTCCATCAACTGCCGGATGAGGTCGATAAGCGCAAGCACGAGCCGGGCTAACCCTTGCTCAACCTTTTCCGGCTCAAGGCCAAGTCTCCTTATCGGTCCCGAACTCTTATTTCCGTCAACCGGTACAGCATCAAATGTTTCCGGCATGGAACTCACTCCCTGTTTAACTCTAAACAGGAAAAACTGTAAGGAGGCCACGGACCAGTGATGAAAACCCCCAGGTTGTCAAATCCCTTAATTCTCTCGGCCACTATATTTTTAAAATCCTGCATGCGATCCCTGGGTACAAGGTAGCTTGCGCGAAAAACGGTATTGGGACGCAGGCAGGCTTGCCTCACGCTGTTCGTACATACTTCCGCCAAGCGCTGATGCAGATTGGCACAAAGACTCCCGACCGGGCCCGGCTCAAACTTGTCACTACCCATGCGCAAAAGGTACTGCCTGCCCGGCCCGGATGCCGGGTCACAAGTTGTATGACCATCGGCCGTCCAGAGTTCAATCCCCAGCTCAACCTTCCCGGCAACCAGGTCGAGCCTTCTGCCAATCTCATTGTCGTATCTTGCAATAAGATTTTGCATATCATCTTCCGAATTAAAAAATGTGCCGGCGCGGGCCGGCAATACGGCATCCAAGTTATGTAACCGCCAAAGAATCTCGTTTTGCAGTTGCAGTCCGGCAAGTCCCGGAGGCCAGGTTTCCACAGGAGTCGCCACCCCGGCTGAGGTCCCTCCGACGACGGCGGCAAGCGCCGGGGCATCCACCTGCTTCACGAGATCCGCTGCTGCAGCGCGAATGAATCCAAGTAACAGGAGTTCCGAACTCATTTTGGCTCACCCTTAAGAGTTTCAACGGCCGACAGTAAGACTTGCAAACGTAAGTAGACCAGATCGATACCCGCCACCGAGATGACCAGATCGCCCCAGATCATGACGCCCTTGTTGAGCAGGCGGTCAAGCAGTTCAAGCAGTGTCATGTGCTCATTGGCGATGACTTCATTCATCGGGTTCATCCTGTTCCACAACAGGCGTAACAAAACTGTACGGGGGCCAGGGACCGGAAACTACCAGGCGCAGGCCGCTTTCGGTCCAACGCTCACTAAGTTTTTCCAGTTCGCCGAGCCACTCCGGTTTACTGGGTTGATCGATCAGATATATGCTGTTAAGCGCCATGCGTTCGCCGCTCTTGTCTTCCTCACATGGATTAACCCGGTACTCGCGACTGAGCTTAATCAGCGTCTGGTGGCAATCGTTCACCTGTTCCCTGATCCATTCCTTCACCTGGCGAGCGAGCTTCTCTTGCCGCTGCTTCCGCCGCAGGTATTCGATGCCGCTTGAAAGCTTCTGGCTTTCCCCCGGCGCCTGCTCCGCGGTTTCCAAGCACTTTCTTTCATTGGCGTACACTTTGATGCCCCACTCTGCGGCACCGCGAAGTCTCTCGAGATCGGCAACGATCGTCTTCGACCACCTGTCGAGGGCGCTTTTCACCCCTTCCCCGGTCCTAAACACGGTGCAAAAGCGCACCGGTACCACGGCGTCAACCTCCTCGAAGAGGCGCCTAATGATCTCGTCGTGGGCACGGACTTTCGCTTCAAGCCAGTCTGTGCGCTGTAAGTTCTGCGCCAATGCGTCTGTGTCAAATTCAGAGAGGTCAACCTCTTGAACCAGAGCCGTGAGGGAGCCGGAGCAGATATAGGACAGTTTTTCATCCGGGTTGACACCCGGCGGCCAGGATGAGGAAGGATCCGGGACAGCGTCTTTGTAGCACAGGGCGTACAGATAATAAGCCATGCTGCTAATCCTCCTCTTCCCCCGAACTTTGCAACGTCCGGGCGGCGCGCGCCTGACGGAGCCGGTCCAGCAACACGGCCTCCTGCTGCTCGAATTCGTCGCTGGGAAGGTTGCCAAGTTCGTACTCTACTTGCAGAGCAGCCAGTTGCTTTTGGATGGTTTCTTCGTCGAACAATTCTTGCTGGGCCCGGTTGTATATTTCCCGCGCAAGCCACCATAAGCCTTTGAAAGGTGCAAACAAGATATCGTCGATGATTAACACCCTTGCTCACCCTCTTTCGGACGGCAGTTTAAGCCGCAGCCTCGCGAAGTTGTAGGGCGGCCAGGGACCTGTGTAGCGAACAATGAACTCTTCAAGCCGGGGTTCGAGTAGTTCGTTGACCTTCTGATCGAAGGCGTGCTCGTCTTCTTTGCGCACGAGATAAGCGGCATTGCAGACCATCTCAATTGTTAAAATGTCATTCAATACCGCGTCCT
>JBFLWY010000082.1:0-7812 GCA_040757355.1 Bacillota bacterium | reverse complement strand
GGAGGCAGAAAGTGATTGCGGTTGTCGACTACGGAATGGGTAATCTCAGGAGTGTAGAAAAAGGACTTGTGAGGGCCGGTTTCGATGCGAGGGTTGTCTCGGAACCCGAAGCGGTGGCACGAGCCGCTGGGGTCGTTCTGCCGGGGGTGGGTGCGTTTGCAGACGCTATGGCCAACCTTCGCTCTTCAGGTCTGTTGGAAGTGGTGATACAGACACTCGAAAAAGGGAAACCCTTCCTGGGAATTTGCCTAGGCTTGCAACTGCTCTTCGAGGCGAGCGAGGAGTGGGGCGAGACGCCCGGGCTGGGTTTTTTCGCCGGAAGGGTGCGCCGGCTGCCGGAGGGCGTAAAGGTGCCGCATATGGGATGGAACGAGTTGATCTTTACCCGGCCCACGCCGCTTTTTGCGGACGTTCCCGACCGGACGCGGTTTTACTTCGTGCACTCCTATTACGTCGACCCGCAGGATAGAGAGGTTGTCCTAGGGGAAACCAAGTACGGTATCCGGTTTGCGGTGGCAGCCGGTAAAGAGAATGTCTTCGGGATTCAGTTTCATCCTGAGAAGTCAAGCAGTTGGGGGTTAAAAATTCTTGCGAATTTCGGGAAGTTGGTGACAGAATGCTCGTGATACCAGCAATTGACCTTCGCGGCGATAAGTGTGTCCGCCTGATCGAAGGGCGGGCCGACAGGGAGACCGTTTACTCCGGTGACCCTGTCGCGGTGGCCCTCAAGTGGCAGGCGGCGGGGGCGAAATGGCTGCATGTGGTCGACCTTGACGGCGCCTTCCGCGGGGAGCCTGTTCACCTGCCGGTTATCCGCGAAATAATCAGCGCGGTGTCGATCCCGGTGGAGGTCGGTGGGGGCATCAGGGAAAAGAGAGCGGTGGAAGAGGTCTTGAAGTGCGGCGCGGCCAGGGCGATTGTCGGCACCGTTGCGGTTTACAACCCGGCACTGGTTCGCGGGCTCACGCGGGATTACGGCGATAAGTTTGTTGTCAGCGTGGACTGCCGCGACGGCGTGGTGGCGGTGCGCGGTTGGGAGAGCCTGGCCGGGATAAAGGCAACCGCTTTCGGGAGACAGCTCAAGAAATTTGGTGTGGAGCGGGTGGTTTTTACGGATATCCGGCGCGACGGAACCCTCAGGGGTCCCAATCTTCAGGCGGTCGCCGAGTTCGCCCGGGAAACAGGACTAAAGGTGATCGCCTCAGGAGGGGTTTCCCGGGCGGAGGATATCCGGGAACTCCGGAAGCTTGAAGAGCTCGGTGTTGAGGCGGTCATTATCGGCAAAGCGCTTTATGACGGGAGGCTTACCATTCAGGAGGCCATCGCGGCAGCGGAGGGGAAAAAGCTTGTTAGCTAAAAGGATAGTTCCCTGTCTGGACGTAGACAGGGGGCGTGTGGTTAAGGGAGTTAACTTCATAAACCTACGGGATGCAGGCGATCCTGTGGAACTCGCCGCCCTTTACGACCGGGAGGGGGCGGATGAACTCGTTTTTCTGGATATTACCGCTTCCGCCGAAGAACGTGATATCATGCTTGAAGTGGCCCGCCGCACGGCCGAAGAGGTTTTTATTCCGTTCACCGTAGGCGGCGGCCTGCGTAATCTTGAGGACATCCGGCGGATGTTGGCCGCCGGTGCAGATAAGGTATCACTCAACACCGCTGCGGTAAAAAACCCCGGCCTGATAAAAGAAGCCGCTTCCCGTTTCGGAAGCCAGTGTGTAGTAGTGGCAATCGACGCCCGGGGTGTAGGAAACGGCCGGTGGGAGGTTTACATTCATGGTGGGCGCACACCCACCGGAATAGACGCACTTACTTGGGCGCAACAGGTTGAAGCACTGGGTGCGGGGGAAATCCTGCTGACCAGCATGGACAGGGACGGCACAAAGGACGGTTTCGACATCCTCCTTACCAGGAGGGTAACTGATGCCGTCCGGATCCCGGTAATCGCCTCGGGCGGCGTGGGGACCCTGGAGCACATGGCGGAGGGGCTCACCGCCGGCGGTGCGGATGCGGCTCTGGCGGCTTCTATCTTTCATTTCGGGGAGTACTCGATCCGGCAGGTGAAGGAATACCTAGCTGCGCAAGGGATTCCGGTACGCCTGTCCTGAGAATAGTTCGAAGTTAAACAGTTCGACGTTCAAGGTTTAAAGCAGGGGGCAGAGATGGGGTGTTAGCGGCGGCAACGGCATTTTTATTGCCTCCGGCCGTCGGCAGGCACGGCTGATGGTCGCCGCAGGTGTTATGAAGTCTTTCAAGAAAAAGACTTTGGCGGACGAAATACAGTTTAGAGGCAAACTGATTGCCCACTGAGTAACATTGTTATGTGAATATCTTTTAGTTTCAAAAAGGGGGGAAGCTTGTGCGCTTCAACCTCGATCGTTTTAAGTTCAACGATGCCGGGCTGATCCCGGTAATAATTCAGGATAACCGGACGAATGAGGTCCTGATGATGGCTTACATGAACCGTGAAGCGCTTACGAAGACCTTTAGCAGCGGGCAGACCTGGTTTTTCAGCCGCAGCAGGCAGGAACTCTGGCACAAAGGAGAAACTTCCGGAAACATCCAAGAGGTTGACGAGGTCTACTTTGATTGCGACGCTGACACCCTCCTGGTCAAGGTCCGACAGCACGGAGCGGCCTGTCATCAGGGTTACAAAAGCTGCTTCCATTACCGGATCGAGCCGGACGGCCGTGTCGGTCTGGTCGGTGACCTGGTCTTTAACCCGGCAGAGGTTTACGGGGACGGAGGGCCGCCGCCCGAAACGCGCCCGCGGCCTAAGGAGCCCAAACCGGTGTGCATCTGCGGGAGTGCGATCCTCGAAGAGGTCTACGAGGTGATCCTTGACCGGAAGCACAACCGGGTTCCGGGGGCGTATACCAGTTACTTGTTTGACAAAGGACTTGACACCATCCTACAAAAGCTGGGCGAGGAGTCAACAGAGGTCTTAATAGCGGCAAAGAACCGGAAACGAGACGAAGTGATCAAGGAGTCGGCCGACGTCATGTACCACCTAATGGTTCTCCTCGCCGCCGAAGGGATTGACGTTCGGGAGGTCTTCGGTGAGCTTGCCAGCCGAAAGAAATAAGCGCCGGTAAGGCGTTCACTACCCTAAAAATCGGGCGGAAACGCCTTTTTATTTTCCGAAACAAGTCACGACCCCATATTTCATTCCCGGTGGCGACCCAGCACTCAACTCAACGTGAAAGAATACGAGATACTTTAATGACCGTTTGCTTGAGCACATGTTACACACAAAGTTGAGTGTCGGGCACACAGAGTTGAGTGCTGGGTCGTGAGCGATTCCCCCTAAACGAACTGTTGTTTTCGTATAACAGCCAGGCCTGCTTGATTATGTCAAGAAAGTCGGCTTCCCTCCTTTTATCCCAGAAAAGTGCCCGTAAAAACCTCTAAATCGTGTTTTAAAGGAAAATAGAGCCTGACAACTCCTCGCTCCGAAAAAACGGGGCATTTGTTATTGACATATGCCCATAATAATCTTAAAATTGAAATTAAAGAAACGAGGAGGAGAACCAGTGAAGATCGCAGTGTCTGCTTCTGATAAGGGACCTGATGCAGCGTTCGAACCGCACTTCGGTCGTTGCGCTTACTTTATAATTTACGACAGCGATACCGGAACTTATACCAGCGTTCCCAATCCCGGCAGCACAGCCGGCGGTGGTGCCGGGATCCAGGCGGCACAGGCCGCCGTCGAGCACAAGGTTGATATCGTTATCAGCGGCAGCGTCGGCCCGAAGGCCTATCAGGTCCTGGAGAAGGCGGGAATAAAGTGCTACGGGGCCGCCGGTGCATCGGTGCGGGACTCCATAGCAGCGTATAATGAAGGTTCCTTAAAGCCGCTCAATCCGTCAGGCGGGCCGGGATGGCGTTACCGGATGTAGTTGATCCGTAAGAGCCACTTAAGAAGCAATTGGAAACTATCAAGTAAATAACGGGAGGTGAACGGTTTGAAACTCGCTGTTGCTACTGAAGGCGGTCATGTGGCGGGTCACTTCGGACACTGTTCCGAATTCCTGCTGGTTGATGTTGAAGACGGAGAGGTCAAAGGTACGGTGTTTGTGCCGAACCCGGGGCACCAGCCGGGTTTTCTTCCCCAGTACCTTGGTGAAATGGGGGTTACGCACGTTGTTGCGGGCGGCATGGGTACACGTGCTCAGGAGCTTTTTCTTGCGCGCGGGATTTCGCCTATCGTAGGTGCTCAGGGGCCGGTGAACAAAGTGCTTGATGCTTTTCTTGCCGGGAAGCTGGTTACCGGACCGTCGCTATGTACTCATGGCACAGAAGGGCACATTCACCGTTGCAGCGGCGGTTGCGGGGGCCGGCACCGGTGATCGTGGCAGTAGTCAGCGGTAAAGGAGGAACCGGTAAAACAACGATAGCCGCCAGCCTGGCACTCTCCCTCGATGCTGAGGTTCAGTTTATCGACTGTGACGCTGAAGAACCGAACGCGCATCTCCTGCTTAACCCGGAGATTATCACCAGCGAACAGGTTTACCTGCCGGTCCCGGTGTTCGAGGCCGAGAAATGTACAGGCTGCGGGCGGTGTGCTGAGGTATGCGCTTACAACGCCCTTGCGGTAATAGGGAGAGAGGTCCTTGTCTTCGAGGAGTTGTGCCACGGTTGCGGCGGTTGCATTTATTTTTGCCTGGAACAGGCGTTGGTGGAAGGCCGAAGGGTTATCGGGACTATCGAACGGGGCCGGGCGGGGAAAATTGGTTTTGCCCGCGGAAAATTGAACGTAGGCGAAGCCTTGGTACCGCCGGTTCTTAAGGCTTTAAGAAGATGTGCCGACCCGTCGGTGGACACAATTCAAGACTGCCCGCCAGGCACTTCCTGTCCTGTCGTCCAAGCCGTACGAGGTGTAGACTTCTGCCTGGTGGTAACTGAACCGACGCCTTTCGGACAGCACGACCTTGAGATGGTGACGGAAATGTTGCGGGTCCTCGGCATTCCGTACGGGGTGATAATAAACCGGGCGGACTTGGGCGACGAAGGGGTTAAAAATTTCTGTAAGGAACGGGACATTCCGGTTTTGTTGGAAGTCCCCTTCAAAAAAGAGATAGCTCGCTGCTATGCGGCGGGGGTTCCGTTCAGCGAGGTGTTCCCCGCGTGGCGAGAGAAACTTCAAGCCGTCTGGGCGTTCGTGCGGGGAGGTGTACCGGTTGCGCGAAGTTGTTGTTCTTAGCGGCAAAGGCGGTACCGGCAAGACTACGCTGGCAGGCGTCTTTGCCGCTTTAGGTGAAAGTGCCGTAATTGCCGACGTGGACGTTGATGCGGCCAACCTCCATTTGATTCTAAACCCGGAGGTCGTAGAAAAAGAGCCCTTTTTCGGGTCGCGCGTACCGGTGGTGGATGAAGAACGGTGCACCCGTTGCGGCTTGTGCGGCAAGCTTTGCCGGTTTGAGGCGATCAAAGACGGGAAACTGGACGAGATCGCCTGTGAGGGTTGCGCGGTCTGCTTCCACGCCTGTCCTGCGGGGGCGATAACCCTACAGGATCTATTGAGCGGTCACGTGTATGTCACAAATACCGTTTTCGGACCATTTGTCTACGCGGAACTCGGCATCGCAAGGGAGAACTCCGGGAAGCTGGTGTCCAGGGTAAAGCGCCGTGCGCGTCAGATAGCGGAGACAAAAAATAAAGCATATATTGTGGTTGACGGCCCGCCGGGGATCGGGTGCCCGGTTATTGCTTCGGTTTCGGGTGCGGACCTTGTGCTAGTGGTGACCGAACCTACTGCGGCGGGGCTGCACGACTTGAACCGCATCCTTGGGCTGGCGCGACATTTCAACGTGCGGCCGGCGGTATGTATAAACAAGGCGGACCTCGACGAAAAAATGGCTGAGGAGATAGAGAGCCATTGCTTGAAAAAAGGGGTGGCGTTTCTCGGCTGTATACCGTTCGCTAAAGGGGTGGTCAAAGCAACCGTGGCAAGGTCACCGGTGAGTGATCGCTTTGCCGGCCCGGCGGCGCGCGCAATGCAGGAGGTCTGGAAACAGGCACTCTCCCTCCTGTAAAAGGAAGAAGTCCTCCTCTACCACTCTATATACGCCTTTTTACAAAGGCGTCTTTTTTAGCAGAGAATTGATGTGCAAGCGGTTAAGCCCCTAACCTTACTGAGAGGAAGGGGCTTGGAAACTCTGAAAAATTCACTTTGCTTATCGGAGACTGGAGGTGAGAAGTAGCGGTGAGGATCTTTCGTAGGAATTGCATAGCGAATTTCTTCAAGAATTCCCACTTCCAACTTCT
Source organism: Bacillota bacterium (assembly GCA_040757355.1). Taxonomy (GTDB): domain Bacteria; phylum Bacillota; class Desulfotomaculia; order Desulfotomaculales; family Ammonificaceae; genus DTYU01. The sequence continues at coordinate 1,545 of JBFLWY010000082.1, read as the reverse complement.
CACTTCTCAAACAACTGCTGTACGCTTCATCTACTGTTTGCGCATCTGATGCTGTGCGGCTTGCTCTTTTGCCATAGCTTCATGGGCCATGTTTTCCATCTTGTACTGGGGTTCTTGCGCTTCCGCATAGTTGGTACGGTTTGAGAGGGCTTTCACCATCTGGTCAAGCTGTTTGGAGAAGTTGGTGTACATCTCCTTTGCCATCGCATCCTGTGTGGCCATAGCAAAAGTCTGAAACTGGCCGCTGCAGGTTTTCAACATGCCCAGCGTTTTGTGTAGGTCCGAACCTACTGTCAAAAGGATCTCCTCCTCGCACTATTATTGTGGTCGATCTTTGATTAGTCTTGTACATGCCAGCGATTAGTATGCATGCAGGCTTTTACATAGGGTTTTTAAGAACTGGACAGGTTAGCATTAAGGAATCTCCTTGATGAACACCTTAAACTTAATTTATTCCGCCGGGTAGGGATTGAACCTCTTCAGGAGCAGCGAGTTGCCGACAACCGAAACCGAACTGAGCGCCATCGCCCCGGCGGCAATAATCGGATTAAGCAGTCCCAAGGCCGCCAGGGGGATGCCCAGGGTATTGTAAATCAACGCCCAGAAAAGGTTCTGCCTGATCTTGCGGATTGTCTGGCGACTCAGCCTGATCGCCGCCACGATACCACGCAGGTCTCCCCGCATTAGTACGATGTCCGCCGTTTCCATAGCAACATCGGTCCCTGTGCCGATTGCTATTCCGATGTCCGCCGCGGCCAGCGCCGGGGCATCGTTAATCCCGTCTCCGACCATGCCAACCACTTTTCCTTCATCTCTCAGCTTTTGGACCTCTCGTGCTTTACCTTCAGGTAAAACCTCGGCTAGAACGCGGTTAATGCCTACCTCGTTGGCAACGGCCTCTGCCGTACGCCGGTTATCACCTGTGATCATAACCACTTCTATTCCCATTCTGTGAAGGTCGGTGATAGCCTCCATTGAGTGCTCTTTAACGGTGTCCGCAATGGCCAGCAATCCTATTGCCTTAGTTCCTTCCGCCACAATCACTGCCGTTTTCCCACGTGATTCAAACTGCACAAGTTGTCGCTCAACCTCGCTCAGACTGATGCCGTTTTCCTGCATCAACCTGGCGCTCCCGATAAGCAAAGCCTTTCCTTCTACGGTACTTTTCACTCCATGTCCCGGAACAGCTTCGAAGTCATGAGGATCGGGAATCGGCAGGTTTTCCTCTTCAGCAGCTTTAACGACTGCCTGCGCAAGAGGATGTTCGGAACGCTTCTCCGCGGCTGCTGCCCATTGGAGAAGTGTCCTGTCATCTAATTCGCCCAGAGGATAAACATCGGTTACTACCGGTTCGCCCTTAGTGATTGTCCCGGTTTTGTCCAAAACGATGGTGTTCAACTTGTGAGCCTTCTCCAAGTGCTCCCCGCCTTTAATCAGGATCCCGTTTTCTGCTCCCCGGCCCGTACCGACCATGACGGCGGTCGGGGTCGCCAGGCCCAAGGCGCACGGACAGGCGATAACCAGGACGGCGGTCATGCTAAGCAG
>JBFLWY010000081.1:0-8055 GCA_040757355.1 Bacillota bacterium | reverse complement strand
TTGCTTTCAAGCGGTTGCAAGTTAAGTCCTCCTTCCAGGAAATTAGTTAGTGAGCGATCTTGTTGTTGTCCTGACCGGTATCCGGGCGCCGCCGGGGGTTAAAAATGAGGTATAAGAAGACACCGACGGTGGCCAAAATGAAACCGGCAAAAGTATAAGGAAGCGCCGGGTTGCGCTTGACCTGAAGCCCCGTATATTGAGCAAAGCCGTCAAAAACGATTTCCCCGTCAGGAATCTCACCAGCCTTACCCACCGGGATGATGTCCATCTTGACGGGCTCGTTCTGGTTGTAAAGAACATAAAGCACGTAGGGGTTTTTGGGCTCCTGTGACCGCGTAGCCGGCCGGCCGTTCATGTCATAGACAAAATCGGGATAAAACTGCGTAAGCAGTGCAAATTGCGAATCAACCGGGTAAGGTCTCTGATCGGGTACTGTCTCAAAAGGAACGGTCACCTCGCCGACCGTGAGTCGCCCGCGCAAAAGCATGCCGTAATTCATCTGGTAGACCTTAACTCCCCGGTGTTTGAGCGGATAGTTGACTGAAATACTTTCCTCCCGCACGGACTTGCCGTTTTCAAGTACGGCGCACCGGGTGATATACTGCTTAGGCGTGCCGTCCGGGTAGTATTCCACCTTGAAACTTTTGATCTCGAGGTCGAAGGGGAATCCCTGCGCGGTAAGACTTGCAATGTCTCCCGGCGCCGCGTTTACCCGGCTCTCCTCGGCCACCCTGGGGGTAAACATCAGGGTAAGGAGTACGAAAACGAGTCCGACGTGAAGCACTGTTAAGCCCCAGGCACCCAGACCCTTTTTGGCGTCCCTGCGACTCAGGCGGACCGCAAACTCACCTCTATAGTAGGTGCAGATCAGGAGGCTCACAACCAGCCAGATTTCGGCAATCGTAAACCACCAGGAGCGGAAGAGGTTGGCGACCCCGGTGCTTACAATCAGTTGGCCGAAGTTCGGCCCGTATTTCTGCGTGTAGAACAAAGGGTCCTGGTTCTGAGGAACCAGCGTGCCGATGGCGGAGGCGATACCGAGAAAGGCTAGTACGGTAAGGACGTTTCGTATAGAGGTGAAATGGTCCTTAATTTTAGTAAAAATTGTGTCCACCCCGCTAGTGTATTGAGTTATTAAGGTTAATGCTTAACCTTAAGCTAAGTACTTTATTTTTTCAGTTTAATTGTTTGGGCATGGGAAGTCAATTCAAACTTTAAGGAAGCTTTTCTATGCCCCGAAAATAAGTCCCGAGTCCGAGAAATCGGGAAAACGCATTTTCATACCTCTGATGGTGACGCCGCAAGCCTCATGAGGGTCTGCCCGGAATACTTTTTCCGTTCAGCCGATGGTGAGGGTGTAAAACAGGAGTTTTATTTATTGCCCCCTCTCTTACTATCTGTTATGATGGTAAGAGAAAATTTTCTTGGGGGAAAAGATGATGAATAAGTCTATCGCTAAAATTTCCAGTAAGAGGCAAATAACTGTGCCGGCAACCTTTTGTAAAGCTTTAGGTATAAAACCAGGGGAGAAGGTACTACTGGAAATCGTGGGCGATAAGATTATAATTTCTCCCCAGACAAAGAGCTACACGGAGCTTTTATCCGGTTGCCTCAGGGATATCTACGGCAGGACCAAAGAAGAAATCGAACTTTACCTGCGAAGGGAACGTGCGTCTTGGGAAGAGAATCTTTCCTAAAAGAGGTGAGCAAGTACCGCCGCGTGCTCCTCGATACGAGCGTACCCATCTACTTTCTCCAGGAGGTTGTTCCGTACAGCGGCCTGGTAGAGCCGCTATTCCGCCTTATTGAAGAGCAGGCTATAGAAGCGAGGTTGTCGGTAATTACAGAGGCGGAGTTGCTGGTCGGCCCTGTCAGAAAAAATGATGGGGAGAGCCCGAATATGGTCCGGGCCTTCCTTAACGACTTCCCGGGTATAGACGTGGTACCCGTCTCTCGGCCGGTTGCTCAGGAAGCCGCGAAGCTGCGGGCGGGGAGCGGGTTACCCTTGCCGGACGCCCTTATTATCGCCACGGCAAAGGTATCCGGATGCGAGGCGATTGTAGGCAACGATTTGACGTGGGCAAAGGCAGAGGTTTTGCCGGTTATTCTGTTGGACGATTACTGCAACGATAGGGAAAATCCTTAATTCCAACCTCCAACCTCGGGCCTCTAACCTCTTTAGTGGCAGCCGGAAACGGTGCTGCAATCCCACTTGTCCCAGCTTCCGATAGCCTGAATACCGTTGGGAAAACTGGTAATCTTAACCCCGGTGGTGTAAGGCGAACTGTCGGCGGTGGTAACAAGTATTCCCCGGCGGAAGTAGCCGTGCGGGACCGCCCCGTGGCAGCAGGCGCAGCCCTGTGCATGGACGTAGCCTTGGCCACCTTTAGACAAGACGTGGAGGTTGTTCTGTGAACCTCTGCTGAACTTCGACTGGACGCTGGCGTCGGTACCGGCGTAGAAGTTGTAATCGTGGCACAAGAAGCATAGGTGAGATGAAGTATTAGTGTCGCGATCCCCCGTAGCGCCTGCCTGGCTGGTATTGGGGTTCCAGGGCGCCTTCAGAATGTATTGCTGGCTTGAGCCGTGCGGCCCTTCAAAACTGCTGCTGTCGCTTCCGTGGCAGTCGGTGCAGTACATCCGGCTGTTATACGCCCAGGCGTTGCCGTTCCTGTCCACGCCGGTGAACTTCCCGTAAGCAGAACCGATCTTGCTTGCTCCCCAGACCGCGTGGTAAGCAGGGTTGTTGGGGTTGAACTCCTTGGCCTGGTCGGTGTAGCCGCTCGGGGGGCTGGAGCCGTAGCTGTAATAAGAGTGGCACTTAAAGCAGAGTTCGTACTGGTAATCTATGCTCCGGCCAAGGCTGAGTGTAAAGGTGAAAGTGGCGTCGCCGGGCCAGGAGGTCCATGAACTGGTGCCGTAGTTTATACTTACGCCGGAGACTCCCTTGATCGACCCGTACACCGCCGGCGCTACGGCGGTGGTGCTGTCGCACCGGTGTGGGTCGTGGCAGTCGGCGCACTCCGCGTGCCGGTCCGCCAGGGGCAGGTTTTGGTAAGTCTCCGTATCACTGTGCTTGCCGGAGATATACAGCGTCGGGTGCCGGTAAGTGTTAGTCAGGTCAGTGTAAACGTCTGTCGCCACAACATCGCCGCCGGTCCGGTGACACCGGGAGCATTCCCCGGTTGCTGTATCCTCCGTGTACTTCTGCAGCAGCGGGTAGTCCGAACCGTGGCTGTTATGGCAATCAGTGCAGAGGATGGGGGTAGAAGCGCTGTCGTGGCTCTTGCCGGTATAGGCCGACTTGTTCCAGCCGTAAACGTTAGTGGTGATGCTTATGTTCGGGAAGACTACGGTATAAGGCACAAAGGTCGTGGTGCTTTCGGTTGCCGTGGGCGGGCTGCCGTCGTGGCACTTCAGGCAGAAATCGGTGAAGGTGCCGACGGTGTTGGCGATGCCGTTGTCCTGTGTGGCGGAAACCCGGGCCATCACCGACTTGGTGTTGTCCGGGTTGGCAACCTGGGAATACGTTGTACCGCTCACGGAAAGAGATTTCGCCCCGACGGTGTGCGGCCCGTGGCAGCTCGAACACTCAATCTTCGCTCCGGTGCGGCTGTAAATGTCGTGGTAAGATGCCGTGCTTACCGATTCAAATTCGTCTTGGATGTTCCGCCCGCTCATTGAGTTGGCCGTGGTGTTATGGCACTTGAAGCAGAGGTTCTCCTCGGCCTTTGCGACGAGCCGCCGCAGGTCCGAGGCGTGCTTGAAGTGGCAGGTGGCACAGGTGACGAGGGTTCCGGAAGCGGGTTGCAGCGCCGTCTTGGAGGTATCATAATGCGCCGCTTTGCTATTCTTGTGGTTACCGAGGGTGTATACCCAGTAGCTGACCGACTCGTTTTCCACGCTGGGGAAACCCCGGTCAACCGCGCCGTGGCAGGCGAGGCAGAAGTCGGGTCCCTGATAGAAGCTGTTGGTTCCATCGCTGCTCTTCAAGAGGCGCGGGTAGACCTGGTCCGGGACCGACATGTCGCCGTGCGGGTTGTGGCAGTGGACGCACTCGATCACCTCGCCCACCGCTGGGTTGCCGGTGTTTTTCACCGGGTGGAAGTAGACCGCGCCGGAGGTGGTCCCGAAGCCGAAGCCGTACACGTCTCTGGTCACGCCGGTGCCCCATATATCACTTTCGGGTACGTAGACCACGTTGAAAACGCTGGCCGTGCCGTCGTGGCAGGTGAGGCACAGGGTGGTAATATCGGTTTGGAGCATGAGGTAGGGGCCTGCAGCGGCGTGGGCGACGTGGCAGGCCGCGCATCCCGCAGGGAATTGGCTGTAAGGCCCGTGCGGGGTCTCATACGCCTGTGCGGAAACGGTGGCGTAAACGGACCCGCTGATAAGTAGGCCGCAGAAAAACAGGAGGCAGGCAGCGTTTATTCTGAGCCGTTGCATGAGTCCGAACCTCCGGATACACGCGTTTCGTTCGCTGGCTGTGCACCCCTACCACATCATGATACGATATATTTCTACATATCTCGGCATTTTCCTTCCATCGGTTTAGAATTACGGGAAAAATTTCCCGGGCGGAAAACACGGAGACAACAACCCCCCTCATATATAAATACAAGAGATATCAGGTGTTTGAGGAACGTTGGCGGTAACATTTCGCGGCGGATCTTTCCGGGGTGCGGGGTAGGAAAATCAAAAAAGACAGGTCCGGAAGAAAGAGGGAGCCCGAAAAAAGGGAAAAAAGGGACAAAAAAAGGGGACAGGCTGCTTTTTGATCCAAAAAAGTTACCGGTCCCCAATTTCTTTTCTCCGGCTCGATTTGTTATTCGGTCGGCGTTCTCAAGGTGATTGCATTCCGCTGTGATTGCTGTGACAGTCGGAGGTGGTGCTGCAATCACGTTTTTGCCAGTTGCCTGCACCAGGGTAGGAGGACAAGCCGGTGATTTTTACCCCGGTGTCGTAAGGCGTCTCCCCTTGGACCACCAGCATGCCGGGGCGCTTGTAGCCGTGTGGTATGGCCCCGTGGCAGCAGGCACAGCCCGCTACGTGTCCACCATTCATGCCTCCCCGTACGTGGAGGTTAGAACCGTGACCGCTACCCGAAAACTTCGATGTACCGGTCACTTCACCTGTGACATAAAAATCGTACTCATGGCACAGGAAACACAGATGATCACCCGTACCGGTTTTTCCTGTAGCGTCTGCTGCATTTGTGTCCGGATTCCACTCCTTCTTGAGGAGGAATACCTCGGTTGAACCGTGGGGCCCCGGAACGGTGCTGCTGTCACTTCCGTGACAATCGGTACAGTACATCCGGCTGTTATATGCCCAGTCGTTGCCGAAGCGGTCAGTACCGGTGAAGACACCCCACGGGGAATCGATTCTGCTTTCACCCCAAACCGCGTGGTATCCGGGGTTATTCGGGTTAAACTCCCTAGCCTGGTCGGTTTCGTCGAACCCGCCGCTAGGCGAAACGGGCGGATTCAACCCGTAGCTATAGTACGAATGACACTTGAAGCACAACTCGTACTGGTAAAGTATGCTCTCCTGCGGTAGGATCAGCGTAGAAGTAAAGGTAGCGCCATCGGGCCAGTTGGTCCAGGAACTGGTACCGTAGTTTATCCTCACGCCGGACACACCTTTAAGCGACCCGTATATTTCAGGCGCTGCAGAAGCGGTGGTATTATCACACTGGTGCGGGTCGTGGCAGTCCGCGCACTCCGCGTGGCGGTCTTCTATCGCTGTGTTTTCATAATCTTCCGTATTGCTGTGTTTATCGGGGACATACAGGGTCGGGTGTCTGTATGTTTTGGTTAAGTCGGTCTTCACGTTGGCCGCGCCGGTGTAACTACCGTTGTGGCACCGCAGGCACTCCCCGTTGACTGTATTGGTGTCTTCCGCATACCGCTGCAAGGCCGGGTAGTCGGAGCCATGGCTCTCGTGGCAGTCGCCGCAGGTTATCGTCCTGGATCCGTGCCCGGTGGTCTTGTATCCGTCCTTATCCCAGCCACCGGAGTTTGTGGTGATGCCGGTATCGGGGAAATCCACAGTATAAGGGACAAACTCATGCACCGTAGCGACAGCGGTTGGCGGGTTGCCGTCGTGGCACTTAATGCAGAAGTCATTAAGGTCGCCGACGGTGTTGGGAAGCCCGCCCAGTCCGGTGCCTTCCGCGCCGGCGAACTTCTTCTTGGTGTTGTCCGGGTCTGCCAATACCGAGTACGGGCCTTGGAGTTTGTAGGCATTATAATCTGTGGGTTTCGGATAGTGGCACTGCGTGCATCCCACATTGGTGGCGGTATTAATTGTATGAGGTCCGTGACAGCTCGAACATTCAAGTTTAGAACCACCGGCTCCGTCTACGTTGTGGACGGAACCAGTTTTTGAAAAGTTTGTGACCGGGTGCACCTTATCCCACCCTGTTAGGCTGTGACAATCCCAGCAAAGATTTTCTTCTTTCAGTTTCAGCAACCTTTCATTTGGTGCGGCGTGTTTGTTGTGGCAGCCTACACAGGTGACCTTTGTGCCTGAAGGCGGTAACAAGGGATTCCCATTAAGCGTAATGTAATGCGCGGCGTTGCTGTTACGGTGGTCGCCGAGGGTGTCCTCCCAGTAAGTATCCTCCGGACCGGTAAAGTTATGATCGACCGCGCCGTGGCAGGCCAGGCAGTACTCCGGCCCCTGGTTATAGCGGTTTGTTCCGTCCGAGCTGCTCAAAAGGCGGGGGTAGACCTGCCCGCCCACAGTCAGGTCACCGTGCGGGTTGTGGCAGTATGTGCATTCGATTGTTTCTCCTACCGCCGGGTTGTTGAGAAGGTCTTTGACGCCAATGACGGGGTGGTAATACACGGCCCCGCAGGTAGAGCTGAACCCTGCGTAAACCGCGTTGACCACGTCGTAACTGCTTGCGGTTCCGTCGTGACAGGTAAGGCACAGAGAGGTAATGGTCGGTTGTTGCAAAAGGTAGGCTCCAGGGCTGGCGTGGGCCACGTGGCAGGCCGCGCATCCGGCCGGAAAGGCCCCGTAAGGCCCGTGAGGGTTTTCATACGCCTGGGCGGAAACGGACATCAAAGATGATGAACCCGCCATAAAAAGAGCAAAAGATAGTAAGAAAAGGAAAGGAGCCCCTTTTTTCTTGGTATACACTTTACCCACCTCGAAACTAAGAACGCTAAAGTGTCAATCTCTATCTCTTTCTATGGTTTCCTCTAAGTAACACCTATTTTTCTTTCTTTAATAGTAACACCTATTTTTCTTTCTTTCCTTTTGCCCCGTCAACCCGCAGCGGGAGGTTGACTTGTGCCACTCCCGGCGGAGGGTCAAGGCCGGGCCCCTCAGCCCGGGTTACGAGGAGGCAAAACTGGTCAGGGAGCCTTTTGTCCGTGACCCTTACCAGCAGCTTTTCTCCGGGCTCCACAGGCACCCAGGTGCCCGGTTCGCACCAGGTTTTGTCGTTATCGGCGGAAAAGGAAACGGGAACGCTGTCAGGAACCTGCACCCATATCTTCAGGTCGCCGTAATCGGGTGTTGCGTTGCCGAAAGCGTCGAAGGCCTTTACCGTAACAGCTTGCTCCTTCCCGGTGACCTTTATTGAGTCGGGATCAAAGCCGACGTACCGTGCAGGCCCCGGGTCTACTTCGATCTTACAGGTGCTGGACTCCCAGATACGCTTGGGCTGATAGTCCGGTCCAAGTAAAGCATCATAGTAAAGCACCGCCCGGACGCGGGTGGTGCCGGGGGTTGTACTGGCAACCCAACGGGCCTCTATCTTGCCTTGGAGATCAGGCTGGCTTGAAGCTACGCCGGTCTGGCGCCCGTCTCGAACGATATTGGCGCGGGCTTTGCCGTGCCAGCGGCCGTGACGGAGTTGCTTGCTTTCTTTGGACGGCGGCTCGGGCGAGTCTGCTGTTTCAAACACTACCCGGGCCCGCCAGTCCGTGACCGGCTGGCCGGTCTGGTCGGTCACCTCGCAGGACAGGGTGATGTCGTCCGCCCCTGTGACCGTCCGGTCGCCGGAGGCGGAAAGCGATATGTACCATTCAAGAGCGCGTA
>JBFLWY010000080.1:0-8099 GCA_040757355.1 Bacillota bacterium | reverse complement strand
GTTTCGATCACCAGTTGAATCTCTTCTTCGCGCCCGACGACGTTGCCGAATCTCCCCCGCCGGGCCTGACGGGTCAGGTTGCGCCCGAATTCCTCGAGTTTGCCTGCTGAGCCGTCACCCGAAGACCAGGTTTGTTCCTTCGGGCGGTCATCGGCAGATTCGCCCTCAGATTCGCCTTCCTGATCTTCATCAAAAAGGATCCCGAAAAGCGCATCAAAACGCCGCTCGATTTCCTCCGGCGTCAACGAAGGCTCTTCCCCGATAACCTCATATCCGGCGCTCTCGAGGATGGCAATAGCGAGATGCTTGACCTCGACCCGAGGATCCTCCAGCTTTTGGGCGATATCCCATGCCTTACTGATTACTTCCTTTTTGGACAAGGGATCACCTGCCTGGTCGTGTCTCAACTCCGCCCGCAGCCGGTCCTTAAGCACATTGACGTCAAGGTCATCCACCAACTCCTCGATCAGTGAATCAAAGTAGTCGGCAAGCAATAACAACCAGTGGTTCACCCCGACATGGGTGGAGTTTTGAAAGGTCACCTTAGCAATTCTTAGAAAAAACAGGGCGCCTAAAGTTAGCTCGGGCTGCCCATTGTTGCCCGATGCATTATTTGACATTTTCCAACCCCCCGCCTGCCCATGAGTAAAGTTTCGACTGACTTCTACCTATGTTTCGCTCTTTGGTGCAAATTTCCTGCATAAAGGTTTCATCCTTGTATTGGCTTGACCCATTTCATATTTTAGTAATGAGTTACCATAAATGTTATCTGGAAATGAACAAAGGCGCGGCAAGACCATTTACAATTTAAGGGGAAAACAGACTATCTACGCAAAATAGGGTTTATGAGTGGCAGGAATATCCAAGTATTTGTTGAATTTAATTGAATCAAATAGTGTTGGGAATTATTACTTCCCCTCGCCAGATCGATCATTTGCAATATCTACTTAATTCATCACAACAGAGCCTACCAATGTGGCTGAGGCAAAAGTGAAGTGTTACAAGGCTAGAAACCGAGCTGAATTGGGGGTGATCTCGCAAGGGCTGCGGTGGCCTGCTGAGCGCCGTAGCTATGGTAAGGTAATAAAAATCACTGATTCAAAGTACACAGGACTGCGTCGGAACAGGCGGTCTTCCGGCATTGCATACCTCGGGTACGGCCCTATTGCTTATAAACAGAGCCGACCGTGCTGCGAACCCGGAGATGCTCGTGCCTGGTAACCATTCCGGTCGTCTGGACAGCCTGCTTCAGCCTTTGCTACGGCTTGAATCTTACCATTCAAGACTATTTTGCTGCCATGCAACTCCGGTTGCTTTTTCTTCTATCCTATAACATCCTCATCGCCATACCTGCTTTTTTTCAGCCTGCTAACACCCTTCGTCCTTTGGGCTCTCCACCCCACCCGGAGCCGGCGGCGTAGGAGCCGGTGCAGGCACCGGTGCGGGACTCACCTGGGTAGAGGGAGCAGGTTCAGGCGCCACAGGGGCCCCCTTGGCCGGCTCACCGGCTTTCTGGTGAGGATTGCTCTTTACCTCAGGCGCCTTCGCCGGAGCAGCCGAAGGAGCTGCCTTGGCCGGTGCCGCCGTTGCTTCAGGCGCCGGCTCCGCCGTCATCCCGGGCGTCGGTTCCGGTACCGGTTCAGGCGAAGGAGCCGCCTTCGTCTCAGGCACGGTAGCCGTTGACTCCACGATTTTCCCGTAATTCTTGAACTGTTCGGCCACGGTGTAGATAAGGGCAAGGTCATAGTACGACCAGCCCGTCGGGGATGCCGGGTCCGCAAGGATCGCCCTGCGGAAGTATTCCTTGGCTTCCCCGTAGCGGGCCCGGTCGAAAGACTCCTTCCCCTTGCGCAGCATTAATGCAGATAGCCCGGCATCAGGGGAATCAGGGGAGCCCTGCCCAGTTTGCCGGGCTAAGCCAAACTCGACCCCCAGCCCTATTCCTATCCCGAGCATCAGCGACAGAATCAATAAAACAGCGGTAGTGAACCTCATTTTTGCTAATCCCACCTCAGATTTTCCTTCGATCACGCATCTTCCAAAAAGCTGACTGAGCAAAAAGCGCCTTACCACCAACTGATAACCTTGTCGCAAGAAAAGAGGAGCGCCACCAAACAGTCATAGTCAACACCATCCTGGTAAAGATGGAACTCGACGGCCTCATTTCCCCCGGAAAGGACCGCCGCTAATTTGCGGACCTCCGGGGTAGGAGGAGAGCGAAAGATGTGCAAAAGCTTCACCACAACCCCTCCTCGAAAATAGTTCAACCTTATACGGACAGACCTTTGGGGTCCGTTCATTGAAAACATTTTCGTTCCCGGTGGCAACCCAGCACTCAACGTAATCCCTGAAGTCTAAAAGCTATCGCTTCATTAAGCTCAATGAAGGTCTGTCCTTCAAAGGGCAAAAAGTCCATTGAGTGCTGGGTCGTGAACGACTCCTTCGAAAACAGTACTTCTTTCCTTGGGCGCGGCGATGAGCTTCACCCTGCTTCGTCAGGCTCGCCGGCCGAATCCTCACGTACTTCTATGTACGCTCCGGTTCGGCCGGCTTCGCCTTCCTCGCAGTGCTCGCTCCTCACCGCGTTTCGTATATGTTACTCTTCCGCATCTGAGTAACCAGCTTATAGAGGTCTATTCGCCACATTTTCATCCTTATAACCATGCCTTTCGCTGCGCTCAAGGCACAAAACGTTATGAAAATGTTTTTCAGATTTCATGGTGACGCTGATTAGCGGCATGGCAAACTCCTCCTTAAAAAGGGATGATACAGTCTATCTCTTTCAGTTTTTCTCCCAGCTCTTCGAGCGTGATGGGTTTGAACCCGTACTTTTCCACGTTCGCGGGAAGATTCGAGTAGCACTCTCCGTCCATTTCTAAAAACAGCTCTAAGTTCTCCCGGTAGGCCTCGGTCATCTCCACCTCGTGATCCAGGACCACCATAACTACACGATTATTTTCCAGCGCCAGGCCCAGGCTGGAGCGCAGCCCCTCCCACTGGTCTTCCCTGGTGCGGATCAAAAAGGCCACCCTTTTCACTGCTTCTCCTTCCCCTCAGAGCACTATATACCGGTCAACCTCCTCCATCATCTCCGCGTGGCGCAACTGGGTGGCAAAACCGGTCTCGTTCATCCCGGGCACGCTCTTCCCTTCCAGCCCGTTGGCCTTCCAGCCGGCATAACAGAGCGCATAGCGTGCCTTCCCGGCTATCTTCTTAAATTCCGGCTCCTGCGTCAGGAGGACTCCCTTGTGGGTTAAGAAGATGACGACCTCTTTTCCTGCCCGCTGTGCAGCCTGCGTGATCCCGATGAGATGGCGGAGATGCCGCTGAGAAGAGACACAGACGCCCAGCTTTTCTTTTTGTGCGCTCCTGTGGGAATCAGCCACTCTGGACCCCCCTTATTGCTGATTCTTTAAAGCTGGCTCACGTTCTTGCCGTTGATCCGAAAGGCGGAAGCCCATGGCGAACCTACTTTTTCCTGAGGTAAAACCGGGTAAAACCCTTCTCCTGCTTCTCCCCTAAGTACTCGTTCCCCGTCCGCTTGCACCAGTTGGGAAGGTCGTTGCGGGTTCCCGGGTCAGTGCTCAGGACTTCCAGAATTTGACCGGGCAGCAGTCTTTGAAGCGCCTTTTTCGTCCTTAGAAGCGGCATCGGACAGCTAAGGCCCCTTGCGTCCAAGGTTTCGTCAGCTTTGATCTCTTCCATAGCAAAAAATCTCCCCTGTCCCACTGTCACCGCCAGGTTTGTTTGGAGTCACTCACAGCCCCAGCGTAAACCTGTTGGTTTCCTCGTTCCAGGTGACCGCCAGGTACCAAAGGAACATAACCAAGGCGGTAAACAGGAGGCTTCCGCCCCACCCGAAGGCGTCCGGCAGGAAGACGGCCTTGCCCAACTTCTGCTGCCACCCCGCGTTTTTTAACCAGAAGGTCGCCAGGGAATTGGTGGTTGCGAAAGTGAACAGAGCCGCCCACAGCTTCAGGTGTCCCTCCGCCGCCCGCCACAGGGTGCCGCTCCCGCAGCCCCCGGCGATAACCATGCCGGTGCCGAAGACAAACCCGCCCGCCAGGGAACCCCACCAGAAGACCGGGGTCACCCACATGGATTCACTGCGGAAGCCGGCCCACTTAAGGATACTTACACCGGCGGCGCCGATGAGGATGCTGAGGGCCACGGCCTTGGCTATGTTTGCGTCGCCGGTCATAAAGGGGTCCCGGAAGGCCCGGACAAAGCAGAAACGGCACCGCTGGAGGACCAGCCCGAAAGCCGCCCCGAAGAGCAAGAGTCCCCCCGGTACGGTGTAGGCCCTTCCGGAATAAAGAAAGGCGGCTAAGATTAACCCGATAAAGACCAGCACCCCCAGATATGGCTGAATCACTTTCCAGCCAAACTCTGTCCCTTCGCTCCGGCCGGGAGAAGGCGCCGGTTTGGCGGGGAACTTCTCCAGCTCCCACAAGAGGCACTTCAGGCCGATGAAGGCTCCCGCTGCCAGTCCGGCCAGCATCGGGAATCCGCCGGCCGAAAGATTGATCAGGGGCGAATAGAAGCCCCCGACGTTACAACCCCGGCTTAAAGCTGCACCAATTCCCATAAAGACTCCGCCGACGAGGCCCTTAACCATCTCTATGAGCGGGGGCCGGCGGAAGGCAAATTCCTGCGCCATCAGCGCCGAGGCAAAGGCTCCTGAAATAAGACCGATATCCAAGACGGAGGCGGTCGAAAGAAAAGGATTCTCCGGGCGAGCAGGGTATACTCCCAACCCGTAGAAAAGCCAGTCCGCCCAGTTGCGGATACCCCCGACAATCCCCCAGGGACGGTCCCAGGCCGCAACGAGGATGGAAAGAAGGCCCAGCAGTATCCCCCCGGTTAAGGCCGGCCACTGCTGTTGGAAAAGGGTACCGTACCCCTCTCTTAACTTCTTTGCCAGGACCTCAAGCTCACTTCTCATAGAGCCTTCTTAGCGGCATCCTCTTTTCTGAAAAAGTCTAACCGGCTTCCAAAGAGAGATGATAGTGCAGAACGATGTCTATTACAAGAACGACGGCGTAATCTCACGGGTTATTGCAGTAAAGTCCCGACTTTTAAATCCGAAACATCCTCCTCCGCGCATCTGCTATGACCTGGCTATCTTCTTTACCTGACCTCCTTTCCGCGCGCTGTTTTCACCCTATTTCGCCTTCGCTCTTTGGGGAAACGCGCAGGAAAAACTATCCCTTGAGCTGCGCCGGCAGACCGACGCCCTCCGCGCCTTAATAGGCATGGCTCCAAGGTACCCGCTGAAAGCTTTTGCAAAGACCTCCCGGACATAATTATCTAAATTTTCGTTCACAAGGAGTTTTGCCTCAGGGGAAACACCTTAACGGTGCGAAATCGCTGCTTTAAGTTCGTAGTGGTGGTTTTAAAGTCTGAAAAGACGGTTTGGGGGTCCGAAACTAAGCTCAAAGGCTCTTGAATGCTGAAGACCACAGAACCCTCAAGAAGCTATGCGACCGTATCCCTTAAAACCGGTAAGGAAAAAAACCGCTTCGACGCCGTCTCTTGATTCATCAACAACGGCGTTGAAGAGGACATCCGCTTGCGGGTCAATCTCTTCTGCGAGGGCTTGGCCTATGGTGTTTACTTCTAACAGCTTAAGGTCCAGAGGGCCCGACAGTAAAACCATGACTCCTCCGGTCTTTTCAAAGGGTTTGCTTGCCGCCAAGAACCGGGACCTGATTTGCTCAGCAAGGGCAGTGTCCCTTTGCCGGCCGCCGGAAGATGCCGCAAAGACACATCCTAATCCTGCTTTTCTAAACACGGCTTTGAGAGCCGGGAGATTTAAACTCATAAGATTCTCTTCATTCATTGAATCAATCAGCATCAAAACTGCGCGCAGCACAATTTCATCCGCCGCGCGGTGCGCATCACGGTCTCTGCACACACGGTCGTTTTCAATGATAAGTACGGCATCCGCCGACCCGGCGATTCTTTTAAGATAATCCAGCGACGATTGACACACCTCTTCAAAACGGGACGGCAGCACCGAAAACACCAGCGTTAAAGTTTCCTTGTCCTTCAAGAAATCACAGACTCTTAGAGCAGCTTGGCCGCCTGTTTCTTTTTCCGGCCCACCGCCTGCCCCTTTTTCCAGCCTGCCGTCTGCCTCCTTTTCCAGCCCGGCGACCACCAGTACCAGGCCGTACCCGCTGATCACTCCGGTGAAAGAATCCTGCTCCCCCAGCGACGCGCCGGTCTTTGCGGCAAAAATATGCCCCCAGGACCGGTCGAAACAAAGCTCGCGCACCGGCCCCGCGGATTCGTCTTCGAGCAGCAGCTCCAACTCTTTTTTGTCGGAATCCATAAGGAAGAGGTTAACGTCCGTATTTTGATCCCGTTGGGCTATCTGTTGGGCTATCCGGCGGACGATCCGGCAGCCGGCGCCGCCTATGCCGAGTATCGCCGTCCGGTCTCCGGCCGGCACATCGTTCCTACGGCCCGGTCCCGTCTCCCTCTCTAACAAGCTCGTCATTTCAGGTATCTTTGCTCCCAATCTCTTATTGATTTAATTGGTGCTTACATTCCGTAGAACCCGGACTCGCCGTACCAAACTCGACTTCCGGCGCTATACGTTTCCTTTCAGCAATCGCTCAGCAACCTCGTCACTCAAGTACATTCCAGCACGCTTCAATTTTTGAAGAACCAGTTCCGGTGGTTCAGCAAGGAGATTTTTCTTCATACTGATACTCAAAACCATGATCGTCCCGCCTATTCGTAACCCTGTGAGCAGGGCAAACCGTCTTGCCTTAAGATCGTCTACCAAAAGCAAGTCGGCTTTTACTTCCTCAGCTAAGACAACGGCTTCCGCTTCACCAAAGTCAAGTTGCCCTGCGACAAGTCTCAAGGCCGTCTTATTTTTTACCTCTTTTACATTGAGCCACGATGCTTCTCGAATTTCCTCGGCGTTTAGCCGCTTTCTTCCTTTTTCAACTACTTCCACGTAAACAGCCCTTGGAATCGTGACTTTTCCGAAAAGAGTTGGTAGAAGCCATAGATAACCCGCTCGACTTAACGTTATAAGGGGTCCCGCATCACTCACTACACGCATTAAAGCAACCCCAATTCCTTGGCATTACGAAGGTCGCTATCGAGGTCTTCCAAATGATAGGGGTAAAGCGTTCTCTTGCGCGCAAGCAATTCGGAAAAAGCCCAATAATCCAAACCCGCTAACCGGGCGGCTTGACCAAAAGAAAGAGTACCATCGGCATAGAAGGAAAGTGCAAGCCTTTCGAGCACCTCTTGTTGAAGCTCGGTTCGCCGTAATCCCGCAGCGTACAAAAGTTCCGCCGGAAGATCAAGTTTAACGGTGGCATCTTCCTCTGTATGCACGATTACATCCTCCTTTCTGCCTTCAGTATATCAGCCCAAAACACCTCCAGCAATATCCTCTACCCAGCCGAGCCGGAAGCCGCGGTAGCCGCGCAGGAAAAACTGCCATGAAAACGTCTTCATTGCCCTCATTCGTATGCCCGGTAAAAAGTTCTATTGCCTTATCCCGGTTTTTGGAAAACATCTCAAGTATCATTTTCGTCTCGATCCTTTGACCTGAATTATCCTTGTCTAAATATAAATTGTAACTGCTCCATCTATAAGCCGAAGGCTCCGTTACGACCTTTGCCTTTACGGGGTTGTTATGCACATAACGAACAGCCGCCAATAGATAGGCGTCGTTTTCAATAACCTCGCTTCTGAATCTATCCTGAAAGAGGTGCCCCGTCCGCCGGTATTTCTTATTGAAATAATAGGCGTAGCTTGTATTTATTCCTTGCATTACCTTGGATATCGTATTGTCGTGACGCCCTTGCGGCGTAGTTCGCGGTGAATCTTCTGCATTTCAGGTTGGGGACGGATAGCCGGAAGCTTTTGCTGGGGCTGGGTATATAACATAGCTTCCAGAGCGGCATCATCTTTGTCTTCGGGCAAAGGCCACGACAATCCAGCCGCCTTAGCGCGCCGTAAGATGTCATTTACCGTGCTGTGTGCAACGTTACAACTGCGGGAGATCTGGCGGCTGCCCAGGCCAATTTCCCAGCTTAGGCGCAGTATTTCTTTGATTTTACGCATGG
>JBFLWY010000079.1:0-8347 GCA_040757355.1 Bacillota bacterium | reverse complement strand
ATCACTTCATTAGACTAAAGAAGGTCTCTCCTCCAAAGCTCAAAAAGTCCTATTGAGTGCTGGGCATTTAAGCTCAATGAAGGTCTGTCCTTCAAAGGGCAAGAAGTCCATTGAGTGCTGGGTCGTGGACGACCCCAGGACGTTGAAGGCAGAAAGGACTCCCAAAGGTCTGTCAGTATAAGGTTGAACGTCTATTTCCCTTTTTAGAGGCGTTCGCCGCGGCGCAGCGCCTCTTCGGCGTGCCGGATCATCACACGGACCATACTGCCGCCGATCTTTCCCCCTACCCTGCCGCAGTCTTGAGCGGTAACCTCACCCCAATAGCCGTCCGCTATTTGCGAAGAAAGACCGAGTTCAGCCGCTACCTCATATTTAAAACGATCTAACACCGAATCAGGCAGGAGTTTATCATACGGGAAGAACTGCGCCATATTTACACCACCTTTACAGTTGAACAGTTCGAAGTTCAATAGTTCGAAGTTAGACCCGTCCGCACAAGCTAATGTAGAATATAGAACGGCGAATTGTGAGTATCCTAATTATACCACTTCTACGACTGAAAACTTTCAAGGCCGCTGCCGTTATCGACTTGAGGCGCGCTCTGCAGAGTGCCGGATAACGCGGACACGGCTAAACAGAAATCAGATGCAATAGGTCTGAGGCAAGATTTTACTTGAAGGAATTCGCGTTGCGAATTCCTACCTCTTCAATAGTGAACTTCGAACTTAATAATAGTCTCGGCAAATTTTATTTTTTAATAGCCGCGAAAATTTTACAAAAAACACAAAATAAACGTTTACGCTCGCCGCCTGTAAGTGCGCCGGAAACAATCACAAAGACGACGTAACCGAACCCCGCAACCATGAGGGCCGCAACCAGGTTTAGGGCCAGTGGAACTGCACGCGCGGCCGGACAATTGAAACTAAAATAGAGCACGGCGGCCGCGACGCCGGTCGCAAACAACGGTTTTAACAGGATTTCCCTCCACCGGAGGGCGCAACCAGTCAACTGTCTCAAGTCGAACAGGTTCAGCACGCTCATAATGACGAATCCACACACCAGAGCGGCGCCGGCCCCGCGGATTCCGCAGGCAGGCACTCCTGTCAAGAAGTATATGCCGGTGATTTTAAACACGGATGCCACCACCAGGTTGCGGAAAGGAATAAGCGGCTGCCCGAGTCCCTGGAGAATCCCGGTTGTGGTCTGCTGGAGGTAAAGAAAGGGTGCACCGAGCGCCAGCACCTTCAAGACTGCGCCGGCCTGCGGGTAGCCAAAAATTACTGCGCACAGTTCTTCCGGAACCATGAACAGCACCAGGGCGCTGGGGAGTCCAGTCAGCATGGTCAGGCGCAAAGCGTTGTTCACCCGCGAACTCAACAAGCCGGAATTTTGCGCGGTAAGCGCCTCAGCGATGGCGGGCACCAACGCGGTGGAGAGGGCAACCGTGATCATCCCAGGCGTGAAAAGAAGGGTCTCGGCTATCCCGGCAAACTGCCCGTAGACGTTGGTGGCTTCCCGGACCGAAAGACCGGCGGCCGTCAGCCTGTGCGGAATAACGACAGCGTCAAGCGATAGAAAGCCGGTAGAGACAAGCCTCATTAGTGTTATCGGCAGTGAAAGACGAAAGAGCTCCACGGTCAGATTAAAGTAGTCTGTTCCCATCCTTCCGGCGGCAGGCAGTGCGGAACGCCTCCGGAAAAAGTACCCCAGCATGAGCAGAAATCCCGCAAGCTCACCGCAGACTACGCCGAGAGATGCACCGCAAGCCGCCGCGACCACGCCCTGGTGGACGAGTAGCGAAGCGAATGAAAGGCCGGCGATGACCCGGACGGCTTGCTCGACCGTCTGGGTGACGGCGGTCGGCGTCATGTCCTGAAGTCCTTGAAAAAAACCCCTGAATACGGAGCAGAGCGAGACGATCAAGACCGCGGGGACAAGGCATACAAAAGGAAGGTGCGTTTCGGGGTTGGATAAAACATTGCCGGTAAGAAAACGGGCCGCCGCTAGAACCGCGAAGGTCACGAGCAGACTTGAAACGGCGGTGTAAAACAGGGAGAGGCGCAAGAGACGGTAAGCCCTGTTGAAGTCATTCCGGGTCACGGCATCGGACACCAGCTTGGCAATGGCCACAGGAATACCCAGTGAAGCAAGAACGAGGGTCAGCACGTATACCGGAAAAACCATCGTAAACAGACCGATTCCCTCCGCGTGAATAAGGCGGATGAGGAATACCTGGTAGGCAAACCCCGCAATCCGGTTAACCGTGCTGGCAGAAACGAGTACGAGGGTGCCGGTAAGCAACGACTGACGGGAAACCATCTCGGCCTCCATGCTGAAACAAGGTTGACAAGCCTGACCCGCTAACTATATCTATGCACGTTCTGCCAAAAATGACCGGACTGGAGGGTTAAGGACTTAGTAACAGGCTTATGACCAAAGGGGGCATTTACCCCAAAGGCATTTCCATGAAGACACGGCCAGTTTTTAAGAAAAACTGATATGCAGACAGGATTTCTCAAACTCCTGTAGAAGTAACAGAAGTTAACCCGGAGCGCGATAAAACCAGGCAATTTTTTCATAGAAAAAGCATAAGTGGAAAGAATACCATCGGGAGGGGAAAAAAGTTTTGAAGAACTATGCCGCAAAAGACTTGAGAAACGTGGCTGTGGTCGGTCACGGCGGAACGGGAAAGACCTCACTCGTGGAGGCGCTGCTTTTTAACACCGGGGCGATTAACCGGCTCGGACGCGTGGAAGATGGGACCACCACTGCCGACTATCACCCGGAGGAGGTTAAGCGGGGCATTACGGTTCATACAAGCATCGTACCCTGCGAGTCCGCAGGAATAAAAGTCAATTTCCTGGACACGCCGGGATATTCCGATTTTATCGGTGAAGTCAAAGGCGCTTTGCGGGTAGTCGAAGGAGCGCTCTTTACAGTTTGCGGTGTGGGCGGTGTCGAGGTTCAAACCGAAGTTATCTGGGATTATGTAGGAGAACTGCCGCGGGTGATCTTCATCAACAAGCTCGACCGCGAAAACGCTAACTTTGACCGCGTTTTGGAAGATCTTCGCACCAAGTTCGGCGCAAACTTTGTACCGTTTACGATCCCCGCCGGCGTTGCGGAGAGTTTCCGCGGTGTGGTGGATGTACTGGACGAAAAGGCGTATCTTGATGAAGGCAAAGGTGAAAAGGAAGCCCCAGTGCCGGAAGACCTGAAAGCACAGGTCCAAGGGTACAGGGAAAAATTGATCGAAGCGGCGGCCGAGGCCGACGACGAATACCTGATGAAGTACCTCGAAGGCATGGAACTGAGCGTTGAAGAAGTCCGCACGGGTCTGGTAAAAGGGCTGCGGGAGGCCAAGTTTGTACCGGTTCTGTGCGGCTCGGCTACCAAAAACTGCGGGGTCAAGGCGCTGTTGGAGTTTTGCGCTCGCTTCTTCCCGGCCCCGGAAGTTAAGGACGAACCGTTTGCTGCACTCGTTTTCAAGACGGTAGCGGATCCGTATGTTGGGCGGATGAACTATATCCGGGTCTTCAGCGGCGTGTTGACGAGCGATACCAATCTTTTTAATAGTACCAAGGAAAAACCGGAAAAAATCAGCCAACTCTTTTTCATCCGGGGCAAAAATCAGCAGCAGACCGAAAGCATCCCCGCGGGCGACATTGGCGTGCTTGTGAAACTCACTGAGACAACAACCGGCGATACCCTTTGCGAGAAGGACAAACCGGTTACCTTGGAAGGAATTGATTTCCCCGAACCCACGCTCAGTATTGCAGTTGAACCAAAAACCCAGGGGGATGAGGATAAACTGGCCACCGCTCTCGCCCGGCTGGTTGAAGAGGAACCTACCGTTCGCGTAACAAAGAACGTCGAGACCAAACAAACAGTGATAACCGGCATTGGCGAGACCCAGTTGGACATGATTCTCGAGCGGTTCAAGCGGAAGTTCGGCGTGGAAGTGAACCAAAAACCGCTCAAAATTCCGTACCGCGAGACTGTGCGCGCGGAGGCAAAGGTCGAGGGTAAATATAAAAAGCAGACCGGCGGCCGCGGGCAGTACGGTCACGTGTGGCTGAAAATAGAACCGCTGGCTGACGGAGATTTCAAGTTTGCGGAAGACATCTTTGGCGGCGCCGTGCCAAGCCAATACTTCCCCGCTGTCGAAAAAGGGGTTAAAGAAGCCATGAACGAAGGAGTTCTGGCCGGCTATCCCGTCACGAACGTTGCGGTGACACTGTACGACGGTTCCTTCCACCCTGTGGACTCATCGGAAATGGCGTTCAAGATCGCCGCGTCAATGGCCTTCAAAAAAGGTATGCAACAGGCTAAACCGGTGCTCCTCGAACCCGTGATGGAGGTTGAAGTCCTGGTGCCGGACACCTTCATGGGTGACGTAATCAGCGACCTGAATACCAAACGTGGGCGGATCCTCGGCATGGAGCCCACGGGGAAATTGACCAAAATCCGCGCCTTGGCACCTCTGGCGGAGATGGCCCGTTATGCGATCGACCTTAAGTCCATGACTCAGGGGCGGGGCTCCTTCAAAATGAACTTCAGTTCGTACGATGAGGTTCCCGGTCAAATAGCGGACAAGATAGTTAAAAAGGCACAAGAAGAAAAGGAAAACGAAAAATAGTTACACGAAAGATTTTTGCAAAGTGAATAGCAGGGAGAAACTCCCTGCTATTCACTTTATTGGTTTTCTCCCTTGGGCATCTGCTCCTCGGCATAGCGGATCATCCGCTTAACCATGTTGCCGCCGACGAGACCGCATTCCCGGCTGGTCATATCGCCCCAGCCCACGCGGTTGACCTTGTCGCTCAACCCAAGGTCTTCCGCCACCTCGTACTTAAACCTATCGAGAGCAGGTTCTGCTTCCGGAATCAGGTTCTTCCGTCTCCGGCGCGGCATTAAATCCCTCCCGTACAGTTTTAGACAAGAGATGGCCCTTATTATTTTGCCCCGCGGAACAATTTTTTATGCAATTTATAATCGAAAACTTTAACGCCGCATGCTATCCCAGCTTTATGTCAGCCGATTGACATTCCTGGAAACTTCACTATAAGCTCTGACGGCACGGAATTGTCGTCCAATTTTTGCTAAAAATTTACTCCAAGTTTTATGATCCTTTTTCTTGCCTAGCCATTTATTCGACACCCCGACGGTGGTAAAATAAATTAAGACAATGTACGGGGTATGTCAACATGCCGACACCTTTTCCTATGGATGTGGTAACAGCCGCTTTCGCACGCTCCAGAGGGCGTTGTGAGTGCACCCGGTTGACCTGCGGTCACCGGGGACGGTGTTCTGAAAATCTCCAAGCCTGGGCACGTGGTTATGAAGGTCCCGGTGGTTGGGAAATTCACCCCAAGGACCGCAACGGCCCAGCAATATTAGAAAACTGCGTTGTCGTCTGTCACCGCTGTTATAAAACGAACCGTTAGGTTCTGATACCTTTAAAACAAGCCTATTTTGCCCGGTTTACCAGGGAGTACATTTTGCAGCCCAGGCAGAAACCGAAAAAGGCCTCCAATGCCGCACAGAACAAGAATACCAAAGCGAATATATTGGCCAATAACATCAAATCAGCCAGATAGAAAAGGCTTACAAGCATACAGAAAATAAGACCTATCTTTGCGGCGAACACCTTCGGTCCCGCGTCTTCAAACAAAGGCTCAATCCTTACCGCACTTAAGATGGACCTGCTGATTGAACTGAAAAAGCTGTACTTCCCTCTTCCGCAGCACCTCAGCAAGAAGTCTGCGCATAAAACAAAGATAAGCCACTTGAGCGGCGTGAGTAAAAAGACGAGTAATAGCAACACGGTAAGAAAAGCGTTAACCCGGGCCGCTCTGGCGTTGACCGTAAACCCTGCAATGGGACACTGCTCACCCACGGTTCCACCTCCTTGCAGTGTCTTGTAAGATGATATATTACTGATGCTTATTTCTTAAACTACAATCCCTGTTTTAGCAACACCCTTCAGAGCGTCATTTTTTTCTTTATGCTCAAAATAATTCCAAAAACAGCTCCTCATTAAGCACACGCTTCCAATTTAAGGCCGTGCTAAGCAATTAGTACTCTTCCTCTGGTCTACTGCTTTCGCATGACAAGAATATCCGTTGCCGTTGCCGCTGCCGGCAGTTAATACAGTGTTTTGGTACACAATAGGCGGTACCTGTCAAACAATATAAGGCCTCCGAAACCCCGGAAGCCTTGTCGCTCTATGGTGGGCGGAGAAGGAATTGAACCTTCGACCTTCTGCGCGTCAAGCAGACGTTCTCCCACTGAACTATCCGCCCATGATTTACGCCTGCAAAAACAATTATCGCTCAAACCAGAAGTTTTGTCAAGTTAGGCTTTTGCCCTTTTGCAGAGCCTTT
Organism: Bacillota bacterium; assembly: GCA_040757355.1. Lineage (GTDB taxonomy): Bacteria > Bacillota > Desulfotomaculia > Desulfotomaculales > Ammonificaceae > DTYU01. The sequence goes on along the minus strand of JBFLWY010000079.1, from coordinate 1,961 downwards.
TCTCTATCGACCGTTATTTCAGAGTTTCTGGCCATCGGGCAAGAGGTTTTCCGGCGGTGCCTGCCCGGTCTTTTTCCGGATCTTGTACCGCTCACACTTTTGAAAGTCTTTTGAACAGTAATTCCTAATGTAAATGTTCTTCAATGCCTCCGTTTTAAACTTTGCGTAAACGGGACACTTCTCGTAGAATTCACACATCGCCATAATAAACCCCCCTAAAGAAATATGAACATATGATATATATACGGCAGATTATCACATATTCCTTCTTAAACGGGCATAATCTGGCGCTATTTTACTTATATTGCTTTATTCCTATGTTGGAATATTGTATTGCGGTAAGGTATCCTTTTATTTATTTGCCGGTAGAATGGTTGTTTAATGAGCTGCCGTCAGGCAATAGATCCGGCGGTGGTCCGCCAGTCTCCGTGTAGATCCGGTATGTATGAACACTAGGTAAAATTACCCTTTGACAGCAGTCCCGGATAGAATGGTTCATCTCCCGTTCCCGTTTAAACCGGTGGTAAACCGGGCAGATTCCAAAATATCACATTAGCATGCCTTTCAAACCCCTTCGCGATTCCAATTACCGCCCGAACCGGTACCAGGGCCGCCTGCTTACCGGCATGCCGGCGACCAGGCCTGCACGATCGAGTTCCTGCCCCCGCCAGGTGAAAACAATCTCCCCCAGTCGCTGACCCGATCTCACCGGGGCAACCGGCGGCCGAAATAGCGTAACTTCCTTTTGAAGCAGGTTCTTTTCTTCCCGCGGCAGTGAAACCGCCACGTCACGGTCAGCCACCAGAGGCACGTCGTAGACCTGTCCTTCCCTGACCCTAAGTCGTGTGAAGTACTCACCTTTGCAGCAAACGGCGCTCTCGGAAACGGTTTCGTAACCCCAAGAAAGCAGGCGCACCACATCGCTGTACCGGCTGTGGCTTCCCAAAACCACCGCGATCAGGTCCCGTCCGTTCCGTGAAGCAGAGGCGATCAGACACTTCCCCGCCCTGTTTGTGGTCCCCGTTTTTACCCCCGTCAACCCGGGAAAACTGCCGCTCCGGAGCAGCCGGTTCGTGTTTCCCACCTTCAGTTCCCGCTCGGGCCTGATCCAGTGTATAGTGGCCTCACGTGTCCGGACAAAAGCAGCGAAGCGCGGCTCTAATAAGGCATACCTGGTAAGTACCGACAAGTCCCTTGCTGTGGTATAATGGTTTGGGTGCGATAGACCATGGGTGTTCGCAAACCGCGTGTTTTTCATCCCTAATAAAACAGCCTTGGCGTTCATCCACCGGACAAAGGCCTCATAGTCGCCGGCCACTCCTTCCGCGATCGCAACTGAGGCGTCGTTCGCGGAACAGATGAGGGCAGCCTTCACGAGTTCCCCCAATTTGATGACTTCACCCCGCCGGAGGTCGATATCGGCGCCGATACAGGCACCTGCCGCTCTGTCATTCACCTCCACCTCTTCTTTAAGGTCGGCGAGTTCAAGGGCCAGTATGCACGTCATTATTTTTGTCAGGCTGGCCGGTTCCCTGCGCCTTTCTCCATTTTTGTCGAAGTAGACCACACCGCTGTCCGCGTCCACTAATACCGCTGCTTTAGCGCTGACCTGCGGCTGTGCACAGGTCCGCACCGGTGCCGCGAAAATTACGAGTACAAAACAAAGAAGAAGGCAAGCACTTGCCCGCACTTTCGCACCGCCTTTTGAGTTGCTTACACTTGTAACTACTCAGCCTGCATCGACGGAACGCGGTGATCGCCGCGCCCTGTATGGTGCCTGAATAGTTTCTTGCGCTTTATATTTGTTACTCACCCTCCCTTATATTTATATTTAACCTGAAAAGCATATTTAACACTGTAAGATAATAGTTATGAATGAGGACATGTTTTAAAATATCCGGTCCACTCCGGTCCTGGAGCGGCAACAACATTTGAGAAAGCGTGGTTATCGGCACTTACGG
>JBFLWY010000078.1:0-8349 GCA_040757355.1 Bacillota bacterium | reverse complement strand
CTTGTAGGTGGTATTTCTTTTTTGCCATCGTTATCCTCGTTTGGCCTTATGATTGAGTTCAGCCGCCGGGTCGGCGCGTCGTCCGGATCAGATGTTAGGCCTCTAAAATTCAACTTTTACTACCTCTATATTCCAATGATTTTTATTAATCTTAGTTCGCGCTCTTTTTGCCATCGCTTCGGTGCGAACGAAATAAAACTTGTCACCTTCCATGGTATTTAGTTTCGAAAGCGTGTTACGCATCCGCGTATCAATAACCCCTTGGGGATTTTCTGAGGCTGTCGCTTCAGCAGACACAATGATCTTAGCATTATTTTTTTGCTAACAAATCCGGCTCCCTTGAGTCGCCCGTCTGCCGTGGGTTCCAGTACCACTCTACACCGTCCCCGGTGTAACCGCGTGCCTGTAACCATTGTATTCCTTGAATTATTAGATACTCGTGTTGAATTTGATTTAGATTCTCGTATAATTTAGCCCGTATGGCTTGTAGCCGTTGTATCCCATCGTTTAAAGAACTAATGTCGGCCGACAAATCACGAAGCACTTCCATGAGTTCGCACATGTCCTCAAATACCTTTTCTTGCGCTTGAGTAAGATTACTAATTCTTTCCATTTACGATTTCATTTGCCTAACGTATCCCGCCTTGTTCCGATGAGAATTACTACCACTTCTCACTTATCTCCAACATTACCTTTCAGCCTTATCCTGTTAATGGTAATTATATATTTTAATAGGATAAGGCGTCAAACCATTTGTTACCAAAAAGCGACAAGAGGATGCTAATTTTGTCGCACATGGCGGAACGATAAGGATTAGCAGACAGGCCGGTTCGCGTTAAGGCTGCGCGTTTTGCCGGGTATTCAGTCACATTATGTTATAGCTCCTGTTACAAACGAGGGTCTTGCGGTGTTTCGCAATCAGGGGTTTCTATTTTTGGTTTTCGCCTATATAATGCTTATTAACGAGTATCTTCAACAAATTGTAAGAGGAGAGCGAAAAACAGATGGTGCCGGAGTGGATAGCCGTTGGGATAGGTGCTGCCGGGGCGGCGGCAGGGATTGTTGCCGGGGGCGGGCGGCCGCCGGTTGCGCGGGAGGAGCCCGGCGTTTGGAAGGTTGCGGTTACCGTAGCTGTGGCTACGGTGTTTTTATTTGCGTTGACCTGGATTAAGTCGCCTTACTCGCCTGGGGTGAATACGGGGTACGGTATCCTGATCGGGGGCCTCTTAGGCGCAGTGGCGGGAATGGCTGCCGCGCGCGCACGCGGGAAAACGCCCTGGGGGGCCGCCCTGGCGGCAGCGGCGCTGGCTTCCCTCGCCCTGCTCGGCGGCGGCCTCATTCTCCTGCTCTTCGGCGCGGAATCATCGCCGGTGCTCGGCGGCTTCCTGGCCGGTGCGGTGCTCGCCGCGGTCCTGTTCCGCCTGGCGCTGCCTGCGGCGGCCGGCGTGGAACTGTGGGCGCTTACAGCGGCAACCGTCGGCGCGACGCTGATGCTGGCGACATTCCGCTTCGACGCCGCGACGGATTTTCTCTGGTGGCGCGCACCGCTCATGGTGCTTTCGGCGGCGGTGGTCGCCCAGGCCGTCGGGGCAACTGCAGCGCGGGAAGGCAAGGGGTTTGCGCTGCCGGCGCTGATCGCTTCGTGCATTACTCTCGGTTTGGTCGCCTTGTTTGCCTGGCGCGTCTTCCCGGACTGGGACCTGCTCTGGGTAGCCGCCGCAGGAGCAGGCACTTTCGCGCTCGCGGCATGGCTCTCGTCAGCGAGAACCGTCACGCCCCAGGCGGCAGCAGTCACGGCCCTAATAGTGGTCGCCTATGCAGCGGTGGGGTTCCGGCTGTTAGGCGGCTTCGGCGTTGGGGTCGGATTGCTTACCGCCTGGCCTTTACTGATGTCGCTGACGGCGCCCCTGCTTCGGGCGGGGCCGGAACCCGGCGAGGGCGCGGGAGCAACCCGCGCGCTGAGCTGTGCGGTCTTTGTCGGCTGCGGCGTGCTCCTTTACCGGCTGTTCCTTGAGCTTTACGCCGGGGAACTGCCCGGGCTGGACCTTTACCCGCACTATACCTTTGTGGCCCTCGTGTTCGGGGCCGTCTTTCCGGTAGTGCTGCAATCGCTCTTTCCTTCGCCTGCACCTGCACTCCGCCCCAGCACTCAGGACCCGAGTGCTGGGCGGCTTACCGGGGGCGTTCTTCTGTGGGTGCTCGCTGTTTCGACACCCCTGGTGCTCCTGATCATCTGGGGGTTCAAGGCGGCGCTCGGGTTTTTCGCCGGGTCGGTTGCAGCAGAAGTATTCATTCTGTTCTGCAACACCGGCGCTTTACAGGCACGAGGCACGGGCTGTCTCGAAGCGGCACTCTTAACCCTTGCAGCCCAAATCTCGGCGGTTCAGTTCTCCGGGCTGTTCAAAGAACTCACCCACACACCGCGTCTGACGAAGGCAGTCGTTTTAGCCGCAGCGGTGGCGGCCGGGCTGATCCTGGTGAAGGTCTGGTCCGTCCTCAACCGCAGCGCCGTGAAGGAGGAATAAGAATGAAACTCCTCGGTCCGGGTGCGTTGAACCGGTGGGCGGTCCTCCTTGCAGTCTTCTGGTGCCTTGCGGCCTTAAGCTTTGCGATAGCGCGCGAGACGCCGGTCGGGACGATTGAGGGGCGCGTTACCGCTGCCGACACCGGCCGGCCGATCCCCGGCGCCTCAGTCTTGCTGCATCCCGCTAAACCCGCGGTGCCAGAGAGCGAGATCAAGCCTGTGCAGGCTGACGAAGAGGGCCGCTTTCTTTTCGAGGCGGTCCCGGCGGGAGAATACACAATTGAAGCGATCAGCCGCATCCACAGCGTCTCGCCGGCCAAAATAACGCTGCGTGAAGGAGAAGTAAAGCACCTTGACCTTGCGCTCACGCCGGGTCCTTATTACTTCAACCTTTACAATTCCCAGCACACGTTCATGACCGGAGAAAAACCGCAAATTGTACTTGACGGCTTCACTCCCGGCGATTATGCGGACATTGACATTTACAGAGTGAGCACCGACAAGGTTTTCGCCGGCAGGGCCGGGTTCGTATATCAACTTTTAATGAACCCGTGGGGCGAAATCGCCGGCAAAGACCTGGCTAAAGAGCCGGCGATAGAAGCGCGTGAATCGCTTAAGGTAAAAATCACCGCGCGGGACAGCGAGGGCGTATACCACCAGCGGGTGGAATTGCGGGGAAAGAAGCCTGGGATTTATATTGTGAGTGCTGCCGCCGGGCAAATGGAAAGGACCAGTTGGTTTGCGGTGGGTGATGTCGGCCTGGTCACTAAAGAAAGCGGCGGCGATTTGCTGGCCTGCGTGGCGGAGCTTGAAAGCGGCAGGCCGGTGCCGGGCGCGGAGATTAAAGTCTTGCAGGGCAACAAAATAGTCCACGCGTGTAAAACCGGCGCGGACGGCATGTGGCGGGGACCAGTTGTTTCGACCGAAGGCGCGCCGGACGGCAGGCTGATTCTTGCCCGGAAAGGCGAATCGCCTGCCTTCGTTAGCACTTACTGGGAAACCCCGCGGAGCGAAGCGCTGAAAATCTACGCCTACACCGACCGGCCCGTCTACCGGCCGGGGCAGGAGGTCCATTTCAAGGGGATAGTGCGCGAGTTTTTTAACGACCTTTACAGGGTGCCGCAGCAGGGGCAGGCGCGCGTTCAGGTCAGGGACCGGCGGGACACCCTCGTGTATTCCGGGTCGTTTTCGCTCACCCGCTTCGGTTCGTTCTTCGGGCAGTTCACCCTGCCCGAGTACGCGCCCACCGGCCCGTACTACATCACCTGCACGTTCGGGGGGCACGCGGAAACGGCCTTCTTCACCGTGGCCGAGTACCGCAAGCCGGAGTTCGCGGTATCGGTAAAGATGCCTGATAAACGGTGCGTGCGCGGGGAAAAGGTCAAGGCAAAGATCAAAGCTGAATACTACTTCGGCGCTCCGGTGGTAGGGGCGGAGGTGCAGTACACGGTTTTCCGCGCCGACTACTGGTTCTGGCCGGGCCAGGAGGAGTTTTACGGGGGGTATGAGGAATACGGGAACCACGGCGAGGTGATTGCCGAGGGAACAGCCCGGACGGACGCGCGCGGCGAGGCGGAAGTCCGGTTTTTGACCGAGTTTAAACAGCCCGAAAGTAACCAGCCGGTTGACCAGCGGTTTACGGTTGCGGTCACCGTGACGGAAAAGGACGGCCGGGCAGCCACCGGCGAAGGGACCATCATCGCCACGCAGGGGGAATTCAGCATCGGGATGGAGCCCGTGCGCTGGGTCGTGACGCCGGGCGAAACCGCCCGTTTCAAACTAACGGCGTTCGACTACGACGGGAAGCCCCAGCGGGGTGTTGCGCTGAACGTCACGGCCAGCCGGGTTGACTGGGAAACCGGAAAAGAAACCGCTACCGCGGTGACCGGCAAGAAGGTGCGCACGGACAACAGCGGGTACGCCAGCTTCGAGTTCACGCCGGAGGAGCCCGGGTCGTATGTCATCAAAGCGACCGGGCGGGATGACCGGGGCAACCGGATTACCTCGGCGACCTGGCTTTGGGTTGCGGGGGAAGGAGAATTCAGCGGTTACCGCTATCCCGATTTAGAGATTTTCATGGACAAAAAGACCTATGAACCCGGCGACACCGCAAAGGTGTTGATCAACACAGAGGAAGAAGGAGCGGCGGCGCTGCTCACCGTTGAGGGCCGGAATTTGTACGAGCACAGGCTGCTGATGCTGAACAGCAGGTCCACGCTGGTGGAAATACCCGTGCGGGCCGAGTACCGGCCGAACTTTTACGTTTCGGTCTGCTACGTAAAAGGGAAGAAGTTCGTAACCCAGACGGCCGAAGCCAGGGTGTCGCTGAAGCAGCAGACGCTTAAGCTGACCGTGACCCCGGAAAAGAAGAAGTACGGTCCCGGGGAGGAGGTAAACTGTACCGTTAAGACTACAGACGCTGAAGGCAGGCCCGTCCAGGCTGAGGTCTCGCTCGGGGTGATTGACGAGGCCATCTACGCCATCCGGGAGGACGACACCAGGCCGATACTCGACTATTTTTACTCCTACCAGGGCAACCTGGTCGCCACGAACTATTCCTTCCCGGATATATACCTGAGCGGGGACAAGACCGCCCCCACCGGGGAAGTGCGCCAGGACTTCGCGGATACTGCCTGCTGGCTGCCGGCTGTCGTTACGGATGAAAAGGGCGAGGCCCGGGTGTCCTTCAAGCTGCCCGACAACCTCACCACGTGGCGTTTTACCGCGCGGGGCTGCACGCTCGATACCGCCGTCGGGGAGTGTACCGCGAGCATTATTACCGCGAAGGATTTTCTTGTCCGGCTTCAGACGCCGCGCTTCTTGGTGGCGGGCGACGAAGCGATGATCTCCGCACTGGTCCACAACTACCTCCCGGAGGAGCAGGAGGTCTCGGTGGCGCTCGCAGCCCCGGACCTCAAGCTCCGGAACCTGTCTCCCCAAACGGTGAAGGTTCCGAGCGGCGGGGTTGAACAGGTTGTGTGGCCGGCAACGGCGGCGAAGTTAGGGATGGTTTCGCTGACGGTCTACGCGCGCTGCCCGGCAGCGGACGACGCGATGCGCTTGACCCTTCCGGTTTACCCGCCCGGCAGGCGGGTCGTGGAGACACGCACCGGTACGCTGGCCGGAGGAAGCGTAACGGAGAAACTCACCGTCCGCAGTGAGGCGTTCCCGGGAGCCAGTGAAATCCGGGTGCGCCTGGCGCCGTCGTTAGCCGCGGCCATGCTGGGCGGCCTCGAATACTTAGCCCGGTACCCATACGGCTGCACGGAGCAGACGATGAGCGCGTTTTTGCCGGACGTGGTGATCTGGCGCACGCTGAAGTCGCTCGGCATCCGCAACCCTGAGCTGGAGAAGCAGATCCCGGACATGGTCGGCAAGGGCCTGAACCGGCTGTACGATTTCCAGCGGGACGACAGCGGCGGCTGGGGCTGGTGCGAGTACGGGCAGAACGACCTGTGGATGACGGCCTATGTCGTCTTCGGGCTCCTGACAGCCCGTGAGGCCGGGTTCGCGGTAAACGAGGATGTGCTGTCCCGGGGTCTTGCGGCGCTTGAACAGGCAATCGCGGCGGAAAAGAAAGACGTCGGGAAGAAGATTTACGGCTTTTATGTGCTTTCGCTCGGCGGGCAGAAGGAAAAGGTTAAAGCCGGCCTTGAACCGGTTTTGAACGGCAAAACCTCCCTGGGTCCGCGCGAGACGGCGCTGGTCGCCCTGACCCTGCACAACACCGGCGAAACGGAGCTTGCCCGGAAATACCTCGAGCGCCTTTGGGAGCAGGCGAATGTCACCCCGGGCGAGATTTACTGGGAGAGCGAGAGCAGCGAATACGAGGCGTCCACGGAGACGACCGCGCTCGCGCTGACGGCGGTGATTAAGCTCACGCCCGCCGACGAACGGACATCCAAGATAGTGCGCTGGCTTACGAGACAGCGCCGGTTCAACCACTGGCTTTCAACACGCGACACCGCGCTGGTCCTCTACGCCCTGTCGGACTACCTGAGGCTCACCCGGGAGACCGACGCGGACTTTACGGCCGCCGTATTGTGCAACGGGAAGGAGATAAAAACGGTACGGTTCGGCCGGGATTCGCTGTTCGCGCCGGAGCAGGAGATAAAAATCGCTCCCGAAAAGATACGTGCCGGAGAAAACAGCGTCGGGTTTACGGTATACGGCCGGGGTATGCTTTACTACACGGTGGAACTGAAGCAGTTTTTAGAGGATTCGCCGCCGGGCGCTCCCCGTTCCGGAATCACCGTCGAGCGCGAATACCGGAAGCTGATTTCGCGCCGGGACGAGAAGTCCGGCACCATTAGTCTCCAGCCCGCAAGGTTTGCCGCGACCGGCTTTAAGAACGGCGATGTGGTGCGGGTGCGGCTCACCGTTAATTCTCCGCGCCCGTACCGGCACCTGATCGTGGAAGACTACCTGCCCGCCGGGTTTGAAGCGTTTGACCGCGGCAGGATGGAGCTTTGGGAGTGGAACTACTGGTGGGTTGACCGGGACGTGCGCGACGACCGGGTGACCTTTTATATCGAAACGCTCCCGAAGGGCAAAAGCGTGCTCGAGTACGAGATGCGCGCGGGAGTCCCCGGAACCTACCGCGCCAGACCGCCGCTCGTTGAGGCCATGTACCGGCCGGACGTAGCCGCAAGCGGTGTTGAACATAAGGTGAGCATCCGATGAAGCTGTAAGTATTCATTGAACCCCCAAGACGCGGTGATAAGCACTGAAACAAAAGGTGGACGCTCGGTGATGCTCAAGCAACCCTTTTCAAATTTAAGCCAAAAGGCTGTTTTAACCGCGGTTTCGGTTGCGGCCGTCATCCTGCTCGGGACGTGGGCGGCCGCGCAGCCGGGGCGGTGGCACGTCATTGCGGCGTACCGCACCGGCCTCGACGGCCGGACCCCGGCGCAGATTCACAACGCCCGGCTGGCGGTCCAGGCAATCGACGGCAAGCTCCTGCCGCCAGGCGGGGAGTTTTCATTCAACAAGACAGTCGGCTCCTGGTCGGCGGACCGGGGTTACGTCAAAGCGCCGGTAAGCTATGAGGGCGAACTGATCCCGAGTTGGGGCGGGGGTGTCTGCCAGGCCTCCACTACGCTCTATAACGCCGCCCTTCTCGCGGGACTCGACATCCTCGAACGGCACCGGCACCAGTTTCCGCCGCGCTACGCGCCGCCGGGGCAGGACGCCGCCGTGGCACAGTACGATATAGACCTGCGTTTCCGCAACCCCTATGACCGGCCGATCAGGATAGAAGCGGAGGTCCGGGGGAAGTGGCTCATCTGCCGCATCCTTTCCCGGAAGCTGCCGGACTGCGACATAACCGTCGAGCGGGAGATCAGGGAGGTCATCCCCCCGGGAGAGGTGGTCAGGGCGAGCGGCACCAATCCGGAAATGACCTGGCGCATGGTCACCCGTGGGGCGCCCGGCCTGCGCGTGGCCGTTTACCGGCGGGTGACGCGAGGCGGACAATCGGTGCGGACCCTGATATCCGAAGACACCTACCCGCCGCTGAACCGGCTGATCCGCGGCGAATAGGCAAAAACTTGCCCGCCACCAGAAAGACCAAGCGATAGTCTCTCTTTCGGATGAAAACGCCCCCAGCGTCTCCATCTTACAGAGACACACCGGTTTCTATGGTTTCTGCAACAGTGATGGTTTATAACGATCAGCTTCAGCGGTTAGTGATAGCCATGCGCTGGGCTTGCCGCTAGCCTGTACTCCCCTTTTCGAACAGGGTTGTCTGAATGGGTGTGGCGGGCTGTTCGTATGAGACCTGAGGCGTGATATCAGTCAAAGAAAAACGCAGTTTAGAATCCTTT
>JBFLWY010000077.1:0-8359 GCA_040757355.1 Bacillota bacterium | reverse complement strand
GGAATTCCCCCCGGCATTATAAGAGAGGCTACCAGGTCAAACCGCCGCCGGTTGATCGCGGACGTGAGGTTTCTTTAAGCTGAATACCGGCCCAAGTTATCCGGGGCAAGTGTCTAACTGAGTGCTGGGTGGTGAATAGAAGGGCTTACTTTTTATGACAAGTTAGAGTTTTGCAACACCCTTCAAGGTGTTTGTCGAGGATTTGCCTAACATGTTTATAGCGGTGTTCCCAGGTCTGGCCGGCCAACCAGCGGTCTATCGCTTCCCTGTCAAATACAAACGATCGAGACAGGATCCTGCCGACGCCTGCGATGAACGACTGACAATCCTTTGCTACATACACGCCGGGGATGTTCCTTGCTTCCGGGAGATCGGTGGTTACGACGGGCTTACCGGCGGCGAGGTATTCGTACATCTTGACGGGGTTCGTTGCCAGGCTGATCCGGTTGAGCTTAAAGGGAATGATGCAAACATCCGCGTAATAGAGATACTGCGGCAGTGACTCGTAGAACTTGTATCCCACGAACCGCAGATTGGGGATGGACCGGTCAACCGGAGTTCCGAATTCTACCCCGATAACCGAGATGAGAGCCTGTGGAAAGGCTTGCGCTATTTTCGTCACAAGGTCCTGGTCAATCCAACTGGCCCATGCTCCGACGTAGGAGATTATGGGGCCTTGGTGTTCTTGGTATTCGAAAGGTCTTGGCGGAGGCTGATCGACATACTGCCGGAAATGCCCGATGTCACAGCCGTTGGGGACCAAGTAAGTGGGTTTGCCATGGAAATGCCGCTCAATCTTTATCTTCAGGGAAGATGCCGTAGTTACCACCAGGTCGGCCATGCCGACCATCTTGTCAAGGTATGGTTCCCATGCCGGGAAGTCGTCAACGTAGTCGAAGACGATGAAGTCCGGTAAGTACTGTTCCAGGAAAGGGTGCAGCTTCGACCACGAGGCCCAGACGAGCACCCTTTTACCCTGTTTTTTGAGTTCAGGGATTACTTCCCGGACAAAGGCTTTGTTATCGTTGACAATCATAAGGTTTGGCTTTATTTCCACAGCAGGCCGGCCTTCTTCGCCGATCTTGTTGCAGTAGTAGACCCTATGTCCGTGCCGTGCAAATTGTTCCATCAACTGTTGGGGCCGTTGTCTCATGAAGTTCCAATTGATGGTTGGCGGATAAACAATCACCATCTCTGTTGAGGGCCTGCCTGAAGTTGGTAGACTGCCCCGTAGCAGCAGGTTGAAGTCTGCCGGCGATAAAAAAATTGGCTCGATGTCGCGGTACTCTACAGGGTAATTGTTGATCTTTTCCTTCCGCAAGCCCACTAAGACTCTGCCTCCTGGAACAGCCCTCCTGGCCATGAGGCCGTGAAAAACTGTGCCTGTCTAAAAGGAAACTTGATACTCGAAGGTAGATGTCGGATTGGATAAATCCAGATAAAGCGGTACATAATGTTAGCTTATTCCAAGAGGCGCAAATTGGTGTTAAGCACCCTTTTCCAGCCATGTCAGTTCCTTAAGCTTGGCAAGGAGCAGACTGATCCTGCTGTCCCAAGAGAAACTCCGGGCCAGTTCCAGGCGCAGCCTGCGGGCCTTCTCCCCGTCTTTTTTCTCCTTGGTCAAGGCCTGTTCAATGGCGGCTATGCATCCATTCGCATCGTCATAGGGATAAACCATCGGCGGAGCGAAACCTTGCACGAACGGAAGGTTACGGCTGACCACGGGCAGCCCCGCCGCCAGGTACTCGTAGAGCTTTATGGGATCAGCAGGCCGCGCGATAAAATTATCTTGAAATGGAATCAAGCCGATGTCAAAGCTGTGTACATACGCAGGCAAGACCTTGTAGGGCCGGTTGCCGAGATAACGTAAATTGGGAGGGGCTTTATGCATCCCTTGTTCAAAATCCCATTCGTAATTCGCACCGATGATCACAAACTGCCATTGAGGCCGGGCCACCGCCACCTCATACAACAATTCTGCATCGACCCACCCGGTGTGAAAGGCCCCGACAAACCCGATGACCGCCTCGCCCGCCGACCGGATCTCCACCATTTCGGGCGGCGCGGGCAGGCCTTTAGGGGCATAATGGGCGAGATCAACCCCGTTGGGCAGCAACACCAAGCGCGGGTGACGGCCGCTGTGTTTATCGAGCAGGGTTTTTGAGCAGCAGAATACCAGGTCCGCCCTTTGAAGCATTAGTTCCTCGTGTCCGGCAAACGCCGGGTCATTATCCAGACAGTCGTAGACCACGAATTTGTCGCCGGCGCGGTCGACCCAGGCGGCGTGAGCCGGAAAATACACAAAGTAGATCGCGGATTCGATGGACTCTTTCGGCGCGTAGTCGAAGTCCTTGTATACCCAGAGATTCGGCGCTGCCTCTTCGGGGTGGATACCCTGCACCTGAAGAGGATTACGATAATGGACCGGGTGGCCCCTCCGCGCCAGATGCAGCATCAACTGCTGGGGACGATGGAAAAGGTAATCCCAGTCGATGGCAGCCAGACAGACAACCGGACGTTTCCCACTCATGGTCAACCACCCTTTTACTCCAGAGTAAGCCAGTAATCTGGGAAATTCGGCGACATAACGTTGTCGGGAGCGTGGCCGAAGTCTATGCACACCTTTCCATACTCGGTCGCCATGGCGGGGGCGATAACTTCGGCATTGACACCGGCCGAAACCAGGGACCATTGATGCGGAACCCGCGCCATTTCTTCGATGCAGGTGTCGATGTCGTCCGAGCTGTTGATGTTCATCAGAGCACCCGGGACCTTAACACCCAACTGGTCGTAAAGAAACGCCGCGAAGCGCTCTGCGGGGCGTCCGACAAGCAACGGCGGGTATGCCCGGATTAGATCTACAAAAGGTTTGTACATCGGCATGTACAGGTTTTCGAATGCGTAACAGATGGCTTTTGGACGGATGCCCAGGGCTTCAAAGACTTGTTCGGTCAAGGAGTCTCGTGCGAACACGCCGACGATGTCGGCTTCCTTGAGAGCCTTAACCATTCTGTCCCGAAGGGCCAGATTGGGCAGGACAGCCCCGCAATAATGGGGTGAGTGCGACCACCCTACGTTATTGCTAATCCACTCCAGACTTAATACGACCTCCTGGGCCAGAACGATATTCTCACCGTCACCGATGCGGACAAGAGAAAAAGGCTCCCGCTTGGACAGTGCCGATGCGATTCTTTCTACGATCAAGGAGAGAGGTACATAATCTTCTGCCCGCAACTGAAGGGCCATAAACCAACCTCCTTAAAGGATTAAAACACAGCAATCAGACTGAAGCTGTCATCGATGAACCGCTTGGCGCCGAGGGCCTCCATCTCCAGGCTGCTCCAGCTTGTTTTGTGGATTTCGTATTCATTGCCAAACACCGCAGGCTGTTCCCTGAAGTGCCTGGGTGTACTGATTAAGGAGTTGCGGCCCACCCGCCGGCATTCCCTGACAAACCGGACGCCCTGCTCTTTATCGAAGTGCTCGAGGATGTCTATTGCCAGAATCAAGTCATAGGATTGGTTCTCCATATTCTTCATAACGGCCAGTGCTTCACCCACATAAATGTTGTTGTAAATAAACCGGTGGAGGTCGTTAATGTAATCCGGATATGCCTCAATGCCATCAATTCTGAGCATCCAGTCCGCAGAGGCATAGCGGAAATGCCATATCTCCATGTACTCCCTTACCAAGACGCCGTATTTTCCGAAGCCGACCCCGACATCCAGAACAGTCCTTGGGCTGACGGCGCAGACATAATTGATGATAGCCGGTATCTGTTGAACGTGGCTTGAGGGCATTTTACGCGCACCTCCTATGAGGCTGCTGCAAAACTGCGCCTAACTTTGTCAAGCTCGCCGTGCGGTGCTCACCCAGCACTCAATATTATCATTGCGCTTTGAAAAGCAACCTTTTTTCTTAGGCTAATGAAGGTCTCTGCTTCGAAGCTAAAAAACTGCTTTGAGTGCTGGGCTCCGCGCCGCCCGGCTTCGCTTTCCGCGCTATGCTTGTTTTTAGCAGCCTCTGGGTCATTTACTAAGTTTAACCACCGAAAGCCGTTGGGCTATTTTCTACAAAAATTTACTTTGTTTTCCAAACACTCTTCTATCTGTTTGAATTAATCAGTTCATTGTAGACCAGCAGGTGTTTCAGGGCGGCGATGGTGGAGGAATAGTTTTCCTCCGCGTACCTTCTGGACCATTCGCCAATAGCCGCCCTGGTTTCGGGACTGGCGAAAACCCTGCGCAAGTCCTCCAGGAGATAGTCTGCTTTCAAAGGCCGTCCCGACCGGCCGGAGAAGTTCTGATACTCCAGGCTTTCTATCGTCTCGGGGGTCACCAGGCCGTCGTATCCGCAGGCATCCAGCGCTATGGCCGGGATGCCGCAGGCCATCGCCTCGCGTACCCCGCGGCCGGTGCCGATGACGACGTCGGCCTGGTTGATGACCGGAGCCATGTCCTTGACATAGCCCAGCCATTTGACAAAAGGAGGGGCATCAAGGCGCAGCTCCTCCAAGTAAGGACCTGACCCGGCCACCAGCAATTCGACCCCGGGCAGAGCCTCTACTGCTTCAAAGACGATCTTTAACGAGTAACGCTTATCCAGATCCAGCCGTCCGATAAAAAGCAGTCTCGTCCCGCCGCCGGGTTGATGGAGGGGCGTGAACCTTTCGGTGTCAATCCCGTTTTGGATGATAACCAGTTTCGGAACAATGTCAGGGTTACCCAGTGCCAGCCGGTCATAGACTTCCTGGCTGATACAGATGATCTTAGCGATACGCCGGTGGGTCTCCCAGTTCCACCCGAACAGCCCGTGATACGTGGCGACCACCGGGAGGCGCAGCGTTTCCCCGATCGCGGCGGCGAGGGGAACGGCCACGGGGTGTCCGTGCAGGACCTGGATGCCGTGCTCTGTAACGTACCTGGCCAGCCCGTCGCCGCTGCTGTCGAACATGTACTGTACCCCGAGTTCCTCAAGCTGCTGCTGAAACTCAATGCTCATCAGCCTGGCAAAGACGAAAGGCGTGTGGCTTGTTTTTATAAACTCCTGGCAGAGAGACAATATTTGCGTCTCCAAACCACCGAAAACAAGCGCTTCGGCAAGATGCATTATACGCATAGGCAATACTCCTCCAAAAATAGTGCTTCTTTCGGGGGGCGCCGCGATGAGCTTCGCAATTCAGTCGTCGGTCGTCGGTCGTCAGTCGTCAGTCGTCAGTACTCATTGAAATCACCGTTGGTGCTATGCCGACGCCCGATGTCCGATATCCGACGACCGATATGTCAGGCTCGCCCAGCACTCAGTTACACTTTCGAGAGATGCCACTTCCCTTAAAACGCAATTCAAACGCTTCGCGTAACTACGTTTTTGATACCAGCCTGAGTGCTGGGCTGCGCCTTCCTCGCGTCTTTAACGCTCCTCGCGGCGTTCCGTATAACGTTACGTTATGGTTCTAAGTTACAAGCTCAGGGGTCATTTTCATCCCCGGTGGCGACGATGAATCGTCGTGAACGACTCCCCCGTATGTATTCAGTGAAATCCGCCGGGCGCGGCGTTTGAGAACACTTTCCAATCCGCTCCGTCCGGGGTCACCTTCCTCGTTCTGCTCGCTTCTCCCCGCGTTCCGTTAATGCAACATCTCTTCTTCGGTTGCTCGTAAGCACATGGTTGCGCTGTTTTGGAACATTGTGGCAACCTGAATAAGTACGTGGTTTACTCCTTTACTATGTCCCAGCCCGCTGGAATGGGGCGGTCCGGCTACGCCTAAAATGATCATCCTCGCTGAATATGCGGATGATACTCCGGTAGCGCTCTTCCCAAGTCTGGGCTGCCAGCCAGCCGTTAACCTCGTACCTGTTAAAGATCACCGGCGAAGAGAGCAAGCGACTGAGATGATTGATGAACGACGCATTGTCTTCCCCTATGAATACATAGGGGATGCTCCTCACCTCGGGCAGGTCGGTGGCCACCACCGGTTTCCCCGCCGCCAGGTACTCGTACATTTTGATAGGGTTGGTAGCCACCGTGATCTGGCTGATTTTGAAAGGGATCACGCAAACGTCGTGATAATAAAGGTATTGGGGCAACACCTCATAGGGTTTTTGACCCAGGTAGACAAGATTGGGAATCGACCTGTCGACGGTAACCCCGTATTCCACACCGATGACGGAAAACAGGGCCTCGGGGAAAGCGCGGGTTATTTCTCTAACCAGATCGTGGTCAATCCAGTATGCCCAGGCCCCGATATAACCGATGATAGGTCCAGAGTGCCCCTGATATTCGATAGGTTTTTCCGGGGGATCGCTCGCAAACTTTTGAAAATGGCGAACATCGCACCCGTTCGGAATAAGATAATTGGGTTTGCCCGGGAACATCCGATCGATTTGGTTTTTAAGAATACCGGCGGTTGTGATGATAATGTCGGCGCGTTCGACCATCTTAGGAAGATACGGGCCCCAGGCCGGTATATCATCAACGTAGTCGTACACTATGAAATCAGGCAAATACTGGTCCAGGAACAAATGCAGTTTTGACCAGGAAACCCAAAGCAATATGCTATTGCCCTGTCTCTTAAGCGCGGGAACCACGTTCTGAATAAACGCCTTGTTTTTGTGCACAACCGTCAAATTGGGCTGCACTTGTTCAAGGACCCGGTCTTCGGACTGCGTTTTATTGCAGTAGAAGACTTGATGCCCGTGATTGGCGAACTGTTGCATGAGCTGCTGGGGCCTTTGTTTCATGAAGCCCCAATCAATCGTAGGCGGATAAACTATCACCGTCCCGGCAAGCACGTCTGCCGACGGATGCTGTCCTTTTGCGACCCTTTCCGGACAAGGAGAAGCATTTCTAAGAAGTCCGGATGTTTGGCCTGATTGCTTCAGGAAATCAAGCGGGTGAAAAAAGTAGTGCCTGACGTCGTTATACTCATCGCTGATCACAAGGGTCTTCACCCCCTGATAACTGAGAACTTGGAATCACGTCTGCAAAGCGCGGATTATATCTGCTACCCGGTGTTTGTAGGTGTGATTGGCCAGGACGAACTCGTGCCCCTGAGCCGCAACTTTCTGGCGGGCTTCATCGTTAGCCAGGTAAAAGTCCATGAGCTCCACCGTTTCTTCGTAACTCTTTGACCATACCAGGTGCTTGTGATTCTCAAACATCGACTCAATCGCCTTCGTGTGCTGGGTCAGGTAAAAGCCGCCGCATCCCAGTATCTCAAACGTCCTCATTGATTGCATGGTTGCCGAATCGACTATCGAGTGCACTCCCAGGACGATCTTAGCTGCGGAATACACGTACACGGTCTCTTCATGGGCCATATATCCTTTGTAGTACGGGGGACTGACATTGAACCGGTGTTGCGGGTTATCCCAATCCCACCCGTAAACGGCAATGTTTTTTCCCCTGTCTATAAACGGCTGGATAATGTATAGATAGGCGCGGTATCTTGCTTCAAAGATGTTGTAGTTGTTACCGATGTGCACGGCGTCCAGCGCTTCGTACTCCGGCTTGGGAGGTTTCTTATGGTAATAATCGGGGTCCATCGCAAAGGGTACGCAGATGGCTTTGTACCCTCTTCGATGATAGTTTTCCAGCATCTCAACGCACGGCGTGAGGCTGAGAACGGATTTGCCCGCCCATTCCATGGCCATCCCGCTGTTGGCGATAGGATCTTCGATGGCCCAATAGATGTGCGGTATGCCTGTTCTTTCCAGGACTGGAAAGACGAACTCCCTTTCCGTTACCCCGCCTTCGGTAAAAATGTAGTCGGGCTTAAACTGATCTACCTTCTTTTGGAGTCCTTGTTCCGTCTGTTCCGGGAACTCCACTCTCTCCGTTTCCCAGCCGTGCTTTTCGAAACCGAGCTGCATTCCGTACTTTATTACGGGAGCAGGATTGGTGAATAGGATCTTCATCTAAAATAGACACCCACCATTGGCAGTTTTTGCTATTCATGGTATGCCCGTGGCTTTTAAACGTTCCAGTGTCCTGCTGTTCGTCTCTCCCCCCGGCATGGTAACAATATTCCAATCCTGTCATAAGTTAACTAAGAAGCGGCTCGTGGATGGTCCTAATCTTCAACGAAAACGGAAAGGCCGGAAAGACAGCTTATGAACGATATAGAGAGAATTATCTACAACGAGGGAGAGCGTCTCATACCCGGGGTTACCCATGACGTGAGTGAGATGGTGCGTCATAAAAGCAGTTATAGCTTTTTCAAGCTCATCATTAGCCTGGATATCAGACTAAAACTGGTGGATATCCCTGTACGAGTACTGGATTTCGGCTGCGGCGTTGGGTATGGCAGCGCAATGATCGCGCAGATCCCCGGGGTTCTTGTAACAGGAGTTGACGTGTC
>JBFLWY010000076.1:2432-8368 GCA_040757355.1 Bacillota bacterium | reverse complement strand
GAAAAGAATAGTATTTTCAGTTGGTTAGTTTAGACGGTACAAAACCTTTTCGCCGCGATGCGCCGAATCCCTTTTGGTACGTGTAAAGGTGTATAAACGGCCGGTCAACCGGCTAAAATAGTCTCAGTCCGAAGCGTTAGCAAGTTCACGCAGGAGTCGTTCACGACGATTATAAAGTAAGATTTTTTCTTCGAAGCGCAAAAGCTACACTGAGTGCTGGGCAGTCAATATAAGTTAAACGTCTATTTTCGGAGGAGTGCTTGATGGAAATCAGACAGATAACCCACAACCCGGAAGTAGTTGGAGGCATGGCCACCGGAGTGCCGGCATGGTCGGTCCCCGCCAGTATCCTGCCGCGGGTCGATATCATCGACACCGGTGACCAGATAGTATATCTCATGGACGTAGCAGGGGCGGACCCGGACAAGCTGGTACTCGAAATCTCCCCGTCCGAGGTAGCTTTAAGCGGGCCGCTAAGCGACAAAATACCACAGGGCACACCCCTTTACGCGGAACGCCCGCGCGGCACTTACGCCCGTCTGCTGGCCATCCCGGGGGATGTTGATTCTGACGCCGTCACTGCGGACCTTACTAATGGAGTGTTAGTGGTAAAGTTCAACAAGAAAAACAAGAAGGACCGCGAATGGTGACCGGAACCGGGTGTGCGGAGCACCCGGTTGTATTTGACAGTCTTCTTGTCAATGGTAAGACCCGGCGGACCGGTTGCCCCGCCGCAAGCATATCCCGCAATAGAAAGCGAACCGCAGCGCTACCTATCAATCTCTCGAACCACAAAACCCGGCTCGCCCGCACCACGGTAAGGAAACCGGTACTCCGCGGAAGGATAACCGCTGCTGTTGGTAAGAAGGTAGTAGCGGTTTGACAGCGGATACGTAAACCTCACGAGGGCAACCCGCCTGTTCACATGGCGGCGGTCTTCTTTTTCGTTCATCATTTTCCCTCCTAAAAGAGTTCGAAAGTTCAAGCTTAAACTGATAGACATATACCTCTAACCGCCAAGGCGCCAAGATCGCCAAAGACCTATATAAATTTTTCAGCTAATCTGGTTCTATCTGATTCTTTCCTTTGTGTCCTTAGCGCCTTGGTGGTTCATCCGGCTTCCGACTTCATATCCGGCTGTGCCATCCCTGTTTTAGAATGTTGACGTTGATTTGGCCCGCCTCCGGAAAGTCACGCCGCTCCACCACCCCGTTAAAAACAAACGCGTCCTGACCGCGTTCCGATTCTACAAAGCCGCCGGTGACCTCAAACTCGGTCCTGGAACCGCGCAAGATTTCGGCCGGGTTGAAAGGCTGCAGCATGACAAGCTCCGCCGCAAAATCCTCGTACAACTCCCACATGAGCTGCTCGAGCTGCTCGGAAGGGAAAACCACCGGGAGCTTTATCTCCTGAGCGGCTTCCTGTCGTGAAATCATATGGTTATGGGCATATAGCTTCTCCGTCAGGCTGTCGATAATGTATTGCACCCGTTCTTCGGAGAACGGCTCGCGACGCAGTCCCAGCAGCCGCCTCGCCAGGGACCGCACCAGGAGGTAGTTCCGGTGCACATTTCCCAGGGCCAGCGGATGTATGCGTTCCGCCAGCAGTGCAAAGGTCCTCGCCAGAAACTCCTCGCTGGTGAGACTCGCTTGCTCCTTCGCAAGTGCAAGATAAGAATAAACATCCTCCACGTTGACGGGAACGCGTGCGGCAGGGTTCTGCGGGTCCTGGGGATTAAAAGCGTTAACCACACTCGGATCAATCGGACCCAGTTCCCCCATTTTCGTCATTACAATCTCGTCCGCTCCGAGGCAGATCAGCGTCCCTGCGCTATAAGCCCGGAAAGGCACAAGCACGTCGAACTGCGACGCAAACTCCCGTATGAGGTGCACCAGCCGCCAGGGAGTCAGTACATCACCGCCCCGCGTATACAGTACAAGCGCGATGCGTTTGGGCTTCTTTAGGAGGCGCAAATGCCGGTACATCACCGGCATAACATCGGGCGCAATCCTGGTTGACACGTTTTCCCTGTCACCGGTAAAATAGCAGATCACTGAAGAATTCCGCAATTGACCGATTTCGGCGATTATCTCGCGTCTCTCTAAATACGGCATAGCCCTCCCAGACCTTTGACTTCTGGAATCCCCTATAGATTTGAAAAAAATACTGTTATTGACTTTGGATCTAGGTTTACTTTATGTCTTAGTATCCACCATAAAAGTGCGTAGTAAACAAGCCGTATTTTTAAACATAATAGGAGAATTTCAGGCGCATAAAAGGTTCAGGCGGGTAAAAAAATAATCTCGGTATCCTCATAAAAAAATCAATAAGGAGGTTGATTCCTTGTACATCCAGTCGCTTAATCCCAACCAGTCTGTAGCCTTAGCCCAGGGATTCCGGTCCGCCGCAAGTGCGTTCCCCGTCGCGTTAAGGCCGAGTCCCCAGGGCAACACCGTGGTATACGCCTTCAATCCGGCACTGAGCCAGGGGATAAACTTGAATCCCCTGATAAACCCGGCGTTCAGTATGGCGTATAATCCGGCCTTGTTGAGCGGCGCCAGTGCTTGGGCCAACCCCGCCATGATGAGTGCAGCGTGGGCAAACCCGGCGGCAGGCACCGGGATACTGTCGTCAGCAATGAACCCCATGGCGGCCATTTGGAATAATCCGGCAGCAACCGCCTGGAGCAACCCGGTGACGGCGGCTTGGAGCAACCCGGTGACGGCGGCTTGGAGCAACCCGATGACGGCCGCATGGAGCCACCCGCTCGCAACGGCATGGAACCAACCGTTCATCAACCCTGCGATCCAGGGATACATTAATCCGTTTATCAGCGGCCAGTTTATGGGCCTCGGCGGCGCAACCATTCAGTCCTCGGCCGGGCTGGCCCAAATGAGGGTGGACCTTCACGAGACCAACAGCGACGTGGTTGTTGCTGCAGAGCTTCCCAACGTCAGCCTGAACGACCTCAATCTTACGGTGACCGACGATTCACTCTCTATCTCGGCAACTGCCTTTGCCGGCGGCCAGGCGACCAGCCTGTTCCGGACCATAGCGCTACCGGCGAGCATTAAGGCGGAACAGGTGGAAGCCACCTACGCCAACGGCATCCTCGAGATCCGTGCACCCAAGGCGGACGTTGCAACCCGCCGGCGCGTAAAGATCAACGTAGCACAGTAAGGCAAGCGTTTAAACGATACCAAGAAGGGGGATGACGAATCCCCCTTCTCCACATGTTCTAGATCCCTATTAGTTTCAATACTGCCCAGAAGCCGGGTGTCACAGTAACAGCGGAATTTTTAGGTTTAAAATAACGAAGAACCAATCGTCATGCAACAGCATTTTTTCATTAAACCTCGGCAATTTATGAGTATTAACTTAAAAGAGATATCTGAGGATATAGTCGAAAAATGTTAACAGAATTAAGGGACAAGTATTTTGTTAGTGCAGGATTATTTTTTTTTATAGCGAAAAATTATGAAAAAACACCATTAAGAGCGAAAAAGGTCTGAGAGCAAACCCTCATATAAGGCAAAGCTATGGCTCTAAGGGGATACTATTATGATCGCCAAGCTGCAAGCACTTAGGGATATGCCGCCTCGTAAAGCATTGACTGTTTTAAAGTCAATTTATTGACAGCCCGAAAGCCAGCTCCTTTCTATGCAAGACGGCCAGCCTTATTTGTAGGGGAACTAACATGGGGCAGTTGCCGCCGTAGGCAGTGAGCCCATGCGGCTAAAGGTCCCCTCAGCAGGGTGCACAATTTCGAATACTCTCTTTGCCGGACCTTTCGTTCGTCCAACCCGAAAGGGACCACCCGGTTTATACCGGCTGCGCAAGGAAGCGATCCCATAGGTTTCCAGTAACTTACCAGGTCAAACTTGGGACAGTGTATTTCACAAACTATATATCAGGACGTACCAAAAAGGATAAAAATGACATAGTGCCGTGGTGAGCTCATGCAATGATTGAGCAAAAGAATGAAATGAAAGCCGTAAAAACTCTCCTGAAGCTGTTTACAAAGAAATATTCAAAACAAGAATATCTCGATATTGTGGTTAAATGCATTCAAGATTGGTGCGGTTGTCGTTGTGTAGGCATAAGATTTTTAACTGAAGAGGGCTATATTCCTTATGAATCATATGTTGGTTTCAGCGAGGAGTTTTGGGAATCAGAGAATTGGCTCTCGGTAAAAAGCGATAAATGCGCATGTATACGCGTCATTGCTGGAAATCAAGAGCCACAGGACGCTCCCGTTATGACTCAAGGCGGTTCCTTCTTTAGCAATAACGCTATTAAGTACTTCAGTGAGCTCTCAGAAGAACAGCGGGCAAGGTTTCGAGGGGTATGTGTTCAGTCTGGTTACGCAAGCATAGCGATTGTGCCGATTATGCACAAGGGTAAAACAATCGGCGCGATTTATCTTGCGGATGAACACAAAGGAAAAGTACCTGTGCAGGTCGTGGAATTTATCGAGTCAATTACCCCTCTAATCGGGGAAGCGATAAACACGTGTGATTTGAAAGAGGAGCTTCAGGTGAGTTGCGATATTCAGTTAGTATTAGACAACCTTCTGGACGGCATAAGTGAAATAGTTTATGTCGCTGACCCAAAAACATATGAAATATTATACGTGAACCAAACTACCCGGAATTTGTTTCAAAAGGATCCGGTCGGGGGTACTTGCTACAGGGAGTTTCAGGGAAGGGAATCTCCGTGTGAATTTTGTACCAACGAAATAATCTTAAAAGAAAAGGGCAAGCCTTATCAATGGGAGTACCATAACCCGCTCTTGAACAAGGATTTTATGTTAGTGGATAAGGTCATAAAGTGGACGGACGGCCGTGATGTTCGCTTTGAATTTGCGGTAGACATTACCGGGCTTAAGACGGCAGAAAAAGCTGTAAGAAGCAGGTTGGAATTTGAGAAAACCGTTAAGCGCATTTCGTCCCGGTTTGTCGGAGTTTATGATTTAGACGATGCCATTAACGCTTCCCTTGCCGATATGGGCAAGCTGAGCAGGGCCAGCCGTGCCTACCTGTTTTGCTTCCGTCAGGACGGTGCAAAGATGGACAATACTCATGAATGGTGCGCCGAAAGTGTGAGTCCACAAATAGGCAACCTTCAAAACCTCTCTTCCGATACAGTCCCGTGGTGGATGGCAAAGTTGAGCAGAGGGGAAGTTATTCATATACAAGATGTTTCTAAAATGCCCCCTGAAGCAAACGCCGAAAAAGAAATTTTGGAAAGTCAGGATATCAAATCATTGCTGGTGTTGCCTTTGTATGTAAAAGGGAAACTATACGGGTTTATCGGATTTGACAATATCAGGGAAACCGGTATGTGGAGCAATGATGCCTTGACGCTCCTACGCTTGTTTTCAGAAATTATCGGGAATGCTTTTGATCGCCAGCGAATGGAAGAGGCACTGCGAGAATCGGAGGACAGCTACCGGACCATTTTTGAAAATACCGGAACCGCTACCGTTATTATTGAGAAAGATACGGTGATATCCCTGGTTAATGCCGAATTTGAAAGGCTTTTGGGTTACTCAAAAGAGGAAGTGGAAGGCAAGAAAAGCTGGACAGAGTTCGTTGCAAAAGAGAACTTGGAAAAAATGAAAGAGTCTCACTATCTGCCCAGAAGCAACCCCCAAGCAACGCCAAGGTGCTATGAGGGTCAGTTCATGGACAGGCAGGGCAATATTAAAGATGTGATTGTAACCGTTGCTATGCTTCCGGGGACAAAAAAGAGCGTGGCTTCCTTATTAGACATCACCGAGCGTAAACGCGCGGAGGAGCAGCTGGAGTACCTCAGCTTCCATGATCCCCTCACCGGACTTTATAACCGCACCTACTTTGAGAAGGAGATGAGCCGTTTTGAAAATAGACCGGACTCTGCAGTTAGCATAATTATATGCGACGTGGACGGCCTTA
>JBFLWY010000076.1:0-2332 GCA_040757355.1 Bacillota bacterium | reverse complement strand
TACCTCAGCTTCCATGATCCCCTCACCGGACTTTATAACCGCACCTACTTTGAGAAGGAGATGAGCCGTTTTGAAAATAGACCGGACTCTGCAGTTAGCATAATTATATGCGACGTGGACGGCCTTAAACTGGTCAATGATACCCTGGGGCACGATGCCGGAGACTCCCTGCTTGTGGCAGCCGCCAATGTTTTAAAGGAATCTTTCCGCCCAGGCATTGTAATAGCCCGGGTCGGGGGCGACGAATTTGCCATTCTGCTCCCCAACAATAACAAGACAAGGGTTGAAGACGCTTGCTCCAGGATTAGAGACTCCGTTGCCAGGTACAACGTGGCAAATCCTAAGCTTGCCTTGAATACATCTATCGGCTTTGCCATAAGGACCGACCCCTCAAGAAGTATGGACGAACTGTTCAAAGAAGCCGATAATGCAATGTACAGGCAAAAACTACATCATAACGAGAGTTCTCGCAGCGCTATCGTGCAGACCCTCAAGAAAGCGCTGGAGGCCAGAGATTTCATCACCGATGGTCATGCGGAACGTTTAAAAGATCTGGTCATAAATTTGGCTAGAGCCTTTGGCCTCCCAGAGCGGAAAATGGCCGACCTGCGCCTTCTGGCTCAGTTTCATGATATCGGCAAAGTGGGTATACCGGACAGTATCCTCTTTAAGCCGGGTCCGCTTACCCCCGAGGAAACCAGTGAAATGCATCGGCATTGTGAGATCGGTTATCGCATTGCTCAATCCTCCCCAGATCTTCTCCCCATCGCTGACTGGATTTTGAAGCACCACGAGTGGTGGAACGGCCAAGGCTACCCCCTCGGCCTCAAAGGAGAAGAGATTCCTCTTGAGTGCCGTATTTTAGCTGTTGCCGATGCTTATGAAGCCATGACCAGCGACCGTCCCTACCGGAGGGCAATGAGTCATGATGAAGCCGTAGCCGAACTGAAAAGGTACGCCGGAACCCAGTTTGATCCGCAAATAGTGGACAAGTTTTTAGAGGTACAAAAAGCTATTATTAAGTCATTAGTGTTGCACAATCATGGAATGCTTTTGTCAAGTTGTAAACAAATGAGATATTAGGAGAAAAAGCCGGGGTAAAGCTTCATCTGCGCCTTAGGTTTTATGAAAGCCCGATCTTGCCGGGCAAAGTTGCGGATACACCGGCTAAATCGCTGATAAAACCCAGATGGACGCTTCATTATCCAACTCTTCGTTGTACCAATACCGTCCTTCTCGCTGAAAACCAAACCTTTCTTCCAAGATTTCTTCCGCTTATCAAAGAATCCAGACCATCAAAGAAATCTATAAATTCTTCCATTGACGTATCAAATTTGCTGTAACTATGGTGATTAATAATTGAATAATGCCTTCGTTGAAATTCTGTCGTAGAAAAAATAACATCATTATTCAAAAAGAAATCACCACCTATGCTTTTCACTACAAAATAATACTCTTTCGATAATCTATCCCTTAAAACCTGCTAGTTTGTATGCCCCAATGGGAAATGTCATATAACGTACGCGTATATATGACGTTTTCACCGTAGCGATAGCGGAGGTGAAAATGTGGCGAAGCCCGGAGCGACCAACGGGAGCGGAGCATATATGCGCTGTTGTACGCAGTTCCGCACCAATCTTTATGATTCCTTTTCTTTTAAGTACCAATGTTTCTTTCCAGTGAGAAATTCATCGATACCTTTCTTTGAAATTATTTGCAAATTTTTTACATGGGCACATCCATGATTTGTTTTTAAAAAATCTAACTTCTTACAATTCTCAAATTCTGAACATTCCCAACATCCCTTTATTTCCTTCTTTTTGCAGCATAGTCTGATTTTACAACTGGGATTTCCACCGCCATTTCTACAGCCGTTTTTACATCTAAGTTTGACCATACTGCCAAGCACTTCATAACAATCATTATATTTTTTAAATATTTTGAAAAAAGAAAAAGATGACAATAATTCCGCTGTTTTCTCAAATCGATAATCACGCAATTCTTTACGTAAATCCCTGGCTAAATCAGCCACTTTCCCTTTGTAGTTTAGACATTCAGCACAATATAGTCCGCAATAAGCAATTGAATTAATATTATTTGACATAGGGTTCACTCCTCAATTACTTTGAATTTGTAAAAGAAAAATCCCAATAGCATACCGAAGATAATTAAACTCAAATAGGTGTTAAAAAGCTGAATTAGAATTAAACTCAACTTTCGCAGTAACAAACAGCGAGCCGTTCCTTGAAAAATGAAGGCAGACCGCTGATCAGGTAGTCGAGCAGCTTGCGGATCTCCGCTTCTGCCAATTGCAGGTGCTCCTGTAAGAACT
>JBFLWY010000075.1:0-8629 GCA_040757355.1 Bacillota bacterium | reverse complement strand
CATTACCTGGATCGTATACGCCTTCTATCTGCACGGCTGGACGAGGGGTTCCTGGCGGGGCCGGCGCGGCGCTTGGCTCTCTATCCTGGGCTTCGCGACCGTACTATTTACTTTTTTCGGTGTAACGCACCTAATGGAGGGCCTGCATAGTTATTAAAACAAGATGTGGAGTTAAAAAAGGTTTAAGGCTTTAATATGCAAAAAAATCGAAAAGGGCGGCAACCCCGCCCTTTTACAACTGTTTACCCGGCTAAAATAAACCCTTCTCAGTTAACAACTTCCGTTCTAAAAACCCCTTCTTTAGAACTAGAACTTCGGACCCCGAACGTCTAACTCTTAAGCCCCCGTCAGCTAAAAAGTCTTGCCCGGAGGCTTTTTAAAAACGTTGAACATTGAACCCCGAACTTTGAACCTCGAACTATCTAAACCCCGATTTCCTCATCCGTAAGGTAGCAACCGGGGTCCGGTGCCCAGAAGTCACCGTAAACCGCTTCCGCCCGGGCACGGAAGTTGCCGTTGCAGATCTCGAGCCACTTACAGGCGCCGCAGCGTCCTTTCAACAGCGGTTTCCGGTTTCTAAGCTGTTTCAGCAACGGCTGTGACTCGTCATACCAGATATCGCCGAACTCCTTCTCCCTGATGTTGCCCAGGGGGTGGTTCTGCGTAAACTGGTCGGGGTAGACGTTCCCTAACCAGTCCACCGCCCCGATCCCGCTGCCGCTTCGGTTGCCGCCGGCCTGCTTGAGCCAGTTATAAACCTCCTCTGCCCTTTCCGGTTCGGTTTCCCGCAGTTTGAGGTAGATGTAAACCGAGTCGGTGTGGTTATCCACCGTAAGAATCTCCTTCCCCAGACCGCGCCGGCAGAAATCTTTTGTCCGCTCGATGATAAGGTCTACCACCGCCCGCTTTGCTTCGGGAGCCAAGTCCTGATCGCGCAGGCTTACTCCCCTGCCCACGGAAACAAGGTGGTAAAAGCAGACCCGGTTTATCCCTTCCTGTTCAACCAGATCAAAAATAGCGGCGATATCCCGGTAATTGTCCTGGGTGATGGTGAATCTGAGCCCTACCCGCTGGCCGACTGCGACGCAGTTTCGTATCCCTGTGAGCGCCATCCGGAAGGCCCCATCTACCTTGCGCATCCGGTCGTTGAGTTCCTCCAGACCGTCAAGGCTGACACCGACATAGCCGACACCGGCTTTCTTTATTTGCTGCGCCGTTTCAAGCGAGATCAGTGTTCCGTTGGTAGAAATAACGGGGCGGATGCCTTGTCCCCGTGCATAGTTGACCAGTTCAAAGAAATCCGGCCGCATCAGCGGCTCGCCGCCGGAAAAAAGCAGGACAGGCGCCTTCGCTCTTGCCACGCCGTCAATAAAGCGCTTTGCCTCCTCTGTGGTCAGTTCGCCCTGGGCCGGGCCGGCCGTGGCGCTTGCGTAACAGTGCTTGCAACGCAGATTGCAGGCCCGGGTCGAGTTCCAAACAACAACCGGCCCGGGACGCCGTTCTGCGAAATGGTAGCGCAAAGCGTCGCCGCCCTCTTTTTGGCCGGAAACCATCTTTGAAATACTGAGCACTGTAGACCCCCTCCGAAAAAAACGTTCAAGGTTCGGCTGAAATTGATAGACCTTTAGGGTCCGTTCGACGTTCAACGTTCGGCGTTGAGAAAAAAGACCGAAGCATAAGCAACGGTAAAGCTGGTCACTTTTTTATATCATTAGTCAAAAAATTAGTCAAT
The DNA here is from genome assembly GCA_040757355.1 of Bacillota bacterium. Taxonomy (GTDB): domain Bacteria; phylum Bacillota; class Desulfotomaculia; order Desulfotomaculales; family Ammonificaceae; genus DTYU01. The sequence continues at coordinate 6,897 of JBFLWY010000075.1, read as the reverse complement.
ATTTATTCAAGAAAGCGAAAACTTCACCAGGAGGTCCTTATAAGAATCGAGAGATCGGCGAACGTTTGAGCTGAAACCGTTAAAAGAATTAGCCTCATTTATTCCTCACAGCTAACCCACTTAAAGTGGTAAGAGTGACGTTTTTTATACTTTTAGGATGAATTTTTTATCCTAGAGAAGGAATTGAAGTTGGTTTCGTAGAATACATTCCCACCGAGATACGAGGAAAATCAGTAGCGGGAAGGAGGTGAATACGTGAAGCGCTTTTCCAAGCGGTGGCGTGAAGGCGTATCACCGGTTACGGTTTTTTTGGTCCTGCTCGTTTTCCTTATGGTGATCATAGCCGGATGTAAAGGGGAGGAGAAACCAACAACGACGGAACCCTCCCATAGCGAGAAACCGGCGGCGGTGGAAGGTAAAATCGGCGGCGGAAAGTGTGGCGATTGCCATGAGATGCAGCCGGAAATCGCAACCTGGATGGCCTCTTCCCATAGCCAGATCAGTTGCGAAAAGTGCCATACTAATTTAGATATGGCGGCAATGCAGGCAGCGCATAACACGGGCTCCTTCTCCAAACCGATCAAAATCAAAAACAAGATCCCGGGTGACACTTGCAAATCGTGCCACTCACCCAACCGGGCCTTCTCCTTGCCGGGCGACCTCATTGTGCCGCACGAACTCCACGACAAGGCGCGCGTTGGCTGCACCGACTGTCACTTCCAGGTGGTCCACGCGGCAATCGCCGAGCGAAACGTGATTTCGCGGCCCGGCTTCACGAACTATGCCGACTGGACACCGAAAAGTGTCGAGCGGGTGGCCACCAATCTGACGCGACAGCCGACGATGTGGGTCTGCCTCGACTGTCACAAGACCGCGAAGCCTAACACTCCGTGTAAGGCTTGTCACAGCGACCCGCAGAACTGGAGTGCGCCCTTCCACGAGCAGTCTGATTTCCTCTCCATCCACGGAAAGGAAGGCCGCAAGAATGTTGACCTTTGCGCGCGTTGCCACGCTAACCGCGAGGGCATGAAGTTTGCTGAGTCCGGGACCGGTGACAAGATTATCGACTTCGAACGGGCCACATCGCTCTGCTATGACTGCCACATGAAGCGGCCGGCTTTCCACGGCAGCAACTTTATGTCGCAGCACGCTAATGCCGCGAAGACGAAGGGGTTGCTTAACTGCTTCGCGTGCCACAGCATCGAGACGCCGAAGCCAGGGCAGAACGTAACGGGTACCTATTGCAACAACTGCCACTGGTTCCCGGTCAAGAAGATGCAGGCGGAAGAAAAACCGCAGCAGTAAAACTCATTTGGTTTGTCTTCGAGGGGCTGTCCTAAAAGCTGATCGGGATAGCCCCTTCGTTTTTTCGTAACTATTTAGCCTGCCACCCACCACTTACCCCGCACTCAACTGTGTTTGCAAAGGCTACCGGAACTACGCTGCTTTTACCGGCTGAGTTGAGTGCGGGGCGGCGAGAAACAAGCAGTGCGAGGAACCCAGCACTTAATTCAACTTGGAAAGTAGCAATTTCATAAAAACATTAAATGTCGTAAAAACCGCTTGTTTTTGCCAGGGCAAGTTTGAGTGCTGGGGACCGGGCCGGAGCGTACTGAATTCAGAGGTCAGAAGTCGGAAGTCGGAGAACTGAGAAGGGGAAAAGGGAATTCGCGTAGCGAATTCTACGAGTCTGACTTCTGACATCCTGCATCTGACTTCCGACGTCCGACATCTGACTTCCGAAATGCACCGTTTATCGCCGCGCCCGACGGGAAGCCTGAATAGTTCCGTTTTTTCTTTTCAAGCATACCTCCTCAAACCCTTTCATATCTTGTAAAAGAGGTCTGTCTCCTGATAAACACTTAAAAACCGCCAACCCTACTGGAGGGATAAGTATGCGCAAAAGTAAGGAACTTATCGGCCTGCCCGTGGTGAGTCTCGAAGAAGGAATCCGGGTCGGTCGGGTAACCGGCCTGGTTGTTAACCCCGCGGAAAAAGCAGTGGCTGCGCTCCTGGTTGAGAAAGGCGGGCTTCTCCGGGAGCAAAAGTTCGTTCCCTTTCCTCAGGTGTACAGTGTCGGCGCAAACGCGGTAACGCTTCACCGCGTGCAACACGCTGAAAAAGGCGCCAGCCTGCCCGAAATACTGCGCCTCTTTAAGGAAAGGGCAACAATTATCGGCTCTAAGGTTGTGGCTGAGAACGGGACGATCCTCGGCAGTGTCGTAGAGTACCTTGTCGACACGTCAACAGGCATGATAAACGCACTGGAAATCGCGCCGACAAAGCCCGCCATTGTTCAAGGAATAGCCTTGCTTGACAGTTCTTTTATTAGAACAATCGGGAAAGAAATTGTAGTGGTCAGCGATACTGCAGGCGACTCCCTTTCTATTGTTGACGGGGGGCTTAAAGAGCGTGCCAGCCACGCCTGGGAAGAGGTTAAAAGCAAAAGCCAGACACTGGGGCAGGCTATCGGTACTAAAATCAAAAGCTTCCGCCGTCCCGCTGAAAATAAAGCTACTCAGGCTGAGTCAGCCGGCAAGGGCACGCCCGATTCCGTAAAAAGTGATTAATCGAAAAGCTTTGAGACCGACAGGTCTTCGTGGATTCGGATAATGACTTCGCCTAAAAGGGGCGCCACCGATATAACCTTTATCTTATCAAGTAGTTTTTCCGGTGGAAGCGGTATTGTATTCGTGACATAGATTTCCTTGATTGCAGGCGTTGCCAAACGCTCTACAGCCGTTCCGGAAAATACTGGATGCGTACAGATCACGTAAACATCCCGGGCACCCCACTCACGGAGTGCTTCGGCTCCCTTCGTAATCGTTCCCGCGGTGTCTATTATGTCGTCAACCATTACCGCAGTTTTGCCGCGAACAGGACCAATAATATCCATTACTTCGGATACATTGGGTTCCGGGCGGCGCTTGTCTATAACCGCCAGCGGCGCACCCATTCTTGCGGCCAGCTCCCGCGCCCGCACCACCCCCCCTACGTCGGGCGAGACAACAACAAGGTCCTCTAACCCCCTGGCCATGAGGTGTTGTGCGAGCAAAGGCCCGGCAGGCAGGTGGTCCACCGGTATGTCAAAAAAACCTTGAATCTGCCCTGCATGAAGGTCTATTGTTAAGACCCTGCGCGCTCCTGCCGCTGTTATAAGGTTGGCCACCAGCTTCGCCGTAATGGGTTCCCGCCCCCTGGTCTTGCGGTCCTGGCGGGCGTAACCGTAATACGGAATAACCGCAGTAATCCTCCGGGCGGAAGCGCGTCTAAGGGCATCGATCATGATCAGTAATTCCATCAGGTTCTCGTTTATCGGCCAGCAGGTAGGTTGGATAACAAAAACGTCTGCGCCACGGACGTTCTCGTTAACGCGCACCCATATCTCACCGTCCGAGAACCGTCCTACAGCGGAATCACCTAAGGGAACCCCTAAGTAGTGACAAATCTCCTCCGCTAACTTCGGGTTGGCATTCCCGGAAAAGATTCGCATATTCTTGTGACGGGAAATCATTACTCTTTAGCCTCGCTCTCCGGTTTCCTTTTTGTCCAGCCCGGAATATTTTTCTGGCAACCCCGGGCAATTCCTAAAGAGCCGGGCGGAACGTCTTTGGTAATGGTCGAACCAGCACCGACGTATGCTCCCTTACCGATCTTCACCGGGGCCACGAGATTGGTATTCGATCCGATAAAAGCATCGTCTTCAATTATCGTCGGCCATTTCTGAAACCCGTCGTAGTTGCACGTGATGGTCCCTGCACCCACGTTTACGTTGCACCCGATCTCCGCATCGCCGATGTAGCTCAGGTGAGGCACCTTGCTGCCCTCACCGATTACTGATTTTTTTACTTCGACAAAACCCCCAACCTTTGCACCTGGACCAACGTCCGTTCCCGGCCGGACATAGGTGTAAGGACCGATCACCGCACGGTCGGCCACCCTCGATCCCGCTACAAAAGCACTGTGAACAACAACACAATCCCCCAAACGAGAATCGATAATCCTTGCCCACGGACCGATCCGGGCGTCTGCACCGATTACCGTTTTCCCCTCCAGAAACGTGAACGGGTAAATCACTGTATCAGGGCCCACCGTCACCCCCGGTTCGACGTAGGTAACAGTCGGGTCCACCACAGTTACACCCGCATCCATTAAAGCATCTACAGCCCGCCGGCGGATAACCCGCTCCGCCGCTGCCAGTTGGCGGCGGTCGTTTACCCCTAAGAACTCTTCGGGGTCCGCGGCCTCCCAGGCAGCAACAGGAGAACCCTCTTCCCGGAGCAATCGTATGGCATCGGGAAGGTAGTACTCCCTTTGAACGTTATCCGGGGAGATTTTTCTGATGATTGTGAAAATACCAGGTTTAAAACAATAAACGCCAGTGTTGATCTCGTGTACCAACAGTTCTTCCGCAGTTGCGTCACGGTGCTCGACAATCCGGGCCACTTTTCCGTGCGTATCCCTGATCACCCGGCCGTATCCCGCCGGGTCGGCAAAAGTAGCCGTCAGGACCGTAGCGTCCGCCCCTTCTCTTATATGGGCGGTATAAAAATCCCGCAGCGTCTCGCTGCGCAACAGGGGCGCATCCCCCGGTAAGACCATGATGTCTCCGTCGAACGACTTAAGCACGTCTTCTGCCTGTAGCAGTGCATGCGCGGTACCCATCTGCTCTTGCTGAATAACCACCTCTGCTTCCCCGGCCACCGATTCAGCTACCGCCGGAGCGTCATAACCTGCAACAACAACCACCTTCTCCGCTCCTGCACCTGCCGACGCTTCTAAAACATATCTCAGCATCGCCCGGCCCGCTACTGCATGGAGAACCTTTGAATAACGGGACTTCATCCGCGTTCCTTGCCCTGCTGCCAATATCACCGCTGCTAAACCCACCTGAACGTCTCCCCAACTTTTTGAAAATATTACTTCTTTCGCCGGGCGCGGCGATAAGCAACGCATTGCTGCGTCAGCCCGGGTGAGCCGAATCCTCACGTATTTCCATATACGCTCCGGTTCGTCTCTCCCGGTCTTCCTTGCACTGCATCACTTCTCGCCGCGTTCCGTTTATGTTACAACACTGCCTGCCTGTCGGCAGACACGGCATCTAAGTAACAAGCTTACGGGTCTACATTTTCGTCCTTCGTGGTGCCGCCCAGCACTCAGTATTATCGTTCCGCTTTGAAAAGCTACCACTTCCTTTAGGCTAATGAAGGTCTCTCCTGCAAAGCTCAAAAACTGCTCTGAGTGCTGGGCGGCATTTATGACTTCTTGAAAATTAATATCTAATGCTGATATTCAACAAAAAAGCGCTTTCCCCTTTCAGAGCTGATAAATTCAAGCTAAGCGCAGTGGACTATATCATTTGATAAACAAAAGGGAGCATCGGCCCCCTTTATCATAATATTATTGTTCAGGTGTGTTGTTATAAGCTTTGTAAGCGGTTAAAACTGCTTCCTCAAGTTGTTTTCGCGCGTCCGGCGTTATCGGGTGTGCCACGTCCCGAAAGTCTCCGTTCGGTACCCGCCTGCTGGGCATCGCCACAAAAAGCCCTGTCTTTCCCTCCACGACCTTGATATCATGCACGACGAAGGCGTTGTCGAAGGTTACGGAAACGATAGCCTTCATCTTTCCTTCACTAAGTACCTTTCGGATTTTAACGTCGGTGATCTGCATTAACTTTCCCCCTTAAAATTCTTTACGCTACAATTCGCTAAAACTCCCGAGATTCCTCTTAATTATCCCCAAAAATGAGCCTATTTTTTATTATCCCTGAACTCACACCGAAAATTGACATTTAACTTCACTATTAACCTAAAGGCTAACCACTTGTTAAAGAAAAAAATCTGATTTATCATTTGTTTAAGGATGTGGAACGATGAACCTCAACTGGTTCAAGACCTTTGTCTCTATTGCTCATACCGGATCGTTTTCCCGCACAGCCCGTGATCTGAACCTAACTCAACCGGCTGTATCCAAGCATGTGGCAGGATTAGAGTCTCTTTACGGTGTACAATTGATTGACCGTTCGCGGCGGTCCTTAACCCTTACGGAAGCAGGATCCGCGCTTCTTCCTTTCGCCCAAAATATTCTGGCGACCGTCGAACAGGCTGCGCAGGAAATAGCATCATTTAGTGATATCCTCAAAGGAAGACTTGCCATCGGCGCAAGCACTATCCCCGGCGAGTATGTGCTGCCCCAAATCATTCGCCGCTTTAGAAAACAATACCCTCAGGTAAGCATTAACCTTGAAATCGCGGACACCGGCAAAATTAGTAGGCGGGTGATTGAAGACAACCTTTCTCTCGGAGCCGTAGGCGCATTAAAATCCGTTAACGGATTGAAAGCCATCCCCTTTGCGGAGGACGAACTGGTTCTGGTTCTCCCGCCCGATCACCCCCTGGCACGCAAGAAGGTGGTTGGCGCATCAGCGCTTATAGGCCAGGACATCGTGTGGCGGGAAAGCGGTTCCGGCACCCGGCAAACGGTTGAAGAGGGGCTCCGCAACGCAGGAATCGACCTCGAAAACCTACGCATTGTAGCCGAAATAGGGAGTACCGAAGCAGTGCTGGCAGCAGTAGAAGCCGGTATGGGCATTTCCTTTGTTTCACGTTGGGCTGCTGAGGATAGGGTGAAAAATGGCCGATTGGTAATGCGCTGCATGCAAGGACTCCCGCTAAACCGCACATTGTACCTGATCCACCCCGCAAACCGCGCCCTCCCCAGGACTGTTAAAGCCTTCATCGACTTTGTCGCTCAAAAACAATCATAAATACTCATTAGTGTTGCATGAACATGGAATCCATTTGTCAAGCTACAAATAGCCGAGATATTAGGAGAAAAAGCTTGCATTTTAAAGAAAAGTCCCTTATAATAGAGATTAAAGGTAGTCCTTGCCCAAAT
>JBFLWY010000074.1:0-9161 GCA_040757355.1 Bacillota bacterium | reverse complement strand
GATTAACATACCGGAACGCGGTAGGAAAGAGTTGGTCCGTTGTCGAATATCAGGCAACGGCATTTTTATTAGGGCGGGATGGAAGGAGCCCGTAGGGCGACTCCCATCCCCCCAACTGCCATACGGCGTAACCGGCTCTCGTTCTTTCCCTAAAAGTAGGCTGCCTCCCGGGTCCTCGGTGCCCCCGCACCCATCCGGGAGGCAATCCAGTGGAGGTAAAGTAAACCCCCCACAACGAGTACCAAAATTCACTGTGTTAAATGCCTTAAATACCTCACCAAGCGGTTACCCACACTGTCTTGCTTGAAAGGTAAGGGAGGAGCCTCGGGTGTACCCATTAAAAGCAAGTCTTTTGTATCCTTTAGGGGCAGGGATGATTCGGCGATCTTCGTCTCTGCTATTTTCTTCAAGATATCCCGAAAATCTTTCGAAGGAATGAGCTTTTTGGCCTTCACCTGCTGATCATCAAAATACGGGAGATAGCCGTATTCTTGCCCATCCTTGTTGACGATTACAAACGTCTCACCAGCAAAACGCAAAACAACGGAGGCCGCCGGTGCTAACTCGTTCTGCCTGGCCACTTCCTCAATGATGGCAGTTAAGTTTCCACCAATGTCTACAGGTTTCCATTTACCTTTGTCTAATACAACCGTGAAATCCGTTACGGCCTTATTATCAACCATAACCGGAAAGACATAGAACGGATAGGGTTCAGCTTGGTCCTTAAGCATCCTATTCGTGTCCAACTCTTTCATTCCGATGCGGACGTTAGGAATTGGTTCGCCAAGATAGGCCTTAGCGAGGTCTTCCTTGCTGGAGAAGTGGAAATTCTTATAATCATCTCCGATCATTCCTAAATATTTGGGCAGATTTTCTTGAGCACAAATTTTAGCCTGTTCTTCCGGAGATACTGCATAACTGATTCCTGCTATCAAAAGCGCCGCTATCAGAACAAAGCTTAGAATAAGAATCCGTCTTGCTTTCAATCAAACCACTCCCTTTACACAGAGTTTTAATATCAACGGCAATCGAATATGCTGTGTATCCAGTTGTAACAAACACCGTCCCAGTGGTACCCGTTTTTGTAGTCATAGTAGTTCTGAGCGTGGTAGTTACCATCTTTCGGGTCTATAAACAAGACGGCAGTATAACTGGTATCGTACCCGCGAATCACATTAGCATGACCATATGGGGTGGTTGCTCCTATCTGTAACGTAGCGAAGATGGGGTGATTGTTGTTTATTTGGGACTGAACCGCACTATACGACAGAGGATCGTACCACCGAGAGCTAACAACGTTCCAGTGAGTCAAGGCGCTTCGAGCCTGGTCTGTCGTGGCTCCTTGATCGACTGGTGATCCGAAAACAAACGTTACAATCTGTGATTGAGTTGGTGATGATCCTTTACAGTACTGAATAATTGACTTATCACTAGCTGCCCAGCACCAATGGCTCTTTTCTTGCTGATAACCAGGCACGCTAAGTACCTTTCTGGCTGCCATAGCAGCAGGTGCACATACAGTGCTGAAAATCAATAATGATAAGCAAAAAACAAATAATTTTTTCATTCTCAAAGATCCACCTCCTGATCACGTTAAGATATTCGGTTACGGATGGAATCGTCCTTCCGGGGAAGAAGCATGTTGGATTATTCTCTCGATTTTCACCTCCCTTGCTAATAGCGAACTCTGCTTAACAAGTTTCAGTTGATACCTTAACAACGGACGACTGTTAGTCATTGCCCAGCCGGAAAAACCGACCGGCGTGCAAGTGCAAACTACGGTATTATACATATGCTCACGCTTCAAACCTTGCGGCCCAACTTTTACCGCAGTATAATTTGGCACGGCTTCGGTTGTCATCATCCCAAAAGACTGATTTTTCTCATACTTTTGGGATGATTCTTCTAAAAAGGAAAAGTGAAGGCAGGGGATGGAAGTAGTTTATGAAGGTTCTATTGGCTGAGTTTGGCTAAGAATTCGGTGAGCCGGTTAACGCCAAACTTTTGGTAAATGCTTCTCCGATGGCTTTTCACTGTTGCGATGCTTAGATTTAGTTTTTCCGCGATTTCTCTGTTAGAGAATCTCCGGAACAGAAAAAAACAAATTTCCCGTTCGCGTGGGGTAAGTTCCCGCTCTACCTCCGGCGGGATACGGGGTGGTGCCGGCGGGAGATTATTGTTGCTCTTGGTTTGATAACAGTCCAGCAGCAGAAACTCTCTTTGTATCGAATGAATCAAAGTTTGTAAAAGCGCCACAGCCAGGCCGAGCTCTTTCTCGGCGTGCATTGAAATATCGAGGTAGCCGACGGTCTTGCCGGCAGGGTCTTTCACCGGACTGGCAACGCACCACCAGTCTTTAAAAAGCCTGCAGTAATGCTGTTCCCCACGAATGGCGACCAGACGATTATGTTCGCGTGCCAGGGCCAGGGCGTTTGTACCGCAGCTCGCTTCGGTGAAAACGGTGCCGGGCTTGACGCCGATCTTTTCGGCGGCGAGCAAAATCTCCGGCGCGGCAAAGATTTTGAGCGCCGCAAGTTCCGGATTGCAGAGGATGTAGATGTGGTTATCTTGCGGGCCGGTGTAATGATGGGGGGTGATGACGCGTTCCACGGCAGCGAGGAAAAGATCGTTCTCGTACACGCGAAGATTAAGGAGGCTTTTCAGCAGGATTTTCCGCGGTCTTTCGAGCGCAACCGGCACCCCCAAGAAGCGGCAGCGATCGTAGGAGGCTTTCAGTTCCGCCGGGGAACAGAGATAAGCACCGTAATCAGGCGGCCCCGACTCTTGCGGGAAAAGAGCCATAAACCCACCCCTTTTGGCAAACTAACCCCTTTTTTCTCTTGGTTGGCCGGAAATTGCTGTAGAAATTGGTTGATCGCTGAAGTAGTATCCTGGTCTATGGAAAACTACGACATTTGCTGGAAGCAATTATATCAAAAAAACGGTCTACAACAATTTTAGAATTTTTCGTGGTAAACACTGAAAACACTGTATACTCCCTGCGCCACGGGTCAAGCAAAGGCAGCAGGAGCAGCATCAAAAGGTAAAAGCCCAGGGTCAGCAGTGGCCCGAAAACCGCCCCCGTTGAGCGGCATCTCTTCCGGGAGCTTTAAATGGATTTAAAACCGCTTTCCCGACCAACCCCGCCAGGATCACCTCCAGCAGCCAGTCCGGCTTCAGGGTCTCCCACGTGAGGGAATAGATTTCGTCTAATGGACAGGGACGGTTGCCCTGAAAAATGCCAGACGGAAGGATGTATTTCCATGCTTGGGGGCAAAAACCAGAACCGGATTGGGTTTACCGGCCTTGAAGCCTGGTGCACCAAACCGATGGTTCCCGAAGGCTTCGTTTGCGGCTTGATAGATGCTTGTTGCAAAATCGTAGCACAATTGTGTACAATAGCAGTGAGAAAACGTTTTACGGAGGTGCCGAAACTTAATGAAATTTATTTCCGTGCGCGACCTGCGGCTGAGGTCGGCGGAGATCTGGCGTCAGTTGCAGCAGGAGAAGGAGATGGTGGTCACTTCGAACGGCAGGCCGGTGGCCGTCCTGGCCGGTATCGAAGGCCAAGACGTGGTGGAATATTTGGCTGCTTTGCGTCGCGCCCGCGCTATGCTGGCCGTCAACAAGGTCCAGGAGCATGCGCAGCAGACCGGTAAGGATAAGATAACAGCGGCCGAGATAGGGAAAGAGATCCGGGCGGTACGGCGGAGCCGGGCACGATGAGGATAGCATTGGATACCAATGTGCTGGTCTCCGGCCTGTTAAAGGGCCATAGCGCTGCCGGGACGATCGTCCGGCTGGTTGCCGGAGGATTGGTCCAGGTGGTCTATGATGCGCGCATTCTCACCGAGTACCGGGAGGTTTTGGCGCGCCCGAAATTCGGCTTCGAGCAGGCCCTTGTAAAGGCCATTCTTATTCAAATAGAGGAAGAAGGAGTCCTGGTCAGCGCCGCGCCGCTGCCGGAAAGGCTTCCCGATCCTGATGACGAGCCGTTTCTGGAGGTGGCGCGCGCCACCGGTGCCATCCTTGTTACCGGAAACAAGAGGCATTTTCCCCCGGTAGCGCGTGGACGGGTGACGGTAATGAGCCCGGCGGAATTTATTAAGTTTTGGCGGGAAACTTGCAACAGCAGATAGGCTCGATGTCGTGGCCGCAGATCAATGGCCGGCCGGCGGTGGGGCGCAGGAGCCTGGTAAGCTTCTCCAGATGAGTATGCGTTAATCGAGTTTACGATGACTGTAACAGTCTGCAATACGAAAAAATCCACACTTTTCACGCCAGCCAGAAAGGTTTCGCTGCGGATGTCTATCGTGACAAAAGTGGCGCTTCTCTTCAGAAGGAATGGCAGGAAATGTGTTCGCTGCTTGGCTTCGCCGGCGGCAAGTCTAAGGAAAATGTCCCCTGTTATTCCCGGGAGAAGATGTTCTCTACGAAGCTTAAAAGCAGGCCGAAGAAGACAAATGTGGCGACTGTGCAACCCCAGCATAGTTGCCCTATTACGTTCATCCGAAATAGTAAAAGATAGAAAGAAAAAGAGGAGCCCGCAAGGGTCAACAGAAGGGCAAAGAGGTTGATGAGCTTGCTTTTACGGGAGAAGATGCTCAAAACCAGTAAAACTGCTGCGGTTGCAGCGCCGGCGAAAGCAATCGAGACGGTTCCTTCGGTGGGAGGACAGCCCGGACAAAAAACAATATTCAGTTTGGCGGTCTCGTAAAGGGAAAGTCCGGACAGAAGAAAGAGGTTTACCAGCGCAAGAATAAACGCCGGTTTGTTTGCTTGTGCGAAAATCGTTCTTATATATGTATATATCCGGTTCTTTTTCGCTCCTTCGGATGTTTCTTCTGGTTCTGACGCTGATTTTGCTTTTGGTACCGGGATTTGCCGCCACGAGATGAACAGGCTGATAACTAACAGGGGCACAAGTAAAAATGCCGTTTTTGCTGTGGGGTACCCGACAGACCATTGCAATCCCTCGCTTGGCACATGGATTTGATTTGCCTTCCATGGGCAGTTGAAGAACCTGGTGAAACCGCTGGTGAGCTGCCCGCTCAGGCCGAAGTGCAACCAGCCGATTAACGCGGTAAACCCCGCTATTTTTTCAGAACGGGAAAGGGCAGTTACCTTTCGGACCTTGCCTTTGATCCGTATCACCAGCAAAATGATCAGCGACAGGGAAAAGACAAGGAAGGCGTACCCGCTGAGATTAAGCACCACGCTCAAGAAACCGAGAAGTTCACAGTAATGCTGACAAACGGCCAGTTCGGCGGGTGTTGTTCCGGCGCCGTAGTATTCAATGCTGTATTTGATTGACGTTAGTGAACCATTGACAAAACCAAACAGAAGGCCGCACACAGATGAAAGCACGGCAAGAAGAATCACCGGATCAACATTGTGACGGTTTTTTTTCGGCAACAGCATCGCTAATACCGATATAGTGACAGCGGTAGTACCGAACGCAAGCAGAATGCTCATTCCACAATTGGTCATCAGTTCGTCAGGCATTTCACTAAGCCCGCTGTCCCGGAAAAAGAGGTGCCATAAGATGCTCCACGCGATAAAAATAACGGTTTTCTGCACCCGCAAGTGACTTCACCTCAAGTAACGTAACGGCTCCCCGCTGATCCCGGGGAGCCGTTACTCGATAATTTTACCAGTACTCGCTTCCCGGCGCCCAAACCTCGGAGTATGGTATCAAGAAGGCGTAGTTCTCCGCACATTCCCGGAATACGCAATAAGTGCTGTAGCAATAGGAAGGGCACCGGCAACTCCGCTGGGCTCCAACCTTAACCTTGCTACCGCTGGAGGAATTGACCTTCGCCTTGATGTAGTAATAATAATAATTGTTTTCCTGAAACTGGTTGGCATCGGCACAACCAATACAGAAGTTTATTTCGTTACTCTTATCAGAGACCTGTGTGTCCCGGTACGCGCGGGGCTGGTTTGTTGTCCAAAACCCTTGATACTCTTTACAGTATGCCTTCCCGTCATAGTTGTAGAACACCGTTTCAACTTCCAGGGCCTCGTTGTAGTCTCGGCTTCCGTTCAACTTGTACTTCAGGCCTTTGATGTTACTGAAATAGGACCAGTTCCACCAGAGTTCAATATAGCGGTATTCGGAACCCACCTGGCCGGTATATAAGGAACCGTGCGTAGGGGCCCAGGTGTTATCGGGACGGTTTTCGTCATCATCATGCGCGCATACGCGGGGGTCAATCCAACAGGCAAAGGCCAGAGCCGGTACAAGTAGGAGAAAGCAAACGGTCAAAGCAATTATCACCGACTTAAACTTACCGCCTTTCCGTAACATCCTTTATTCACCCCCCCCTGACATCGCATTGATCTGCGGCGGAACCATAGGCATCGGAGGCCGTTCCGGTTTCTCCGCGATTTGAACCCTGGCCACGTCTTGGCGTTCCTTTATTTTTTCCAGGTTTCTCCCGGTGTCTTGAACAACTATGCCGTAAATACGCAGTCCGGCATCAGAGTCGCCTTGAGCTTGCTGTAAATTGTCTTGCATTGGTTTGAGTGCTAACAACCTTGCTTCTTGATCTTGCGGCAAATGTCCCGGTCGTTTACTCTCTTCAATTAGGTGTTTGAGCATTTGTTGGAAAGCTTCAATCTGTGACCGGCGGTAATTAACAAGGGCCTGGGAAAGACTTTCTCCTTCGGGGACTACGTACCCACCTGTTAATAATTCTTGCTTTCCGAGGAAGACATGGTGAAACTCCACTATTTTCGCAGTACCAAACCCGGCCACAATTTCGTCCAAGGTCTTTAGCTGCTTGAAGGAAACCGTGGCCGTCAGAACACTACCTGTTGCTGCAGATGTGGAACCATCAGGTGCTCCTGTTTTATTCTCAACCAGAGCATAGGCAATTGCAACAGGTACAGCGAATAACAATGCTGTAATTGTGAAAATCTTAAAGCTCTTAACCGCCCGCCGTATCCTAAAAGCATAACCTTCAACCTCCTGAAAGTAATCTTTCTTCGAAACTTACGCTTTTAAGCAAGGAGCTATCTACTTATCACCTACGCCCATACCTTACAGTTTCACATAGCCTACCATATTTCACCTCCCTTTGATAAGAGCGATCGCTCGCCAACAGGCTTCGATAAATACCTTAACCTGCCAACATATACCTGTCTATCCTCCAAAAGGAGGATTTTTTGTCCCCCATTTGGGGGAATTTTTATCTACAGGCTTCTTAAGGGTGCTACTGATTAATATAGTTATCGGTCAAATAACTTAGAAAACGGTTCAGACAGGTTGTTCACGCCGAGCTTTTTGTAGATGTGTTCACAATGGGTTTTGACCGTGGAAACGCCGATACAAAGCTCCTTTGCTATCTTTGTGGTGGTTAGGCCGGAAAGCCGAAGCTGCAAGACTTCCCGTTCCCGCGGGGTAAGTTCCCGTTCTACTTCCGGGGGTAAAGCAAGGATAGGCGGCAATCGTACACCGGTTTGCTGGAGTTTTGCCTTAAGTTCCCTGAGGTAAAGCTCCTTTTCTATCAAATTAACCAGTGCTTGCAGGTGCGCTGCAGCTAAGCCCAGTTCCTTTTCCGCGTGCAGCGAAATGTCGAGATAGCCAACGACTATGCCTTCGGGGTCTTTCACCGGGCCGGCGACGCACCACCCAGCACTCAATCAAAGGAGCCAGAAGCTGTTGCCCAAAAAATGAAGGGTTAAAGGAACCCTTCTAATGGTAGTGAACAGAGTAGTTATTTCTTAAATTGAGTGCTGGGTGCCGCAGCTTTGCTCAGTGAAAACGGTGCCGGGTCTGACGCTGGCCTCCTCGGCGGCAACTAAAACTTCCGGCACGGCAAAGATCTTGAGCGCCACAAGTTCCGGGTCGCAGAGGATGTAGATATGGTTATCTTGCGGGCCGGCACAGTGATGCGGAGTGATTACGCGTTCTACGGCAGTGAGGAGAAGGTAATTCTCGAACACGCGGGGGTCAAGAAGGCTTTTCGGCAGGGTTTTCTGCGGTCTATCGAGTTCAGCCGGCACCTCCAAGAAGCGGCAGCGATCGTAGGAGGCTTTCAGTTCCGCTGCGGAACAGAGATAAGCACCGTAATCAGGCGACCCCGGGTCTTTCGGGAAAGGAGACATGGCCCGCCCTCCGCTTCGGGAGAAGATTCTTCCTATGCTTTGCGAATAGTCTCCTGAACTGCAATTATAAAAAGTTATTTTCCCTTGTCCACCCACTTCGTCTATAAACGTCAAAATCGTGTCGAAAAACTACAGAATCGCGTCTGAAAGTTACAAATCCGTTTCTGAAGTTTTAGATTGCGGGGGATGACACAGGTACCGTTAATACACGGGGACCGCTACCCGGATAGAATGCCAGATGGAGGCTGGTATTTCTGTGTTATTGGAAACAAAAAGCATCTTCCCCCGGTAGTGTGTGGACAGGTCAGGGCGATGGGCCCGGCGGAATTTGTTAAGTTTTGGCGGGGAACTTATGGCAGCAGGCACTCTTGGACGTCATGGCTGCAGATCAATGCACGGCCGGTGGTGGGACACAGGAGCCCGGTGAGTATCCGACCTTTTCCTCGGCTTTTTATCTTTGACAATACACATACATTCCTACGGGCCGGTGCCGGCCGAGACGACGGACCAGCCCGCAGCCGTCTTTTTGAGGTAAAAGAACCTTAGCTCCATACCCGTTGTGTTACCCCGGAAACCCTCTACGATGAACTGTTGCCCGTAATTGCGGTCCACGTAGTCGGTCGGGGTTATCTGCAAATTAAAGGCTTCGATTGGCGATTTCCCCTTAAAAAAAACATACTTTCGGATCGCCAGTTCGGGCGTGGGGGAGGGGGAAGACAGGTAAAGGAGGCCGGCGAACAAGCCTATCAGTAAAACAAGGGTGAGCGAGATGCTGATTTTTCTGCCGTTTCTCATGGTTGCTCTCTTTCTGCGAGGTTTTAGCGCTGCCGGCGCGCCCGCCTCAGGGCGGTCTCGAAGCGGCTTAAAATGTGGCGTTCCGGTAAGGCAGCCGCAAATTGCCGCAGCGTCATCTTTTTTGCTTCTCCGCCAGGCGGGATACGGCCTGACGCATAGCTAATAGAACCGGTGATGGTTGGTCCTGATCGGGCCACGCGACCGGCCAGGAAGCAGTGCCAGAACTACCTCCATATTATACCATAGTCGGCTGT
>JBFLWY010000073.1:0-9245 GCA_040757355.1 Bacillota bacterium | reverse complement strand
CGCTTAAAGCTACCTCGGACGGGGAGATTTCGAGTACCAGCTTGTCCGGGTCCGCCCCTGCTACGTCCATGAGATATACTATCTGGTCACCGGTGTCGATGATATCGACCCGCGGCAGGATACTGGCAGGGACCGACCATGCCGGCACTCCGGTGGCCATGCCTCCAACTACTTCCGGGTTGTGGGTTATCTGTCTGATTTCCATCAAGCACTCCTCCGTGAACCGTGCTAAAGTTTCTTAAAGCCTTCAGGCTGAGACTATTTTAGCCGGTTGACCGGCCGTTTATACACCTTTACACGTACCAAAAGGGATTCGGCGCATCGCGGCGAAAAGGTTTTGTACCGTCTAAACTAACCAACTGAAAATACTATTCTTTTCTGTAAGAGGGGGTCGGCTTTGAACTTCAATTATCGGCTCGAAGGATTTAGGGCAGCCGTAGATTCTTCGCCCCGGTTTGAGAAGGTGAAGGCCTTGCTGAAGCTGGCGTGCCTGTCTTTACTGCTTGTGGGGCTGCCGCTTTTGGGGGTCGGATTGTCCGGCGAGGCTGTTGCTCCTTACCTGGCGTTTCCCCCGCAGACCCGCTTGGTGGTGCAGCCGTCCTTTTCTTGGACCGCATTTATTTTGCTCGCTATTCTACCTCTTTCAACCGCGTGTCTTTACACAGCCTGGTTCACCCGACCGCCGGGTTCGGCCGCCCGGGAGTTTCCGCAACAGGCAAGGCTGCCTTTTCCTTGGTGGGGTTCGGCAGGTTTGCTTCTGTTAGTTGTAGGCTGGTTTTTGGCCTGGACGCGGTTTCCCTGGTTTGAGGATTGGCAGCCGTTTACGTTCAGTCCCTTGTGGGTTGCCTACATTGTGATAATAAACGCGCTGACGTACAGGCGTACGGGAAGATGTCTCTTAACAAACCGGTCCGGGTATTTCCTGGCGCTGTTTTTCCTCAGTGCTTTGTTCTGGTGGTACTTCGAGTACCTGAACCGTTTTGTCCAAAACTGGTACTACGTAGGGATAAGCTCGTTCGGCCCCTTGAAGTACTTTCTTTTGGCCACACTTCCATACGCAACGGTATTGCCTGCGGTTTTGAGCACCGCGGAATGGATCGCGAGCTACCCCTTTTGGGGGCGGCCACGGGAGGGACTCCTGCCTCTTAAGGTGAAGAAGCCCCGGGTGGTCGCCTTGACGGTACTGTTGCTTTCGGCTTTGGGTCTTTGCGGGATCGGGGTCCGGCCCAGCTACCTTTTTCCGCTGCTCTGGCTGTCGCCGTTGACTATAATCCTCTCGCTCCAGGTGCTTCTTGGTGAGGAGACGGTTTTTTCCGCCCTTAAGACCGGCGACTGGCGCCCCGTCCTGATTCCTGCTCTGGCGGGGTTGTTTTGCGGTTTCTTTTGGGAGATGTGGAATTATTACAGTTTGGCTCGTTGGGAATATGCGGTACCTTTTGTGCACCGTTTTCAAATTTTTGAAATGCCGCTGCTCGGTTATGCGGGTTACCTGCCGTTTGGGCTGGAATGTACGGTAATAGCGGATCAGCTCGCCCGGCTCTGGCCCGTCAAAAAAGGAGACCGCCGGGCCGGATTTGCATTAAGCGCCCGATCTTAGCTTCGTTTCTCCTGCCGGCAGGCGGCGGGGGTCAGAATGGCAAGCCTTACATACCCAAAGCAATGTGGTGCTTTTTTAACGGACATGACAGGTCAAATATCCTTGCGGTGGATTTTTCAGGCAGCTTGACTTTGGGGATTGGTTGTACGACAATAAGAGTTAACACATAAGGAGGTGGGAGATTGATCAAGGTGGTGGTAACAGGGGCGGCCGGGCGAATGGGCCGGGAAGTCGTCCGGGCTGTGAGCAAGACTCCCGGCATGACGGTAATAGGTGCGGTGGATGTCGGCCATAACGGAGAGGACGCAGGTTCTCTTGCCGGAATCGGCCCGCTCGGGGTGATGGTGCGTCCCGACCTGGAAAACGTCTTGAGAGAAACTCGTGCGGAGGTAATGGTTGACTTTACTACGGCGAAGGCAGCAGAGCAGAACATACGGAACGCAATTGCGTGCGGGGTACGCCCGGTAGTTGGAACTACGGGTATTCCACCCGAAGAGCTTCAGGAACTCGGGAAGCTGAGCAGGGAAAAGGCTGTAGGCGGGGTGATAGCACCGAACTTCGCGATCGGTGCGGTTTTAATGATGCACTTCGCCGGAATCGCTGCCCGCTACCTGCCGGCGGCGGAGGTAATTGAACTCCACCACAACCAGAAAATTGACGCGCCTTCAGGAACGGCGCTGAAAACGGCCGAAATAATTGCCGTTAACCGTGGGGATGCAAAGGTGGAGGACTGTACGGAAGTACAGAAGCTGAGCGGGGCCCGTGGCGGCACCCTCAACGATGTTCGCGTACATAGTGTTCGCTTACCCGGCTTAGTTGCCCATCAAGAAGTAATTTTTGGGGGTTTGGGACAAACACTCAGTATCAGGCACGATTCCATTTCGCGGGAGTCTTTCATGCCGGGGGTGGTTATGGGAATTAAAAAGGTAATGGAACTCCGGGAAATTGTTTTCGGGTTGGACAAGTTAATATTCTCTTAGTTTACTCTTAGTCCCCGCTTTCGGTTCTTTGATAATTAGAACAGCAAGCCATCTCGCGTCTAAAACCCTGCCGTCGGCCCCGGCGCCGAAACGAACCTCACCTCTTCATGGCACATATACTGGTTATTAGCCGTGGGGGGAAAGACAATGAAAGGCAAACTGAGAGGGATCAACGTTGCTGTTATCGGCGGCGACCACCGGGCGGTTTATACAGCGGAAGAGCTTTTGAACCAGGAGGCCGAGGTCCGGCTCGTAGGGCACGAAGTGAAGGTCCCCGGCATCCAATCGCTGGCGACGGTCGGTGCCGGACTTAAGGGTGCGGATGCCGTGGTCCTCCCGTTTCCGGGAGCTAGTGATGACGGGTACGTTTATACTCCCGGAAACCCCTTGTTCCTTCAAGAAGGGGATTTGAGGCTTCTCAGGGAGGGAACGCCGGTCTTTACGGGTTTTGCAAGAAGATACCTGCGGGAGGTCGCCAACCGGCTGCGCCTAAGGCTTGTGGAGGTTGCGGATCGGAATGATTTCGCGATTCTGAATTCCATCCCTTCGGCTGAAGGGGCGATACAGCTAGCTATGGAGCACCTTCCGATAACCATCCACGGTTCGTCAGCCTTTGTTTTAGGGTTCGGGCGCGTCGGCACAACCCTGGCGCGCATGCTTAACGGCATCGGCGCTAAGATCACGGTAGTGGCCAGGGATGCGGCCCACCGGGCGCGGGCTTCGGAAAAGGGTTACCGGGTGTCTGATTTTGCCGGGTTGCCGTTAATAATCAGTGAAGCCGACATCATATTCAACACCGTCCCCGCAGTGGTTCTTACATCCAGGGTTATCAAGAACACGCGGCCGGAGGCACTGATAATCGACCTCGCCACCGATCCGGGAGGAACAGACTTTGAAGCGGCAAAAAGTCTCAACAGGGAGGCAATACTGGCGCCTTCACTGCCCGGAAAGGTGGCCCCGAAGACAGCCGGCCGGATTCTAGGCCAAGTGGTCGCTGATCTCCTCGTTCAGGAAAAAGGCCTTAACCTTGCGGTCTTGCCTTGAAGGAGGTGCTGATGATGCGGCTTAAGGGGTTAAAGGTAGGGTTTGCGCTGACCGCCTCGTTTTGCACGTTGAACGAGGTGGTGGAGCAGATTAAGAGGATCATTCAAGAGGGGGCGGAGGTAATACCCATAGTCACCCGGGAGGTTGCGACTACCGATACTCGATTCGGAACGGCAGCTTACTGGAAGAACATGCTAAAGGACCTCACCGGACGAGAAGTGATTGAGACCATAGTAGGTGCGGAACCGATCGGTCCAAAAAAGCTGTTGGACGTACTCGTCGTTGCACCTTGTACGGGAAACACTTTGGCGAAGCTCGCTAACGCAATTACGGACGGGCCGGTCTTAATGGCTATCAAGGCTCAGCTTAGGAACCAGCGGCCCGTGGTGCTGGCAATCTCCACTAACGACGGATTGGGGATGAACGCCCGTAATTTAGGGGTCCTTTTGAACGCCAAAAACGTTTACATGGTACCGTTTGGCCAGGACAACCCGGCGGGTAAGCCCAATTCGCTTATAGCGCGCATGGACCTGTTACTTGATACCATCATTCACGCTCTTGAAGGGAAACAGCTTCAGCCGGTGGTAATCAGTTACGCTTCTTAATGTTTTCTGGGGATTGTGTTGGGGCTCAGGACGAAGAAGAGAAAGGAGGCTTTCTTTGCGACAGTTCAACGTAGCAGTGGTCGGCGCGACCGGGGCGGTCGGCCAGGAAATACTGAAGGTCCTCGATGAGAGGAACTTTCCTGTAGCCGGGCTTCGCCCCCTGGCTACCGCCCGGTCTGCCGGTAAGGAGATCCGTTTCAGGGGGGAAGTCTACACCGTCGAAGAGACGCGGCCGGAATCATTCGAAGGTGTAGAGATTGCGCTTTTTGCAGG
Organism: Bacillota bacterium; assembly: GCA_040757355.1. Classification (GTDB taxonomy): domain Bacteria; phylum Bacillota; class Desulfotomaculia; order Desulfotomaculales; family Ammonificaceae; genus DTYU01. The sequence continues at coordinate 4,746 of JBFLWY010000073.1, read as the reverse complement.
CGGTGCAGCAAGCAAAGAGTTCGCTTTTGCGGCACGGGACCGCGGGGCGCTGGTGGTGGACAACTCAAGCGCGTTCCGGATGGAGCCGGACGTACCGCTGGTAGTCCCGGAGGTGAACCCAGAAGACGTGAAATGGCACAAGGGTATTATCGCCAACCCGAACTGCTCGACAATAATCATGGTGGTCCCGCTCAAGCCGATTTACGACCGGGTGGGGATCAAGCGGGTGGTGGTTTCAACTTACCAGGCTGTTTCCGGGGCCGGGGCGGCGGCGATCAAGGAATTGGAGCTTCAAACCAGGGCGGTGCTCGATGGGGCGGAATATCCGCCGCAGGTTTTCGCACACCAAATCGCCTTCAATCTGATTCCACACATCGATGTCTTTCAGGACATGGATTATACTAAGGAAGAGTGGAAGATGGTGAAGGAGACACGGAAGATCTTCCACGACGATTCGCTGGCGGTGACGGCGACGACAATACGGGTACCGGTTTTCCGGTGTCACTCCGAATCAGTGAACATAGAAACAAGGGAAAAGCTGGACGCTCCGGAGGCAAAGAAGATATTGGCGAATGCGCCGGGGGTTGTGGTGGTGGACGAACCAGAAGCGAAGAAATACCCGATGCCGGTGCTGGCCTGTGACAAGGACGAGGTGTTAGTGGGGCGTATACGTGTCGACAACTCTTTGGACAAGGGTCTTAACATGTGGGTTGTGGCGGACCAGCTTCGTAAGGGTGCCGCAACTAACGCGGTTCAGATCGCGGAGTTGGCGATCAAGTACGGCTGCGTGTAAAAATGTGCTGGAGGTGGTGATAGTAATGGCGGCGGATTTCGGACGAGTACTTACTGCCATGGTAACGCCATTCGATAAGGACGGGGCACTGAATCTTGACCAGGCCAGGAAGCTGGCGCGGCACTTGGTGGAAAACGGCTCGGACGGGCTAGTTGTGGCCGGAACGACCGGTGAGTCACCCACTCTCTCAAAAGAGGAGAAGGCTTCACTCTTTCAGGCGGTAGTTGAAGAGATAGGTGGGAAGGCCACGGTTATTGCCGGAACCGGCAGCTACTCTACTTCCGACAGCATTGCGCTGACGAAGGTGGCGCAGAAGGCAGGCGCAGACGGCGTGATGCTGGTTGCTCCGTATTACAACAAGCCTTCGCAGGAAGGCCTGTACCGCCATTTCCGGGCTATTGCGGAAAGTACGAACCTGCCGGTCATGGTTTACAACATTCCCGGGCGCACGGCGGTAAACATCCTGCCGGGAACTATGGCACGTTTGGCTAAGGACGTCCCCAATATAAAGGCCATTAAGGAAGCCAGCGGCAATCTTGACCAGGTGAGTGAACTCCGGCGGGTTTTGCCCGATGAATTCGTTATTTACAGCGGTGACGACGCCTTGACGCTGCCGATCCTGTCCGTGGGAGGGAAGGGCATAGTAAGCGTGGTGGCGCACGTTGCGGGAAGAAAGATGCAAGAGATGATCAACGCTTACGCCAGCGGCAACGTGACTTTGGCTGCCAAGATCCACCGGGAGCTCTTTCCGTTGATCAAAGGAATGTTCATAACTACAAATCCCGTACCGGTGAAGGCTGCGCTCAACATACTGGGCATGAATGTGGGCCCGCCGCGGCTCCCGCTGGTGGAAGCGACGGCAGAGGAGAAGGAAAAGATCAGCCAACTGTTGCGCGATGCGGGTCTGCTGTGATTGGTGCCGTGCACTGGAACCAGGCGGCAGTACTTCGCAGGAATGAATACGGCAAGCTCTTTAAGAGCGCTGGGCACCTTTGTATCTTTAGATAATGCGTTTGTTGTTTCGGCGTATCCTCTGCTTAGTGCCTAGGAGCCCGGGGATAAGGGCGGCGGCCTTGAGAGGATAGTAGTGGTGGCTTAGGTAAAAGTGGGCATTTTCGAGTACGATACCATAAGGGTTTTCACCGGCCGCTTTACCGGGATTTTAGTCGGTCATTGTTATAGGGAAGAACCCCTTGCGCGGGGTTGTTAAGGTGGGTGAAAAGCTCTTCCCACACCTGGGCCATGCGCTGTTTGTCCGCGGTCGTTAAAGCCGGGTCCGTGCTTACGGGGATTGCCGGAGTAACCGGAAGAACCCTGAACTGCCACCGGCCGGAAACGTTCGACCTTTGCACCCAGACCGGCAGGTACTCTACGCCCCGTACAGAGGTGCCCGCGGTGCCCTTTACAATATGTAAGTAAAGAATGATTCCGCTGTCGGCATATCGCTGCCGCTGGTTAGAAACGAAATTGCCCAGAGAATATGCAACAACGCAGGTGCGAAGGTCACCGTCACGATTGACGGTGACTATTTCTATTGGCTGGACAACGTGGGGGTGACTGCCGATGATTACGTCCACGCCGTTCGCGCACAGCCGGGCTGCCAGTTCGCGTTGCGACTCGTCAGGGTGGCGCTGGTACTCTGCCCCAAAGTGAAGCATTGCCACCACCACATCGGCGCCCTGCTTTCGGGCAGCGTAAGCTTCTTCAATGACTGCCTGGGGATCGAGGATGTTTACAGCAAAAGGTTTACCCTTTGGGAGAGGCAAGCCGTTGGTTGTCGCGGTGTAGTTTAAAAAGGCAATCCTGATCCCCCTGATATTCACCGTAAAGGGCGCCGCTTTTTCAGCCGGGCTGCGGTAGGTGCCGGTATGTGCGAGACCCGCGGCGTCAAGATTGTCGAGGGTGGTCACAATTCCGCGCCACCCGCAATCCAGGCTGTGGTTGTTGGCCGTGGTCACCATATCTATGCCGGAACTGCGCAGATGTTGCGCCAGGTCTGCCGGCGTATTAAAAAGTGGGTAGCCCCTGTACCCGTAGGCGGGTCCTGCGAGCCGGGTTTCAAGATTGGCAACCGTGTAATCTGGAAGTTTCAGATAAGAAGTTATCGGGGCAAAAACCTGGCTGAAGTTGTATTTACCCGTTTCGAGCTCCCTGACCGAGTTGACCAGCGGCATGTGCATAAGCAGGTCGCCCGCGGCGGCTATATTGACGTGCACCTCCGGCTCGTGCTTCCAGGTCGCCGGCGCCAGCTTCTTTGGCGGCCAGAGAAAGACGGAGGCGCAAACCGCGGTTACCGTGAGTGTTACGGCAAGAATGACCAGCCATAAGCGCAGCAAGCTCTCTTTCCTTTCCATAACCGGCTCCCAATCCGTATCTTACGACGAATTATAGTTAATTTTACTCAAATGAAGCCGGTCCCTTCAAATAACTTTCTGTCAGTCAGGTTGCCGCTTAGTTAAAGAAAAGTGGGGAATACCGGGGTAATTTCCTTGGATAAGGGAACCCTGGCAGATTATCTTGGAAAGCGCGGTATTAAGTTAGAAAAGAGCAGTTAGGGAACATCGGGGTTATCTTTATGTACTTCCTTTGTCCATAACCCCATTGGATCAACGTATTTTACAGGATTTCCCTCAACGTAAGCATACCGGTTCATACTTTGCCCATCGGAAATATCCCCTAAAAGAGCATCCTGGTTTACAAACCGCCTGACTTCCGGGTTATAATACCGGGCGCGCATGTAGAGCAGGCCGTTTTCGTCGGTCATCACGCCGTCGCGGCCGTTGTACAGGAACGGCGTCGACGTGGAGCCGGTCTGGTGCACAAGTTCACCGTAAGGCCCGTACCAGAAGCGGTCGGTGACGGCGCCGTTCTCATCCGTCAGTGCGACGGTGCTGCCGCGCAGGTCATAGTGGTAGGTCCGGTAGGCGCCGTTTTCTTCCTGCGCGATGAGGCCCAAGCCGTAGATGTAGTATATCTGGTTGCCTTCCGCGCCGGTTTTGACCAAGACCTGACTTAGCGGAGCGTGAGGGTTGATTACATAATCCGTCCGGTAAACGCCTTCGATAACGCCGATACGGTTGTTCTCCGCGTCGTAGATGTAACTGAGGTCCCCGGTGCTCACCAAGCGATTGCGTGCATCGTAAGTGTAAGCTGCCATTACGCCATTAAGCGGTCCAACGGTCATATTCCCATCCGCGTCGTATTCAACCGGCTGGCCGTTATAGGTGGCGATCCGGTTTTCGTAGGTGTAAGTCATTACCGTATCCGGCATGTCCAGCGCTATTTCTTCTACCGAACTTTGTTCAGCAGCGATATTACCGTTGTCCCGGTAGGTGTAGTCGTACTGGGCGATCACGCTGCCGCTGCCGTCCACGTCCCGCAGCCGCGTAAGCTGGCCGGCAGCATCGTACTCCAGGGTCTGCACCGTGCTGTTCGGCCGGATGGTCCTCCAGAGAAGGCCGTTCGGGTAGTACTCGTAAGTGGTCACCCGGTAGGCCCAGTCGGTAACCGTCTTCAGCCGGTTGTCCGCGTAATAATCGTACTTCACTTGTTTGCCGCAAACGTTCTGGGGGGAGTTATATTAAGGCACCGGCATGGTGGCAAAGATAAAACTGTAATCACCGGCCAGGGCGTTACCCCTTGTATCCATTACCGCACCCGCCGGGATATAGACGGCATAGCTTGTGCTGTAATTAAGGTTTTCCGCCGGGTCTATGATTAGAACCTTGCTGGCTATGCTATAAGTAATACCCACGACTGTCCCGCCGGATTTCATTGCAATATTGCCGTAATTATCTCCCGGCTGCACATTCTCACTGAAGGTGACGTAGACGGTCTGGTCCACCGGAACATAAACCGCGCCGTCAACCGGGTCGGTGCTGTATACGGTTGGAGCTACGGTGTCCGGCATGGTGACCCTGAGCAGGTTGCCGCTTGCGTCATAGGAATAGTTT
>JBFLWY010000072.1:3805-9452 GCA_040757355.1 Bacillota bacterium | reverse complement strand
GTATTATCGTGACACTTAAAGCACTGGGTGGCACCTTTTTGCGCCACGATTTTCGGGTGTATCTTCCGGTAGTTCTCAGGATGCGTGACCGGTGTCTTATGACACTCGCCGCAGGTGATGATGTCCTGTTCGGCTGAACCCTTTGCTTTTGCATCGTGGCAGATGAGGCATCCTTCAAGGTCCTGCTCCGCCCGGAATTTGTGCTTCAGTTTAAAGTCGGCGCCGTGCGTGACCGGCAGCTTCGTGTGGCAATCGATACAGAACGGGTTGCCGCGCACCCCTTGCATGAGGGTAATGTCCTCACCCGGCCTTGCCACGTCAAGGAGGACCGCGTGGCAGTATACGCAGCCCTTAATGTCTTTCCTTGCGGTGCCGCCGTGTTGGTGGGACCAGTCTTTCGCTTTGTGGTTTTCCGGTATGTCCAGCTCTTTATGGCAAGCGGCGCAGGCGGACGGGGCTTTTTTCCCGTTGTGGCAGCTCATACAGGCCCCCATTAAAGGGCGGTGTTCTTTCGGACCCAGGTTCTTCAGCTCGTTTTCAAGGAGTTTGAAGGCGGGGTCGAACTGGCCGCCCGCTTTCTCCAGGGCCTGGTCCATACGCTTTCCCGCCCGTGCGTGTACAACATCAACATGGCAGGCGGCGCACGGCGTTCCGGTCACGGTGGTATGCTCGCGGTGCGGGATTATCAGGTCTCCGGACGGCGTGACCTCCCGGTTGGCGGAGTGGCACTGTCCACAGACGCGGTTTTCCGGTACAAGGGTCGGTCTGAACGGGTATTTGGATTTGCCGAGGAGGTGAAGGGCGGCGTTTCGGGCCTCGACCCGCCTGCGCGCCCAGCGCTTGAACGTACTGTTGTCGCCGCCGTGGCAGGTCAGGCAATCGATACGGCTGTGTGCGGAATACTTCCATGCGGTATGCTGGGGCCGGATTTCGTGACAGGTCGGACAGTAACTCGGCTGTTCCACCCTTTTTAACACAGAGTCCGAAATGAAGTATCCTCCCACCACTATAACCAGCGCGACAGCCGCGTAAATCAATCGCTGGGGCCACCGGTTTGGGGGAACGTCTGACATCATAACCACCTATCCTACGACGCTTTTGGGAGAATATTTCGATAAAAATCCCTAAATTTCGAGTAAAATTCTATCTTTCAAGAAAAATTACGGTCTTATGAGGCCTATTCACAATTTAGCCAAATTATTAGTTAATGTCAAGAAATTTTGGCAGACATAACGTACAAGAATTCTTTAATCATCCTCAATTGCTGAGGCTGTACAGGTGCTGCGGCTGTAACCGGGCCAACGCTGCCAGCAATGGTGTTCTTACCTGAAAAAGGGTTTGCTCCCGCCTTTGCGGCAGGATTACAATACTGTTGATATTATAGCTCATTTCCCAGGAGTGCAAATGCGGCATCCGCACAACGAAGGGATGAAAATGGCCTGCCTGCCGGTTATCCACGGTCAAGCACTCAGAGGTGTGTTGGCGCATAGTTGGTGAAGTGGCCGGGGAGTTACGATATGCATTAGTAAGGCGGAGTGGTATTTGCCGGAAACGGCCTTCGGCCTTATTCCGGCCTAAGAACTTTTTATCAACGTTGAACGTTGAACAGACCCTAAAGGTCTATCATTTTCAGCCTAACGTTGAACGTCTTTTTCGGAGTGAATGATGGCGGAGATAAGAATGGTAGTAGGTCTCGGGAATCCCGGACCGGAGTATACTGGAACAAGGCATAACGCGGGTTTTGAAGTATTAGACCGTTTGGCCTCACTTCATGGTGCAGTTTTTAAGAAAACCCGTCAAAAGGCCCTGGTAGCGATTATCCGGGTTGGCGGGTCGACGGTGACCCTTGCAAAGCCTCAGACTTTTATGAATTTGAGTGGCCGGGCGGTGCGGTCATTACTGCGCACACACCGCATTTACCCGGACGCCATGCTGCTGGTTCACGACGACCTGGACTTACCGTTGGGGCAAATGCGCCTTTCGCTCAGGGGTTCCAGCGGCGGGCACAAGGGGGTGGAGTCGGTTATTGCCGCGGTAGGAACATCAGAGTTTCCGCGGCTCCGGATAGGTATCGGAAGGCCGGACGGTAAGGCGGCGGATTACGTCCTGAGCCGGTTTTCGGCGGCAGAAACCGAAATAATCGGCACCGTCCTGGAAACGGCCGTTGCAGCGCTGGAATGTGCTCTTCGTGATGATTTGACACGCGCGATGAATAAATTCAACCGCCGGCGGTAAATCAGATAGTGATGCGGGGTTTGATCAAGCTCTGGGCCGAAGCCCCTGTGATCCGTGAACTCAAGAACGACCTCTGTGAGTGCAGGTCAAGGGCGGTCTACGGCCTGAGCGGAGCGGGACAGAGCCTTTTCATTGCAGGATTGGCGGCGGAAGGTATTCCTACTATTGTTATCGTTCCCGATGATGAAACAGCCATGCGGCTGCAGGCCGACATCCGCCACCTCCTGGAGAGGGAGGTTTTGCTTTTTCTACCCTGGGATTTCCTACCAGATAGAACGACCCGCAGCGCCTTTATCCCGCGACAGCGGCTTGCCTCGCTTGAGGCCTTAGTCACTGGAAAGGGGGTCGTTATCGCCCCGGCTCCCGCCATGTTAGGGGCGCTTGTCCCGCCAAGAGATTTCCGCTCAACATGCCGTGTGTTACAGAAGGACGAACCGCTTGAACAGGAAGAATTGGTCCGGCATCTTGCCGGAGCTGGTTACCGGCCGGCGGAAGTAGTGGAGACCCCCGGAAAATTCTGCCGGAGAGGCGGAATCGTTGACTTTTTCCCACCTGCGGCGAACACTCCGGTCCGTGTGGAGTTCTTCGGCAACGTGATCGATTCCTTGCGGTTTTTCGACCCCGCAACTCAGCGTTCACAACAAAAAGTAACCCGGGTGGCAGTCGGACCGGCTACCGAGGGGGTTTATCCGCCGGGGTATTTTACGCAAGCCGCGGACCGCCTTGAGCAGGATTACAGGCGGTTCGTGGAAAAACCAGTCTCCCCGCAGGCTTCCACGCGTCTCCGCACATGGGTGGAGGAAACCGTTGCTTTACTCCGTGCCGGCATTTACGCTTCAAACAGCGAAGCGCTTCTCCCTTATTTTTATAAGGATACTTCAGCTCAACTGCTGGATTACCTGCCTCCAGAGGGCTTAATTGTTTTTGTCGAGCCGCACAGGAGCGCGACGTTCGCTGTCAAGTCCGAAACAGAGAACCTGCGGCTCTTTGCAGAGCTTCAGGAAACAGGGGCTTGTTTGCCGCTCCAGCGCGAGTTATACAGAAGCTGGAGCGACATAACGGAGGAACTTGACCGTCGGACGGTCCTATTCTCATCCTTTTTGCCGGAAAAGCTAGATTTTGTCGTGACCGGCGAGGCGCTTGGCCTATTAGCCAAGACGGCACCCAACTTTTTGGGACGCATGGATGCCCTTGCGGAAGAAGTCCGTGAATGGCGCCGGACCAACAGCGTGACCATTCTTCTGCGAAAACCCGAGCAGGCGGAGTACTTGCTGAAAAACCTTCGGGACCGGAATGTACCGGTTACGTACCGTCCGGTTATGCTGTCTGTTGCTGAAGGGGATGTGGTGATTACACTTGGCCAGTTGAGCGAAGGGGTTGTCTTCCCTGAGGCGCGCACGGTTGTTTTGACGGAGGCCGAGGTTTTCGGCCGGCGGCGCGGATTTGTTGTCCGGACTGGTACGCAGACGGAGCAGGTGGGTGAACAACCGGAACTGCGCCCCGGAGATTACGTTGTCCATCTGGACCACGGCGTCGGCGTCTACAAGGGGTTGACTACTCTGACCGTTGACGGGGTTACCAGGGAGTATGCCCTCGTGCAGTACGCAGGTCAGGACAGGTTGTACATCCCCGCGGATCAGGTCGGTATGCTGGAGCGCTATGTAGGGGGTGAAGACGCGGCCCCGCGCCTCTCCCGGCTCGGCGGCGGGGAGTGGAAGCGGGCGAAAAGCCGCGCACTGCATGCAGCGCGTGAGGTTGCGCTCGACCTTCTTTCACTTTACGCCGCGCGGGAGGCTGCCAAGGGGTACGCGTTTTCCTCCGATACACCGTGGCAGCGGGAGTTCGAGGACGCTTTTCCGTATGAAGAAACTCCCGACCAGTTGCGGGCGATAGCCGATGTAAAGTCGGACATGGAAAGACCGCGGCCCATGGACCGGTTGCTTTGCGGCGATGTCGGTTACGGCAAGACGGAGGTGGCACTACGGGCTGCCTTCAAGGCGGTAATGGACGAAAAACAAGTGGCTGTTCTGGTACCCACTACGATTCTCGCACAGCAGCATTATCAAACGTTCAAGGAGCGGTTTTCTCCGTACCCGGTTGAAATCGCGTGGCTGTGCCGGTTCCAGTCGCAGACTGAACAGCGGGAGGTGATCCGGGGTCTTAAGACCGGGAAGATCGACGTAGTTATCGGCACGCACAGGCTGCTCCAGGAGGATGTCGCTTTCGCCGACCTGGGCCTGGTGATCATCGACGAGGAGCAGCGCTTCGGTGTGGCCCAAAAGGAAAAACTGAAGCTTTTCCGGCGGGAGGTTGACGTCCTGACAATGACGGCCACACCGATACCGCGAACCCTCTACATGTCTCTGACCGGTATTAGGGACACTAGCATTCTCGCCACACCGCCGCCGGACCGCCTGCCTGTGGAAACACACGTGATTGAGGAGAACCCTGTTTTGGTCCGCGAAGCGATCAGGCGGGAAATCACCCGGGGGGGACAGGTATACTTTGTCTACAACCGGGTGTTGGGGCTGGACGAAGTGGCAGCCTGGGTAAAGGCCCTTGTACCTGAGGCGCGTGTGGTGCAGGCCCACGGGCAGATGCCCGAAGAGGAGCTCGAGCGGGTGATGCTGGATTTTATTGCCCGGAAGTCGGATGTGCTTGTTGCCACAACTATAATCGAGAACGGACTCGACATCGGCAACGTGAACACGCTTATCGTCAAGGACGCAGACCGTCTGGGCCTCGCGCAGTTGTACCAGTTGCGCGGGCGGGTTGGACGGACGAACCGTTTGGCGTATACCTATTTTATGTACCAGCGGGATAAACTAATAAACGAAGCTGCGCGCCAGCGCCTGCAAGCCATTCGCGATTTTACCGACCTCGGTGCCGGTTTCAAGATCGCCAGGCGTGACCTCGAGATCCGTGGCGCCGGCAACATCCTTGGCATTGAGCAGCACGGTCACATCCAGACCGTCGGATTTGAGCTTTATTGCCGGCTGCTCAAGGAGGCGGTCCAGGAAATCCGCGGTGAAGCGGTGCTGCCTCCCGTAGAGACCCTGGTAGAACTCCCGATTTCGGCGTACCTGCCGGAAGGGTATGTTCCCGACCACCATAAAATGGAAGTTTATCGTGCTGTGGCTAATGCTGTAACACCTGAAGATCTGGAGGCAATAGAAGTTTCTCTCCGAGACCGGTACGGCCCGCCGCCGCAGCCGTTCCAGAACCTCTTATTAGTGGCTCTCCTCCGGGCCCACGCACGGCGGCTAAGAGTTCGTACCGTGATTCGACAAGGGAATTGTTACCGGTTTGTCTTCGCCCCCGGGCACTCGTTAAGGGTAGAGAAGCTGGCCGAAGTTGCTAAGCGTTACCCGGTGCGGTTCCTCCAGGAAGGGGGGGAGTTTGAAGCCCGACT
>JBFLWY010000072.1:0-3705 GCA_040757355.1 Bacillota bacterium | reverse complement strand
TCAGAAGGCGACCCCATCGGCGCGGTGGTTTTGGTATCACGGGAGCCGGGGGTAAGGATGGGTGAACTCGAACTTAAGCTGGCGGAAACTGCTGCGGGTTTTCTCGCAAAACAGATGGAGCAGTAGGTCGAAAATCTTAAGGCAGAAAAAGCTGAAGGCAGGCATAAAATATCTCAGGGGTTCGCTTTGCGAATTCCCTATTGTTTATTAAAGTGAGCCGCTGTTTTGAAGCTTATTTGTGGGAGTGAGGGTCGGGAGCGGATTTATGAACGAAAGCGATATTACCATTTGTGGTCTTGGGCCGGGAAACTGGGAGGCTGTCCCCGTCGGCGTAATTGATTCCTTGCGTCAGGCGGGGGTTGTTTTTTTACGTACCGGGATACATCCAGTGGTCCCGAGGCTTAGAGAACAGAATGTAAAATTTGAGACTTTTGATCGTTTTTACGAAGAGGAAAACAGTTTCGAAGCTGTATACCGGCGGATTGCAGCTACAATACTCGAAAGAGCGCTTGAAAGACCACTGTTGTACGCAGTACCGGGCCATCCAATGGTTGCGGAGGAACCAACCCGGCTCATTATCGAAGGCGCAACAGGAAAAGGCCTTACGGTGCGGATAATTCCGGCGATGAGTTTTTTGGACGCTGTTTACGCTGCACTTGGGCTTGACCCTGGTCGCGGGATGGTTGTCTTAGACGGTTTGAATCTTGATACGAAGCTCATATTTCCTGCGCTGCCGGCGGTGATGATGCAGGTATACAACCGGCTGGCGGCTTCCGAGGCGAAGCTCTTCCTTATGGACCATTACCCCGATGACCACCCCGTCACGGTAATCCGCGCGGCGGGTGTTCCTGGAGAGGAGATAAGGGCCGACATCCCACTTTACGAACTTGACCGGATCCCCTGGCTCGACCATCTTACCAGCGTTTACCTTCCCCCGGCGGATGAAAGACCGGTACTGGTTCATTGCGCTGAGCCCATCGTTAGGATAATGGCGAGGCTGCGCGGTGAAGGGGGCTGCCCTTGGGATAAGGAGCAAACACACAAAAGCCTGAAAAAGTATCTTTTAGAAGAGGCTTATGAGGTTTTGGAGGCCATAGATGGCGCAAATCCGCATAATCTCTGCGAGGAGTTGGGAGACTTACTACTGCAAATTGTATTTCACTGTCAAATTGCCGCCGAAGCGGGCGAATTTGATTTTACTGACGTAGTGAGAGCCATTACCAAAAAGATGGTCTTCCGCCACCCCCACATTTTTGGTGATGTGAGCGTCCGGGACAGCGGGGAGGTGACGGTAAACTGGGAGCGGTTAAAAAAGTCTGAAAAGCCCGGCGGTCTTGCGTTTGACGGGATCCCGAAAACGCTTCCGGCGCTGGTAAGGGCTGCAAGGGTGCAGGAAAAAGCCGCCCGCGTAGGGTTCGACTGGGACGACTGGCACGGGGCCATGAGTAAGGTCAAGGAAGAAACCGGGGAGTTAGAGCGGGCAGTTGGTGACGACCATGGAGTGGCCGGGGAAATCGGCGACCTGCTCTTCGCTGTGGTTAACCTGGCGCGGCTCACGGGGGTTGAAGCAGAAGAGGTTTTGCACCGGAGTACAGAAAAATTCATCCGGCGGATGGGGTTTATTGAAAAACGGGCACGGGAGAGCGGCCTGGATTTGAAAGACCTTGACCTGAAGCAGATGGACCATTGGTGGGAGGAAGCAAAGAAATTAGAGACTTGATTACTAGGGCTGCGAGAGGAATAAAAATACAGACTAAGAATTCTTTGGACAGTACCAGATTTTGTATTGAGAGTAAAAGTAGAAGTCGGAGGGAAAGTTTTACACCATATTTTTAGAAAAAATTTGCGCTGAGCCCACTTTTTTTGCAGGAGAAATAAGGGGTACAGCGAATAGTAAAATAACCCAAAATACTTCAGGAGGGATGTTTGTGAACAAATCGGAACTGGTAGCAAGTGTTGCAGAAAAGGCAGATTTGACGAAAAAGGACGCAGAGAGAGCCATTTCGGCAGTTTTCGACAGCATCAGCACGGCATTGAAGAATGGGGACAAGGTCCAGCTTGTCGGTTTTGGGACATTTGAAGTAAGGCAACGGGCTGCACGGAAAGGCAGAAACCCCCAGACCAAGGCAGAGATCCAGATTCCCGCCGCGCGGGTGCCGGTATTTAAAGCCGGGAAGTCCTTGAAGGAGACCGTCGCAAAGTAAAGAGACAGGGTGCGCCTGGATAAGTTTTTAAAGGTAGCAAGGCTTTTCAAGCGCCGTACGGTTGCTCGGGAGGTATTGCGCGAGGGGCTTGTCACTGTTAACGGTCGGCCCGCTAAGCCAGCTACTCACGTGAAACCGGGGGATGTAGTGATTATCAAATTGGGTTCCCGGACACTAAGATTTGAAGTACTCCAATTAAGCGAGCACGCTGCTGCGAAGGAGGCAGCCGGCCTGTACCGGATATTAAACGAGTAAATATTTTTGTCGGGGAGCCCCCCATGCCGCTAATAGCCGCACCACGAAGGATGAAAATGGGGCGAATAGAACGTGTAAGCTGGTTGCTTAGATGCAGAAGAGTAACATAAAAGGAATTCGGTGAGGAGTGAGCAATGCGAGGAAGGCGCAGCCCAGCGCTCAGACTGGTATCGAAAACGCGGTTACGCGAAGCGTTTTAGTGGCGTTTTAAAGGGAGTGGTATCTTTGAAAGATGCAACTAAGTGCTGGGCGAGCCTGACGCAGTAAAGCGAAGCTCATCGCCGCGCCCTGCGAGTGAGGCACTATTTTTCAGGGGAGTAATAGACCGCGCAACGGTGGAAGTGTGCGGTCTATTTTTTTTGCCTTTTGTCGCAGCTACCGTTGCAACACTCTTTTTTACAACAAATCCCACGTAAAGCACCTTTACGTAATTTCACATTCGTTGCCCAGCATGCTATCCTGTTCTACCCTACTGAGATTTAAGCATAACATTTTAACGTAAAGGTCTCAACTTTTACAGCTGTTGTTAAACAGCCGTGTTGTTCGTTGTCCCCCGGAGCGCAGCACTCCGTGCCGACGCGACATCGGCGCAGGGTTCCTGAGCGAACTACGGCTGCACTCCTAAGGGCTTGCCATGGTAGCCCTCCGTTAGACAGGTGGACCGTTTGTCAAATTGTTTTGACGATTACTGTAACGTTTGCCCGGCCCACTCGCGCCCAGCACTCAGTGGATAACCTCGCGTGGCGATGAAAGTGAAAGGCTATGTGTCAGAGTATGACTAAGACGGTATTCCATTAACTGAGTGCTGGGTTCGCTGACCTCACCTGCGCCGTGTCCGCGTTACCGGCAGTACCCAGCACTCAGAGTAGGAGCTAAGCTACGCGGGATAAACGGCGTATGCGAAAGTAGGTTCGATGCTCCAACAGATTTTATCCACTGAGTGCTGGGCTCCTTGGGGACAACGCCAGCGGCTTTTTAGAACTTGCGCTTGAGCCGCAAGTCAAGCGCGAAAGTTGAGTAAAGGTCTTTTAGAAGGCAGCAAGCGACGACTGGTGCCGGGGTCTGAGATTAATACGGGGGGTGCTTTCATGATCGAAACCGGCCGTCACAGCTTAAGCGTTGAAGACCGGAAGCGTCTGGTGGCTGAGGGGGTGCGGCACGTAGGGACGTTCACTGATAAGGAGATCCAGGCGGAGACGACATTGGGTTTAATGGTTCTTAAAGGAACAGGGCTTTACATAACGGA
>JBFLWY010000071.1:0-9491 GCA_040757355.1 Bacillota bacterium | reverse complement strand
GCCTTGGCGCCTAAGCGAAGCGGGTTGCCGGGCAGGTCAACGAAAAGGTTTGTAGCGCCGCAGCCGCCCATGAAATCGTCGAGCACCCAAGCCCAGCCGCCGGGACCGCCGTGGCCGTTCCAGAAGATTATATCCTTGTCCCGCGCGCCGCTCTTCACGTCTCTCCCACGGGCGTCCCCGGCGTTACAGGCGGTGGTAAAGGAGGTGTTGTAATCGCCGTCCACGTCCCGGCGGTCCGCCTCAACCTCTTCCGCGTCCGCGACCGTAATCAGCGCCCGCAGGTCCGCCAGGTTTGTGGGCGGATGGCTCTTGGGGCAGGGGGTTCCCCCTTCTAAGTGGCCGGGCTCACCCGTGCACTCGTAATCCCCCCTGATCACCAGCGCCTCCCGGAGCAAATCCTTTTCTGTACTGTAGTATTCCGTATGCACCTTCGCCACGCGGACGCCCTGGCGCTGCAGGATTTCCCCGACCGCGTCCGTATCGGCAACAAAGTTTTCCCAGGTCCCTTCGGGGCCGCTTACTAAAAGCGCCTCGGACCGGTCGAAGCGGAGCCTTCCCAAAGAAACGCCGATGCTGGCGTTGATGGGCTCAAGCAGTTCCCGGACATTTTCGCCGATGATCCGGCCCACCTTGAGTTCAGGTCTTGCATCGGCACAAACGTCGGCATACGGATAATCGCTGTCGCGGACGGTGTGTATACAGCCGACGCCGTTAAAACACGCATTAAAACCGGAGACATCAAAGGAAGGAACGATCTCCGTTTCGCCCACGATAAGGAGGTAGCCGCTAAGCGCCGCCTCTAAGCTCAGCCTGTTCGACCAGCGCCCGACCGAATCTTTCACCTGTTGCGCGCTGAACCAGTCCGTCCCCGGCCGCCGGTAGCCCAGCGCCCCGTTTCGGTGGATCGCCAGGGTGGCCATTGCGGAGAGCAACCGGTTCACTTCTTCGGCGGCATAATAATGGAAGAGCCGTTCGGGATCGGTGATGATAAGGTAATCCACCGTATGAAAGATCTCCCCTACTTCCTGGGGTATCAGGGGATAAGGGTAGCTTGTGTACGGCCCGGGAATGTAGGGAGAGGCATAATCCTGGGTGTTGCGCCGCCCGAACGTGTCCACGTATTTGATCTCCGTGCGGGCGCCGACGGCGTAGTCGTCTATCTCCGGGTCGAGCAGCACCGGCACCACATCGTACGAGAAAGTAACCGTCCCGCCGGCGGGTAAAGAGGGCAGAAACTTCTCCACCGCCACCTCGCTCCGCCGCCAGTCATAAGCGGGGGTGCGCTCAAAGGCCGCCGCCTGAAAACCGCGGCTTATATCGCGGATGATCACGTCACCGGCGTCATATTCCGCCCCCGTCCCTGTATTCCTAACGGTAACATCAACGTGAAAGCAGTTCCCGCGGCGGGTTACCCTCCTGTTTACTTCAAAGCCGGGCCGGGGCTCATCCACCTTGGTAACCATGATGCCGGAATGACCACCGTTCCCGAACACGTCCGTCGCCTCGACCTCAATCACATAGTTTCTGCCTGCAGGAAGCCCGCGCGTATCCCAGCGGTAACTCACCCTCGCTCCTGCCGACTTCTCGGCTATACGCGGCCTTCCCCAAAGATCCGGCGCTCTCGTACACAAAAAGTCCTGCCGCTGTACAATGCTGCCGTCAATCTTTACCACGGCCTGCTTGATACAGCCGCCCTTTTCCTGAACGACGGAAGCCTTGATCTCGACCACCCCGTAAACCTCGCTCCCCGATACCGGCTTCTCTATCGTTACCCTGACCGGCGACTCGTTAACCGGGAAGCGGTTGCGCACATTGCCCGTCCGGACCGCCTCCGTTAGATTTCCGGCGGCGTCAAAGGCCCGGACGGTAATCGTATGCGCCCCGTCATTCAGTTCCCGCGTGTCGAGGTCCCAGGCGAAGGGCGCCGCAAAATCGGTGAAGACCGGTTTCCCGTCCAAGAAGAAGACGACCCTATCGACCCCGACATTATCCCGCGCAGAAACGGCGATAGAAGCGATCCCCGAAAGGGTATCGGGCAGTTGGAGAGAGACCGCGGGTTTGGCGGTGTCGGCCGGGGGCAAGGTCTGAAAGCTGAGGCTCCGGCTCTGCGCCCTGTTCCCCTCGGCATCCTTCGATTCAACGATCAACTGGTATACCGTCCCCGGCTTTAGCCCGGTCAGCCGGAGGCTGTGTTCTTTAACCAACTTGCCGTCCCGCACGACAAGGCCGTATTCCCCGGAACGGGCACCGTACCTGACCAGGCTGTCGCTCGCCTCGTCTGTGGCCCAGCGGACGAGCGCCGCGGTCTGCGTTATCTGGGAAACGGCAGGGCCGGAGACGATCTTCAGCGTCTTAGGCAGCGCGACCAGGTCCGGCAGCTTGATAACCGCCGGCATAACCTTTTCTTCCCCGGCGTTGTTCTGCTCGTCGGCCTCGGCTATATCACCGGCGGCGTCGGCAACCACCCTTACGCTGACCGGCGCCGTTACCTTCCAGGTGAGAAGGTAGGCGGCGCTGCCGCCGGGCTGCGCTATCCCGCCGCCGGTGACCGAAGCGGGCGTTTTCAGGTCAAAGGAGCCTTTTTTCACCTTGTCGAAGTAAACTTCGGCGACCGCCTGCCAGCCTTCAGGCAAGGTACCGGTCCCGCCGTTCTTTATGGTGACGTAAAGCCTGTTGTCGGGCCCCACCCCGATCTTATCCACCGCCAGGTCGGGAAGCGCCGCCGGACTTACCTTCAGGGTGCAGGCGTGCCAGCCCTCCGGCCCTGATTTCTCGCCGGCCGCCAGCGAAAGCTGGTACGAGGGCCAGAGGCTCCAGGTGCCGGGTTTGTCTAAAACCGTGGAACCGCTGACTGACAGGCTTTCGCCCGTTTTCAAGATGCCGGAAGCATAAGAAAAGCCGAACGAGGCATCAACACCGTCCGGATCCTTCGCCGCCGCAAAAAGCCCCTTCTTGCCGAGATTAAGATCGTACTGGCCATAATTCTGCAGGGTGAACTTTACGGTGACCGCATCGCCCGCCTTCAAAGGCGCCGGCCCGCTGACGGTAAAATCAGTCAGCCGGAGCAGATCCGGCGACAGATCCGGCCCCGGATAAGAACAGAGGGTCTCCGCCCAGGCAGGCGCCGACAGGATAAACAGCAGAACAACTAAGTTACTTATGAGTAGAAAACCCCTCGCCTTCACCGCAACCCCACCTCCTTGAATTAAGTGCGAGCCTGAATAAGAGGCAATCTGTATTCAATTGGAGCACCACCAAAGCTATACCCGGCCCCGGGCGCAGACCCGGGGCCGGCCCCAAAGCGACCCGCCTACGAAGGATTATATGACTCCGGCGCCGGGGGAGGACTATTCACCGTCACTGTTAATCATTACCGCTCGGCTTTGCTCATCCCAAGCAACGTTGAAGCCGAAAGCTTCGGCCACAAACCGGGCCGGCAGGAAGGTGCGACCCTGTTCAATCAGCGGCGCGACATCAATAGTCTGCTCCTCCCCGTTAACGATGATCACCGACCGGCTGATGAGCAGCTCTACCTTTACTGCGCCGCGCGTCAGCGTCACTCGCCGCGTTCCCGGATCCCAGGCGATTTCCTGGTCGCTCATTCCAAGCGCATAGGCCAGATAGCGCACTGGGGTGTAAGTGCGGTTGTTCCTGATAAACGGCGCCACGTCCATCTCCTTTACCTGGCCGTCCACCGTGTAGCTGCGCTGCCCGATCCGGAAGAGCCCCTCTTTCGGCAAGGCCTTACAATGACACTCCGCATAAGTAACTTTACCGGTTTTCGGATCCCGGTAAATCGTGTTCAACTGGCAGACCTGCCCCTTAGAGCAAGGGCCGACGCAGGTGTTCTTTTCGTAGTCGTAGCGGCACTCGCCCCCGGTCTGGAAGCAATACTTGTACTCGCCGTATACCTCGCTGATCACGCCGCACCGGACCGGGTTGCCCTTCTCGTCCCGGCAGAAGTCAAGGCCCTCCTTGTAGCCTTCTTCCTTTGAGAGACACTCGCACCCCTCGGGGCATACTCCACCTCCATAGCTGAATTCACAGCAAGCGGACTCGGCAGGGGCTTGCGTCTCATTACCGCTGAAAAAGGCCTGTGCCTTCCACAAACCGGCAGCCGGCGGCACAAAACCAGCCCTGAAAACTCCTGCAGCGTCAGTCTTGGCAATTAGAACCTCACGCCTTTCACCCATCGTCAATTCGATAGCTACCGGTGCGCCGGCTATTGCAGGTTCGAGTCGGCCGGACAGAGCAACCCCCTGGTTTTGGAGCGCCGTTACCGTTGGCACTGCCTCACGGCAGGACAGGGTCAGCTTCGTAGGATTAACGAGGTGCGTCCACAGGTCCACACCGCCGATTGGAATGAAAGTGTCGGCATAGGGAACGAGCGCCTCGATTTTGGGCTTGCCGATAAACCCGGGACGGTACTGTTTCAGTGCCGCTGTCAATGGAGTTGAGCCGGGCTCTCCCGATAGACCCGAGGGGTAAACCTTGAAAGATACCCAGTCATAACTCCCGGCCGGCAGAACCGTGTTCGTGGGACTAACTTTTACTCCCCAGCCCGCAGGAATATCCCGGACGTGGAAGTGAACGGGCGTCTTCTCTTTTTCAAACGGATTGTTTACCCTTATTGTTAACTCCACCGGCTGGTAAGGGCTTCCGGGGCTCGTATCGAAATGACTGACGTTTTCCTGCGCCCGGTTGTTCGTTGTGCTCAATTCACCCGAAATATTTTCAATAACAGCCTTGATACAGGTATGCGCGCCTACCTTGGGTTTCCAGACAACATAATCCTCTACGACTCCGCCCGAAGGGATCGAGGGGAAAACGATGGTGCCGAGATACACCCAATCCGCACCCGCATCCCCCATTCCCGGAGGATCATTTTGGAATACCTGCACTCTCACGTTTGTCGCCAGGCCGGGACCAATATTCCGAATCCGGACGTAGACCCGGTTATTTCTATCTACCCACGCGTCA
This sequence comes from Bacillota bacterium, assembly GCA_040757355.1. GTDB lineage: Bacteria > Bacillota > Desulfotomaculia > Desulfotomaculales > Ammonificaceae > DTYU01. The sequence continues at coordinate 4,511 of JBFLWY010000071.1, read as the reverse complement.
TCGCCGTTACCCGTTGGATTGCCGCCGGCTTCGGTATACCTGTATACACCCCAACCGTTCTTTTCACTGTCAACCCAAATGTCTACCGTTTCGTAGGGCGGCGCGCCCCACGGGATGATCATCGGGTCCGGCTTTGCCGCAGGAGGAAGCAGATACCGGATCCGCACGTTATAATTGTTACCCGACTGGCTCAGCACGGTGACGGTCAGGTTGCGCGCGGCATCCTGGAAAGAATCGCCCACCTCCAAAGGCGCCTGGTTTAAATCAGCCGGGATTCCAGGGTCTTCTAATACGATGCATTTCAGGATCACGCTGGGATTCTCGTCCACCAGAGAAATCAGGACACCCTCGCTGGGGAGGTTTTCATCACCGTTTATCCTCCTTCTATTCTCCACGATATACCCGGAAAACGGGGAGCCGGAGGTGAAAGGAATCCTGATTATCTGTACACCCGCGGTATTTGTCTCAAGAGGTTCCAAAGTAATGGTGGTGTCAATGTCTGAGCCGACCGGAGGACCGACCGTTCGGATGCGCGGCCCTGCCGGTATCCACTGGCGTTCCGCCTTCGCCCAACCTATGAAATGGTTTAACGTGGGACTGAACCCCATAATGTCCCAGGGAGAAATCACGTCCCGGCCCAATCCCGGATGCCAGCGGAGATCCCCATAGTGGGTGGGGACCCTGAGACCGTGCCCGAGTTCGTGCGCCGCCACCGAACCTGCTTCATCGAAACTATCACCGTAAGGGGGAGCACTGCCGTCCGCCTGCCATTCGTTGACGATGGCCAGGGACATCAGCCTTCTCCCGACAATAGTACCACCCTCTTCAAAGCTAGCCTCTACACCTTCGCTGGTCCGCCACCTAGGTATGTTTCTCCCATCCCGGCCGGGGTCTCGATATAGACGACCATCCCGACAGCATCCCAGGCCACTTTGCCCCCCAAGGCTTCCGCTACGGCCCGCAGGGGAATCAAGACCCGGCCTTGTAACCGTATCTCAATACCACTTACCGATTTGAATACTAAAAAGGTGCCGGGACTGAGCGGACGCACCGGCACCCCCCGGGAGGAAGCGTTTGATGCTTACTTTGAAACTCAGCTTCCGGCTCAAAAGTTAAAGGAAAACTATGGTTTTTTTCGACGCCTTTGTACCAATTCCTGCAAGAAGTGTAAATTGAAGATTTTCAATGGGGAAGTGGGGAAACAGCGGTTTCTTAACAGAGCGATAAGGCGAACGCCCGAGGACGATTCTGAATAACTGAATGAGCGAATCAGACGAAGACCACCTTAGCCTTCCTGCCCAACTTATTGTTTTACGGGAGCAGGCGAATCCACTCCGGATTGAGCCGCAAAATAGCGCACCAGCCCGGCGTAAATGGCAAAAGCCACTTTACTTTGGTAGTCGGGTTCTTGAAGAAGCTCGAATTCCCGCGGATTTGTCAAAAAACCGATCTCCACGACGACCGAGGGCATTTTGGTTGCCCGGCCCGTAAAGTAATCTCCCTCTTTCGGTTTACGCCTCGTATTCCCCAAGAGGGTTTTGCATTCATTTTGTATAGCAAGGGCCAGTTCCCGCCCGCCCGGTGACCCCGGGTGGTAAAAGGTCTGCGCACCACACTCCCTGCTACTCGGAAAGCTGTTGACATGAACACTGACGAAAACATCGGCGCTGTTCTCGTTGGCAATCGCCACTCTTTTTTCCAAATCCCGGCGTTTCCGCGAGCCTTTAAATGGAGGTTCAGCCAGGTCGCGGTCCTCTTTTCGTGTCAAAATCACCCTTGACCCTGCCTGCTCCAGGAAAGTCGCCAGGCGAAACGCCACCTCCAGGGTGATGTCTTTCTCCTTGACGTCGTCCCGTACTACACCCGGGTCCGGCCCGCCGTGGCCGGGATCGACTACGACCACCCGGTCTACCAGCACCGGAGCAAGGACGGCAATTTCCCGTTCTACACTTCTTACAACCGTAAAATTGTATGTGCGGACCATTCCTGCCAGAAGAAAGTATGCCCCGATGCCTAAAATCAAGAGCTTTGTTGTGGGACCAAACCACGTTCTTCTCTTCAGAAAAAACAACTCCTTTCCCGGTTGCTCTGAATAAAAGATTACGTCCCCGGAAAAGGAGTTATTACCCTCATGGGCAAGCATAGAACGTTGAACTTCAAACTTGGAAATGAATCCAGGAGTCAGAATTCAGAATAAAAAGGTACAAATTCAAGCTATGGACTCTGAACTTTGAACCTTGAACTTCGAACCGACCCCAAAGGTCCATCCTGTAAGCTTTAACGCTTGGAGAACTGCGGCGCGCGCCTGGCCTTCTTCAGGCCGTATTTCCGCCGCTCCTTCATCCGCGGGTCACGGGTCAAAAATCCGGCTTTTTTCAACACCGGCCTCAGGTTCGGGTCTGCCTGAACCAGTGCCCGGGCAATCCCGAGGCGCACGGCACCGGCCTGTCCGCTAACCCCGCCGCCGATCACCTTGGCGTGAACGTCAAACCGGCCCAACATCCCGGTGATGTCGAGGGGCTGCTTTGTCAGAACCTCAAGCGTTTTCCGCCCGAAATAAGTATCAAGCGGCCGGTTGTTTACCAGTAAGTTGCCCCCGCCGGGCGAAATAAACACCCGTGCGATCGCATTCTTCCGCCGCCCTGTCCCGTAAAACTGAACCTTAGCCACTTTATCCCCCCTAGAACTCCATCACTTCTGGTTTTTGCGCCTGGTGCGGGTGTTCTGACCCCTTATATACCTTCAGCTTTCGCGCCATTTGAGCTCCTAGACGGTTGTGCGGGAGCATCCCTTCTATCGCCTTGCGCACGGCGATCTCCGGCCTTCTCTTCATCAGGGTGGCGTAATTCATCACCTTCAGCCCCCCTGGATAACCCGAATGCCGGACGAAAAGCTTTTTCTGCAGCTTATTGCCCGTAAGGACCACCTTATCCGCGTTGATGACGATCACGTGGTCTCCGGTATCAACATGCGGCGTAAAGATCGGCTTATGCTTGCCGCGGAGGAGGCGTGCCGCTTCGCTTGCAAGCCGGCCGAGAGGCTTCCCCGCAGCGTCGAGCACATACCAGCGGCGCTCAATTTCCTTTGGTTTTGCCATGAATGTGCGCATTCCTTCGTGCCCCCTTGAAGTTGTCCCTGTCCACCTGCAGTACTTGTTTTCAATAGAAGCAGTGTAGATATCAAATACAAACCTGGTTACCGGATGATTATACAATACCTTAGTAAAGTCATACAAGGAAAAGTTTAATATAGACAGTTTCTATCTGTCAAGAGTTTGATAACGGGTAGGCCCGTATTTTGGCCCGTCAAAAGGCGCTGTTCCTGGGAGCACTACGCAAACCTTCACAGATAGCTTACATATTTTCATGCTTCGTGGTGCCGCCGCAGGCGGCATGTGGGACTCCCTTGAAAATGATCTCACCGCCAAGACGCCAAGAACACCATGGTTCAAGACAATAAATACCAGATAACAGACAAATGCCTTTCCACGCTGATTTTCATCCTTCGTGGTGACGTCTCCGGCGGCATAAGGGACTCCTCTAAAATCCTTTCCCCTGCATAATAGAACGGCCGCCGAGATTTGTCAGGCATGTTGAGCCTGTTTTTTAAAGACTATCAGCGGGCAGTTCTTGCAAACGTCGGCGCCCGGAAAAGGATCACCGGGCCTGGTGATAGATGCGCTGCCAAGATTCCTAATCCGGTCCAGGAGCCGTTTTACAGTCGCTTCGATCTGCTCCCCGGGAATCATCACGTTTACCTCGCCGCGCTCGGTTTTTCCGGCGTTGTAGCTGCCGCTGCAGGCAGTGACAAAGTTGGCCGTCTTTTCAAGGTAGGGGAACACATTTCCCGCACACGCCGAAGAGTTCATGGTAACGTTCGTACGCAGCGGGTGGACATCCACGGCCGCCATGTAGTCCACCATGAGGTGGTAGGCCTGCATGTTATCACAATAGAAGTGTACCGTGTCCGGTGTGAAGTAAGCGTCCCCGAGAGGTGAGACCACAAAAGCCTTAAGTGCCCCTTCAGGAAAGCGGGGCTTCGACTTTACAAACCTGACCGCCTGGTCCCAATCAACCACGTACTTTAAGTGGCTCTTCACTTCGCCGTCATCAAACTCCTTCCACCCGAAAACGTAGGCCGCGTTACTGCAGCCGAGGGTCTCTTTCTTCCCGAGGACGGTCTGGCCTTTCATACGCGCGGCCATTTCAAACTGGCAAAACGTCAGCGGCTTCACGGGTTCGTGGTATGAAACGTTACTGGTGAAATCATGCAGCTCTTCTTCCTTAAAAATAAACTTTACGGCAACCGGATAATGCATGAGGCGCAACTCTTCCATCAGCACCCGCTGCATCTCCCGGTAGTCAAGATTCCCTCCCATAGTGCGACCTCCTCCGAAAATAGACTTTAAGCGGCAGTGTTTTCCAGGTCTTGCAGTTCGACCCGGAAGCCGATGGCCTCAAGCCGCTTCTTCAATCTCCTTGCCACCGCATGCCGATCCAGACGATCGAAGT
>JBFLWY010000070.1:0-9654 GCA_040757355.1 Bacillota bacterium | reverse complement strand
CGGACTTTGCGGCCACGCAAGAGCGGACCCAAAGGACCCCGTCAGAAAAAGAACGGAGCAAGTAATTGAGTATGGTGTCCCCATGATTATCCATGATTATCCCAAGTAATTGAGTATGGTGTCCCCATGATTACCCCCACGATTACTAGTCTCCGAAGACCAACAAGCTAGGGGAGTCGGGTTCCACTGAAGCTAATGGTACCGCAGGGCTTCCGCGGGACTGAAGGATGCCGCCCGGCTTGCCGGGTAGATGCCGAAAATCAGGCCCACAAAGGAGGCGAAGCCGAAGGCGAGCAGCACCGTCCAAACGGAAATAAGCGGCGGCCAGTGCGCGAAATAGGCAATGATCATTGCGCCGCCGGCGCCGAACACCACCCCGAACATACCGCCGACCAGGCAGAGCGCGACCGCCTCGGCCAGAAACTGCCTCATAATATCACTACGCCGCGCGCCGATGGCCATCAGCAGGCCCACTTCGCGGGTGCGTTCCGTTACCGCTACCAGCATGATGTTCATTACGCCGACGCCTCCCACGACCAAAGCGATTCCTGCCACGGCGCCGATGATCAGGGTCATGATACCTGTCACTTTCCCGATCAGGGCCAGTCCCTCTTTCATGGACATGCCGGTGTAGTGGACGCTGGTGCCCGGATGCCTTTTTTCAAGGATCTTAATGCAGTCCGAGATGGCCTGCTGGACAGCCTCTTCGGTGACCGCGGTGCCGTCAAGTTCGTGGATTACCCGAGTGTTTAGGAGTTCCTGGGCGAAGGTGATCGGGGCGAAGGCATACTTGTTCATACTCATCGCGCCTAACAGGGAGGACGACTGTTTTTCCGTAATACCGATTACTGTAACGGGAACGTCCTGCACAAACACCTGTTTTCCTACAGCATCTCCCTCGGGGAAGAGCGTTTCCGCCAACTCGCCGTCCAGCACCAACACCCGCCGGTGCCCCGTTACGTCGGCCTCCGAGAAGAACCGTCCGGTGTCAAGCGCGAAGTTCATCACCTCGGTCATATCGGGTGTGGTCCCGATAACCTGGCATAGAACAGGCTTTGCCTTGCTGTGCGGCTGCCTGACGTCAATCATCATTCCGGTAGTGGCGGGTGCTAATTTATCTACTGCCGGGGAAAGTTCTTTAATGATGGCGACGTCTTCTAATTTGAAGGTGTCAGCGGTGGGGGCTTCCCCACGCATAACGTCCACCGAGATGTTAAAGCCGCGGCTGCTCCCAAGTTTTTCGATCTCGGATAGCAGGACGGCCTGGCCGCCTTGGCCTATGGCCACAACGGCGATGACCGCCGCAATGCCGATGGCGATCCCGAGAGTGGTGAGTACAGCGCGCAGGCGGTGCGCCACAAGATTTTCTCCGGTAAGTTGAACCAGGTCGGTAAACCTCATTTGGCGACTGCCTCCTCGCGAACGACAATGCCGTCAAGGAAGTGCAGGACCCGGCCGGCATATGCCGCGATGTCAGACTCGTGGGTAACCATCACGATGGTTCGCCCTTCTGTGTGCAGCTCTTGAAAGAGAGCCATGATCTCGTGGCTGGTGCGGCTGTCGAGGTTTCCGGTCGGCTCGTCGGCCAGGATCACGGACGGGTTGTTTATCAGTGCGCGGGCGATGGCCACACGCTGCTGCTCGCCGCCGGAGAGGGCGGGCGGTTTGTGTTTCAAGCGGTGTCCCAGCCCTACCTTGGCAAGCATTTCTCCGGCGCGTTCCCGGCGTTCCTTGCGGGAAATTCCGGCGAATATGAGCGGCAACTCCACGTTGCGTAGGATGCCGTGGCGGGGCAGCAGGTTAAAGGTCTGGAAGACGAAGCCGATTTCGCGGTTACGGAGGCCGGCCAGTTCGTCTTCACCGAGAGAGATGACATCCCGATCGTTAAAGAAGTACCTGCCCTCGGTCGGCCTTTCGAGACAGCCCAAAACGCTCAAAAAGGTAGACTTTCCGGAGCCGGAGGCGCCCATTACCGCAACGAATTCGCCGGTTTTGATTTCCACGGTGACCCCGTTTAAGGCCGCAACGGCCGCTGGCCCTTGGCCGTAAACCTTCCTCAGGCCTTCAACCCTGATCACCTTTTAGCACCACCGGCGAGGCGCACCGGCTGGCCGTCCTTCACGTCTTTCGGGTTCAGGATCACTTTCGCGCCGGGTTTAAGGCCGTTCCGGATCTCGGTGCAAAGCTCGTTAGAGCCGCCTGTAACTACTGTTTGTTTGTGTGCCTTTCCTTCTTCCACCACAAAAACGACCTTGGTTTTGTACATTTCAACTACGGCCTCAGTGGGTACTAAAACCGCCTTGTGCGGCTTGACGCGGTGGATGATCGTATCTACTGTGGCTCCCGGAAGGAGGCCGGTCTTGTTGAGGGCTATGTAAACGCGGACGATATTTTCTGCTTCCCGGTCCGCCTTTTTGGTTACCGCAGGGGCCACCCGGCTGACCTTCCCCCGCCAGGTCTTGCCAGGACTGCCGATCCAGTTGATCTCCACTTCCTGGCCGGGTGTTACACCGCTTACGTCCTGCTCGCTAAGGTCCGCCACGACCTGAAGCTGATTCGGGTCGCCGATGGTGAGTACCGGAACGCCCGGTTGCAGGTAGTCGCCCTTTTGGAAGGTCTTTTGGAACACGATACCGGCGATGGGCGAGGTGAGCCGCCCTTTTTCCACCGCCCGGCGGGCGTTTTCTACCGCTACACGCGCTTGTTCCACCCTGGCCTGGCATACGGCAATCGTGTCGGCATCAACTTTAGTCAGTGTCGCAAGTCGCGCTTCTGCCGCTGCCAGTTCGGCCTGCGCCGCTGTGTACTCAATTTCCGCCGCTTCGAGTTCGGCCTGCGAGGCTGCGTCCTGCTCAAAGAGATAACGGTACCGTTCCAGCTTCTTCTGCGCCGCCTCGGCGCCGGCCCTGGCGGCTTCCAGCGCTGCTTTCGCCTGTGCGACATCCTCGGGCGTGCCGGGGTTGAGTGCCGCTGCAAGCTCCGCTTCCGCCGCGGCGAGCGCCGCCTCGGCCTCCTTCACCCGGTCTTCTACGTCTGCCGTATCGAGTTCGCCCAGAACCTCTCCGGCGGCAACCCGGTCGCCTTCTTTTACCTTGAGGGTCAACAGCCTGGCCGCAAACGGAGCGACGACCTCAACCCGGCTCGTTGCCTCTACCTTGCCCGTGGCCAGCACCTTGTTTTCAAAGAGACGCTCTTCCGCCGTGGCCACCTTCACTTCGATTGCAGCACCGTGAAACCCGCGCCAGACCGCGGCGGCGATTACTGCCGCAGTGAGGAGTACACCACCGGTTATGAGCCAGAACCTAGCAGTGCGTATCAAGCTATATCTCCTTCCCTCAGGCCGGAGCGTTTACAAGACTCAACCCCGCCACGATCAGGGCTCCCAGCGCCCAGAGCACGAAAAGGTAAACCGTCAGGCCGCCGGGCCGCGTCTTCGTGGCAGCCGCGCCGCCGATTCCCCAGAGAACGAGACTCCACCACGTAAACGGGCTGCACCTGGTGAGGAAGAAGTACAGAAAGCTTTTTTGATAGGGGAGAAGAGCCGCCAGGCTTACGCTGACGGTTTGGAAGTTTTCGACGGGCACACTGAGGGCCACCAGCATGGTGGTGATACTGCCGATCACGATTGGAACGTATCCATAGACCGCTGCTGCGAAAAGCTTTTTGAAAGCGGTCTCCCTGGCGGAAAACATCGCATACACCCTCAAGAGCCCGGCAACAAGAAGCCACACTAGCCAGGGAAACACTACGGCGGAAACTACGCATCCTAACGCTGCCACGGTGGGGGCGACCGCCAGCGCCTCCTCGGCCTGCTCGGGCGGCAGCCCAAGCTGCCCGTGGGCAAGCATCCATTCAGTAAAGGCCCGGACCTTGGGAGCTAGAATTATCCCGGTGAGAGCGTTCATCGCGCACAGTATGAGCGCCGGTTTCAAAAAAGCAGACTCCGCGGCGATCTCTTCAAAAGCCTTTCCGGGGCTTGTCAGCACCAGTAAAAACCGCCAGGTGGAATGTGCTCCGCTGTTCTCGCTCATCTTCACAACTCCTTCAACAGACTTCGTTGCCAGCACCCTTACATCAACATCCCTGATGATCGTGTAGACCTGTACGGAAACGTCGGGTCAGCCGACCTTATATGATTTCGACGCCGGGCGGACATTTCCTTGAAGAATTCGCCGGAAAGCTTTTCCGTTTGTATCCTGGTCGCCCCTTTTTACAACCGAAGCACACTCTTGGCAACCGCCTTGGCCCAGCCGAATTTTCTACAACAGGGGCATCTCAGGTATTTTACGTCGAAGAAATGGGGGCTGATAAAATTTATCAGGACGGATATTTCGAATTCGTGCTCACATGCGGGACACCGGTAACCAAAATTTTTCGTATGCTACCCGACGAGCAAAAACAGGCCGCCGAAAACGGCTATGCCGAAAACAACAACTCCGGTCGGCGGGGGAATCTTTACCATGCATATTATGGCAAGGAGAACCGCAGCCAGGCAGAGATAAATGTAGACGATTGCTTTTTCTCGGCCGTCATCCTTAGTTCCCCTTGTCTGCGCGTGTACCTGCCTGCTTCAATTCTGTGCTAATGCCGAATCTATCGCTTTGACCAACTCCTCCGACCGCTGCGAGCCGATGAGCAGCCGTTTGCCGTTTACGAGTTCCAACTGCACCCCCCGGTTGCCACTAACGTTGTACGCCTTGCCCTCAAATCCGTACCGGATGCCCCAGCCCCCGTATTCGCCGAGGGGACTGTAGGTGCGCGCTTCGTATTTCTTTATTTGTGTGAATGGCATCTTCTTGAACGAAAGATGAAAGGGGATAAAACAAATATACAGCCCGTCGCTGCGCACCTCGGTGATCAGCCTGCTGAACCAGAAGAGCGCCGGGAAAAGGATGCCGAAAACCACCCAAATGACTAAGACCTCAGGGTCAGAGGCCGGGTTATTTCCGGATGGAATCCCCAAAATAAGCTGCTCCACGGCTGTGTGCCAGCTAAGTCCGGCGATAAAGATAACAATTAACCAGAGCCACCACTGACGGAAGTACTGAACCTCCCGGAAAAAGACATTGCTTTCCTCTCCACGCCCTACGGGGTCAGCCATCGCCTTTCCCCTCCCCGGTGTTGGTTTACCACCGCTTCGCTCCCCGCGCGATCAGCGCTTCATAGAGCCCTTCTACCCCCGGGTGTATTAGAATATAGTAGCGCCCCCCGGCTTCGAGTACCACCATCTTCTCCGAGCGCAGATGCCGGAAGACCACCGCCTTCTTGCCGTTGGCGAGCTTGCACCATCCGGTGGTGAGCCCCGGTGTACCGTAACCGTTAGTCCGCATTACCGGCTGCCACGGGCTCGAACTTTCCGCAAGCGCCACCCGCATCGCCGGGACATCCAGCGTGGTGGCGACCGGCCAGGCCCGGAGTTTAAACTCTCCGTCAGTCAGTCGCCAGCCTGCACCTACCTCAGTCAAGAACACACCCAGAAAGATAACAATAAGTAAAGCTATGATCCCAGGTAAAAGCCACCAGTACCTGGGCCATTTGCCCGCCGCTTTTAGCGCCCACGGCATCGGGATAAGTAATACAAGAGGAACGAGAAAGACCAGGACAATCATTAAGGGATCCAGTGGGAGAAAAAGTGCCCTCAGTGCATCGAGATAATCAATCTGGTAACTCATCTTCTCTCCCTTCCAGCCGATAAAGCTTTCTTTTCCCTTTAGCGGCCTGTGTTTGCGAAGCTTATTCCCGTACGCTCAGTCATTTTCTCTTGCCTTGGCGTGTTCCGGGGTCTTTTTTTCGTGAACAACTTTCCGGTAAATGATATACGAATAGGCAATTGGCACCAGCACTATTACGAGCATACACAGTACAAAAGAATGCGTGCCCCAGGGTGCCCGGACCGGCGCCAGGGATAGACAGATCAGCCCGCCTGCCACCCATAATTTGGCCGCCAGCCGGTGGGTGCGCCGCCAGACCTCCTCGTTGGCCAGGGTCCAGGGTACTCGTATGCCTACAAAGAAGTTTGGTCGTATCTGCCCCATCACGTTGCCGGTGATGATAAAAAGAAGAGCGATACTCCCGTTAACAATCAACTCTGTGTCTATGTTGTAACCGACGGCCTCCGCCTTAGAAATGGTGAAGGTGCCGGCCATAAAGATGACCGTTACCAAGCGTAGCAGCCGGTAGACACCGCCGAAACGGGCGTAATTCTTGCGCCACGGGTCAATCAAAGGTACCAGGAGCATCAAAAGGTAAAGGCCCAAGATCATCACCGGTTCAAAGAGGGCCCAGCTAAGAGGCATCTCTTCCGGAAGTCTCAGATGGACGACGATTGCCCCGGTGAACAGCCCGGCGATGATTACCCACAGCGGCCAGTCCGGCTTTAAGGTTTCCCAGGTGAGGGAATAGCCTTCGTTTTTATTTTCTTCCTGCACGACCTGCCGCCCCCCCTTTTCTCTCCGCCGCCTTTGCTATTTGTAGCCGCCTCGCCCGCTTCCTTTTTAGCCCTTTCGCTCGAAACCGCCAGGAACCAGGCCGCCGCCTCCTGGAAAACGGTCGTGTTCAGCGCGTAATAGATATGCTGGCCTTTGCGGTAATCCTGCGCTAAGTTCGCCTGCTTGAGCACGTTCAGGTGGTGGGAAATAGTCGGCCAGGAGACCTTAAACCGGCCGGCGATCTCTCCCGCCGTCAGGTCCCCTTCCCGCAAAAACCGCAGGATCTCCCGCCGCGTCTCGTCTGCCAGCGCCTTAAAAACCAGGCCTAACGACACTTCTTCACCCTCCACTGACCGTTCTTGCATGTATAGCGGCCGGCCGTCAGCATTAAACCCAAACGGGCGTCAGCAAAAATCGTTATCACGTCTGCCTTTAAGATTTTCGGCGATCTCCTTCAGGACGGCGGCGATTGCCTCGTGCGCTTTCATTAACCGCCACGCCGCAACCAAGAGAACAAGATAACCGGCGAGTATCACCAGTTATGGAATGACGAAGAGAAAAAGTTCCACCGGTCCTATACTTAACATGACCGCACCTACCCCCTTTGATAATTTCCTCCCGGAACGCCGCCTGTTTTGCTTGCTTTGAAGACGGAACAGGGGCGGGCGGCGGAGGAGACAATTCCTCTGCCTAACCCGTTAGCCGCAACGGGAACGGGAGTTCCCGGGTCTGCCGACGGATTCTATTCACGCAACTTCGGCGAGTTGAACCATAGTCCGGAAACAAGGTTCTTTTCCCCGTACTTCTGGAAAACTACCTTGACCTCCACTCCTTTTTCTTTTTCAAAATCTGCATCGTAAATGACAATCGTGGCCGGTCCCTGCTTCTCGACTTTCGCAACCGTTCTCGACTTGTAGAGGCCGACCTTGGAGGTGACCAACTGGCGCGTCTGGTTAAAAACCGGTTCGGGCAGACCGTTTTTCATCTGCTCGTCAAAATCTCTGGAGAACTTGGTGTAATTTCCTTCGTTGAAGCCTTCAAGCAGGTTGTCAACGATCGGGTCTGCATACGCCAAGACGCTTTACTGGTCTCCAGAAACGTCGGCTTTCTTAGAACAGCCACCCAGAATAAGCAAAAAGCAGATGGCTAACAGTAAAACCTTTTTCATGAGGTCCCTTCCTTTCTATGATAAGATAACTCACTTTTGCAGCCACAGCGACCTGAAAACCCTGTTTCTACCAGTCTAACCCCCGTTTGTTTTGCGGCATGTTATAAATGATCGGTAATTACTTTGATGTTTAGTAAAATATCTAAATATCTGTTAATCCTAATTTACCATACTGGATACCGGTTTACAATACCGAGCTGTTGAAAAGATCAGGGAGGGATATGAAAAAACCTGAAAATTGTCAGGCCCCACCTTCTCAAGTGGGGCCCGCGGTTCTGTTTACTTTTACTCCGGTGCACTTTCTTCCCCTACCGGGGGCAGCGTGACTTCCGGCGCGTTCGCTGCCTCCGGCGGCAAGACCACCGTTATCCCGCCGCCGTACGCGTAATCCGTGAAGTGCATCACCGTCTCGATCGCCTCGAGCGGGTTCGGCTGCCCCGCCATGGTTTCTTTAAACACGGCCACCGTCTTGAAATCGCCGCCGTAGAGGAGAAGGTCCTCCTTACCGATGTAGAGCCGCCCCCAGTAGGAGATGGCCGGGAAAAAGTCGGCTGTCGGCATCACCTTCTGCAACTCTTCGCCGCTCTTGCCCAGCGCCTTCAGAAGGAGGGCGGGGTCGTCCACCCGGCCGTAGGCCCCGATCTCGTAAACCTCCCGGCCGCCGATTTTTGTTGTCCCGAGCAACTGGTAGTGGAGATACGGTCTCAGCTCCGGCGGCAAAACCTGGTTGCGCGTGTTCCCCAGGGCCTTGGCTAACTCCTGCCCGAACTCCCGCGGCCACCGCTGCCAGGTCATCTTCCCGGTCTGCGGGTCGGTAAACCCGGAGTAAACGTTGCCGTCAACCACAAAAAGGGCGGTGGATAGCGACACCGGCTTGCCTTCTACCACCGTATCGATTCGGCTCGTTGACGCTATATTCCCCGGGGCCTGGAAAGTGGTCGTCATCTCTATGTGCCCCGTTTCCCCTCCGGTGCTGCTTGCGCCGGGGCGCAGCCGCGTGGCAACATCCATGGCCGTTTTGCCCCGGAAGGCGGTCACCTTGGCCATAGCCGCCGCGTTCTTTTCCGCGATCCCTAACGCCTCCGGGTCGCTGTCGAAGACCCGGCTCAGGAAAGCCGCCGCTTTTACAGCGGTGAGCTTTTCCTCCGGCGCGGCCGCGGCCGGGGCGATTCCCTGGCTATACATCCAGTTGTAAAGCGAACTTGCCCAGTGGCCCTGCGGCAGGGGACCCGCCTCAGGGGCACTGATGGTGGTGAAGAGGCCGAAGGTCCGGGCCACGAGCACCACCGCCTCGGTGCGCGTCACCGGCTTCTCCGGCCGCAGGGTGCCGTCGGGATAGCCGGTTATGATGCCTCTTTCTTTCAGCGTGGCTATTGCCCCGGCGTACCAGGCGTCAGGGGCCACATCTTGCGCCACTTCGCCTTTAACCGGGCTTTGCGGGATCGCGGCTGCCTTCACCAGCATCACCGCTAAATCAGCCCGCGTCGCCAACCGCCCTTCCACCGGCGGCTGCGGCAGAACGGCAAGCAAATCGTCCGCCGCCGGGCCGGCAGCCAGCGCCGCCGGTACCCACAGGACCAGCGCTAACAGCACCGGCAGCAACACCATAGTAATCCGTCGCGCCATCTTTTTACCTCCCCAATGCTGGTTTTTGGGAACGCTCTCTTTACGAAGTTTTGGCTGCTCAAAACCACCCCTTTCGCGAAGGGCAACAAACTTAACCCGCAAAGTCCATCTCCTTGGATGTTACAGCAAAAAGCTGTTCCTTTCCGGATGCCGGGTGTTTTTTTCATGCTCCCGCTGCTACTCAGATACAACTTACCAGTGCGGCTTATCTGGTTCCCCAATGGGGCCGGGAATCGTCCTCGCGCCCTCAGCTACGAGCACGTTCCTCACAACCGCCTGCGGTCGGGAGGAATAGCGACTTGATGATTTCATATAATAAAAGTCCGAATACCAAATAGAAGCCGATAGATGCGACTATGCATTGCGGACAAAATGATCCGGTTACATGCAGGTTGCTTATCTGAAGAAAAGATGCGAAGGCGGCACACAAAG
>JBFLWY010000069.1:0-9841 GCA_040757355.1 Bacillota bacterium | reverse complement strand
ACATCTCCGCGCTCGGGAATATACGCTTCACGCTTTACCACACTTCATCCCCCATAGAAGGGCCGGTATTCACCTCATGATGCAAGTTCTCCTCTGTCACCTGCGCCAGAAGTTTTTCGAGGCTTACAGCCGGCTTTATAACCGGAGTTATTACAAGCCTTCCGTCTCGCAGCGAAAGCTTGACCGGCGAACTGTCTTTGAGTCCCAACTCGGCAGCAAATGGCCTGGGGATTCGCAGAGCCAAACTATTGCCCCATTTCTGAATACGGGTTTCCAATATCAGCACCTCCCATAAGTATCTACATAAAAGATACGTCGAAGTCCCGGTGTTTGTCAAGGTCTTGGAGAAGTTGGCGTGCAGACTGTGCGTGGGAATGCCTGATGACCGGCGTTTAGCACTTTACACTAAGGCCGGGCTAATCTTGCGCTGACTCTAAAAACCGCCAGAGAAAGCTGTAGAACTCCTCTGCGCGGTCAATCACCGGCCAATTCGCTGGAACACAGGCCGGACTCACCCAGCCCGTGGATAACCCGTGAATAAAAAGAACAACAGGCTTGCTTTGACCGAAGCCCGTATGCCGGATGAAAAACCATTCACCCTCCAGTTGGCATATACGCTCCCGCATCGGATGCTCCTTGTGAAGTTTCGAATAACCAACTCGTACAGGGCAGGCTTGCATATGCCGGCTTTCATTTTCATTCCTTGAAGATTTCTCCCATAGGTATGCCCTCTAATTTGTCTTCTCTATAAGCCGTGAGTCTCCTTTCAGCTTCCTCAGCCCAGATATCATCGAGTCCCTTATCCGGCTCGTCCAAGCTTTTTATCAACCCTTCGATAACCGGAAACCTATCTTCCGGCTTGAGCTTCAATACCTTCTCCAGGATTTCTTTGCTACTCATAGCTACCCTTCCTTCTGGTAAAGATAAGAGCATCAGCGGCAGCGCTTCAGGCCGCCTGTAATGAGTGTTAAGCGTTTCTGAATCGCTTTATTAGCTTATCGTAATCTGAATGTGACCCAATCCAGAACCAAATTATTTCATTTTCCTGCAAAATTCCAATAGCACGATAATCTCTTGTTATCCGCACCGAGAATATTGGACGGTTCGAATGTATTCGCTTGAAATGCAAACTTGGATGGTATGCATCGGTGATGAATAGCCTGTACGCCTCTTTTGCCTGCTTCTTGACTGCAGGAGGCAACCCGGAATAGCACTCCCAAAAACCATCTGTCGTCTTGGATTTCATAATTTCTCAAGATCCAAGGGTGTTGTTTTACCTTGCCTGTGAGCCTCAAGAGCTTCATCGGCAAGCCTACCGAGTATATCTTCAGATTCGGCAAATGCCTCCTCCCATTTTCTCCTGGCCTCGAGCTCCTCCAGCAGCCATTTTGCTATTGCGTTTTGTTCAATATCTGGAAGTTTTGAAGCTTCTGCAAACGCCTTTTTCAGTAGCTTTGTCATAATTCACCTCCACCGCTTTCCCATCGTAATTCACATCTTCTATATCAATCCTACAGGAATTTACAGGTTTATTCAAGCGCCTTGCCGGGCTAACCTTACACTGATTTTAAAAAGTGCGGGAGAAAGCTGTAGAACTCCTCTACGTGGTCAATCACCGGCCAATTCGCTGGAACAAGGCCGGACTCACCCAGCCCGTGAATAAAAAGAACAACAGGCTTGTTGTTAGCAAAGCCTGTGGCCGGTGAAAAACCATTCACTCTCCAGTTGGAAGATACACTCCTGCATCATTTGTCCGGGCTTTCCGGTCTGGAGACAAAAGGATACATCGAGCACCACCTCAAGGTGGCCGGAGCGCACAGTTGTTTTCCGATGATGCGATCCAACTCATTTACCAGTTCTCGAAAGGGATTTCGCGCAAAATCAACAATCTGTGTACGGCATGCCTTTTAGACGGCTTCCTGGAAGAGAAATCGGTTATCGATGCTGCTACCGTGAGGAAGGCTCTGCGGGAGTTTGAAGATGATTAGTACCTGTTGTGGACGTCAGCGATATATACTGATTCTTCGCCACGATTTCGGCGCTTAACTATAAGAACCCTTTGAAGAGAATTAGTACCAGTTGTAATGGGTGGGACCTAAGGATAACCGAGGTGCCGCCCCTCTCGTCTCTTTGTCTTCACTCTAGAAAACTCAACACGCCGGCATTATAATGTTGGAAGACAGCGGCAATTTAATGTTGGTAACGACAAAAGTGACGCGAAACACCAAACGCTGGTCGAGCAGGGATCAGGTGCTCCGGTGGGCGGCGGTGGGGCTTTTGGTGGTCGAGAAGCGCTTTCACCGCCCGAGCGGTTACCGGGAGATGCCGCTCTTGCGGGTGGCCCTGCAACGGGAATTACTGTGCAGGGCGGACGAAAAAGTGTCCCGTCGCGCTACGGCGTGAAAAACGGTGAAAGGGGCTGTCACTGAAATTCTACGAGGATAGGGACAAGCTCCCTGATGATGGCATATGGTTGTTTTAGTTGTAAAAAAGAGATTGCGGACTTTTTGGACCAGACGCTGTTTTTTGAACACATTTCATTAGGTTAGATTAACCCGTTCCTTCTGCTATCAAAGTGTTAGGGGAGGATTCGTCTTGCGCACAAAACAACATTTTACCATCCTGATTTATCCATTCCACCATCTTATTGAGGGTAATAAAAAGGGGCCATCTCGCCTTTCCCAGTTGCCGACCCATTGGGTGCATTGGTGGAATCGCCTCACTGATAACCAGTTACTTGACACACTCGACGATACCTATTTTTTCTTACCGTACGTCCGTAAGCTTCTTTTCCCCGAGACGAACTGGCTCTCTGGTGATGCTACAATACAGGCAGAGTCAGCCAGGAACCAGTTCCGGGTGCTTTCCAGGAAGGCTATTAACGAAATTATACTTAAGGATGGCTTAATCCGACTGACATACAATCCTGCAATCTTAAAAACTCTCCAATCACTTGAGCTCCGATTCACATTGGGGAGTACAAGCTTTTCCGCCTCTGTAAAAATTGATTGGATTGATGTTTTCTTATTTCCGCAGAGAGTAGGATTCCTTGCGCTCAAAATGCGCATCGCTGACCACAAGCCGCCAGACACAGCAAGGATAAACGATTTTCTTTATTATGCGCGGCAAGTTCTGCCCTTCCAAAGGGGGTACAAAGTGGCTACTTGGCGGTGCATTGGAACAGAGCTAACAGAAGAATTCTCCTCTCAGGAGCTGATCGACTACCTTTTACAAGGATTCACTCAAGAGTCCCCGCTCAATGCAGAATCTTTCGGTTCCTTTTTACAGGCCGTCAAGACTGGCAACACCCAACGACGTTATTCATTGAGCGAAACCGGCCAGGTATACGGTATGTCGTTTCGCCATTTTACTTTCGTATGTCTTGGTGAGAATCAAGAAGATTTTACTTATGACAGTAATGACTCCTTAGAGTCTCCCGACTCGAAAACACCGCCGCTTTTCGCTTCACTATCGGAACAAACACTGTATGAGCTTGCCACATGCACGGATACCAGAGACCCAAACTACAAACCGCACCCCACCGGCCTGTCCCAGCTAATGGAGAAGGCATACATTGCGATCTGGGATAATTGGCAGGGTTTAGCGCTTCACGATTCAGTAATATTTTTGGCTATACGTCCCACTTCGTTCACGGAAAAAGTACTTCCCAAAAACGTGGAAACCGATTATTTCCACCTGTACTTGCTTACGCTGTATCAGAAAGTGCGCCTGAGCCTGCTGGCCGGGGATATCATGCGGGAAAGAGGGTACCTCCACCGTAACCTCCGGGCTGCGAAATCGCGACAGGACGAGTTCATGCAGTTCCGAAACCATTACTGGTTCGAACAGGTTACCTTCAAGCCGCAAGGTATTGAATTGTACCGCCGGTTTCAGCTTGGGCTGGAAATTCTCCTGCTTTACGAAGCAGTAAGCAGTGAGCTGAAGGATCTGAGCGAACATTATGAGCGTAAAATGGAGATGCGAACCGGTAAACTAATCAACTTTTTAACCTGTGTAGGGCTGCCGTTAGGTATCTTGAGCAACTTGTTCTCCGACACTATCCAAAAGGAATTGAACCAGGTGCCGCTATCCTTTCTTCTCGGCGCCAGTGGTGTTTTGTTGGTTTTGTCCATCCTGGTTTTTTACTTCTGGAACCGCACGTTGAAAACATAAATTGACGTCCGCGTGGCACGCAACTCTTGGGTTAGCTTTCAACCCGAGTGTAATGGCCATTAACAAAGTACAATACCATTGACAAAGCTACCTCCCCAGCATAGCCTAGAAATATATTCACGGTTAGAAATTGGTCTCGAAAAATGAAATGGAGTTACAAGTTTGTTGGGCATTTTTCTAATTGTCATTACTATTGGTTTAGCGCATTTCCTTTTTGCTAGCTTTGGATTCGGAAATGTCATTGTAGCGTTGCCTCTTTTGTCATTATTTTGGAATATTAAATTAGCAGTTCCCGTGCTTGTAATACTATCAGTAATAGGTGCCGTTCAGATAATTATTTCAGATAAATGCACCATTGAGTGGAAGTCCTTAATAAACATCCTGATTCCAGCTTCGTTAGGTCTTCCCTTGGGAATTTTTATATATGCGATAGGTACTCCTAGGGTTCTTGAGAAAATTTTAGGCTTAGTCATTGCTTTTTATGTCTTAAAAGAGTTAATTATAGAAAAAGAAATAAATCTATCAAGGCACAAAATCATTGGCGCTTTATTCTCATTTTTAGGAGGCGTAGCTGAAGGTGCCATTGGAACGGGTGGACCATTCATGGTGTTGGCATCAAAAAACGTAACAAACACTAAAGAAGTCTTTCGTTCAACTCTTCTTTTAGTTTGGATTATTTTAGGTTTAATTTGGTTTTTTAACTATGTATTTTTAGTAAAAGGACCGGTCATTCCTGTAGCAATACCCGTAATGGTAAGCCTGCCCGTAGTGGTGTTTACGCAAAGGATGGGAAGCCGTTTCTATCATCGTTTAAGCCAAGATATGTTCTCTAAATTAGTTAATCTTTTGTTGCTACTAACCGGTATTTTATTATTATTCAGGTAGGGATTATGAGCCGCTTGATCATCCAACCAGTTTTGGAAGTAGCAGGAGTTAAGTCTTTAATGAGTTTTTTCACAAAGGAAATAGACTTAGCTTACATGGGTATAGTTCCTTTTGTGCTGGGCAGAGTTTACAATCTCCCCTTGCAGATGCTGGCAGTAACTTGCGTTGATGTCGGTGCTCAAGTAGTCTTTATAAAGCAAGGATTGGATAAATCCAGTGACAGACCGATTAAAATCGGAGTAACGTACGGTTCAACCGGGCATTTATTATTACACACCTTTTTGAAACGTAATCCAAGTATCCATCCTCGAGTTATCCTTGTCAATCTTTCTCCAAAGGAACAGGTGAAGGCCTTATTAAATGGTTTTTTAGACGGTGCAGTGTTATGGGAACCATTTTGTGAATACGTGAGGCAACATACTACGTTCTGCGAAGCTTTTTCAGATCTGGATCTTGAGGGAGGACTATTAAACGTCCTTGTTGCAAGAACCGACTTCATAAATAGTTATCAAAATATTATTCTTCGACTAATAGATATCTTGGCTGATGCTACTAAACAAATATATGAACGGCCTGAATATATTGCAAATCTGACACGCCCTATTTTTGGAGAAAACCTGGATACACAAAGGTACGTTCAAATGATCCAAACACGGTTTTCCTGGGAAAGGCATGATGTTATATGTCACTCAAAAAAAGTTGAGGAGCAGTTTCAAAAATGTCTCCAAAATACCTTCTGTTTTTTGCTGGAAGCAGATTTAGTTCCTCCAGTTTTGCGTCTAGACTGTAGCGATCTTAAGCCTGATTTATCTTTATTTACATCGAATAGTAATGAGCCTATTGATGAGTATTTAAAAATTAGGATTGGATATTCTAGGGATATAATGTGTTTAGGTTTTCACATAGCTGAAATAGAACGTGGTTTTCAAAGAGCTGGATTTCAAGTTATAAATATAAACAGAGATCTGCAGGAAACAATTGCTAAGCTTCCAAAACAAGTCCGTACTAACATACTTTCCCTTAAAGAACTCGTTATTTTGGATCCGGATAGAGTTGTTCAGCTTGCAGGATACGCCCTTGAGTCAGAACTAATCGACCTTGCCAAAAGCTACAATTTTTCAACCGATACAATTGGACTGGCTTCTTTGATTAACACACTCTATAAAAATGGTTTTCTTCCACGCACTGTATCCACTCTATGCCACAGTCTTCGAGAATTACGTAATCTGGCATCCCATCCGGACCGTGATAATCCAAATTTCAGGTCTGATCTTTCTCCTATTCAGGCACAGCATGCGTTAGAAATGCTTGTGGATTTTTATTTGTGGCGATATGAACTTCAACAGGCAACATCGGTCTGTCCAAAGTGTCATCAAAAGTTACGCAGTAACTGGATTTTGTGTCCATATTGCGGAATGAGTATGGAAAATGGTTAAAGTACTAGAGAAATATATTTCGTCTCAAGAAATTCATAAAGTCCCTCACTGCCACCTTCACGTCCAATTCCGCTTTCTTTCAAACCCCCAAATGGGCATTGAGGTACAGATGGAAGAGGATCATTTACTCCAATAACTCCGCTCTCAATGGCTGAAGACATTCTTAGAGCTGTCCCAAGATTGCTTGTGTAAATATAGCATGCTAAACCATAAGGGCTACGGTTTGCGATTTCAACGGCCTCTTTTTCTGAAGAAAATTTTGCAACAGGAATAACCGGTCCAAATGTTTCCTTATTAAAAATTATGGAATCAAGGGGAACATCCAACAAAACACAAGGCTGGAGGAAATAAGATCCCGGTGGCGATGGAATTTTATTTCCCCCACATGCTAGTCTTGCTCCACGTCTTATAGAATCTTCTATTTGGGTCTGGATTTTTTCAAAACCTTGAGCATCAATTATCGGCCCTATGTCTACACCATCATCTAAACCGTTTCCAGCCCGTAGCGTCTTCACTTTTTCAACAAGTAATTTACAGAATTTATCGTAAATTCTCTCATGTACAAGAATACGGTTGGCCGCAATGCAAGACTGACCATTATTCCGAAATTTTGCGGTTATCAATCCGTTTAACGCCATATCCAAGTCAACATCTGGAAATACAATAAAAGCAGCATTGCCTCCGAGTTCAAGAGACAAACGTTTTAAAGTTTCTGAAGCCTGCCGCATGATAAGTTTCCCTACCTCAGACGAACCTGTGAATGTAATTTTGCGAACCCGCTGATCTTTGCACAAGAGATCCACGCATTCGGCTGGTTTGCTCGTACACACTAGATTCAAAACGCCTGCCGGCAATCCTTCCATGTCAAGCAGCTTAACCAACTCAATCGCGCACCAAGGTGTTTGCTTAGCAGGCTTCACTACTGCTGTACAACCTGCGGCAAGAAGTGCAGCCAATTTACGACAGAGCATGGAAAGAGGAAAGTTCCACGGTGTAACAACGCCAACTATACCAATAGATTGATAGATCACAAACCTCCAATTGTTGGAGAAGTTCTCTGGCACAATACTGCCATAAGCCCGCCTGGCCTCTTCAGCATACCATTTGAAATAACCGGCTGCCAAGGAAACCTCCGCCATAGACTCTTTTATCGGTTTGCCATTTTCTAAGGTTATTATGTGAGCCAGCCTAGCCTGGTGAGCAATTAGCCTATGATATACGCGATATAGTAATTCGGCTCTCTCAGACGGATTACTCTCCCGCCAAGAAACTAAACTTTCCTCTGCTGCATCAATTGCCATTCGGACATCTTCTTCAGTGCTTTCACTTACCTGTAGTAAAGGCTCGCCTGTTGCGGGATTTAAATTTACGAAGTAATTATCTCGCTCTATCCAGTTTCCTTTAACGTAAGTACCACTTATTTTTTCTATTTTAGTCATAGAGTCCTCCTATGATAAAGATGCTCGATCTTTTGACGTTACCGATGAATCAGCAAATCAATTTTAGTGTTGAGTATATCTATTATTTCAATAGCTGTATACTACTTCCCTCGAGTATGTCCCGAGTTTCGCAGAAATTATAGTGGCGGTCCCGGCACCCCATCTGGTATATAATGGGATTAAAGAGAAAAACCAAATTTAAGGAGGGACCGCTAATGTCAGCATACCACAAAAAGGGCGAAGTTGAAAGGTGGAGTTGCCCCAGTTTTGTGGACACCGTGTAGGTTTAATTTCCGGTTGGCGTTACGATTATTGGTAGTGTACATTTTTAGTAGGTAACCGATTTTTATTCCAGAGTTCCCCGGTAAATTCCTGCCGCCGTCTTGAAAACCCGAGGCGCGCGCGCCTCAAGCCGCGCCCCGGACCGCCAAGTCGGTCCTCTCCGCCAGGTCGACCTCCGTACCGTCCGCCAGCCTCACCCTCGGCCTCAGCACCAGGCCCTTCCTGACAGCCAAGACAATTCCCTTCGACCCGTCCGACAGCTCGACGGCCGACCCTGCCGGGTAGGGCGCAACGCTCTGCAGGAACGCTTGCCTCACCTCGAAGTCAAACCCCTGCGACGCAGCCAGCATCTCCCACGCTTCGTGTGGTGGGTAGGCCCTCCGGTGCGGCCGGTCGGAGGTCATCGCCTCGAAGACGTCCACCAGGCCGCACACTACCGCGAACAGATGTATCCCGCCGTCGCTCAGGCCACTGTAATTATGGGGTAATTATGGGTAATTATGGGTAATTATGGGTAATTATGGGGACACCATACTTAATTATGTCCGGCGGCTTCTGTTCCTCCGGCATTTCTGTTATTTCCATGTTTAAACACCTATCGCCAGGAATGACCACCTGCGCTTCTACAACTATTCCTCAAAACCGCGGTGCGAGGTATCTTCCTCGTCCACCCAATCCTCCTCCTCCCAAGTCATGCCCCGGCGTCCCGGCACCTTACGAGTGGGTCCGGCTCGATAGAGTAAACACGACTTCGGACCGTAACAGAACGACTCGAATCGATAACGCTTCTTAGTAGGATTCCAATGGTCGACGATAATCTCAACCGCCATGCGACAGCCCCAAATACAGGCAACGCACTTATTATCATAGGTTCGAGCATTAAGCCGGCGGTGACCTCTTTCACGATACACACCGAGTTCCGGCGCCGTCTGGATCCATGGCGGAGGAGCCGCCATCTTTATCTCCCTACGCTCAAGCAGTTTGAGGCCGCTTGTTCGATATAAATCAACAGGCTCCATCCGCGGGTCCTCCACCGAATGAGAATCTCCCCGCACAATGTCTCCAACCCGAAAACCATGTTTCGCCTGCGCAACCCTTCCAATCCCGACCCCGAACTCGCCCTCGCGTTCAACAATCCTCCCCTGAACCCGCTACGAATAACCTAAGTAACTGTGGCTACGCTGATCGAACGAGCGCAGAAGTCGGATTCGAGGCTGAACCGATATGACTTCCCCCTGCCACGGCAACTTATATTCCACGAGATCCTCCCTTTTCATGCCTTAAACCCCCGAACTCATACCGGTATGTCGGCCTTTTGGGTGTTATTTCCGTAAATTATCATACATGATTCCTTCCGAACCTTTTAAAAACATGGGCGGGACTTACGACTACGTAAGCTCTATAATTTAGTATGGTGTCCCCGTAATTTCGATATGGGATATTTGTTAACCACGTGCTCCGTTGTATACTATAATCAAAAGAAGAGAGTAGGAGAAGCCTAATGAAAATTATCGGTAGGAGAGACCCTGAGAAGCCCGTGCCCTTTGTGGAATACTGGAACACTTTTGTTGAGTTTTCTTTGGCGCTTCACGGTGGGGGGTTTCCCATACCGCGGGGCGTTTGGCG
>JBFLWY010000068.1:0-9871 GCA_040757355.1 Bacillota bacterium | reverse complement strand
CGGGTCCTCACCCAGCACTCAATGCTATGATTGCGCTTTGAAAAGCTACTTTTTTAGGCTAACATAATAAAGGTTTCTCCTTCGAAGCTCAAAAACTGCTCTGAGTGCTGGGCTCCGGCCCGTCCCCACCCGAATTTCCTCGCTCTGCTCGCTTCTCACCGCGTTTTGTTCATTGTTACATTACCGATCTAAGTAACGCGCTTACGGGTCCATATTTTCATCCCTGGCGGCGACGCTAAATCGTCAAAAACGCCTCCCTGCGCCCAGCTTAATTCCAAGAATCACCTGTAAACCACTCCGTTTACACCGCTTTCAACCCTCCCTATTACGTAGGCCTTTTCCCCGCAGGCCGCCAGCGCCCCGAGCAAGCTTTTCTCGTCCTCCGGCGGCACAATGAGGACATACCCGATGCCCATGTTAAAGGTCCGGAACATCTCGGCCTCCGCCACCCCGCCGTGCTCCTTGATGAGCCGGAAGACCGGCGGCACCGGCCAGCGCGAAGGCTCAAGCACCGCCCCCAGTCCCGGCGGCAGCACCCGGGGTACGTTTTCCGTGAGACCCCCGCCGGTGATGTGGGCCATCCCGTGTATGTCAAACCGCTCTAAGAGCGCCAGTACCGTTTTAACATAGATCCGCGTAGGCTCCAGCAGTTCTTCTCCCACCATCCGCCCGAGGGAGGGTTCGAAGGTTTCCACCGTCAGCCCCATGACATCGAAAAAGACCTTCCGCGCGAGGCTGAACCCGTTGGAATGCAGCCCGGAGGAAGGAAGGCCGATGCAGACGTCGCCGGGAGTGATCTTTCTGCCGTCGACAATCCGCCCCCGTTCGACCACCCCCACGGCAAAGCCGGCAATATCGTACTCGTCCGGCCCATAAAAACCGGGCATTTCCGCGGTTTCCCCGCCGATGAGCGCGCATCCCGCAAGTTCGCACCCCTGCGCCACCCCGTCGACGACGGCAGCTACCCGCTCCGGGTCCATTTTTCCCACCGCCAGGTAGTCCAGAAAAAAAAGCGGCTCCGCTCCCGAAACCAGGATGTCGTTCACGCACATCGCCACGGCGTCGATCCCGATTGAATCGTGCCTGCCGCACATGAAGGCGACCCGCAGCTTCGTGCCGACCCCGTCTGTGCCGGCGACAAGTACGGGCTCCCGGTACTTGGCCGGAAGGGCGCACAGCCCGCCGAAACCGCCGATATCCGTCAGCACCTCCGGGCGGAAAGTGCGGCGGATGATGTCCTTCATGAGCGAAACCGCCCTGTTGGCGGCATCGATATCCACACCCGACCGGGCATAGGTAAGGCCTTGTCCTTGAAAAAAGCAGCCTGTCCCTTTTTTTTGCCCGGTGCCTTTTTTCAACGTACTACCTCCAGGGCGCGGGGCCGTTCGAATGAAAATTTTCCCACGCCCGCATCCGTTATCGGAACCGGGTAATCCCCGGTAAAACAAGCGATACAGAGATCCTGCGCCTTGTCACTGAAGATCTGCAGCAGCCCCTCGATGCTCAGATAATGCAGCCCGTCAGCCCCCATGTAATGGCAGATCTCCGGTACACTCTTCTGAGCGGCAATAAGCTCTTTTTCTGTGGTATCGATGCCGTAGTAGCAAGAGCGAATGATCGGCGGGGAGCTGAGACAGTAATAAATCCTGTGCGCCCCGGCGTCCCGAAGCATTTTAACGATTTTGCAGCTCGTGGTTCCCCGCACCACCGAGTCGTCAACCAGCACCACCCTCTTCCCCGTCACGGCCTCGCGTATGGGGTTGAGCTTCAGCCTGACCCCTGCGTCCCGCAGCCGCTGCGAAGGCTGGATGAAGGTCCGGCCCACGTACCGGTTTTTCATCAGCCCCTCTTCAAAGCGCAGGCCCGATGCTTCGGCAAAGCCCCTGGCCGCAGCGATACCGGAATCGGGAACCGGTACCACGATGTCGGCCGGGGGGCGGTACTCCCTGGCAAGCTGCCGCCCCATCTCCCGCCGCACCTGACCGACGTTGAACCCGTCGAGGGTGCTGTCGGGCCTGGCAAAGTAGATGTATTCAAACACGCAGTGCGCCCGGTGCCGTACAGTTATCACCGAATGCGTTCTAAGCCCTTCGGGGGAAATCTCTAGGATTTCGCCTGGGACCACGTCCCGGACAAACCGCGCCCCCACCGCATCGAGGGCACAGGACTCCGAAGCCACAACCCAGCCCGCGCTCAGCCGCCCCACACACAGCGGCCGGAAGCCGTAGGAGTCCCGCACCGCGTAAATTTTGTCCTCGGTCAGTAAAAGCATCGAATAGGCGCCTTCTGCCTTCGCCATGCACTGCCGGACGGCCGCCGGCAGGTTATGCTCGCCATTGAGTCGCGCGATAAGGTTTATGAGGATCTCGCTGTCGGTCGTGCTCTGGAATACCGCCCCTGAACCCAGCAGTTCCTGGCGGAGCGAATAACTGTTGGAAAGGTTTCCGTTGTGCGCAAGACCCAGCATCCCGTCGCCGCAGTAAAAAACCAGCGGCTGCGCATTGACCGGGTGGCTCGCACCTGTGGTGGAATAACGGACGTGACCGATTGCAAGGTGTCCCTTGAGTTCGGTGAGACGCTCCTCCGAGAAGACCTCTGCTACAAGACCCATCTCTTTGTGCAGCGCGATCTGCCTGCCGTCCGCGACGGCAATGCCGGCACTTTCCTGGCCGCGGTGCTGCAACGCGTACAAGCCGTAATAGCTGAGCCGCGCTACATCCGCTCCCGGCGCGCAAACGCCGAAGATGCCGCAAGCCTCATGGGGCTTATCCGCGTACATCGGCGCCCTCCCCCGTGAGTCTCCGCCAGACCTCCGCGTAGGCCTCGGTTACACCGCCAAGGTCGCGCCGGAAACGGTCCTTGTCCAACTTGTCGCCTGTCTCCTTGTCCCAGAAACGGCAGGTGTCCGGCGAAATCTCATCGGCAAGGAGAATCTTCCCCTCCGCCCGGCCGAACTCCAGTTTAAAGTCTATCAGGTTGATTCCCTTCCCTTCCAGGTCCGCCCGCAGCACCTGATTCACCCTCAGGGCTATTTCGCGCATCTGATGGAGCTCTTCCGCCGTCGCCAAACCCAGCGCCACTACGTGCGAACAGTTGATCATCGGGTCGCCGAGATCGTCGCGTTTATAGTAATACTCAACAACCGGTTGGCTGAGAGGCGTCCCCTCCGGCACGCCGATCCTCTTAGCGAGGCTCCCGGCCGCAATATTCCGCGCCACCACTTCCACCGGGATGATCTCAACGGCCCGCACCAGCATCTCCCGGTCGCTGAGCGTCTCGACGTAATGACTCGGGATGCCCTCCCTGGCAAGCAGCGCAAAGAAATAGGCGGAAATCTTGTTGTTTAAAACCCCTTTGTCAGCAATCGTGCCGCGCTTCTTTCCGTCGAAGGCGGTGGCATCGTCTTTGAACTCAACGATGTACCTACCGGGTGAATCGGTTTTATAGACCCGCTTCGCCTTCCCTTCGTAAAGCATTTCGCCCCGCTTCATCTTATTACCTCCAGGATCAATTGGTTGTCGCCTTCACAGTCCAAAACGGCGGTATATCTGATCAACATGCTGCAGGAAATAGCCGTAGTCAAAGATGCGGTCCAGTTCCTGCGGCGGCAGCACCCGCGCAACCTGCTGGTCCGCCGCAAGGAGTTCCTTGAGCGGCTTTCCGGTCTGCCAAGACTCCATCGCGTTTCGCTGGACCAGCAGGTAGGCATCCTCCCTGCTCAACCCCTTCTCGACCAAAGTGAGGAGCACGCGCTGGGAGAAGACAAGCCCCCCGGTGCGTTCGAGGTTGCGCCGCATGTTTTCCGGGTAAATGTTGAGCCCCTCCAGGAGCTCGGTAAGCTTAAACAGCATGTAATCGAGAAGAATTGTACTGTCGGGAATTATCACGCGTTCGACCGAAGAGTGGGATATGTCACGCTCGTGCCACAGGGCCACGTTTTCCATGGCCGCGACAGCGTTGCCCCGGAGGATGCGGGCCAGGCCGCTTAAACGTTCGGCAATAATGGGGTTGCGCTTGTGGGGCATCGCTGAAGATCCCTTCTGGCCGGGCCTGAACGGCTCCTCAACCTCCCGGATGTCCGTCCGCTGCAGGCCCCGGATCTCAACGGCGAACTTCTCTACCGAGGCGCCGATGATGCCGATCGTGGCGAGGTATTCAGCATGACGGTCGCGCTGCAGCACTTGCGTGGAAACCCGCGCGGGTCTTAACCCCAACCGCGCGCACGTCAGTGCCTCCACCCGGGGGTCCAGGTTGGCGTAGGTCCCGACCGCGCCGGAGATCTTTCCCACGCTGATCCGCTCCACCGCGCGCCCGAGGCGCTCGATGTTCCGTTCAGTCTCCGCAGTCCACAGGAGCATCTTCAGCCCGAAGGTGGTCGGTTCCGCGTGGATCCCGTGCGTCCGGCCGATCATCAGGGTCTTGCGGTGCTTCCCCGCCAGTTCAAGAAGGACCTCCCGCAGCCGCTCCAGGCGCCCGAGCAGGTTCTTGCCCGCTTCCTTCATCAGCAAGCTTAAGGCGGTATCCACCACGTCCGAGGAGGTCATGCCGAGGTGTATCCACCGGGCGGGCTCCCCTACATACTCTTGCACGCAGGTCAGAAAAGCGATCACATCATGGCGCGTGACCCTTTCAATCTCCTTGATGCGTTCTACACTGAAACCGGCTTTTGCCTTAATCTCCTCTACGGCCCCCTGGGGTATAGCCCCAAGTTCAGCCCAGGCCTCGCATGCGGCTACCTCCACTTCCAGCCACTTCCGGAAGCGGTTCTCCTCCGACCAGATCTGCCCCATCTCCGGTAAAGTGTAACGCAGGATCATTGACTCTCACCCTGTCTAGCTTAGGAGTCAGAATTCAAAATATAGAATATAGAATATAGAATATAGAATATTGAATTTAGACCGGCTGAAAATCCAAAAACCTTATGATTTCGGAAACCATAACCACGGAAGCTATAACCACTGACCTTTTTTCTGTTCGTCTCTTATTCTGACTACTGACTGCTGGATTTCTAATTCTGAATTCTGAATTCTGACCCTAAATCAGTGCCCTTTAGCCTTAAGATATTCGTCCACACCGACGGCTTTCAAGCGCTCCGCTTTAACGGTAACCTCCCGGCCGAGCGCTGCTTTGTAGGCCGAGACCCTGTCTCTTGCTGCGGGGTCGCCCGCGCCGATTATTTGGGCCGCCAAAATCCCGGCGTTAAAGGCGCCGTTTACGGCAACAGTCGCCACTGGGACCCCCTTGGGCATCTGAGCGATGGAGAGAAGCGCATCCAGGCCGCCAAGCGTGCCCGAAGCGACGGGCACACCGATGACCGGCAGGGGGGTGAGCGCTGCGATCACCCCGGGGAGGTGCGCTGCGCCCCCCGCGGCAGCGATGATAACCTTCAGCCCCCGCTTAACGGCGCTGCGGGCGTACTCCTGAACCCGCTCCGGCACCCGGTGTGCGGAAGCAATTTCCAACTCATGGGGAATGTCGAATTGCACGAGTGCGTCAACCGCACCCCGGATCACTGGTAAATCGGAGTCGCTGCCGATAACGATGCCCACCATGGTAACACCGCCTTGCTTTACAAAAACTTAAAAACCCAAGCGAGTCATGCCCCCTGCCTCACCTGGGCCAATCCTTTTTATCCTCAACGCTTCGATTTTACCAAAAAACAACGGGGCTTGTCAATTGAACTCATACACCGACAATATTGTAACCGCAGTCAACGAAAATTGTTTCCCCGGTTACCGCGCTCGACAAGTCGGAGGCCAGGAAGAGCCCCACGCCGCCGATTTCGGCCTGGGTAACATTTCGCCTGAGAGGAGCCTTCTCCTCCACCACTTTAAAGATGCTCGAAATACCCGAAACCCCTTTTGCAGCCAGCGTCTTCACCGGACCGGCAGAGATGGCGTTCACCCTGATCCCGTAAGGCCCCAGGTCCGCAGCCAGATACCGGACCGAAGCCTCGAGCGCAGCTTTCGCCACTCCCATTACGTTGTAGCTCTTCACCGCCCGCTCGGAGCCGAGATAGGTCATCGTAATGATGCTCCCGCCGCCGGCCTTCTCCATCAGGGGTTTGGCCTGCCGCGCACAGAGCACCAGGGAGTAAGCGCTTATCTCGAGCGCTGTGTTCCACTGGTCCAGCGTCGTGGTATAAAACTCCGCACCCAGCGCCTCCCGGGGGGCGAAAGCCAGCGAGTGGACCAGGACGTCCAGGCTCCCCCACCGCTCCCCTATGGCCGCAAATAGGGAATCCACATGCTCCGGCTTTGTGACGTCGCATTCGGTGAGGGGAACGTCCGCCACGAGGCTTTCGGCGAGTTCCACAACGTATTCCTTCACCCGCTCGGACTGGTAGTTGAACCAGAGCGCCGCTCCCTCCCGGTGCAGTGCCTGCGCGATGCCCCACGCAATCGAGCGCTTGTTCGCCACCCCAAGGATAAGCGCCTTTTTCCCCGCAACAAGTCCCGCCATTAAACCCTTCCTTTCGCAAACCAGGATAACCTGGATAATACCGGCAACTCGCCCTTTCCTAACACCATAGCCCATTCAGCCGCCGCTTGTCAAGAAAACCGGCCGTCTGCAAGACGATCAGGGCTAACCATACAAAATGCGCCGCTACTTTTCGTTTCGGCCGGCCGGGCTTTCAGGATATACTGTGAAACATACTTGACATACTGGTGATACAAATCCAGGGCCTTCGAAATGCTTTCATAGACAATCCTGTCGTTGATGGTTCATAATCGTGTACGATAATATTCCGTTCACCGGTTGAGGGGGCAGGCTCTTGGGCAAATGATCGGGGAAACAGGCCGATTTTGGCTGCTTCCAGAAAAGAGTTGAAGGCATCGGTCGGGGGGGTCAGAAGCGGGGTGCTGCTTACCGGCAACGGGCACCTCCACAGCGCGGCGATACGAGAGAAGGTGCCCGTGCACGGGACGCTGTAGATGCTGAAACAAAACCACCATATTGTTTTTCAGCATTGAATATGATACAAATAATTAGCAGGCTAAATATTAGCATATTAAATATTGCAATCATTAAAATAGGGGTGGTGCTAGGTGTGGAAAAATTTGAAAAAGGCGCTGTAATTCTAAGCCTTTTAAAAGTCGTAAACCACCTTTTAAAGCAAGGGATGAAAAAGGTGTTCCGCGATTACGACCTGACGATTCCGCAGCTCGGCGTCGTGCATGTGCTGATGAAAAAAGAAAAGGCAAAGGTAAGCGAGATCGGCAACCGGCTCAAGCTCAAGGACAGCACCGTATCAGGCATACTTGACAGGCTCGAAGCGCAGGGGCTTGTTGAAAGAACAAGAAGCAAAGAAGACAGGCGGGTGGTATACGTAAGGCTTTCAGACAAATTCAAGGCGCTGCACAGCGATTTGCACAACAGAATGAATGAATACATGGAAATCCTCCTCAGCAACGCCGGTGAAGAAGAATTGAGCAAGATAATAGACGGGCTTGAAACGTTGAAGAGGGTGCTTGAAAGCAATGTCGGTACGGGAGGCGGTATCCGTGAACAAAATAATTGAAGCTCAAGGCCTTACGAAGATATTTCCAGGAGGAGTAAAGGCGGTAGACGGCGTCAGCTTTTCGGTGGCAGAAGGGGAGATATTCGGTTTTCTCGGCCCCAACGGGGCGGGAAAATCCACTACCATTGCCATGCTCACCACGCTTTTGAAACCCACCGGCGGCACGGCCAGGGTCGCGGGAATGGATATAACCAGGCAGGCCTACAATGTGCGCCTTGCCATAGGCTACGTTTCGCAAGACCTTGCGGTGGACGACGCCCTTACGGGGTACGAAAACCTCAGGCTCCAGGCGGGGTTCTACCATATCCCGCGCGGCGAAACAGCGAAAAGGATTGACGAGGTCCTCGAAATGGTGGAGCTCAAAAACAGGGCCAAAGACTTAGTGGAAACATATTCCGGGGGCATGCGGAAGAGGCTGGACATCGCCTGCGGTCTTATCCACCGGCCGAGGCTGCTGTTCCTTGACGAGCCGACCTTGGGACTGGACATCCAGACGAGGAGAGAGATCTGGAACTATATCAACCAACTGAGACAAGAGGCGAAAATGACGATATTTCTTACGACACACTACATGGACGAGGCGGACGCCCTTTGCGACCGGATAGCGATAATCGATAAAGGAAGCATAAAAGTGCTTGATACGCCGGCGGGTTTGAAAAGCTCCCTGGGCAGTGAAATCGTTGTATTCGAATTCGCTAAGGGCGGCCCGGAGGATATAAGTGCCGCCCTAAACAAGATCAGGGGGCTTGGTTTTGTAAAAGACGTAACTAAAGCCGGGGAAAAAGGTTATGTGGCTTCGGTAGCCAACGGCGAAGCCTCTGTACCGGCAATATTTGACGCGCTGAGCGGTTTTACGGCTAAGATAGGTTCTATATCCTTCAAGCAGCCTTCGCTCGACGATGTGTTTTTACACTATACCGGAAGAGAAATAAGGGAAAACGGCGGCGGCAAAGAAGAAGCCATGAGAGCGAGAATGATAATGAGGAGGGTGAGAGGATGATAGGAGTTATCGTCCATGATATATACTGGGTGTTCTGGCGCGAGATGAAGAAATTAGCGCGTCAGAAATCAAGAATAATGATGGCAGTCGTGCAGCCGGTTGTATGGCTGGTGCTTATGGGCAACACCATGTCGGGGCTGACAAATAACCCGGCGGCCGCGAAGATGCTGGGTACCGGCAACTACCTCGACTTCATGACGCCGGGCGTGATGGTAATGACCGCCCTTTTCGGGGGCGTCTTCGGCGGCATGTCGATCCTTTGGGACAGGAGGCTGGGTTTCCTGAACAAGATGATGGCGGCTCCCATACACAGGGCCGCCATACCGGTCGGGAAGCTCGCGGCCCTTACAGTTCAGACGGTGTTTCAAGCGCTGCTGGTCGTGCTGATCGGGCTTTTGCTGGGGGTTCATATCTCGACCGGTATCCTTGGGATTGGATTTCTTCTTATAATGGCAAGCCTTTTCGGGGTCATTATGGGGGGAATTTCCCTCTCTTTGGCGGCGGTGCTCAAATCGCACGAGGCTTTAATGGCCGTAATGAACTTCTTTACCATGCCGCTGATGTTTACCAGCAACGCCATGTTTCCGACCAGGGCGATGCCTGAT
Organism: Bacillota bacterium; assembly: GCA_040757355.1. Taxonomy (GTDB): domain Bacteria; phylum Bacillota; class Desulfotomaculia; order Desulfotomaculales; family Ammonificaceae; genus DTYU01. Next base: position 744 of record JBFLWY010000068.1, on the reverse strand, counting down.
TGGCTCCGGGCGATAGCGAATGTCAACCCGCTTTCCTACGCGGTGGGCCCGATGAGGACCGTCGCCACCCAGGGCTGGGTGTGGCGGGAGATCTGGCCGGGTGCGCTGGTGCTTGTCATCATCGCGGCGATAACTACTTCCGTGTTGGTAAGGCAGTTTAACCGGTCCGTGGCTTAAGATGGAACGAAATAAAATGCAACGTACCGGGCGGGTTATCCCGCGCTTTTGAACCTTAGGGATCTTAAGACACCAACGGCAGGGACTGCTTTCCCGCAACCCTTGCCGTTGCTTGCTGTTAATGGCGGCTCGGAACGCTTATCATGCTGTCTGCAGGAAAAATGGCGAGGATTGAAGAATTTACTGGTAACTGAGTGTATTCGTGGCGGTTAAAAACGCTTGCAAGGAGTGCAAGTATGACCAAAGAAGAAAAATTTTATAACGCCTTGAAGGATATTTTCATAGGGGCAAAGGTGGAAGGGGATTCGGGTTATATCAACCTGATGCGGATCAAGGCCCGATACTTCGAAAAGGGTGTTTTCCCGAAGCTCCAAAAAGATATCGAGGAAGCCATAGAGCCCTTTCCCGATTTCAGGGACGAGCTTTTCGATAAACTTTATACTCAACTTTCTCACTAAAAAAATGTCCTCAAACCCTTGCTATATCTGAGATTTAGCAACAAAAACACCCCTCGTTTTGGTAAAATAGAAGTGTACAAAACCCCATCATACCAAAACAAAGAGGGTG
>JBFLWY010000067.1:0-10004 GCA_040757355.1 Bacillota bacterium | reverse complement strand
GCGGAAAAGGACGCCTCCCCCGAAACCCTGGCCGCCTACTGCTCGGACCTCAAGCCGCTCGAGGATTTCCTCTTCCGGGAGCGGACCGCGCCGGAACTCGCCAACCTTACGACGCCGGTGCTGCGGCGCTACTTCATCTGGCTGCAGGAGGAGCGGAAGCTCGCCGCTGCCTCCCTGCGGCGGAAGATCCACTGTTTCCGCTCCTTCTTCCGCTATCTGACGGAGCAGGAGTACATACCCGGTGACCCGATGCGGAAGATAAGACCGCCGAAGGAACCCGCCCCGCGCCAGTCGTCGTAGCTGTAGCCAAGTCCGGCACTCTTCTTTGACATGACGGTTGAATCTTCTTAGCTAGCTAGCTAAGTACCGGAGTATAGCCTCTTGTTTTCGGTCGTTGATAAGCTGTACTATGTCGAGTTTCATAAAACTCCCTCACCCTAGCAGCGCCTCCAGCACCGGAGCCCCCGGGTTCCCTTCCCTGATCCGGGCCACGGTGATCTCCGGGTGCGGCTTAAGTTCCTTCACGCCCACGTAGCCCACCCAGAAGCGGAAGAGTGCCTCCCGTTCTTTGCCTACCACCACGTCGTCCCAGGAGCACCCGAAGGCTGTTTGGAACCCCTCCTTCACCGCCGCCAGGCCTGCGTCCTCCGGCGCCTCCGTCCAGACGCCCGCCACCCATCCTGCGGCTATCGCCACGTGCGGCAGGGCGCAGGTGGGCGCGCAGAAGTAGAAGCGGGCCTCCCCGCCGCCGGAGAGGATGTCCTGCAACCTCCGCAGTGTCTTGGTGGTCGTCGTGCCGAAGACAGCCAGGCCGTGACTGTGCACCGTCGCGTAGGCCGCTGCCAGATCCTCGCACGTGACGGTGCCGACGAGGATCGCCTTCAGGTTACTTTCTTCCACAACTTGCGCCTCCCTTTCGGCGCTCCCGATGTCCAACGCGCTACTCCCTGCACCGCGGGCAGGTGTTGGGGCCGGAGGCGACGGCCTTGTTCAGGTCGGCCAGGAGCTCTTCAAGCGACATCCCCCTGGCCCTCGCCAGTTCCTCCAGGGTGTCGAAGAGGGAGCTGCAGGGGATGCACACCCTGTACCGCAGTCCGTAAGCATCGAAGACCGGCCGCGTCGCGGGGTATCGCTCCATTACCTCCAGCACCTTCATCTCTTTGGTGACCACCCGATTCCACCTCCACGGGGACAAAACTACGGGGGCGGTGGCCAGACCCACCTCCGGCTCTCTACATACCCTACAGGCATGCAGGTCTGCAGGAAGCACCGCCCCTTTTTCGCTGATTGTGTTCTTCGACAGGGATCACCCAATATCCTGTTATAACGCCTATAATAAAAAATCATACCTTCGCGCCGACAGGGGTGGCTGATTACGCTTGGGCTAGTGAAAACGCAGCGCGGCTGGCGGATAAGCTGGGCGGGGACGGTCTACCCGCTGTGAAAACAGGAGGCGTCCGGGATTCGAGAACGGGGGCGCTACGGTGAGCCGGTTAGAACGGGTTGCAGTGAGCTGGAACTGGCACAGGATCTGGTGCGGCGAATCCGGCAAGGGGGGCGGATGAACTCCTCCGGCGCGAGAAAGATTAGCGCCGGGGTCTCCCGGGAAAGCTTTTCGTAGAGGGCAGATTCGCCTTCGTCCAGAAACTGATACCCGTAGTTGTTCAAGCACCCTTCAAAAAGCTCAACAACCTCTTCGTACCTCCGCAAGGTGGAGGGCCGCAGGCGCCGCCGCTGCTCTTTCAGGAACTCGGCCAGGACCTCCTTGATCCTGGGTTTGCCCTGCTCCACCGCTTCACGCCCCTTTCTTCAACTCGGTGGGGAGGAATTGCGACGAAGCACTGCTTTCAGTCCGGTACTCGCCACCGACACTACGGAACTACCTTACTTTGCCTGCCGCTCAAGCAACCCCGCCACGGCTTGGGCGAAGGCTTCCGCGCTCTGGGGGTCCCTGGCTGTCGCCACGCTCCCGGAGACGACCACGCTCCGGTCGACGTACTTGGCTCCGGCAGTTTTGAGTTCCCGCACCGCCGCGGGGTCGGGCCAGACGGTCGCTTCTTTTCCTTTAAGACATCCCGCGCGGGCCAGCACCACCGGGGAGAGGCAGATCGCCGACACAACCTTCCCCTCCTGGTACGTTCCCTGCACTACCCTCCGGAGCTCTTTGTCGTCCCACAGGTACTCCTTCGAACCTGTGCCGCCCGCGAGCACCACAGCGCTGAAGTCCGCGGGGCGTACCTCGGAGAAGACCACATCGGCCTCAACGGCGCCGCCGAGCATGCCCGTGGCCGTTCCTTTCACGCTGCTGGCCACGGTGATCTGCGCGCCCTGTTCCTCGAAGACGCGCCTGGGCACGGAGAATTCCTCGTCCCGGAAGTCCCTGGGGGCAACCACGAGCAGGACCTTCTTCCCGGCCAACTCCCCGGCGGGGCGCAGCTTCTCAGTCTTTGCCGCGGCCGGGGGTTCTGCCTGCTCCGGTGGCCGGGCGGTTTCGGGTCTGCCACACCCGCCCGCCACAATTGTGGTGAAGAGCGCCGCCAGGACGAACAACACTGCTTTCCGCCACATTGAATTACACCTCCCCTAACTCACCGCTGTCTTCAGTTTTTTCGTACAAACCCAATTCGTTTTTGTCTCCCTTATTTCCTTTATTTTGAAGGATTTTTTACGCGCTCCGGAGAATTTTTAAGGTACTCCCAAATCCAGTTCCCGCGCGTGTTTCGGGGCATTGCTGCGACTTGGGTAGCATTGGCACGCCGATGCTGTGTCCGCCGCCAAGCACCAGCGAGACCGTCGGTTTTGACACCGAAGCGACCATTTAGGCAATGGCCGAGCCGGCCTCCACTCCCCGCTACGGTGTCCAAAATGATAAGCACCCCCCGCCATATTGGCCACCCACCGGCGTTAGAAGGAGACCGTTATGGAACTCGTTAAAACCAGAAAACCCGAAGAACTTGCGGCTTTCCTCAAACGGGACTACGCCAACAACCTTTATTTCTTCAATTACCTGGACGAAATCGCCCGGCCGGATTCGGACGCTACTATACTTGTGGCGGAAAAAAACGGCGCCATCGCCCTGGCGCTCCTCATCTCCCCGACCCACTGCTGCGTCTCGGCCGCGGACCCTATCCTGATCGACGCCCTCGCCGGCCGGATGCCTCCGGTGGAAAGCACCCACATCCTCGGCAGGAGCGATTTCACTCTTAAACTGCTCGGTGTCGTCAGCGGACCCGCACGCAAGCAAAAGTTTTACTCGTTCTGCAGGCTCAACTCGGAACGCCTCCCCCGCCCCCAGACTTTCCGCAGCGTGAAGGCGTCGGCGGCAGACCTGCCCGCCCTGATGCGTCTTTACGCCAAGAGCGATATTCTCGCTAACTACGAAACACGGCTGCCCGCCATTCTAAGCTCTGGTACCGTCTACCTCGTTAAAGAAGACGGCAAAGTCGTCTCTTGCGCCCTAACCACGACCGAAACCCCCGAGATGGCGATGATCGGCGCCGTTTTCACGGATGAACCTTACCGCAGGCGGGGCTTCGCCCGCGACTGCGCGCTGAACCTCTGCCATGACCTGGTGGAAAGGCAGAAAGAAGTTTATCTTTTTTACGAAAAAGAAGATCCGCTGCTGGCAAGGTTCTATAAAGAAATCGGCTTCGCCGCCGCCGGCGAGTGGGTCGTCGCCACGGTGAATCCGGCCGAATAAGCGAAACCCGCCCGGCTCAGCGCTTAATAAGTCAAAAGGAGCGCCTTGCCGAGATACCTTGTTTCCTGCAGTTCCCGCAAGATAAAATGCGCCACGTCGGCGCGGGAGATTTTTCGCGCTTTTATGCCTTTTTGCTCCGTAAGAACGCGGTACTTTCCGGTAAGCGGCCCGTTGGTGAGGAAACTGGGACGCACGATCACCCAGTCCAGCCCTGAACGCCGGATGATCTCTTCTTGACGGTCCTTATCTGCGTAAATCCTCCTCAGCAACAGCGGCTTGAATATCCTGTCGTAGAGGAACCCGCCGTGGTTTTTGCTCTCCCCGGCCCCGATACCGGTCACACAGACCAGCGTCCGCACCGAAAACTCGTTCATCGCCGCGATGACGTTCTCCGTCCCGCGTGAAAAAACCGTTACCGGTTTCAGCGCCGGCTTCACACCGATGGTGACGCATACCCCGTCCTGCCCTGGCACCGCCCGCGCTACGGCCTGCGGGTCAAGGATATCTCCTTCAACAACCGTGAGCCTTTCGTGACTGAGGCCGAGGCGGCGCAGCGACCGCACCAAAACCGTAACCTGGTGTCCTTCCGCAAGCGCCTGCTCCAAGAGCCTTCGCCCTATCCCGCGCGTTGCCCCGATAATCAGCAGTTTCATCATAATCCTCCAGAAACCTATCTCGCAATGAACTCTTGCACGCCCCTGACATCTTCGAGGCGCACCTCCCATAACGCGGCTTGAATAGACTTTTTGGCTCTCGGTTCTGCTATTCCTTCCGCCGCCCAATCCACATCAAAGACGCGCTGCCAAATTTAACTTAGCCAGGTTGACGGTGATAACCTTCTCCAAGTACGGAACACGCCGGAATCTCCAATTCTCATAATCGGCCTTGGTCAGTTTCCCTATCTTTATGAGGACATCAACGAAACTGATGTAACCCTTTTCGCGAAGGAGTTCCGCTGACGCCTCATTCATCTTTTTGATCAGCGCCTTGCGGCTGAGACTCATATCATCGGCATCCCCAATCTTTCCCGACCTAACGCCAAAATCAGCCGCGAGTGCAACGAGCCGGCTGGATTGCTTTGTTGGGCAATATCTTGTCTATTCCCTATCCTGTGGTTTTGGACGCCATTCTTTGCCGGCAATCCAGCCTTCACTTGCTGTTTCGATCAGGTCAAACCTTGGTATGTAAGGCTTAATATCAAGTAGGGGTGTCTTGTCAAGGATGTCTATATCCTTGACCTCCAGAATGTTCTTGTCTCTTCTGATCAGCCGTACAATCGACATCCCGATGCCATTCGGCCTGCACGGATGCCTTGTGGCAAATATTCCGTGTGGCTCGTCATCAAGAAATGTTGCCCGTATCATCTGGGTTTCCCCGGCTCTATCGAACCGGTAAAGCAGATAGATATGTGAGAATGTTTCGATGTCCTTAAGCCCTGCTTCATATTCCGCAAACACCTCAATGTGACCCGTGACCCCAGCAGCATAGAGCGGCTGAATCGGACATTCGTCTTTTGTCTTGTAAGGCGAATGGATAATCCCGATTGGTTCCATTATTATCTTCCCTTTTGACGGGATCATTTCCTTCCGGTACATCTTCACGTTCCATTCTCCGAAGTTGATGTTTTTTCTCATTTCTATTCTCCTATTGTCTTCAGCCTCACAGCTTAAACGCCGGCTCTGAAGCAACTGACTTCAGAAGCGCTTCTGCGGCGTTCATCTGCTTTGTCTCTCCGCTGACAGCAAGCCAGACGCAGCCCTCTGCTCCGCAAACTCCGCCACCCGCGACGAGCTCGGCAGTTGCACCCGTTAACAGTGAAATAGCTTCGATTTCCGTGAATACTTGCCCTGGTACGGGCAACAATCGCGGTCCTTGTGCTCCCGGGATATTCAACCGGAATGCCAGGTCCATCAGATCGCCTACGATGCGCTTCTCCAACCCCACAGGCAAAATTAGGCGTACACGTCGCCCTGTTACGGCCTGTAACGCCGCGCCTATCGTACCGGCCTTTGGATGACCAATGTAGATTGCTGCTTGTCGGTGTGCCAAGTCAAGGGCGTTTGCACCTTTCAGAATGATGTCGCCTTCCTTCAGGTTATCAACCACATCGAAAATCGTTTTTCCCTTATGCCAGCGGCCGTTGACGATGATCACGTCGCCCGGAAATCCAGTTTCATCAGGAAGTCGTCCCGTTTCGGTCATAGGTATCGAGGGGGGCAGGGTAACCCCGCGAAAAAAGCGCTTTCGGGTGAAGCCCTCCACTTGACCGATGCGAGTAAGTATCTCCTCAGCCACATATCCATTGGTAGTGCCGGCCACAATCACGATTGTCCCAAACTCAAGTGCGGCTAATACCGTAGGATGCGATGCTAATGCTCTGCCGATTAACCTCTTTCCGCTCGCCGGTGTAATTATGAATTGCTTCATTGATTTCCTCTTATCAGCCCAACGACTACGCATCAGCCGCGCCGCCACGGGCCTTCCAGAAAAACCAACCCACCTATCTCGGCGTCGACTGAATCCCCTTGTTCGGCCTCTACGGATTTAAGATATCCAAGTCTCCCTTACTTGCCTGTGATAAGCTCTTTCCTATGGTAAATGCCTGATCAAGATACTCTGCCCTTTCCAAGACCGCCCCTTTCTCCATGACGCCGCTGAAAAAGAACATACCAGAGGCAATAAGGCCAGCACAAGGAGCAGCATACCGGCAGCTTGTGCCTTGCTCAGCGCTACTTCAATCATTCCGGGAGCATTGTCGATACCGAGCACCCGCCCCGGGTAAACTATCTTTGCCAACTTAATGGTCAGCTCGCCCGTGCCGCAGCCGACGTCAAGCACATCCTCCCCGGGTCGGACTCCCGCAAGCCGGATGAGGAGATCCCCCACCACGAAACGCTGCCGGGAAACCGCGTCGTATTCGTGACCGTCCCAAGCGTTGGTTGCCATAGCCAACTTTCCCTGCTTAAATGCGGGGACGCGGCACCCTCAGGAACCGCACCAGCGCTGCCGCCGCCTCTTCCCGCTTCACTACCACCGCCGGGCCAAAATCGCCGCCCGGCCACGGGAAGAACTTCAACCCCCAGGCTAAGGCAGCATAACCCCGGTCCGCAAGCGGCACGCGCGCAGCATCCGCAAAGGGCAGGGAGTAAAGTTGCGGTAACTCCGCCACCTGCCGGTAGCCGAGACCCCTGACGAGCAGCCGCGCCAGCTCCAGGCGCCGGACCGGCCGGGCCGGTGCCATCTCCACCGCCTCGATAATACCGCGCAGCCGCGCCTGTTCGTAGGCCCCGCTGTACCAGGGAGTGCCTGCCGCCTGCGGTGCCGCAACCGGGCTTTGCGCCGCCACGATCATCGCCACCAATTCAGCCTGGGTTACAGGGTCGCGGGGGCGGAAGCGGCCCTGGTAGCCGCTTACGACGCCCGCCTCTTTCAACAGGCCGATCTCCTGCGCGAAGCGGCTCCCCGCCACGTCACTGAAAGCGGGCGCCGGTTTCACCGCTACCGGATTCCCTTCGTAATCGATAAACTCGCCGCTCTGCGCGTCTAGCCAGACCACCGGATAGCCTGCGGGCAGCTTCAGCGCGTAAACCAGGCAGATTTTCGCCTTCTTCCAGCCGTAAGGATCAGCGGGATCGCTGAAAACCTCCTGCGGTGTCCCGGTAACCAGCCGCATGTAGCGGGGTTCAAAACCAAAAGCGTCTATGTAATGTTCCAGGGCCGTTGCAGCGGTTATGGCCTCCTCCGGCGGAGGAAAGGCCGCCCGGACCCACTGCCGGCTGTAACCGATCACCTCACCCGTCACCCCGTCCACCTGCACCGAGAGGGAGTTGCTCGGGCACGGCAGGCCGTTGACGTACCGCTGGTAAACGCAGTGGTAAGCGGGGTTAGGGTAGGGCAGAGCGAAAAACTCACACTGCGCGCACCGCGCCTCCGGCAAAAGGGCCGGGGCCGCTTTTTTCAGGAACTCTTCCGCTGTCCGGCGCGCCTCTTCCCGGTCAAGCTTCGCTTCCTGCCGCTTTGCCAGGACCGGCAGCCGCGGCTCCCCGGCTTCTACTGACATCACGTAAAGGTGTAAAAGTTCACCGGTCACCGCGCTGACCACCGCCTCGATTTGCAATCCGCGGTCCTTGTTACTGAAAGAGAGCTGCCAAACCTTCTCCTCCTGCCAGGGCACGCCGACGTTGAGGCTGCTCCGGTCGAGGTCCGCCGTAGCGGCCTGTGGCACGAGATCCCGCACCACTAGCGCCGCCTTCGCCGCCGGGAGCAGCTCGCCCGTTGCCTCTATTTCCCGCTGTTCCGCAGGAGAAAAAGCCTTCTCCCCGCCAGCTCCGACCGGTATACTGAACATTTCGCCGAACGGCGAAGTTACGGGCGTCATTCCCGTGAGCACCTTTCCGGTGAAGGCATCAACTGCCAGCTCTTCCGGTTCGAGAGAATAGACTAGGCGGGGTCGCTGGCGCTCGGGGTTTTCCGGTGCCACAGGCACATAGTACTGGAGATGCGGCTTCACCTGTTCCCGGTAGCACCGCAGCGCATCCTCCCGCAGCAGCATCTCTTTAGCCGCGGGGAAAGCCACATCTTCCGTCCAGCTCAGCGTATACTCCACCACTTCCTTGGTATTCCCGTCAACCACCACCCGTGCGCCGTTCTCCGGAAAGGGAATGCCGTTCACGTAACGGACGTAAACGAAAGTGTGCTGCGACAGGTCCCAGGATCGCCCGGGCGCGGGCTCAAGCCGCAGGGCCCCCCATTTCTGCGGGGCCAGCTTTTTCACCAGCGCCGCGGCTACCGGTAGCGCCTCTTCCCGGGAATAGCGCGGCAGGCGGCCGCCCGGCTCCCCCGTTGCCCGGAAACATTGAAAGCTAACGATTTCACCGGTATACGCGTCCACGTTCACGCTGACGTTGTTCAACCCCCCGGGGCTCAGCCAGTTGAGCTGATAGAAGCTCCCCACCGGACCCTGCTCGAAGCCGGAATTGAAAACAGTGCACTCCGGCGGGATGCTGAGGTTCGCCCGCGCGGTGCGGATCGCCTGCTCCAGGCTCACCGGGACGTTCTCGCCCTGGGCGAGGGCAGGCGTAACCACCACCAAGAAAAAGGTGCAGAGAAAAAGAACTAAACGGAACCGGCGCATCTTCCCCACCTCCGTGATTTTACCAAACCTACTTTATCAACCAGATGATAGGATCCTGCTCGCTTCTTTCTTTAAACGTGTAACCCCCGGCGCTTTATCCCTCGGCTTACGGGAATAATTACCCAATTCCACAAGACAAGAAGCGTTCCTGCTTTTTTACTGCTTTGAAGCAGCAATTTAACAATCTAATCTGCCTCTACATAGATAAAAGCGCCGCCTCGCGCCGGTCGAGCGCCTCGCCGCCGATGACGACCGGGAGTACTACCGCTGCCGCCGCTGCCGCCAGCAGCCACAGGGTGCCGGGCAGCCGCAGCCAGACGTAGGTTCCAGTCCAATTCGGGACCACAAGAAGAATACCGGGGGTCAGCAGGACACCGTAAACGCCGAATGCGAAAAGCGACGCGAGCAGGCTCCCCCAGCTCATTCTTCGCCGGCCGCGGCTTTCCTCTTTGAAGCCGGGGTAAAGGGCGTCGCCTAAAACGCCGAGCGCCGTGAATCCCGGTGTTGCCAAAAGCGTGAAGAGGCCGACGAAAATAAGCCGCCAGTCCCGCAGGCCGAGGAGGGCGTTTGCCCCTACCGCCAGAGCCAGGCAAGGCCCCATAACGAGGGCCGTCACCCCCAACGTCTTCCCGGCAAGGATCTGGGCCCCGGTGAGCGGCGTGCTCCGCAAGAAGGGCCAGTCGCGCCCCTCGCGGGAAACAGCGCTTGCGGCAAGCGGCGCCGCCACAAAGAAAACAACGAGATAAGAAATAAACAGGCTCACGTACAGTACCCACGGTTCTCCGGCCGGCAGCCCGGTATTTTCTCCTTTGAGCACCGGTACAATGAACGATATGGCGATTATTAACACTCCCTGGAGGGTCAAAAGGAGTTCCTGCGGACTGCGCCAGACCTGCCGCATCTCCTTGCCGGCCACCGCCCGGACCGGTCCGGCCCGCCGCAGTCCACCAGGCAGCGCCCCGCTCCGGCGAATGACCCGGCTGCTCCGCCGCCGGTGAACTTCAGCCGCCGCAGCCCAGCGGCCATAGAAGCTATTGCGTACCAGCAGGAATGAAGCGCTGAAAACGCCGAGCGCCACCGCAGCGGTTAGCCCCGCCCAGAACAGGTAGCCGACGCCGGCGCCGCCAGCGGCGGCCAGTGTGGCCTGCACCAGCCAGTGGACAGGCGAAA
>JBFLWY010000066.1:0-10501 GCA_040757355.1 Bacillota bacterium | reverse complement strand
TAGACTAAAGAAGGTCTCTCCTCCAAAGCTCAAAAAGTCCTATTGAGTGCTGGGCATTTAAGCTCAATGAAGGTCTGTCCTTCAAAGGGCAAAAAGTCCATTGAGTGCTGGGTCGTGAACGACTCCTTTGAAAATAGTTCTAGGTTCTAAGTTAGGCTCAGAAGGACTGACTTTTAGGTCAGTTCGAAGTTAAGAACCACGGTACACGGATACAGTGTAACCGCAACAAGATCATTTTCATTTTTCGTTGTGCCGCAACGCGGCATGGGCGACTCCCTCGAAAATAGTACTTCTTTCGATGGGCGCGGCGACCTGCCTGTCGGCAGACACGCATCTGAGCAACAAGCTTACGGGTCCACATTTTCATCCTTCGTTGCACCCAGCACCCGCCACACTCATCCTTCGTGCTGCGCTTATTCCGGCCTACCGCTCTTTTCTTCAAACCGTATCAATTTTGTTTTCCATTTTCTTGGTGTCCTTGGCGTCTTGGCGGTTCATCCTTCATCCCTCATCCCTACCTACCTTTACCCTTCGCCGCCGCCAGCCGCTCGCGGATAAGCCGTGCCCGGAGGACGTCGCGTTCGAAAGGTTTCAGTTCCTTACCGGCTGTTTTCATAAGAAAAGCAGGCTGTGTCAGCACCATTAGTTCTGAAACCACACTAAACGCCGGGTCTTTGATGATCTTTAACGCCAGCCCGAGCCGTACGTCCGAAAGGTGGCGCATGGCCTCTTCGGAGGTCATTACCCGGGCGCTCTGTAGAATGCCGTAAGATCTGTAAACCCTGTCCTCCAAGGTCTCCCGCTGCTCTTGGTAAAGCCGCTTGCGCGTTTCGCGCTCCTGGGTTACCAGGCGCCGCACCAGTGCAGTCAGGTTGCTGATGATATCCTCCTCGCTCCGGCCGAGGGTAATCTGATTCGAGACCTGGAAGAGGTCCCCCGCAGCCCTGGTTCCCTCACCGTAAAGCCCCCGCACCGTAAGCCCCAACTTGCTTAACCCGGGAATGATTTCATCCAGCATCCTTATCGCCACCAAGCCGGGCAGGTGAAGCATTACCGACGCCCGCAGCCCGGTGCCAACATTTGTCTGGCAGGTGGTAAGATAGCCGAAATCCTCGCTGAAGCTGTACTCAAGCGTCGCTTCCAGTGCATCGTCGACCATACTTGCCAGGCGTAAGCATTCTTCGAGTGTCAGCCCGGGTAACAGGCACTGAATCCGGAGGTGGTCCTCCTCGTTAACCATTATGCTGATTACTTCATCCGGCCTTAGCACAATCGCTTTTCCCGTAACATCCCCTTTTAGAAAATCAGGACTTATCAGGTGTTTTTCAACCAGTACCTGCCGCTCTACGGGAGTAAGCTCCGATAGGCGTGTGAGTTCCATCTGTCCCACCTTCGCCACTGTTTCCGGGCGATCCACCGCCAGGCGCACGGCATGGATGACTTCCTCCGCCTGTTCACGGGTCAAACGGTGCGGAAACGGGTAGTCTGCGAGATCGCGGGCAAGACGTACCCGGCTGGAGACCGCTACGTCTGCCTCCGCCCCGCCATCCTCCATCCAGTGGCTGTGCGGGTTTATCAACGTTTCTCTTAGCGCCACCTTTACGCACCCCCCAGGCCTTTCTCAAGTTCCCTGATGCGGTCCCGGAGTCCGGCTGCCTTTTCAAACTCTTCCTTCCGTACGGCCGCCTCCAGCTCTCTGCGGAGGCGGTTCAACTCCTTCCTCAGTCCAGTAACCTTACCAATGCGCTGGGGGAACTTACCGGCGTGCTTGACCGTTCCGTGTATCCGTCTGAGCATCTGCTCGACGGCGGGCCGGAACTCGGCGTAACATTCGCCACAACCCAACAGCCCCCGGTTAGCAAAATCCTGCTCAGTAAGGCCGCAGCGTGGACACCGCCTGGGAACCTTCGCAGCGTGCACTGGTTGTTTTTCAAAAAGGCTGCCTAAAAAATCGTGCAGCACCAACTGCGGCATGACACCTAAGCCGGCAATTCCTGCTTCACGTGCGCATTCCTCGCAAAGGTGCAGTTCCTGCTTTTTATTGTTTGTAATTTCGGTGTAGTGAACCGTAGCCGGCCGCTCATTACATCTCTCACAGAGCACCGGCACCACCTCCTCAGAAAATAACACTTCTTTCGCAGGGCGTGGCGATAAGCCACGCATAGCTTTGTCGGCCGCTACCGGCCGGATGCTCACGTACTTCCATGTACGCTCCGCTCCGTCCGGTATCGGTCCTTCGCGCTCTGCTTGCTTCTCGCCACGTTCCGTTTATGGTACTCTTCAGCATCTGAGTTACACGCTTACGGGTCCGCCATTTTCGTTTCCGGCCTGCCTGCCATTTAAGAGGCGGGATGTGGGAGGTTAGAGGTGAGATTGATAGAGAGAAATTCGCGCAACGAATTTCTTCGAGAATCCCACTTCCAACTTCGCACTTCTCACCTCTCATTAGGCAGGTGGCGACCCAGCACTCAATGTAATCCTTGAAGTTTAACCCAGCACTCAATATAACCTTGAAGTTTGAAAGCTATCACTTCATTAGACTAAAGAAGGTCTCTCCTCCAAAGCTCAAAAAGTCCTATTGAGTGCTGGGCATTTAAGCTCAATGAAGGTCTGTCCTTCAAAGGGCAAAAAGTCCATTGAGTGCTGGGTCGTGAACGACTCCTCCGAAAATAGTTCGACAGTTCACAGTTCGGCTTAAGGTGATAGCCCAGCACTCGGTGTAGTCCTTAAGCTGTTGAAGCTACCACTTCATTTAGGTTAATGAAGGTTTCTTCTTCGACGTTCTAAAGCCCCGCTGAGTGCTGGGTTCCTCGCATTGCACGCTCCTCGTCGCGTTCCGTATAGTGCTACGTTAGTGACCATTGATCTTCGTGTGGGACTCCTTTATCTGTCTCTCCTGTTACCCTGGCGTCCTGCCCCAAAAGCCACTGAGACCATCGACTTCAACAACGCCGCCCGGAGCCTGCCGCGCAATGAGGGCGCCGCCTCCGTCACACCTGAGGTAACGACCTCCCGCATCAAGCTCGCCTCTCGCAACGAAACCAGCCCTTCCTCTTCCAGCCGGTCGATCACCGCAATGGCTTCGGGCTGGGTAACCGCCTCGCCGATAAAACCAAAGATCTCCCTGACAAAGTCCTCCCGACTTCCTGCCGGGAGTTTTGAGATCCGGAGAAAACCGCCGCCGCCACGCCTGCTTTCCACGTAAAAACCATGCCACAAAGTGAAGCGCGTTGTCAGCACATAATTTATCTGCGACGGTGCGCAACCGAAGCGAACCGCCAGTGCGTTCCGCCGGATCTCGACCTGTCCGGTAAGACTTTCCGCCAGTAAATTCTTAATGTACTTTTCGATATCGTCTGAAAGCCGCCGGATCATTTCCAAAAAATTATTCCTCACGAGAGTTTGACTTTAACTTACTTTAACCTTATCGGACAAAAAAAGCAACCCTTTTCACGATTGATTTTTGCCGATTAACGTTCAATTTAAACGAATATCTTCATACAGCCCCTTGGAATCAAGTCCATTGGAACCGGGAAAGGAAAACCTCCCGTTTTCTAGTACCACCGTCTGAAGCTGCCATGCCACTGGGGCCGCCACAAACACAGCTTCAAGGTCTGGCTGAAAGGCCATTTTCACCGTTCCGTTTGTGCCCGGCACTCAGATGAAACCAAACCTTAACCACGCTGCGACAACATCCTGTTAGAAAAACCTCGCTGGCGGTGTTATGCTATTAAAAGGAGGTGAAAATCCGTGCACTGGCGGTTTTATTTAATTCTACTCTCCAGTTTTTTGTTACTTGTTCTAACAAGCCCTATATTTGCTTCGCAGTCGCATACGGCCGTTTTTACGGTTGGACATAGCACCTACAGCGTTGGCGGGAATACGTGGACAATGGACGCCGCCCCATTTATCCAGGACGGCCGGACATTCGTGCCTGTACGCTACCTTGCACTGGCAGCCGGTGTCTCGAAAAACAACATACGCTGGAGCGCTTCCGCCCGTACCGTCACGCTGGTAAAGGGCGACGTAACGATAGAGACGGCGGTGGGCGAAAAAATAATCTACGTCAACAACGAACCCTGCAAGATGGACGTTGCACCATTGATAAGGAACGGCCGTACTTATCTTCCCGCAAGATACCTAGCGACGCACTTCGGTTGCGATGTGAACTGGGACGGCGCTGCGCGGGCGGTGACGATAACCCCACGCCTATCAATGCCGCCGTTGGACACTAATCAGCAATACGCCATCGAACTGGCCAAAAAGGATTTTTCACAACGCACGGGTATGTCTTGGTCTCTGATCAGCACCAAAAGCGCTGAAGCGGTCGACTGGCCGGATACCAGCCTGGGCTGCCCTGAACCCGACAAAATGTATGCCCAGGTCATAACTCCCGGGTATCGGATTATCCTCACCGACGGGAGTACGGAACTTGAGTATCATGCCGACCAACACGGAAGGATCGTCCTCTGCAACACGCCTTCCTAGCGGTATGCCTTTTTTGTCCTAAGCCCGCAGGCGGCTGAACATACTATTTGGTGACCAGGGCTTGTCTTTTGGCAAGGCAGGGGGTGTTTCTGGTAGAACCAGGTTTAAAAGACAGGTTCACCGCCGGATTTCTTGGGGGGTTGGTTTCAGGTGTTGCGATGAACGTTATCGACCATATTTTTTTCGCCCTTAATTATGCACAAATACGCTACTTGGAATGGGCAGGCCACATAATCTACGGGCGGGCGCCGGCCGGTACTGGAGAACTAGCTACGGCCCAGGGAGTGCAACTCTTCTTTGCCGGCATCCTCGGTGCTAACATCGGCTAAACAAAGCCTTGCAGCAGCGTGCGTGCCAACCCGCATTAGGCGTTACGGCCGGTCCCCCTTTTTCAATATCATAGCGGCGGTTTTTGCCTGGGATTCACCCGCACTGCTGGCCATTGACTGAAAAAGCGAGCGTAGTACACGATCCTGCGTATCCGTTGCCATTATGGTATACGCGATCACTGCCATCCTTGCATCCTTTTCGTAGTCCTGCAGCATGTCCATGTCGGTAAATTTCATCAGCACTCACTCCTGAGTCATGGTCTCATAGTACTTCTGCAACGCACGCGCTCCTTTTGTTAATTTCTTTGCCTCGGCATCGAAAAAAGCAGCGACCTCCTGATCAACCGCGTTTCCCGCGTAGTAGTGACACTTGCGCGCAGCAACCTGCGTTTCGGCCACCACTTTCATCAGATTCGAACCGTCACCTATTCTTTCGATTGTCGTCGGGTCGAATTCCCTTAAACGGGGTTTCCTCGCGCTGATCATCCGAAAAACCCTGAACAGCATACCGAACACCTTCTATCCATGGAGTCATTTTATATTATCAGTCGCGACCGACTGAGATATTCAACCCGCAAGATTACGCCCGCTCACACTTGGATGCTCTTTTCCATAATATGAAGGGAAAAACAAATTTAAAGGGAGAGATTCAAATGTTCCGACAGCCGCCTTGTCCAGAAGGCAACCTGTATACCATCCGGCCGGGGGATACTTTTTTCTCTATTGCACGCAGATTCCGTATTTCTGTAGATGACCTCATTGAAGCGAACCCGGGCGTCGACCCCGACAACCTCCAGGTAGGCCAAGTCATCTGCATTCCGCTGGCAGTGCCTCCGGTAGTCTGTCCGCCGGGAACGATCACCTACATTATCAGGGCCGGGGACACCTGCTTCAACATCGCCAGGCGTTTTGGGGTTACAGTCCAGGAACTTATCACAGCCAACCCGGGAATTAACTGCGACGCATTGCTCATCGGACAGAGGATCTGCATCCCGGTGGAGGTACCGCCCCCTGGAGTATGTCCGCCCGGCACCTTCCCGTACACCGTGAGGGCAGGCGACACTTACTTCAGCCTTGCCCGCCGTTTTAACACAACAGTTGAGGCAATCGCGGCGGCGAACCCCGGTGTCGACCCGAACAACCTCCAGATCGGGCAGGTCCTATGCATCCCCGGTGCAGCTCCCCCCCAAGTATGTCCTCCCGGCACCTTTCCGTACATCGTGAGGGCAGGCGACACTTACTTCAGCCTTGCCCGCCGTTTTAACACAACAGTTGAGGCAATCGCGGCGGCGAACCCCGGTGTCGACCCGAACAACCTCCAGATCGGGCAAACAATTTGTATTCCGGGCGCTGCTCCTACAGTGTGTCCGCCCGGCACCTTCCCGTACACCGTGAGGGCAGGCGACACTTACTTCAGTCTAGCCCGCCGCTTCAACACCACCGTCGAGGCCATCGCAGCCGCAAACCCGGGTGTAGACCCTAATAATTTACAGATAGGGCAGCGGCTCTGCATTCCCGGAATGGCACCCGGGATGTGCCCGGCCGGCACTTTTGCTTATACAGTTCAATCCGGAGATACTTACTTCAGTCTCGCCCGCCGCTTTAACACCACCGTCGAGGCTATTGCCGCAGCCAACCCGGGTGTGGACCCCAACAACCTCCAGATCGGTCAGACCATCTGCATTCCCCGATAAGAAACCCTTCAGGTCGAAAATGACTCCCTACCCAGGGAGTCATTTTTATTTTCTATTTCAATCTATTTCAAAGCAAACTCTTTTATAAAAGTCATGCACCCCAGCAAACCTGTTTCGTTTTACTTCAAGATATCCCCAAACTGTTTCCATAAGGCCTACTTCAATATCCTTGTTCTGAAGCGGGCTTTTAACGGGAAGACTACTTGTATGCCGGTAACCTAGCGGCAAACTAAAACTGTGGGGTGAATCCCTTGGCAACAGTTGTTGTTCTCGGCGGCAGGGGGTGCAGCAGCTCACCACGCCGAGAGTTAGTATTGCGGGGCTCAACAGCACCAAGAAGCCGTCGACCGCTATTACGATTTCCTTTTTGCATCAGGGGCGGTCAACCGGAGGGTTATGGCCACAGATTGAAGAACAAAATGGGGTTTTTATGTTGGCCACACGAAGATGTTAGGCCATACAGAAAACACAAAACCTCGCACCGCTTGTTATCAGTAACGGCAAGGTTTTGAGGTCTTTGTTTATGGTGCGGGTGAGAGGATTTGAACCTCCACGGGGGTTACCCACCGGATCCTAAGTCCGGCGCGTCTGCCGTTCCGCCACACCCGCGCGGTTTTTGCCTTACCTAAATTATAAAACGGTTCTTCCTTTGCGTCAATTTAGCAGGATCCCCAAAAGGGTGTATAATGCTTCCCTAAGTTTACCGCCGGGGCCGGTTTGGGGTATAATCCTGACAGAATTTGATAACGTGGGCACATGCTTGACCGATGTCAGGGGGAACAGTTTTGCAGCGGTTTTGGTTGCCGGCATTATCCTCGCTCATCCTCGATCAGCTCACGAAGCTGGTTGCACTGAGTTTACTTGCACAGCCCGTACTTCTGATACCCGGAGTACTCACCCTCCGCCTGGTCAGCAACCCGGGTGCTGCGTTTGGCCTTTTTCC
This sequence comes from Bacillota bacterium, assembly GCA_040757355.1. Lineage (GTDB taxonomy): Bacteria > Bacillota > Desulfotomaculia > Desulfotomaculales > Ammonificaceae > DTYU01. The sequence goes on along the minus strand of JBFLWY010000066.1, from coordinate 3,047 downwards.
CTACCAGAAAGTTTTTCTGCTCCTCGTTAGCCTGACTTTGGGAGCAGCCGTGCTCGCCGGTTATAGAAAACTCCGGAATGCAACGGCTTATTGGCAGTGGGGGCTGGGCTTCGTTTTTGGGGGGATGCTCGGAAACCTCATAGACAGGCTTCGTTTCGGGTATGTGGTGGACTTCGTCGACGTCGGCTTCTGGCCGGTCTTTAACCTGGCCGATGTAGCAATTGTATGCGGCGCGGCGCTAATCTTGCTCGGCGTTGTAAGGGATCGTGAAGGCAGTTCTACAGACGGTGAATAGTCACGTTTACCCGACCGAACGGTACTAATTTGAGGGAGTCGTTCACGAGGATTAATCGTCGCTACCGGGAATGAAAATGATGGTTCAATGGTCACTAACGTAGCGCTATACGGAACGCGGCGAGAAACAAGCAGTGCGAGGAACCCAGCACTCAGCGTTACTGTTGTGCTTCGAAGAAGAAACTTTCGTTGGCCTAAATGAAGTGGTAGCTTCAAACTCGGAGGACTGCACTGAGTGCTGGGGGACGAAGCAGGGTGAAGCTCATCGCCGGGCCCATCGAAAGAAGTACCATTTTCTGAGGAGGCTGACTCCGGTCCAATGGGGCTCGAATGCGGCGAAACGGTCCTCATAGAGAGGCTGGTTGTTGAAGAAGAAGATGCCAGTGTGCGGCTTGACGTATACCTTGCGCGCGAGATCACGGAGGTTAGCCGCTCGCGCCTGCAGCGCCTTATATCGGAAGGCCGGGTGCTGGTGAACGAGCGCCCGGTGCGTGCAAGCTATCGTATCCGTACCGGCGATGAGATCAGGGTTCATCTCCCGCCGGCGGAGACGCCGGTAATCGAGCCCGAACCCATTCCACTGGTTATCGTCTATGAGGACAAGGATTTGCTTGTGGTCAACAAGCCCCGGGGGATGGTGGTACACCCCGGAGCAGGGCACTACCAAGGAACGCTGGTAAACGCGCTCCTGTTCCACTGCCGTGATCTTTCCGGGATCAACGGCGTGCTGCGGCCGGGTATTGTCCACCGCCTTGACAAAGATACCTCAGGGCTGCTGGTAGTCGCGAAAAACGACGGCGCGCACCTTTCCCTGGCCGCACAACTGAAGGAGCGGAAAGTCATCCGCGAGTACGTGGCGCTGGTCTACGGCATAGTCAAAGAGGATATGAGAACGGTGAGCGCACCTATCGGCCGGCACCCGCGCGACCGCAAAAAGATGGCGGTTAATCTCAAGGGCCGGGAGGCCGTCACGCATTTTACCGTGGCGGCACGTTTTCGCAAGTATACGCTTTTGCGGCTACGCTTAGGCACCGGGCGCACGCACCAGATCCGCGTTCACCTGTCCCATATCGGGCACCCGGTAGTCGGTGATTTAACCTACGGACCGGCACGGCCGCACTTAGGCCTGGAAGGCCAGTTCCTCCATGCAGGGGTACTCGGCTTCACACACCCCGCAACCGGCGAGGTGCTCCGGTTTGTAGCACCGCTCCCGCCCGAGCTGGAAGCGGTGCTCACAAAACTCCGGCAAAACGAGTCCTCTCATCCGGAAATTGACTCTTGAACCCGCATCCGGGCATCCCGCTCTTGCTCATCCCTAAGGCTGACGTTAATTGTATCGCCTCTTAAACCGCGGCGCATGGCTTCGAGCGCAAGCACTTCACCCGGCGGTATGTTCCCCAGGTTGACATCCGGACCGAAACGGTTGATAAACTCCACCTGCTGCGATTTCCGCGGCGCTTCCCAAATAATGACCGCAGGGTCTTTTACCGCCGCAAGGAAGGTTTGGTAAATACCTTCCTTTATCCGCCCCCTGGCATCATAGACCCCGGTTTGGCACCCGTTTTCGCGCCCCTCAATAATAACCCACCGGGCGCCGGCCTCAAGGTCGGCGATAACCTGACGGGCCATCTCGGCAGGGTTCAGGTAAATGCTCGGGTTCTTCTTGCCCACCTCCGCCAGGACGGTAAAGCCCATTTCTTTCGCCAGGTATAAAGCGTATTCCCTGGTTTTCCGGTCCAGGGAGACACTGCCGTCGGAGATTTCTACAGTGGTGAACCCAAGATCCAAAAGCTGCTTGAGACAGGGGGCAAGGCGGCCCCGCGCCATCGCAATCTCCAAAAATGTACCACCGGGGTAGATGTCAATCCCATAAGAACGTACGAGTTCTATTTTTTTGGCAAGAAAAGAGGGGTTATAAAGTGCGGCTGTACCGAAGCCGAGTTTCAGAAAATCCAAATATGAACTTGCCACCTCCAATAAGTCCTGTGTTTCAGCCAGACCCAACCCTTTATCGAGGACCATTGTGACGCCGGTTTTCCTCGGGCGGTACAGACTCCGGTTCTCCGGGGGCGTGCCGATTATTTCCTGCCAGAATGCCATGCTGCCAACTCCTTTTTGAGTTAATTGGTTGCTTTTCGTCCAGTATATGCAGTATACAAGACCTGGGTGTTGCTACTTATTCTGGTTGTCGTTGCCTTTCTCGATATGAAGCGGATTGGCTATTGTGCTGCCGTGTACGAACAGAAAGGTAATCAAGGCGGCCAGAAATGTCAGTCCTGCCGCAACGCCGAAGGTAAGGCAAGTGGAACGGTCGAACAACAGGGCAAAAAGCGGCGGCCCCGCTGCAACCCCCAAGAAACGGACCCCGCCGTAAAATGCAGTAACAATCCCCCTGGCGTTAGGCCCCACGCTGGAGGTGACAAGTGTATTCAAACAAGGAAGAGTCAGGCCGGTTCCAATGCCAGCCAGACTTATGCCGGCAAAGAAAAGGATCGTCTCGTGAAACAATATGAATGAAACAAGTGCTACGGTTAATACCAGCAAACCCGCAACCACAACCAGCGGCATTAGGTCGAGTTTCTTTTTTATCGCCCATCCCGTAGTGTAGGAGGTGGCGCACATAAAGGATACGGGCACCGCAAGCCAAAGGCCTTTTATGATGCCTTCGATGCGGAGGGATGTTTCAAGGTGTTCCGAGAGAAAGAAAAGCAACCCGAAGAGGATCAGCAGACCGGTCATTCCCGCAAATAAAG
>JBFLWY010000065.1:6400-11092 GCA_040757355.1 Bacillota bacterium | reverse complement strand
ATCCCAAAACGAATACCGGAAAATTGCAGTCATGCCGGTTACCGGTCGAGTAAGGATAACAGAGGAAGCGCCGCCATAAGGCTTGAGGTGGTAGCGGTGCGGTTTAAAAGGGATGAACAGGGGCTGACCCTCGTTGAGGTCCTGGTAGCGGCGGTGATTTTGGGGATCATCGCGGCGGGGCTTTTTGCTGTATTTGACGTGGGTGCCAGGCTGGCGGCGGCGGCGCGAGAGCAAGTAAAAGCGGTCAACCTCGCGCAGGAGAAGATGGAGGAATTGCGGGGAACACTTTACGATGACCTCAATAGCGTAGCGGAAGAGGCATACTTTGAGGAGCCTACCGTTCCCGGATTCACTTACCGGGTTTCGGTGGCGGATTACACTTACAAGAAAACGGTGACGGTGGCGGTCTACTACAAGGTCGGCGCGGCGGCAAAAGAGGCCAACCTGACAATGGAGCGGTATCCATGAGGCGTTGCCTGAGCGAAAAGGGGGTTACCTTAATAGAGGCGATCGTTGCCGCCACCCTGCTCACAATAGTGGTCTGCGGCGCTCTTCTCCTTTACGAGCGGGGAGTGCGGAGCTGGGTCTGGACGGAGCAAAATGCCGAGGTCGTGGACAACCTGCGGATCGCGGTGGACAAGGTGGCCTATGACGTAAGAATGGCGGCACAGATCGTAGAGCCGGTTGTGGGCGTCACCGACGTGCCGGTGCTTATCGTTTATGACGCCTATGGGCGCAGGGTTAAGTACGAGCGTGATACAACTGGAGAACTGGAACGTAACAGCGACCCGGTAACAACTCCGGTGATAACAGCGGTTTATTTCTCGCGCCCGAGCGAGGCGCTGGTGAAAATCGAACTCAGGGGTAAGGAACGGGGAACCACCGAGGTTTCGGTGCGGACGGCTGCTTATGCCTGCAGTCTTGAGTAGGTGCGGGTAAGAAGGCGAAACGGTAAGTCTGGTGAAAAAGGAGGGAAAAGGGATGCGGCGAAAAGAGCAGGGGCAGGTGCTCCTGGTGGCGTTGATGGTGCTGGCGCTTCTCGTTATTTTAGGAACGGCAGGGCTTACGCTGGCCACTTCCAGCAAGCAGGCCCCCACCGGGGAGCTGGATAGGACACAGGCGCTTTACGCGGCGAATGCCGGGATTGATAAAGCCTTGCTGCTCCTAAAGGCGGATCCCTTATGGGAGGATGCCGGTGGCACCGAGTTAGCGGGAGATTTTAAAGATACGAGCGGAAAAACGGTTGCTCATATCGATTCTGTGAAAGTAACTACCGAGGCCACGAGTTGGGACAGGACGGTAAAGACCATTGTGGCTCAGGCTTCCGCCGGTCGGGCCCGGAAGACGGTGACGGTAGAGGCGGAAATTAACGCCGCCCCTTTTACCTCTTACAGCGGTCCGGGGTTAAATATCGTCCCTGAGGACAGTTCTGCTTCTTTGACCTTAGAAAACGGTACTCAGGTTCACACCGACCTCCTTTACACGGGCGAGACGCTCACCTTTGCCGCCGGTCACGGCTGCGGGGGTAATTGGAGAGCGATTGTAGGAAGTTCCGACCCGGATGACCACCGGACAGTCCGCGCTACCGGAACAGTAGTATTCGATCCGAGTGGCGGCGGTGGCAGCGGCGGTAGTGGCAGCGGTGGCAGCGGTGGCGGCGGCGGCTCGACTTATGTGGTTTACGGGTATGTTTATGCTTCCGCCTTTTCCCATAGTGATGCTGATCTCTCAAAGTACATAAGTGACGGCTGGCAACGTGGTTGGGACCCTGATATCCCTGACTATCCGGATATCGATCTCGACACCTACCGTCAGGCGGCGAAGCTTATGGACGCGCTCAACTTCCCGGGCGGGACACATTACCTTGCAGGGCCTTGCACGATCAGTTTAAGTGATAGTATGCAGGGACTCTACTTTATTGACGGGGCGGTGACTCTAACCGGTGGGAGTTACAGCCACCGGGTGACGATCGTAGCCCGGGACGGCATCACTGTTCAGGGCAATATCGCCAAAAGTGGCGGTGCCTTAAGCCTGGTTACTCCCAGCAATATTATAGTGAACAACGGGGCCGGCAGTGTCGAGGTTACCGCTCTTCTATTTGCCGGTGGAACGTTGGTAGTTAATAGGGATGCCACGCTCACCGGCGGCGTAAACGCCCGGGGGCTGGCGGAGGAAGAGGGCGGTAAGGGTAAGGGTAAATGCTGCGGCAAAAATGTAGAGGTAACTTTTGAAGAGGATAGCGATGCGGCTAACCAGATGCCGCCCGGTTTTCCGGTGACAGTAAAAGTGATTTCCTGGAAAGAATAAACGTTTAACCTCTTTTTTGGTCGCTACCCGCTGGGGATGCCGTATGAGGTTAAGGTCGGTTCACGGTTCACGGTTCGGCTTAGGGGGATGGACCTTTAAGGTCGGTTCGCAGTTCAACAGTTTGATAGTTCGACAGTTCAATGGTTCAATAGTTCGATAGTTCAACAGTTTAACAGTTTATCGGACCCTAAAGGTCTATCATTTTAAGCCCAACTTCGAACTGTTCAAACTTAGAACTTCGAACTGACCCAAAAGGTCCATCAGCTTAAGCTTTAACTTCGAACTTTGAACGTTGAACGGACCCGGAAGCCCTATCAGTTTTAGCGTTAACTTCGAACTTCGAACTTTGAACGGACCCTAAAGTCCGTCAGTTTGAGCATAACGTCGAACGAGAAAGGAGCAAGAGGCTTGCCTTTACAGCAGGGAGTGTTGACCGGTGTCCGGCGCGGTGTGGAAACGCTGGCCTGGAGGGTGAATCGCTGGTACCGGCATTGGTTACCCCGGAAGACGGCGCTCGCCGGGGTGGATATCGGGACGCGCGAGATCAGGGTGGCGAAGGTTAAGGTTACAGGCGGGATCCCCGAGGTTGCGGCCATCGGGCGGTTTCCCACGCCGCCCGACATTTTCACCGACGGCATCGGGAGCGAGAAGCTGGCTGTAGCGTTGAAGGGGGCGGTTCAGAACACGGGGACGGAAATCAAGGAGGCCGTAACCGCTGTCGGGGCAGATAAGCTCATCCTCCGGCAGATCCGGATGCCGCTGATGCCGGAAAAAGAGATAGAAGCAGCGCTGAAATGGGAGGCCGAGCGGCACATACCGGTGCCGCTTGAAGAACTGGTTTTGCGCCACGCAACACTGGGAGAGGTAACCACCGATGAGGTGCGGCAACTGCATATCCTCCTCGTGGCAGCGCCCCATAAAACCATACACGAGTATCACAGTCTTTTTCAACAAGCGGGTCTGATGCTTGTAGCGGTTGACCTGCAGGCCTTCGCACACTGGCGCGTTTTTGCAGGGAGTTACAGGACACAACCGAGCGGCACCATAGCGATCTTAAATATAAGCGGGACCAACTCGCAGCTAACAATACTTCGCGCCGGGCGCATAGAACTTGTGCGTAATATTGCGGTGGGCGGGGATAAAATAACGGAAGCACTTGCCAAAACTTACAGCGTAGATTTCTCTGTAGCCCAGAAAATGAAAGAAGAAGGTGAAATCATTCCAGCGCTGGGAGAGGCTGCCGCCACGGTGGAGCCGGCTAAGGTTCAATTGGACTTCGCCATCCGCGCGGGAATGGGTGAAATCGTGCGGGAGATAAGGCGGAGTCTCAGTTGGTACCAGTCGCAGAGCAGGGAGTTTCCTGTCGAGCGCATCATCCTCTGCGGGGGAGGAGCAAAGCTAAAAGGGATCGTCGCGTTTCTTAGTGAAGAACTCGGCCTCCCGGTGGACATGGGCATTCCCGGAGTCCGGGTGCATACCGCCAACCCGGAAGAGGGCTACGACCCAAGCCTGGCCACGGCCATCGGGCTGGCGCTCAGAGAGGCAGTGGGCTGATGTACAAGGTAAATCTGCTTCCGCCGGAACTTTTGCACGAACCAGAGGGTCCATCCCGGAAGCCTGTCGCGCCTTGGAGCCTGCTGGCAGCGTTCTGCCTCCTCGGCCTTATATATATCGGTTTTGCTCTCGGTACCTACTTCATCAAGGCACAGGCAGACCATAAGCAACGGCTGCTGGCGGCCTTGGAGCCCAAAATACAAGAGGTCGAAGTGCTTCAAAGCAAAGCCGCCAGGCTGAGGGCAAGTCTTTACGCGTGGCAGGATCTGATTTCCAGTCGGCGCGCCTACTACACCCTAATTAACGATTTTCACCTTAATCTGCCGGTTGACATGTGGTTAACCCGGGTGGAAATCCTGGGGCTGGAGCCGCAGGCCCAAACACAAGGGGCGCCAAATCAGCCGCAGTCGCCGCCTCAAGCTACGCGAGTCATCATTGTAGGCGGGACCGGTTCCCTGGCCTCGGTCGGCGTTTATATCAATAGGCTCTCCCAGCTTCCGTACTTTAAGAGCGTGGTTCTCAAGGAAATCAAAGAAATAAGGACAGCGGGCGAGGAACGCGTCACCGTCTTTACCATTGAGGCTGCGCTTAAAGAAGGGAGACTGAACTAATGTGGCAGCGGCTTAACAGGCGGGAGCAGGTTCTCTTAGGGATACTTGGGGCGATTTTGGTGCTTTACATCTACTGGTCATACGTTTTTACGCCGCTTTACCAGAATTTTGAGGATACGCGTCATGAATTGAAAATGGTTTCACAGCGCCTTCGCAAGGGGGAGGACGTGGCGAACGCGCGCCAGCGCTGGGAAGCAGCGGTCCGGGAGGCGGAGGAGAA
>JBFLWY010000065.1:0-6300 GCA_040757355.1 Bacillota bacterium | reverse complement strand
GTATCTTGTATTTACCGGCAAAAGCAGCGTTTTTCATTTGAACTACAAGTAATTTCAAATGTGCTGAAGGAAAAACGGGAAAAATAGAGTAAAAAGATAGAAGTTAACAGTTCGAAGTTCGGGCTTAGGCTGATGGACCTTTAAGGTCGGTTCACGGTTCGGGCTTAAGCCGATGGACCTTTGGGGTCGGTTCGAAGTTCGAAGTTCACAGTTCGAGGTTCAAGGTTCAACGTTCAACGTTCAACGTTTTTATCAGGCCTATCACTTAATGTTAACGTCGAACTTCAAACGTAGAACGAATGAAGGAGTGGACTGTTTGTTAGACAGGAGCGTTTTGAAAGAGGTTCTTGATGCTGCCTTAAACAGGGGAGGGGCGTTTGCGGATATTTTTATCGAAGAGCGCCGGAGCACATTGATAAGCCTTGAGGACAGCAAGGTGGAACGGGTACAGTCAGGCCTGGATATGGGGGCGGGCGTCAGAGTTCTGTCCGGAGAAACCGCGGCTTATGCTTACACCAACGACCTGAGCAGGAAGGGTTTGCTCCACGCGGCGGAGACGGCCTCCCGGGCGATATTCCGGGGGAACGGTGCTCATATCCAGGAGTTGCGGCGGAAGGAACAAGCTCATGCGCCCGACATTGATTCGGTTCCGCTTGAAAGGAAGGTAGCGGCGGTTATGGCCGCCGACCAGGCGGCGCGCGCGGCAAGTCCGGCAGTGAGACAGGTGCTGGCGGGCTACGGAGACTTGGCACAGAGAGTAACGATTGCAAACAGCGAAGGGGTATTTATTGAGGAGGAGAGGTCGCGGCTGCGGTTTACGGTAAATGTCGTGGCGGCGGAAGGAACGGTGATTCAAACGGGCTTTGAAGCGCTGGGGAGCACCGCGGGTTTTACCGAAGCGTTCAGTGAGCGGTCGCCTGAAGACATTGCGAGGATTGCAGCGCACCGCGCTACGGCACTCGTAAAGGCGGCGCCTGCACCTGCCGGCAAGATGACCGTGGTCTTGGCCGGGGAGGCAGGCGGCACAATGGTGCACGAGGCTTGCGGACACGGGCTTGAAGCCGATCTTGTGCAAAAAGGGCTGTCAGTATACGGCGTGGGAAAAGGTGAAACGGTAGCCTCAGAAGCAATTACGGTAATCGACGACGCCACTCTTCCGGGGAAATACGGGTCATACAGGTATGACGACGAAGGAGTGGCAGCCCGCCCGGTGGTACTTATAGAGAACGGGCGACTGAAGGATTTTCTGTATGACCGGAAGACAGCCCGGCAGGAAAAAATAGAATCCAACGGTCACGGGCGGCGTGAGTCCTACCAGCATAAGCCTATCCCGCGGATGGCCAACACATACATAGCATCAGGTAAAACTTCTCCCGAGGACATCATCCGCGAAGCGAAGAGCGGGTTTTTGGTCAGGAAAATGGGCGGGGGACAGGTAAACACCACAAACGGGGATTTTGTTTTTGAAGTAGCGGAAGGGTATCTGATTGAAGACGGTGATGTGGGCCCGTTAGTGCGGGGGGCCACACTGACCGGCAACGGCCCGGAGGTGCTTAAAAAAGTAGCGCTCGTCGGAAAGGATCTCGGGTTTACTGTCGGGACTTGCGGCAAGGAAGGTCAGGGGGTCCCGGTGAGTGACGCCCAGCCGACTTTACTGGTCCCGGAGTTGATCGTCGGGGGCACGGGGAAGTAAAAGCTTAGGGGATGGAACTTAAGGTCAGTTCAAGGTTCAAGGTGCAACGTTCAAGGTTCAACGTTCAACGTTCAACGTTTTTATCAAGCCTATCACTTAACGTTAACGTCGAACTTCGAACGGACTTTAAAATTCCGTCAGTTTGAGCTCGAACGTCGAACGGACTTACGGAGTTCTGTCAGTTTGAGCCTAACGTCATACGGGTATGGAGGCGGTTAAGTTGTCTGAAGAGCTTCTTGCGGTGGCGGAATCAGCGGTCAGGCAGGGGATGGGTAAGGGTGTGGAAGCTGTAGAAGCTTTTGTGAGCACGGGAAGTGAACTCAGCATTGAAGTGCGCCACCGCGAAGTAGAAACACTGAAACAGGCCGAAGACAGGGGGATTGGGATAAGGGTTTTTAAAGGACAACGCGTCGGCTTTGCCTATGGGACTGAGATTTCAATAGAAGGAATTAACGACACGCTTGCCAGGGCGACGGCCGCGGCAGATTACACCGCGGAAGACGAGTACCAGCGCCTGCCTTCGCCGCTGGGCAGCTATCCCGCACTGGAGCTCTTCGATGACACTATCATCAGGACTCCGGTCGAGGAAAAGATTGCTCTCGCCATGCGTATGGAGGATGCCGCGCTCGGTTTCGACCGCCGGGTGAAGGTGATCGAAAACTCAACCTACCAGGAAGGTACCGGTGAGGTAGCCATAGCCAACTCCCTGGGAGTTGCAGCGCTGTACCGGTCGGCGGTCTGCGGGCTATACATCAGCTTGGCTGCGGAGCAGGACGGACAGAGCGAGACCGGATACGCTCTCTATTACGGCCGGCGTTATGAAAAGCTCAATCCTCAAAGGTTAGGCCGGGAAGCGGCCGCGCGCGCGGTGGGGTTGCTTGGTGCCCGAACCATAAAGACGTGCAGCGTTCCCGTTGTCTTTGACCCCTACGTGGCAGTTGACATCATCGGTTTGCTGGCTCCAGCGCTTACTGCGGAGGCAGTACAGCGGGGGAGGTCCCTTTTAGCAGGAAAGGTTGGCGAAAAGGTGGCCGGCGGCGGTTTTACCCTGATAGACGACGGAACATTCAACGACGGCGTCCGGACGGCGCCTTTTGACGGCGAAGGCGTTCCTACGCAAAGGACGGTGTTAGTAAACGACGGCGTACTGCAAGGGTACCTTTACAATACATACACCGCCGCAAAGGAAGGTCGTACGTCGACCGGGAACGCGACGAGGGCGTCATTTAAGAGTACTCCGGGAGTCGGCCCAACCAACTTTTATCTCGAACCCGGGCCGCTTTCTCCGGAAGAGATGATCCGGGAAGTTGAGGAAGGTCTCTACGTGATGGAGGTAATGGGGATGCATACCGCCAACCCGATTTCCGGCGACTTCTCGGTCGGGGCGTCCGGAGTCTGGATCAAACACGGCGTTCTTACGCAACCGGTGCGCGGCATTGTGATCGCCGGGAACATGTTAGCGCTCCTGAAACAAATCGACGCAGTGGCTAACGACATACGCTTTTTTGGCGGCCGTGGCGCACCTACGTTCCGGGTTGAGACGTTGAGGGTCAGCGGCCATTAATAGTACGGTGGGCGGGGAAAGGAATTTTCGGATAAGCTAAGATCGTCTTTTTTCAAGGCAGGTAAAATGTAAGTCGATTTTTTTTCGCGTACAGGGATGTAGATTTTGGCTGAGGAGGGAAGACCGGTGAAGATCCTTGTTTTGCACGGACCCAATTTAAATTTATTAGGGAAACGGGAACCCGGAGTCTACGGAACAGTCACCCTTAGCGAAATCGAGGCTTCACTGGAAGTCCTCGGATGTGAACTAGGAGTAACGGTCGAGTCTTTCCAGTCAAATCATGAGGGTGAAATTATTGATAAGATCCAAAAAACGGATGCAGATGCCATTGTGATTAACCCTGGTGCTTTCACCCATTACAGCATAGCGATCCGGGACGCCATCGCCGCAGTCGGCTTGCCGACGGTGGAGGTGCATCTTTCAAACATTCATGCGCGGGAGGAATTCCGGCAGCACTCGGTAATCGCTCCGGTAGCCGCTGGTCAAATAGCGGGCTTCGGTATGCAAAGCTATCTTTTAGGGGTTCGGGCTGCCCTGAGTCTTATTGCATAACGTCTTCATATAATTGAAATTCACGGCGTCAACACTTTAACCCGGAGGAACTCCTCAGTTGAATCATAGAATAGAGCGGCTCCGTACGAAAATGGCGGCAGCGGGGATAGACGGACTGTTAATTGTCAACGGTGATAACAATTACTATCTGAGCGGTTTCAGCGGTTCTGCGGGTATTTTGGTGGTTGATAAGAAATCGGCGGTGCTGGTGACGGACGGCCGTTATGCAGAACAGGCACACAAAGAATGTGCAGGGTTCGAAATCATCGAGTCCAAACGCCTTTGGCCGGATGGTGTCAGCCGGGCAATTACGCAAAGCGGCCTCAGCGTGGTGGGGCTGGAGTCGAAATACGTCAGCTACGAACAGTGGGTTAAACTGACTGGTGCGGTAAAGGATGTAACACTGGTCCCGGTTCACGATCTGGTGGCGGAGCTGCGGATGGTCAAGGAGCCGTCTGAGATGGCGCTAATCAGGGAAGCTGTTAGGTTGGTGGACGAGACGTTTGCAGCGTGCCTGCCGTCCTTGCGGCCGGGGGTCAAGGAGCGCGACTGGGCGCTCGATTTGGAGTTCGCCCTCCGCCGCAGCGGCGCGCAGCGTGCAGCATTCGATTTCATTGTTGCATCCGGGTGGCGGTCCGCCCTCCCGCACGGGACGGCGACGGACAAGGAGGTCGCGGAGGGAGACCTCGTGGTGGTGGACTGCGGTGCTGTTGTCGGACACTACCGGTCCGATTTTACCCGGACAGTTGCGGTCGCCAGCGCGGCGCCGTGGCAGGAGCAAATCTACCAGGCCGTGCTGGCTGCACAAAAGGCCGCAATTGCCGCCATTCGCCCCGGAACCGAAGCAGGCGAGGTGGACCGGGCTGCGCGCTCCGTTTTGGACGGATACGGTTTCGCCGAAGCGTTCAGTCACAGCACGGGGCACGGATTGGGGCTTGCTGTGCACGAGGAACCACGCCTCGCTGAGGGCGTGGAAACGCTCCTGGCGCCGGGGATGGTGGTGACGGTCGAACCGGGAGTGTACCTGCCGGGAAAAGGAGGAGTCCGGATAGAAGACGTGGTGTTGGTTACCGAAGACGGCGCCGAAGTGCTTACCGCAGCACCGAAGGAGGAGTTGCTGGTCATAGGATGAGCCGGAAAGGCATGTTTCAAGGAGGGGGAAAAGCTTGATTTCAACTAACGATTTTCGCACGGGTCTGACAATAGAACTCGACGGCGATGTATACCAGGTGATTGAATTCCTGCACGTAAAACCCGGAAAAGGGTCGCCGTTTGTGCGTTCAAAACTGCGGAACCTGCGCACCGGTGCGGTGACGGAGCGGACCTTCAACGCCGGTGAAAAGGTGCCGCGCGCGCACCTGGACCGGCGCCTTGCGCAGTACCTGTACAACGACGGAACAAATTATTACTTCATGGACATGGAGAGCTTTGAACAGATCGTTTTAGGTCCCGCGGAATTGGAAGAAGGCATCAAATACCTGAAGGAAAACATGGAGATTTTTATTCTGACGTACCAGGACAGGGTGCTTGGCGTTGAGCTTCCCAACACCGTGGAACTGCAAGTGGTGGAGACAGCCCCCGGTATAAGGGGGGACACGGCAACCGGCGGTTCCAAGCCGGCAAAACTCGAGACCGGACTTGTGGTTCAGGTTCCGCTTTTTATAGAGGAAGGCGAAATTATCCAGGTCGACACGCGCACCGGACAGTACCTGAAAAGGGCGTAAGCAAAAAGCGGTACTGTTGGTTGATTGTTCCTAAGCGGCTGACTGTTTGCACACAGTTAATCCTGGAAAACTTGGGGTTTTGTTTTGCATTAAAGAACCATCCTTCTGACAATACTACATTTCGCTGAGTCTTTTTTTGAGTTAAACAAGGGGGTGGCAAAAGTGGCGAACATGCGTGCTCAGGTGGCTTACGTCAAAGGGTTGCTTTCAGGGCTCGGGACGGACAACGACTCCAAGGAAATGCGGCTCGTGAACGAAATCGTGAAGGTCTTGAATGATTTTGCGGAAAAGCTTGACGAGCTGCGGGCGACCCAAAATGATATGGAGGAGTACCTCCAGGCATTGGATGAGGACCTTTATGCCGTTGAAACAACGGTGTTCGGGGTGGAGGATGAAACAGAAGAGATAGAAAACGAGAAATTCGAAAGCGGGACGGCGCGTTGGGACAGGAGGGCCGGTCCCCTGGAAACACAGGAAACTTTAGATCGGGCCACGGACGTCTTTTAACGCCCGTCCAAATTATCGGATTTTGACAAGGGTTCCCCCAGGGGAACCTTTTGATTTTGCATGCCGGGCGTTTGGCATAATCTCTGACCCCTCGCATAACTTTATTTCGAGGGGGACAAACCCATGGCTGAGAAGGAGTTTTGCCCGAAAGAAACGCTGCTTCGTTTGTTCCCGCCCACCTTAAGGAGCCTGCTCGGCCAGCTTCGGGTCTGGGACGAAGTGGAAGAAGTGAGGCTTAAAGCCCAGAGACCTCTGCTCTT
>JBFLWY010000064.1:0-11261 GCA_040757355.1 Bacillota bacterium | reverse complement strand
TCTGAAATACGACGTTTATTGCCGCGCCCGACGGGAAGCCTGAATAGTAACCTGCCGGGGATGAAATAGGGTGAGGTCAATGTTGTGCAACCGGGTAAGAAAAGAGCTGCCGTTGCTGGTAGACCACCCCGGCGAGGTTAAGCCGGAGGTTGCAGCACACCTTTCATCCTGCGACTCATGCCGCAGGGAATTTGCGTTCCTCCAGAAGATGACCGACGCGCTCCGTACCGCGGAAACGGTACAGGCACCAGCCGGTTTCTCTGCCGGCGTCATGGCCAGGATCTCCGCCGACGTCCCGGCTGCCGGCCGCCGCTGGACGGAGCGTTTCAGCAGATGGAAACAGCTTGTGGCGGCAGCGGCTACTTTACTGCTTATTGCAGGAAGCACCTTGGCAATGGTCCTTTCCGGCGGGGCACCAGCGCCTCACGTCGCGACCAAATCCCCTACGGGTTCAGTCGTTTCACCCGCTAACCCCGCGGAAAACCAGCCGTCAACCGGAAAAGTGGTGCCCACTCCTCCTAAGTCCAGCGGAGATACGGTCAACAAGAATAGTACTCCCGGTCCCACCGTACCGGAAACTCCGGAGAACAGTTCCGCGTCCGAACGGGTTACACCGACAAGCAGGCCCCAACCCAACGAGCCGCCTTCCCAAATTGCCGAGGCCCGGCCGGTACGGGCATTTCTTAGCCAGCAGCGGTTATTAACGAGCACGGAGTTGCGCATCCAGGTGCGGGACCTTGAGGCCGCAACGGCAAACGCGGTGGCAACAGCGCGCTCCTGGGGAGCCGCCCACAAGTATACCGTAACCGCTAGTGAAGGGGCACCGCGAATTCAGATCCTGCAGTTTACCATCGACAAGGAAAACAAGGACGGTTTTCTTATTGTCCTCGGCGGTCTGGGTACGGTAATCGACCGTAACGATAATGCGGTCGATCAAACCGAGACCTTTAACAAGCAAAAGGCGGAGTATGAAACACTGGTCGCGGTTCGTAACGAGGCCTCCGAAGATGAAAGGGCGGCAATCGATACTAAGTTGAATGAACTGGAGAAATGGCTGGCCGAAATAGATGCGCTTGCGGGGAAACACACCGTGACTCTCTGCCTCGTAGAGTAAAGGAGAAGTCTAAAGGGTTTTAATTGTGGAGCGGCAAGAAAATACCGCTCTTTTTCTTTTTTGGGTGAAAACGATTAGTCGAAACTCGATGTTAAACGATAAATAACTACTGCTGCTTCTGCCCGCGTAATCGGTTCAAGGGGGCGGAAGAACCTGTCCGGGCGCCCCCGCATAACGCCCCAATCGTAAAGCAAGGCCACCGCTTCATTGTGCCGGGCAGGTACCGCCGTCCAATCACGGTAGGGTGGATAAGATGATGTCGTCCCACTAGGCTCCCTGAGTGCAGCAAACGCAGAAGCGGCCGTTGCCCGGTCGACTAAAACCCCGGGCCGGAAACTGCCGTCGGGAAAAAGGGGTAACAGGCCATGGTAAACTGCCGTTTGCACGACGTCCCTTGCCCAATCCGGCGTATCCGGGGGCACCCGACCCTTATCTCCTTCCATACCCGGCCATGAACGGGCAATCAAAGCGGCGAATTCCGCCCTATTGATATAAGCTTCGGGCCGGAAGGTTCCATCCGCGTAGCCGGTTAGAATCCCCTCGTCCGCAAGCGCTTGGATCTCCCTTGCCGCCCAAGACTTCCCGACGTCCGTGAAAACCTTCGGACCGGAAGGCAGCTCTACCCAGAGCCCGGTCACGCCACCGGTTCGCTCATCCACGGCTACCAATCTCACCGGAGCAGGTTTCGTCCAATCCAGCGCAAACGTAAACCTTCCTCCCGGAGAAAGCTCCACCGTTGACCGCCGGCCGTCGCTCGTATAGAGGTATAAACGTGTCCCGGTGGTCCTGCCGGATAAGGATTTCCCGAAAACGGGTGCGGCCACCTTAAGTTCCGGCCCTACCGTTTTGGTTTGAGCTTTAACCGAAAGGGCCACCGGCAGACCCCTGTCTCCCTGCCAGTATGTTACAGTTGCAATCTCCCCGCGCTTTACTTCATTAAGGGTTACCGGTAAGAGATTTTTTCTTATCATACTTCCGGGGCTAAGCCGGTACTCCACTCCGTCCACCTTAATTACCCAGCGTTCGTTATCGCAGTCCTGTACCGCCCCAACCGCCTCGCGCAACTCCCCGGCAAGATCTATCCTAGATACACGGCCCTGTGGATCGAGTGTAAGCCGGACCCATTGCCCCGGCGTCAGCACGCTCGGGCCGATATAAACCGTGCCGCGGAAAAACCTTGCTTCCGGGGCCAGCTCCAGCAACCGATAATTCCCCGCAGTGTCCTGAAGTTGTATCGTTCGCCCTCCTGACCCCGAGAAGAGCACTTGCCCGTACATAAGCCCGGGGTTAACCTGGGCATGCAGCATTTCTGTCTTCCCGGGTAAAACCACGCCGGTGATGTGCTCCCCGGCTACAAGCAACCCGGGGGCCTCTCTATCCGCCCCTCTGCTTACCTGAGCGCCGGGAAAGAAGCGATACTGGCGACCATCGGTAAAGAGCACTGTGTTTCCCTTAACCTCTTGGACAAATCCAGAGACAAGCTCCTGCTGGACGCTTATGTACATCGCGCTGTGCGTCCGGGGATCCAGGTTAATTCTGACCGGAAGGCCGGAAGGCAGTTCCGTTAAGGCACCCGGCGGGCCGAAGACCCGGTCCAAAGCGTCCAACCCTTCCTGCTCGGTTTCACGGGAGACGGCATAACCCGGTGCGAGCCAATACTGACTACCGCCGATAAGCCGGATTTGGTTGGAGGTTAAGGCTTCAAGGAACCCTTCCTTCTCCTCCCAGTCGGCCGTTGTCTCCCAGACCACCTGTGTGGCCGGGTTAATTCTAATCCCGATCAGTACCCCGTCCGGCACCGACGCAGGTAACCTTTCCTCCTTCCGTACTGTTACCGTACCCGACCGGAGAAGATAGCCGCCGTCCTGTATCTGCCGGGTTTCCTCAACAGCCACCGTTCCGGCGCCTGCCGAAAGAAAGCGACCCGGTACAAGGTAATCATTTATGCCAACGGCGTAAAACTTCCCGCCCGGTGATCGGTAAAGGTCAGTCCCGGCATGGAAGGCCTGCTTGACCTCTTTCGTCAACTTCCCGTTTAATGCCGCTGTTACCTCCTGCGGGAGTCTTATTGACTCTCCGCCCGCCAGCTTAACCTCTGCACCCGCCAGCCCTTCCACCACATCCGTCCGGACCGGCTGGCCGTAAACCAGTGCATAGGGCTGTTTGTACTGCCCGCCCGAGGCCATGCCGGCCCTCATTTTGGCTCCGATAACGAGGATCCGGTAGCGGCCGGCCAAAGGTTCGGTAATCGTTACCTGTTCCACATTGTTAAGGCGGTCGGGCACACCCTTTTGTTTAAAATCGTTGCCCAGGTAACGCCGGCCGTCCGGGCCTTCAACTACAAGGTCGAGGTCGTTGACCAGAGCCGTTGCCGTCCCGGGCAGTGCAGGAGGATCAGCCCAGCAAAGGGTGACCTTTAAAGGTGTCGAGTTATCGGACACGGTCATCCAGAACTCTTTCCGCTCATTCTCTTTTAAGCCCTTTTCTTCAAACCCATAATGAAAAGTATGCTCTTTCAACGCCAGAAGCGTTCCACAAAGGTCTAAGAGACCAAAACCCGAAGCTTCTACCGGTTCAAGCGGACGAGCCCCGTTGATCAAGAGGGCCTTTAACAGCGGAGCCTGCGGCGAGTTTTGCTCCTCTTGTTTCTGGAGGTATTCCCGCAGCAGCACAACCGCTCCACCGGTAACCGCCGCTGCCATGCTCGTTCCTTCAAGTTGCCGGTACAACCCCTCTCCCGTAAACAGGAGCGCCGTCCGGGAGCTTGGTGCAATTATCCCCGCGCCGGGGGCTACGAGGTCGGGTTTCAGTCTGCCGTCCCCTGCTGGCCCGCTGCTGGATAACGAGGCCACTTTCCTGGAATCCGTATACCCAAAAAGCGGCCGCGGATTTTGGGTTGCACCAACCACCAGGGCGTTCTTGCTGTTGGCTTCACTCGTTAAGGTCCCTGATTTGGGGCCGCTGTTGCCGGCGCCAAAGATCGGTAAAAAGTCGGGATAGTAAAAGCAAAAGCGGTCGATCTGGGACGCAGCCGCGGAGTAACTGTTTTTACCGCCGCCCCAGCCGTCGACATGAACCCTTACACCCGCGCTATAAGCGGGCCGGAAGAGAGAAACGAGGTCCGCGGGGAGGTCCGGCTCACCGGCGCTGTTGGCAATGGCCTGAAAATAAATGCTGGCCCCTGGGGCAACCCCCCTATAACGCCCCTCGGAAGCCGCTCCTGTCCCGGCGACGATCCCGGCCATGTGCGTGCCATGTCCGCTGGGATCACTTAGCGGCCCGTCGGCCCAGGACCGTAGAAGCACAACCTTGGGCATCTTGCCCGGCGTACTTTGCAGGTCAGGATGCAAGTCGTCAAGGCGGCCCTTGTCGAGTCCGCTGTCTGCAACCCCGACTATCTGTCCGGTGCCGGACAGACCGTTGGGGCTTATAAAGCCCGGCACCAGCGCAGGCGCTGTTCCCGTTACCGCCGCAGCCCGGTCGGCAAGAAAATGCCGCTCCTCGTACGGTTCAATCCGCAGCACCGGCTCTTTCGACGCAAGGCTTTCTAAAGCCCGCGGCGGGAGTTCAACCCGTAAGGCAGTAGTTTCCGTTTCCTCCAACCCCTTCAAAACCTTCCCGCCTTCGGCGATAACCGCATCAGCTACCTCTTTTTTGTCGCCCGGGGAAAAAAGAAGAACATCTACATGGAGCATGTCCTCTTGGGAATTCCTTAACTCGGAAGCCACACGGTCGTCGACCGAATATGGATTGAGCTCAATATCGGCCGGAAAGGAAACAGGGGAAGTAACACGAACCAGAACCCGGTCGCCGGAGGCATTGTCGCTCACGCTAACTCCGGGCAAGCTACGTAACCGGCAAGTATCCCGGGAATCTACAAAGTAAACACCGGGGGTAACCTCAGCGGTTTTTTTACCCCCGTTTTCCTTGCAGTCTTTTTGCTCCCACAGGAATCCGGCGACCAGAACAATAATGGCGGCAAAAAAGACCAAGAGCCGTGGCATTTCAACCCTACTTTATCAGAGTCTCAAAGCGGCGATCCGAAGGCTTAATCCAACCAAATTATAAATTTGAACCGGTCAATAGTTCAACTGAATAATTATTCTTTATTAAGCAAATAACACCAAGGTAACTATTCAGGTACTCTGAGGGGCACAGCGATAAACAATCCAGCACTCAACTTATACGGTAAATTCAGTATGGTTCCGGTAGTCTTATGGTGGTCCAGGCTTGCAGTCTATATAGTGTATACCGCATTGAGTGCTGGATCAGCCCCGCACTCATCTCGGCCGGTAAAAGCAGCGTAGTTCCTGTAGCCTTTACACACGAAGTTGAGTGCGGGGTAAGTGGTAGGTGAGGGGCTGAATAGCTACACACCAAGATTAAAAATCCCTGGGTTTGCAAATGATCTCGCGTATTTTACCGTCGAAGAAGTGTTGAGAATGTGCCGGTGTGATAACAACCGCGGTATCGGCGCCGCTGGCCGTACCGGCGACCGCTACCACGTCCGCGCCAAAGGGGATAAGCCCGGCGTCAAGCGCCATAGAGCTGATTTCAACACAAACCTTCAACCCCTGGCCAAACATCCGGAAGACGGCAGCAACTATCTCCGCCGGGTACACGCCGCCGAACTTAAACCGGAGTGCTCTGTCCAGACCGGCCAATAGATGAGTTGCGGTCAATACCTTAATCCCGGCCTGCCTCAGTCTAGCTCTTGTTTCCGGCGGCATTTCGTCAACACCGGAGGACTCGAAGCCGACCTGGTGGGTGACGCAGACTATGTCGAGTCCCGCCCCGATAAAATGTTCCGCCGTCGCCCCTGAACAGGAAGCCACCACAATATGCCTTAGACCGAGTTCCCGCGCACGGGAAAGCGCGGCTTCCACAGTAGCCGCTGTATTAACACTTCCTTTGGTTGGCCAGTACAGTGTCACACCGAATACCTCGCGTTTGTCAATTCCGTGAGCGGGACAGGATGTTCAGCATCCCGAGCGCTCTCCCGGTACCGAGCGCAACACAGGATACCGGGTCATCCGCTACATAAACCGCCAATCCTGTCTCCTTGGAAATAAGAGTCTCGATCCCGTGCAGGAGCGATCCCCCCCCGGTCATTACAATCCCCTTGTCCACGATATCGGCAGCAAGTTCCGGAGGCGTGCGCTCCAAAACCCCTTTCACCGCACTTACGATAGATTCCAGCGGCTCCCGGACGGCTTCCCATACCTGCCTGCTACTGACCGTAACCGAACGGGGCAGGCCGGTTACCAGGTCCCGGCCGCGAATGCTGGCGGTGCGTTCGGTGTTGTTCGTCGGGTAAGCAGTACCAATCTCGATCTTTAGTTCTTCCGCAGAACGCTCGCCGATGATCATGTTAAACTCGCGCCTGATGTACCGGACAATCGCCTCGTCAAACTTGTCCCCACCCACTCTAGTAGAAGTTGAACACACAATACCGCCGAGTGACAAGACCGCTATGTCAGTCGTTCCCCCGCCTATGTCTATGACCATTGACCCGCTGGCGTCACTTACATCAATACCCGCACCGAGTGCAGCAGCCATCGGCTCTTCAATTAAAAAAGCCTGGCGTGCCCCGGCCTGGACCGCGGCCTGCCGGACCGCTCGCTCTTCCACACTCGTTACCCCCGTCGGGATGCAGACCATCACGCGCGGTCGCGCAAAAAACTTCCGGCACCCGCATTTTTCGATAAAGTAGCGCAGCATCCTCTCCGTTACGTCGTAATCTGCGATGACTCCCTCCCTCAGCGGACGTACCGCAATAATGTTCCCGGGTGTACGCCCGAGCATCCGCCGCGCTTCTTCACCCACCGAGATAACCTTGTTATCGTCCCGGTTTATGGCAACCACTGAAGGCTCTTTAAGGACGATCCCCCTGCCCTTGGCGAAAACCAGCACCGTCGCGGTCCCGAGGTCGATCCCGATATCCGGAGCTAAACCCAGCATCTGCTTCCCTCCCATGACTCTCTATGCCTGTCCGAAGGTCAACACAAAAAAGTATGCGAGAATAAGCCTCAAAAAACAGCACGTCAGCCATGCAGATGCTAAGGTATATTCTACATTTTTTGGGGAAATTCCTTTAGCCACAGCAAATTTTTACCCTGTCTCCTTATACTTCCTTCTTGTAGCCTCTCCTCCGCGCAGGTGCCGCTCGGCTTTGTTCATGTTTAACACCGCTCTTACCTTCTGTGCCAGCTTTTTATTCAGCAAAGGGAGGCGCTCAGTCATATCCTTATGCACTGTGCTTTTTGAAACCTTAAACACCTGCGCCGCCTGCCGCACCGTGGATTGGGTTTCAAGAATATACATACAGATGT
Source organism: Bacillota bacterium (assembly GCA_040757355.1). GTDB lineage: Bacteria > Bacillota > Desulfotomaculia > Desulfotomaculales > Ammonificaceae > DTYU01. The sequence goes on along the minus strand of JBFLWY010000064.1, from coordinate 3,815 downwards.
CAAGCACCCGCCGCTGGATATAATCCTGCATCACCCTACCTCCCGCTTCCCATCTGCTACTCTTAATCTATATGCCCGGGAGAAGGAACGAATGCTTGTTCAAAGGCGTATTTCGCCATCTTTCGGGCTTGGCCTGAGTTTAACTATTCAGGCTTCCCGTCGGGCGCGGCGATAACGACGCAGTGCTTCGTCATGCTCGCCGTCCGGTTCTCAGGTACTTGCCTTTCTCGCACTGCTTGTTTCTCGCCGCCCAGCACTCAACCTTATTGTTAACACTAACTCCTAAGCAACTTCATTTTTCTGTCAGGCTGTAGCTTTATCTCTTGGTCGAGTGCTGGGTAAATGGTAGGTGGCAGGATGAATAGTTAGGCCTGAGTCTTGGAATTTCACCGGGAGAAGCGGCTCACGGTTACACACCAGCGGAAGCGTGAAAACCCAACTTAACCACGAAAACAGCGGCAGCTAACAGGAAAGTGACAGCGTAAGAAAATCCCATATTTGATACTAAAAGCATCACGCTCTGCTTTTAATTATTCTGCGCGTAGGGATAACGGCAGCGGCTACATGGTCAATACTTGACTATCTTTACCCCGCTGAAATAGTGCGTGAGTATCTTCTTGAAGTCGTACCCGTGTTCGGCCATTCCTTTCGCGCCGTACTGGCAGAGACCCACACCGTGACCGTAACCAACCGTGGTAAACGTAACACGGCCATCTTTTACCGCCCAGGTAAACCTGGTAGATTTCAGACCCAAACGTTCGCGCACCAGGGTCGCGGGAAAAGAGACGCCGTTGACCAGTATTTCTTTTGCCCTACCGGTTTCAGTTATTCCGGCCAGTTGAATTCTTAAACCTTTTTCGGCCGACGCCGAAAAGGCAGCCGCCTCTTTTGCCGTTGCAAGGAACTTTTCTATGTCGGCCAGCGAAAAAGTGCGGGTTTCCACCGCCTTTGGATAGCAATCATAAGGACACGGCACGCTCTTAAGGTAGGGGACATCGACCTGCCACACGTCGCCGGCGTTTTCTGTGCAGCCGCCGCAGGAGGCATGATAAACGGGGTCGATCAACCGCCCATTATAGGTAAGCACAAGGCCGGCGGTATCGCCTACAGCCTTTTTTACCTTAAAATAATCCCGGTAATAAGCAAGCACGCCCCACTTTTGCTTCAATGCCTCCCGGCTGAGATACGCCTGCCCGTGACGCGGGTCGTCGCAAAGATCGGCTCCCGGATGCGGGTTGTTTGATACCCCGCCCGAAAGAATCCGCCGCAATACGTATGTTCGCGCCGCCACTGCCTGCGCCTTCAAAGCCTCAGGCGGGAATGAAGCGGGCATCTCCGCAGCCACGACGCCCACGACGTACTCTTCAAGGGGCAATACTTCCACCTTACCGGTGGAGTAGCGGTACAACCGGACGTACTCTCCTGAAGGACGAATTTCGACCTTTTGTTTAACACCGGAATTAAGTTGGAACCACGCCCCGATGGCAAGCGCAGTTAACAAAAGAACCAACCCCGTCAAGATTCGCAAACTTGCAACCCCCTACCCCGGGAAAACTCCCGAGAGTCACTTCTTATCCGAAAAAAAGGATATTCTCATCACCTATCATTATTTCCAGTTAAATGGGGATTAAACAGCAGTGAACCGAATGCGTCAATCATAAACAAAAAAAAACCGCGTGCTGCGGCTTTAGCAATACCTGTGACTTTATTTAAACAGGATTAATTCGCCTGGGCGGTTCTAGGCCCGGCTTCCTTTTTCTGGGCCGCAATCCTGTCGGCGACCCTCCCCCACTCCTCGGAACGCCGGTCGAGATAAGAGGCGATAGTCCCGGTCAGTACCGACTCCGCTCCCGGGTGGGTAGGACGTGCACCGGTCTCGGAGACGATATCCCTCAGGGCCTGTGGTACATCGATAATCGGGCAGGGCCGTAGGAAGTTATCGCTGAACGGCTGCCGCTTCTGGAAGGCCGCAAACAACGGGTTTTTAAGCACTTCCAGGAGCGTTTTCCCCTTTATGTTGTCCACGGAAAAATGGGCAAATGCGCAGGGCTCTACGTTACCGCTGGCCGAAATGTGGAAATACATCCTGCCGCCTGCAATGCATCCGCAGGTAAGTGCGCCGTCGTTCCAGAAATCGGCAATCTGGATCTGCTTATGCGTTCTGATGTAAGGGATCCGCTCCGCCAGGTAGGCCCTCTGGTCGGGCGTCACCATCAGGTCCAGGTTCGGGTTCCGGCCTACGGGAATATAGTGAAAAGTCCAGCCGTAAACAGCTCCCTTTTCAATGAGAAAATCGACAAACTCGTCGCTGGTAACCTCGTTGACGTTATATTTGGTGATGGTGATTGAAATCCCGAAGACGGCCCCCCGTTCCCGCAGTGCATCCATGGCCCTCATGATCCGGTCGAACACACCTTTGCCGCGCCTGGCATCGGTCTGCTCACGCCATCCTTCGAGGCTTATCGCCGGGGAAAGGTTCCCCGCCTCCACTATGGCATCGGCCGTCTTTTCGGTTATCAAAGTACCGTTCGTATAGACCATAAAGGCCAGATCGGGATGCTTTTTCGCCAGGCGAATAAGGTGCGGGTACTTGAACGGCTCGCCGCCGGACATCACCACCCAATATATACCGAGTTCCTTTGCCTCATTCATCAGCCGGTCCAAGGTTTCAAAATCGAGCGTGTCGTGTTTGGCATACATCCCGGCCCAGCAGCCCTCACACCGGAGGTTGCAGTCGCTGGTAGGGTCAACGAGAAAAAAGTTCGGAATGTGCACACCCAACTTCTGAGAAAGCTCCTGCTGGTACGGAATTCCGAAGATCATCGCATTGATGAACCAGTTGTAAAGGAGCCGCCTTTTTACGTTCGGGTGCGTACGGTCGAAAAGCTTATTAATATATGCCCGCCCCGCCGGATTTTTTTCATACCATTCAGCGATCTTCAGTGCATGCTGCTGGTGGTGCTGTCTTTTCGCAAGTTTCTTTGTTAGATTGAGGATTTTAGGGATATTGTCTTCGGGATTGCGGTCGATATATCCGAGCATCTGCCGCACAATCTGTTCACCGAAAAAACGTTTTGCCATCTCAAAACTCGGCAATACATTCGACATGGAATCCCCTCCTTGTATTGTCCTATTTAGCTTTTTCCCTTTTCGCCTCATCTAAGCATAGTAGTTTTCTTTACCACCCCCGTTTTAACACTCGAGGTTTAGATTGAACGCTCAAGCCCTTCTTTAAGAAAACTTGCCAGGGAGTGAACTTCGCCCGGCTCAAGCTCTGCAATCTGTTCCTGCAAGCGTTTGATACACTTTTCTACCGGCCCGGAGATTACGCCCCCGATCAATGTACCGATCGCCGCCCCGGTAAAAAGACTCAGTCGCTCTTCGGGATGGCGCGCCCTGGCTATTATGTCGGCAAGAAACCTGCGTCCGTTTGCGCTTATTTCACCGAGGTGGGCAAGCAACACCGCAAGGTTGTATGCGGTCTTTGCCAGCCGTCCCTGCATTTCCGGAAGCTCATGCAGCAATTCCGCCACTATTTCCTTCGCCCGCTGCCGTTTTTTCTCAAGCAGCTTCAGTAAGCGCGCCCTAAGTGCTAACCACTCCTCCACAAGCTCCCTGTTCGCTGCCTCGTTTTTTATTGCGGGCTTGTAAAACACGAGGGTTCGCCCCGGTCCTCTCTCCTCTCTTCCTGTTTCGTATACCGCTTCCAGGTAGCCGTCCTGTTCGAGCTGGCGAAGGATATCATACGCCGTCCACCGGCTTACCTTCAAAGCGTTTGCAACCTTGCTGTAATGTACAGGCTGTCCGTCGTGCTC
>JBFLWY010000063.1:1731-12027 GCA_040757355.1 Bacillota bacterium | reverse complement strand
AAGAAGGTCTCTCCTCCAAAGCTCAAAAAGTCCTATTGAGTGCTGGGCATTTAAGCTCAATGAAGGTCTGTCCTTCAAAGGGCAAAAAGTCCATTGAGTGCTGGGTCGTGAACGACTCCCCCGAAAATACGTTTAACCTTATACTGACACCCAGCACTCAATGTAATCCTTGAAGTTTTGAAAGCTATCACTTCATTAAGCTCAATGAAGGTCTGTCCTTCGAAGTGCAAGAAGTCTATTGAGTGCTGGGTGGGGTCCGTTCGACGTTCGACGTTGATAAAAGGCCGAAGCCAAGCGATTGAACCATTTGTCGAGTAGACGTATCGATTACTCTCTACGCCCCTCACAGAACCGGACGTGCGGATTTCCCGCATCCGGCTCTTCAAGAAAGCTTACACACATCAACCGCTGAAAGCATAGAGGTTAACATAGACCCTCTCATAGTTGCCGCTAACCCCGTAGTACCGCTGATGACCCATCAGCTTGACCTGGAATATCGGCCACCACTCCCGTAGCGGCATCAGGTACCTCACCGCCTCGACCCACTTCTTTACCGCCTTGAGCTTCTCCCGGAACCTCTTGGCGCTCGTGCGCCGCCCAAGCTTGTAGTGACCGCTTCGGGTCTTGCCATTGAAGTGGGTGAATCCTAAGAAGTCAAAGGCCGGCGGCTTCTGCCCTTTCCTCCGGGCATTCTCCTCCGCATACCGCCCAAAAGGAATTACCTTGGTCTTCTCCGTTGATAGCTCCAAGCCAAACTTGGCCAGCCGCTCCTTCAAGGCCGCAAGAATCCTCTCAGCGTCCTCCCTGCCTGTGCGTGTCCGCACGCAGACAGGTTTCTTCTGGACACAGATGATAAAGTCATCGCAGTACCGGATTAGCTCCGCATAACCCTTGAGCTTCGGGATAACCGCCTTGTCAAACCACAGGTCTAATGCATAGTGCAGGTAAATGTTGCTGAGTACCGGGCTGATTATCCCTCCCTGGGGTGTCCCTTCTTCGGCCGCGTGCCAGAGCCCGTCCTCTATTACCCCCGCTTTCAGAAACCGCTTGATAAGCCGGACGAACTGCTTGTCGGCTACCTGCAGTTCAAGCATCCGAATTAGCCATTCGTGCTGGACGGTGTCAAAGAAGCCCTTGATGTCCGCGTCTATGATGTGGTTCGTGGGCCGCTACGCGAGTCCCGAGTCCTGAGTCCGATAACAAATCAAGGCCGCCGCCGTTATCCCTAAGGCGTACTCTTAAAGTTACCTCACTTTTTCAGCCTTACGCGGAACCGGCGATCTCCCGGACTATCTTTTTGAACAATTCGCCCCGCTCTTCATAGTTTTTAAACATGTCCCAACTTGCGCAGGCTGGTGACAAAAGGACAACGTCCCCCGGAACAGCCGCATCCCTTGCCTGCAATACGGCATCTCGCAAGTCCTTCGCATAAAAGACGGCTGTGACCCCGGCGGCACGTGCCGCCGCAGCGATTTCCGCCGCGCTCTCGCCTAAAACTACCAACGCACGTGCCTTCTCGCTTATTTTGGCCGCAAACGCGGTGAAATCGTTACCTTTGTTCCGCCCTCCCGCTATTAAAACAATCGGCTGCCGGTACGACTCCAGTGCTTTTATGGCTGCGTCGGGATTCGTCCCTTTAGAATCATTCACGTATCGCACTCCGCCGACCTCGTCCACAAACTCCAACCGGTGAACAACCCCCCGAAACTCGCGCAGCGCCCTTCCTACAACAGCTCCAGGCACCCCGAGGAAAGTAGCCGCTGCTGACGACGCCAGCGCGTTCTCAAGGTTGTGCAGGCCGGGTATCCCGAGTTCGTTAGTGCCGCATATTTCGGTAAGCACCCCGTCCTTTTTGACAACCACCCTGCCCGCATGGACAAAGGCCCCCGTATCCAAATTATGCCGCCGGCTGAAGAACAATACGCTTCCACGGGCAGATTCTTTCATCGCCGCCACAATGGGGTCATCCAGGTTCAAGACCGCCGCGTCCTCTTCTCCTTGATTGGCAAAGATCCGTGCTTTTGACGCCGCATATTCCGCCATTGTATGGTGCCGGTCCAGGTGGTCGTAGGTAACGTTCAGGACCACCGCCACCCGCGGGCGGAAACTGTGCGCTGTTTCAAGCTGAAAGCTTGAGACTTCGGCAACGATTATATCCTCCGGCCCGTAATCCTCCACCGCAGTCACCAGCGGTACACCGATATTACCGGCTACCAGCGTCCGGCGCCCGGCAGTCCGGAAGATTTCACCGGTCAGGGCAGTAGTGGTCGTTTTACCGTTCGTCCCTGTGATCGCCACAATCGGCGCCCGGGCAAAGCGGTAGGCCAGTTCCAGTTCCCCGATAACCTCTATCCCGAGGTTCAGTGCTTCTGCCACCGGCGCCGCCGACAAAGGCACCCCCGGACTGACCACCAGCAGGTCGTATCCCCGGGCTGCCGGATAGTCCCCAAAAAATGTCGCAACTCCGATACTGGCCGCTTCTACCAGTTCTGTAGCCGGTTTAATATCTGTCAGCGTCACCGCCGCGCCCTTTTGCCCTAGAAAGCGCGCCGCGGCGATGCCGCTCTTACCCGCGCCGACAACAAGTACCTTTCTTCCGCTAAGTTCCAACAGAAACACGCTCCTATGTTTAGCCACAAGCCGGAAAAATAATTTGGTTAAATCCATCCTTTTTAAAGCATTTTGGACTTTTGACTCGGAACCTTAACCAAAGACTTTTTCAATTAACCCAACCGGTAGATGCCGGTCAACCCAACCAGTCCCGTAACCAGCCCGGCAAGCCAGAAGGTTACAACCACGCGGTTTTCGGACCACCCACCGAGTTCAAAATGATGGTGCAGCGGGCTCATCCGGAAAATCCGTTTACCCGTAAGCTGAAACGAAACAACCTGCAAGATCACGGATAAGGTTTCCGCCGCGAAAACCGCCCCGATTATCAACAGGAAAAGTTCACTGCGCGTCAGAACCGCCGCTGTTCCAAGCGCCCCCCCGAGCGCCAGTGAGCCGGTATCGCCCATAAAAACCCGCGCCGGGTGCCGGTTGTACAGCAAAAAACCAAGGCATCCGCCGGTTACCGCACTCAGACCGGCCGCCAAACCGGTTTTGTCCATGACCAGCGCAAAAATGACATACACGCCGGCGGCTATCACAGTCAGGCCCGCCGCCAGACCGTCAAGGCCGTCTGTAAGATTCACTGCGTTTGCCGCCGAAAGCAAAACCAGGACGGTGAAAAAGGCAAAGAACCAGAATCCATAATCGACGTGAATCCCGCCGTCCTGGAAAAAACCTGAGAAAGGAATCGTAATGTCCGTACCCCGGCCGAGAAAGAAGACCGCAAAGACCGCTAGACCGAAGGCGACTACCGCCTGTACCAGCAGCTTTTCCCGCGCTCTTAACCCGAGCGACCTGTGCTTAATCACCTTCAAGAAATCGTCCAGAAAACCCACAAGCCCGTAAGAGAGCGTGACGAGAATCAGAACCATCGCTTCCGGGCTCCCCCGGCCGAACCACAGCACCGCGAGAGTGATGCCCAGCAGGAAGATCACTCCGCCCATGGTGGGCGTACCGGCTTTGGAAAGGTGGCGTGAAGGCCCGTCGTAGCGCACTCGCTGACCGATTTTAAGCTGTTTAAGTACGGGGATCAATACCGGCCCGGCAACCACCGTAGCCAGAAGTGAAACAAGAAACGCACCGGTTACAGGAGTGGTCAACCCTTCGCACCCCCTGAACAGAGGAATTCAACAATCGTTTCGAGGTGCATACTTCGCGAAGCTTTGACGAGTACAACCGCTTCACCGAGCGGCATCTCTCTCAGGGCCTCTGCTGCCTGCACCGCATCAGGACAGGTTGTTACCTTGTCGGCCGGTAAACCCAAAGCAACGGCTCCTGCAGCGATCTCTTCAGCCATTTTCCCAACCGCCAGGATAAAGTCCGCCGCCCCTGCAGCCGCCTCACCGAGTTCCCGGTGGGCACTCACGGTTCTTTCTCCGAGTTCGAGCATGTCACCCAGAACGGCCACCCGCCGCCGGCCCCGGGCAACTTCCTGCAGCACGGCAAGCGCGGCGCGCATTGAAGCGGGGTTCGCGTTGTAGGAATCGTTTATCACCGTTAGTGAGCCGTATTTCTTGATTTCCAGACGCATGCTGCTAAGTTTTACGCGCCGGAACCCCTCCCGTATCTCATCCGGACGCAGCCCAAATTCCCGCGCTACCGCAACGGCCGCCAGTGCATTTATGGCATTGTGACGGCCGGGCACAGGTATATAGTAATCCTCTTCTACCCCCTCTGCGACAACTCTGAAGCGGCCGCCGCCGTTGTCAGGAGTATAGTCAACCAATTGCACGGTTGCCTCGCTTACTGTACCGAAGAAAACCACGCGGCCCTTGCAGCGCTTAGCTTCAGCGTAAACAAACGGGCTTTCGGCATGAAGCACTGCGAACCCTTCAGGCGGAACAAAGTCCAGGATTTCTCCCTTAGCGCCGGCAATCTCCCTGACACTTCCCAGACGTTCCAGGTGGGTTTCACCGATGTTGGTGATGACGGCAGCGTTCGGGCTCGAAATGCGTGCGAGCGCGGCAATCTCCCCGGGTGCCCTCATCGCCATTTCCACTACCGCCACCTCGTGATCCGGCTCGATTTCCAGTAAGGTGAGCGGTACGCCGATTTCATTATTCAGGTTCCCGTGCGTGGAAAGAACCCGGTACTTTACCCCCAGCACAGCCGATAGAATATCCTTGGTGCTGGTCTTTCCGGTACTGCCGGTTACTCCTATCAAGAAAACACCAGCCCGCTTGCGGACGTAACACGCCAGCTTCCCCAGCGCATTCAGGACATCGGGTACCAGGAGGACTGCCGCCCCAGCCGGCAGCGCAGGCAACGTCCTGGACACAACTGCGCCGACCGCCCCCCGGGCAAGCGCTTGGGGGACGAATTCGTGCCCGTCATGCCGTTCTCCCTGAAGGGCAAAAAAAAGCGCTCCCGGAACAACGTTCCGGCTGTCTGTGGTAACAGCCGTCACGGTCATGGCCGGGTCTCCCTGGATCAGGTCGGCACCCAGCACCAGTGCTGCCTCTGCTACGGCTAACGGGAACATTTAACCTGTTATCGCTCCTATCTCAATGTTTTAGGATCATACTTTAAAAAGCTCGTTGTTTCACCATTTTCTTGGGTGGTCTACCCACTTGTTCGCTCCTCTGAAAATAGATCCACCGCCAAGACGCCAAGAACGTTATGAATCAAGAAAATAAATGTGTGACAACAGGCAAATCATTATTTACAGCGTTTATTTTAGTCCCTTCGCCGGTGCGGGCCGAATGCCCCGCATGGGTTACTGCTCCGAAATCGTTCAACCTTATCCTGCCAGCCCAGCACTCAATGTAATCCTTGAAGTTTGAAAGCTATCACTTCATTAAGCTCAATGAAGGTCTGTCCTTCGAAGTGCAAGAAGTCTATTGAGTGCTGGGTGGGGTCCGTTCAACGTTCAACGTTGATAAAAAGACCGAAGCATAAGCAATTGACTATTTTCATTCCCGGTAGTGACCAGCACTCAATCAAACATTTATAATTGTTATTAGCTTACATCAAAAAACCTAAAGCCATGGTGCGCCACTATCAGTGTCAGACGCCTTTTGAGTGCTGGTCGTGAGCGACTCCTCTACCCTTCTCTTGTACAAGATCCCTCAACACCGCCGCCGCTATCTTCCGGTCGTCGAACGGCAGTTTCGCTTCGCCGATAATCTGGTAGTCCTCGTGGCCCTTCCCCGCAATCACCACCACGTCACCGGTTCGCGCCCGCTGAAGGGCGGCGGCGATTGCCTGCCTCCTGTCAGGTTCCACAACATAGCTTTCATGCCGCGTAACGCGCCGTAAACCCGCCTCGATAGCATTGATAATCGCCAGGGGCTCCTCGCTGCGCGGGTTGTCCGAGGTCACCACTGTGAAGTCCGCCAGCTTTCCCGCCAGTTCCCCCATCACAGGCCTCTTCGTCGGGTCCCGGTCACCGCCGCAACCGAAGACGACTATAACCCTTTCTCGGGTCAATGCCCGCGCCGCGCGCAGAACGTTCTCCAATCCATCGGGTGTATGGGCGTAGTCTACTACCACGGTGAAATCCTGACCCATGTCTACCTGCTCGAAGCGCCCGGGTACTACCGACACGTTTTCAAGCACCCGCGCCATCTCTTCCGGGGGAAACCCCTCACCCAAGCCGACAGCAAACGCCGCCAGCGAATTATAAACATTAAACCGTCCTACAAGTTTCAGCCTCACCGGAACCTGCCCCCAGGAGCCCTCAGCAACATACCGGGTGCCGGCCCCCGTCAGTACGATGTCCCGCGCGCGGACATCCGCGACCCCGTCAACCCCGTACTTGATTATTCTGCCGTTGCTGACTGCGGAAAGCCTGACTCCGTAAGGATCGTCAATGTTAAGTACCGACAATTTCGGCCTGGCTTTCAAACCGGGTTTAAGGAACTGCGTAAAAAGTGCCGCCTTAGCCTTGAAATAATCCTCCGCGTCCCGGTGAAAGTCCAGATGGTCCTGTGTTAAATTAGTAAAAATAGCAACGTCAAACTCCAGCCCCGCGACCCGCTTAAGTGCCAGGGCATGCGACGAGACTTCCATTACAACCGTCGTGGCCCCTTTCTCTGCCATCCGGCAAAGAAGTGCCTGGAGGTTCAAAGACTCAGGGGTGGTCCGCTCCTCCGGTATAAAAAGGTCACCTATTTTCGCGTACAGGGTACCGATAAGTCCCACTTTCTCACCCCGCGCCTGGTAAAGCGCACTGATAAGGTGGGTGGTGGTCGTTTTGCCGTTGGTGCCGGTTACTCCGACCAGGCGCAGCCGTTGCCCCGGATAACCGTAGAAACGCGCTGCTGCCAGAGCAAGTGCGAGGCGTGTGTCAGGCACTTTGACCAAGAGCACTCCGGCCGGTACCTCGACGGCCTTTTCAGCCACAACCCCCACCGCACCGCGCCGGACCGCATCCGCAACGTAGTTGTGTCCGTCCTGAACGAAACCCTTGATAGCAAAAAAAACAAAACCCGGCTTGACCTGCCGTGAGTCGTAAGCCAGACCGGAAGGGCTAAGCGCGAATACCTTATCGAGTTCGTCTCTCAAACCCAAGTCTCCTCTTAAAGGCCGAATTTGTTCCTTATTCTTACGTTCTGCCCTATGGTTTTGCCTTTAACTTGGTTTAAATTCTTTCAACGAAAAATAGAAATCATTGCTATAAGATATTATTACCAATCCAAACAGCAAACAAGTCCTGTTTGCAGCGTTTTAATTTGGAGGTTCTTCTACGTCAGGGATGGAGTACCGTCGGTTCAGCATCCTCCGGGCTCTCTTCAGGCGAAGCGAACTCCACCTCTATCGTTTGCCCGCGCTGTACCTTCGTCCCTGCCGCCGGTTCCTGCGCCCGGGCCACCCCGCTACCCGAAGGCGCTAGAGTCAGGCCCACCTTCTCAAGCAGCATGGCTGCGTCTTTGATTGTCAGGCCTGTTACGTCGGGCACCGTAACCTCCGTCCCGTTGCCCGGCGCTGCTTTCAGCTCGAGCACCACCCTGGTCCCGGACAGCACTGTCGCTCCGCCTTGGGGCACCTGAGCACGCACCACATCCCCCTCGCCGCGAAGCGTAAACCCAAGCCCGGCCGCTTTGAGGCTCTCTACAGCCTCATGAAGCGGGAGGTTTACCAGTTCGGGCACCGTTACCGGTTTTGGTTCTTCTTCAACCATGAACCACGGCTGCTGCGGTTTTTCCAAACCCGCCTGCTGCGGAACGCCCAGGTAGCGGAGCGCGTCCTCCATCACGGCTTTAAAGACGGGGGCAGCGACCTGGCTTCCAAAGTAAACCCCGCTCTTCGGTTCGTAAACCACGACCAAGGTAACAAGCCTGGGGTCGTCGACCGGCGCAAAACCGATAAACGAGGAAACGTACTTTCCGCTTACGTACCCGCCTGTCGGCCCCACCACTTGCGCCGTCCCGGTCTTTCCCGCGGTCCGGTAGCCTTCAAGGTAGGCGTTGACCCCTGTTCCTTTCAGAACTACGTTCTCCAAAAGCCTTTGCAGTTCCCGCGCTTTTTCCTCCGGGAACACCCTCCTTACCCGGTGCGGTTCAACGGTCCGCAACACCTTGCCTTCCGGCGATGTGACTGACCGTACGAGCTGCGGTTCAACCAACTCTCCCCCATTGGCGACCGCCGCGGCCGCAGTGACCAGTTGAATAGGTGTAACCGCGATTGATTGGCCGATGGCCATCGTCGCTATATTCAGATTGGTGGCTTTTTCCCTGGGAATCAGTATTCCCTTTGCCTCCCCGGGCAGATCAATCCCCGTATATTCACCGAAGCCGAAAGCGTTCACGTACTTGTAAAACCGCTCGCGACCAAGATTCAGCCCTACCTGGATAAAACCAGGATTGCAGGAGTGCTGTACAACTTCCTCGAAAGACTGGCTCCCGTGACCACCGGCCTTCCAGCAGCGGATCCTTCTGTCCGCCACCTTGATAAAACCCGGACAGTGAAAACGGCTGTTTGCATCCACCACGCCCTCCGCAAGTCCTGCCGCCGCAGTGACGATCTTGAAGGTAGAACCGGGCTCGTAGAGCTGCCAGATCGCCGGATTTCGGTCCCAGACCGACTGCGGGGTTTCCCGCCACTTTTCGGGCTCAAAGGTGGGCCGGTTGCCAAGGGCAAGTATTTCGCCGTTGTTGGGGTCCATCACGATTATAACCGCGCTTGCCGGGTGGTGGGTATCAACAATTTTATCCAGCTCTCGCTCTACAAAATACTGGATTGTCTCGTCGATGGTAAGGACAAGGTTGTTCCCCGGAATAGGCTGTTGCAAACGGCGTAACGCCGCCGGGATATCCCGGCCCGTTGCGTCCTGCTCGATGACTATTTTGCCTGGTTTCCCGACAAGGTCCCGCTGGCATGAAAGCTCGACGCCGCCCAACCCCTGGTTGTCAACGCCGACTATTCCCAAAACGTGTGCCGCAAGCGATCCACGGTTATACTGCCGCCGGCTTTCTTCAATCAACTCGATACCTTTCAGTTTTAACCTGCGTACCCGTTGCGCCGTCTGAAAGTCTACCTTGCGTTTTAACCATACGAAGGACTTCTTCTGGGTAATTCTGCTATAGATCACATCTCTGTCCATATTTAAGACCGGAGCCAGTTTATCAGCAGTTTCCGCAGCCTCGGCAGCTTTGATCTGGGCCGGCATGGCCACCACCGAGTCGGCACTAACGCTGGTCACCAGGACTTTGCCGTTCCGGTCGCAAATATCGCCTCGTTTTGCTTCGACTGTTATCTCGCGAAGCCTGTTTTCCTGCGCACCGCGTTCGAGCTCCTCACCGCGGACCAACTGAAGCCACGCCAGGCGGCCGATAAGCGCGGTAAAAAAAATAACAGCGAGGAAAAGTAGTACCGTCAGGCGCTTGCGAACAACAATGTTAGTCATACAACTCCCCCGCCGTGTTTAAACCTTACATAGTAAAATTACGATTAATATGAGTTAAGAAGAACCATTGTGCTTGAGTGCCAGTGTTTCCAGGAATGTTTGGAGCCAGCCGCCCTCCTTAACCCGGCTGTTGCTTTCTCTGGCTGCTTCGGGTGTGTTCCTTACGGTATTGGCGGGTGCCTGAAATACGGTAACAGGTATCTCGAGACCTTGCCCGGCCGGTGGTCGAACCATACCCAGCTTCTGCATCGCAAGGGCTTCCACCTTATCTGGTGAGGAGAGACGCTGGATGGCACCCTCCAGCGCCTGGTTTTCCGCTTCGACCCGCGCCATTTCCTTTTGAAAATCCTGGAGGCAGTAACCGACATATGCTATCCTGGCCTGGCATAAAACTACGGTCAGCCCGAGGAGAAACCCCAAAAGAACGAGGCCGCTGATTCTTACCCGTTGGGCTCTCACCAACCTTCTTTTAGGCTTCGGAAGAGGCCGCCTTTCGCGCGGCAGCGGGCGTACGGTCTGCTGCTGCTCACTCGCCAGTATCAAGCTTATGCACTCTCCCTTCCTATAGATCGTTGGCCGTAACAAGACCGAAAGCCGTTTCTGCAAAAAACACAACCATACCTCAAATGCCGGAAATGCTGCACCAATTCCAGCCTGTTTTTTCTATTCTTCTAACGTTGAACGGACCCTAAAGGTCCATCCCTGTAGTTACACGTTCCGCCACCCGCAGTTTTGCGCTCCGCGAACGAGGGTTGCGCCCCAACTCCTCCCCGGTAGGCGTCCGGGGTCTCTTCGTTACTGAAACCAGTTGCCTTTTCTTACCGCATATGCATACCGGC
>JBFLWY010000063.1:0-1631 GCA_040757355.1 Bacillota bacterium | reverse complement strand
ACGTTCCGCCACCCGCAGTTTTGCGCTCCGCGAACGAGGGTTGCGCCCCAACTCCTCCCCGGTAGGCGTCCGGGGTCTCTTCGTTACTGAAACCAGTTGCCTTTTCTTACCGCATATGCATACCGGCGTCCCGGGCGGGCAAACACAGGCCGCTTGTGCCGCCCAGATAAACTCTTTCACAATCCGGTCCTCGAGGGAGTGGTAGCTTAAGACCACCAACCTCCCGCCCGGTTTAAGAAGCGCAACAGCCTGCGGAAGAGATTCCTTTAAGACGCTGAGTTCCCTGTTCACCGCAATACGAAGTGCTTGAAAGGTGCGGCGCGCAGGGTGCGGACCCATCCGGCGGGCAGACGCCGGCACCGCTTTTTTTATCACCTCTACCAATTCGCCCGTGGTCCTTATCGGCCGGACCGCCCGCTCCATCACAATGAAATCGGCAATCCTCCCCGCCCATTTTTCTTCCCCGTATTCCCTGATGATCTGCGCCAGTTCCCTTGCACTGAGGGTATTTACCAAATGCGCTGCGGTTACCGGACCTTCCGGGTCCATCCGCATGTCAAGCGGCACGTCTTCCCAATAAGTGAAGCCCCGGGCCGGATTGTCGAACTGATAAGAAGAGACACCCAGGTCGTAAACCACCCCGTCGACCTGGGTGATCCCAATTTCAGCCATGACTGAAGCCAGCCTGCCGAAATCAGCCCGCACCAGACGGACCCTGGGATCGCTCCCGAGGCGCACCCGTGCGGCCGCGAGCGCTTCCGGGTCACGGTCCAGGCCGATCAGCGTACCCTCCGGACCCAACAGCCGCAGAATGCCTTCCGCGTGCCCACCGCCCCCGACCGTGCAGTCTACATAAACACCGTCGGCCTTCACTGAAAGTGATTCGACTACCTCGCGGAGCATCACCGGCTTATGCCGGAACTGCATGACCAGCACCATCCCCAATCCTTGAGAGACTTCAAAAAGCTTTGCCTGGTCGTTTCAAAAGTCGGAAGCAGTATTTCATAGACAAGATTGTTTAAAGGTACTTGCCTGGCGAATTCCGCCTTGGTTTTTGGACCTCCGACCGCTCGCCTCCTGCTTCTGAAAACAGCCTCGGGTTTCCTCCCGTCACTCAGGCATCGGTATTACTTCTGGCGAGTTTGGTCTTGCACGTTTTTCTAAGAATCGTCCATAAAATTTAGGTCCACGATCTTCTCGGCTATCTGTTCGTATTTATCCTGAATCTGCAAACTGTACCGTTCCCACTCTTCCCTCGCCCAGAATTCTACACGTGAAGAGACCCCTAATATTACTACATCCTTGGCAAGGCCGGCATATTCCCTTAAATTGGCCGGAACCAGTATTCGCCCCTGTTTATCCACATCGACGGCTGCCGCACCCGAAAAGAAAACCCGTGTAAACGCTCGCGCTTCCGCCCTGGCAAACGGCAAGCGGTGAAGTTTTTCCTCCAGTTTGCCCCACTCTTGCAGCGTAAAACCGAAGAGGCACCTGTCCAGACCCTTGGTTAGAATGAAGCGGTCCCCCAGACCCTCCCTAAAACCGGCGGGGACGAAAACCCGCCCTTTGGCGTCAAGGACGTGCGCGTACTCCCCGATGAACATCGGTTTCCCCCGTAGAAAGAATCTTCC
>JBFLWY010000062.1:6680-12150 GCA_040757355.1 Bacillota bacterium | reverse complement strand
TGCCAAGACGATTTGCATCTTTTCTTCGGCTGTCCACTGACGCTTCGGCATGGTTCTTTTCCTCCTTGTTTAGATCGCTCCCATTCTACCATGCCGTTTGTCTGGTCTTCTATGGGGTCAGTATAAACCTCTTTTTCGGTGAAACAGCTACTATTCGTAGTGTCGTGGATTCGTTTGCTCTACTAATAGTAGGTGGCATCTTGGGCAAATCAGGCTTTTTGCAGCAGAATCATACATATGATAGCCTCGGTTACCTGACTAAGTAACGTAATCTATTCGAATGGCTCGTACATATTGAAAGGAGTGGTCTACCCTGAAATATATTTTTCAGAGAATGAGTGCTCTATTAATATTTATTTTGTGTACAGTCCTGCCATCATTCGCTGCCACTTACACTTACGACGACCTTGGCCGTTTGACCTCAGTCACCTTTACCAACGGGCAGAGGATCAACTATTCCTACGACGCCGGCGGCAACCTCCTTACCGTGACAACCCCGGATACCGTAGCCCCCACCGTCTACAGCACCGACCCTTTAGACGGCGCCGCTAACGTCCCCGTGGACCAAACCGTTTACCTCACCTTCAGCGAAGACGTCCAGCCTGGCGATAACTACGACAGTATCGCCTTAAAGACCGGCGACACAGTGGTGAACACAACATACAGCCTGAGCGGCTCTGTTCTTACCATCGACCCCGTCGACAACCTCAACCACAGCACCGCCTACGCCGTATACATTCCCGCCGGCGCCGTCAAAGACCTGGCCGGCAACCAATCAGTCAGCGACTACACCTTCACCTTCACCACCCGGGCTGCCACAGACGCGCCGACCGTACTAAGCACCGACCCGCCTAACGGCGCCGCCGACGTAAGAGTGAATAAGACCATCACCGTCACCCTGTCCGAGAACGTATACGCAGGCGACAATTACCAACTGATCAGCATAAAAGACCAGGCCGGTGTAGACGTGCCTGCCGCCAGCAGCCTGAGCGGTCCCGTACTCACCATCGACCCCACCGCCGACCTGAACTGCAGCGTCACCTACACCGTCTACCTGCCCGCAGGTTCACTAGAGGACAGCGAAGGCAACCCCCTGGCCGCCGGCTGCATCTTTACCTTCACCACATCCGCCGGCGCCTGGCATACAGAACTTGCCGACACGCCGGACGACACCGGCCAGTGGACCTCCCTGGCCCTTGACACCGCCGGCAACCCCCACGTCAGCTACCACCATGTCACCGGCGGCCACCTCATGTACGCATACAAGGACACCATCTGGCACAACGAAACCGTGGACAGCGCGGCTTACGTAGGAGAATTCACGTCCATCACCCTTGACGAAGCGGGCTGCCCGCACATCAGCTACTACGACGCCACCGACACCGCACTGAAATACGCCCGCAAAGACATTGCCGGCTGGCACCTCGAAACCGTAGACACCGAAGGCGACGCCGGCAGATACACCTCCCTCAAACTCGACGCTTCCGGCTGTCCGCACATCGCCTACTTCGACAGCGCCGCCGGCAACCTCAAATACGCGTACAAAGACAGCGCCGGGTGGCACACCGAAACCGTAGCAAGAGCCGGCAGCTCAGGCTGGGCATCCTTAGCGCTTGACCCCGCCGGCAATCCCCATATCAGCTACTACTATGCCGACGCCGGCGACCTGCGGTACGCCTTTAAAGACGCCTCCGGCTGGCACATCGAAGCCGTCGAAACCGCCGGCAATCCCGGATTGTACACCTCCATCGCCCTGGATGCCGCGGGCTTTCCGCACATCAGCTACACCAAAGCCAACGAAGCCGTCGGCGGCCCCACCAACCACCTCAAATACGCCTACAAAGACGCTTCCGGGTGGCACATAACCCCCGTAGACACCACCGGCTGGAATTTTTACACCTCCCTTGCGCTCGACCGGGAAGGCCGGCCGCACATCGGCTACTGGAACTTCTCAATCAAATACCCGAAGTACGCCTACCGGGACGCCGCCGGGTGGCACACCGAAACCGTGCCCGACGGCTATTACGCCGGCGAGTTCATCTCCCTCGCCCTCGACGCCTCCGGTAACCCCCGGATGACCTATTACCGGAGCGTAGGCGACGATTTGAAATACGCCTGCTGGCAGACCGGCGCCCCGACGGTAACCGGAATCGACCCCCGCCACGGCGCAGACAATGTAACGATCGACAAGACCGTCACTTTAACCTTTACCGAAGACATCCAGGCAGGCGACAACTTCAGCCTGGTAAGCTTAAAAAACCAAAACGGCAATGACGTTGCCGTTACTAAAACAATAAGCGGCCGCACCCTCACCGTCGACCCGGACAACACCCTGGACAGCGGTGCTGTCTACACCGTAAACATACCCGCCGGCGCCGTCAAAGACACGACCGGCAAACCCCTGGCCGAAGACTTCAGCTACAGCTTCACCACCGAAGGCGCTCCGGCGGTCGTCGGCACCGACCCCATAAACAACGCCGCCGGCGTCACACCGGACAAAACAATAACCGTAACCTTCAACAAGACCGTACAGCCCGGCGACAACTACGGCCTCATCAGCCTCAAACACCAGGACGGCGGCGACATACCTTTCACCAAAAACATAAGCGGTATAACACTCACCATCGACCCGGACGCCGACCTCGACCCCGGCGTCACATACACCGTCTACCTTCCCGCCGGAGCAGTAAAGGACCTTTCCGGCACCCCTCTTAAAAACGACTGTACCTTCAGCTTCACCACCGAGCAGGCCTTCGCCGTCCGGGAGACCGATCCCGCCGGGGGCGCCGAAAACGTTCCCGTGACCACGAACATCACCGTCACCTTCAACCAGGAGATCCAGCCGGGCGACGACTACAGTTTAATCACAGTAAAGCACCAGGACGGCGGCGACGTACCGTTCGACAAGAGCATAAGCGGTACGGTATTAACCATCGCTCCCGCCGCAAGTCTCGATTACAGCGTGACCTACACCGTGTATATCCCGGCCCGTTCCGTAAGGGACCTCTCCGGCGCCTCTCTGGAGAGCGACTACGAATTCAGCTTCACCACCGGGCCCGCAGGAACCTGGCAGATAGAAACCCCCGACGCAGAAGGCCTTACCGGCTTATGGACGTCAATAACCATCGATGCGAACGGGCACCCCCACATCAGCTACTTTTACGATACCGCTGACGACCTGCGGTACGCCTTTAAAGACAGCGCCGGCTGGCACATAGAAACGGTGGACGAGCAGGGCAGCGTCGGCTCAAGCACCTGCATCAAGATAAATCCCGCCGGTTATCCCTGCATCAGCTACCGGGACATAACCAATACGGACATAAAGTACGCCTATAAGGATGAGAGCGGTTGGCACACCGAAACCGCGGTCTCTTCCGTATACGCTCTCGGCGACTGTATGACGGGCCTGGCCTTTGACTCCGCCGGCTGTCCGCACATCAGTTATTTCAACTATGTAAGCCCCGCCGAGCACTACCTGGAGCACGCCTGGAAAGATGAAAACGGCTGGCACCGGGAGACCGTCGATACCGCCGCGGACAGACCCGGAAAGTGGTCCTCTATCGCTATCGACGCGGCGGACAACATCCATATAAGCCACTACACCACAACCAGCGGCAATCTAAAATACGCCTGTTACGACGGCGCCGCCTGGACCGATACCACCGTGGACGGCGCGACCCCGAGCATTATTGTCGGAGAGTACTCGTCAATAGCCCTGGATGATTCAGGTTACCCGCACATCAGCTACAGCGACCGCACGAACTGGAACCTGCGGTACGCATACAAAGACGCTTCCGGCTGGCACACCGAAACGGAGAGCATCGACACCGCCGACCAGGTGGGGCTCTGGACGTCGATAGCGCTCAAAGACGGCTGCCCGCACATCAGCTACTACGACATCACGAACACGGCGCTGAAGTACGCTTACAAGGACGCTTCCGGCTGGCACGTAACGACGGTGGACGACCAGGGGAGTGCAGGCATGTACACGGCGCTCGCCCTGGACGCCGCGGGCAACCCCCACATCAGCTTCTACGATGAAACGGATTACGATTTGCGGTACGCGTACTGGCTGCCGGCCGGAACGTAAACCTTGCGGCGGTTGATAGCGGTGGGCTGGGGGTTAAACCGGCCTATATAATAATGTACCGCATATTAACGCGGGCGGGAGTCAACATCCTGCCCGAGTTTTACTGTTGCCGGAGGTGTTCCGCACCGGGTTTTCGGGATGGCGGAAAGCAGAAGAACCCTGTTAGATGGTTGTTAATAGTTAATCAGGACACGTCGTTTACCCAATAGGTTCATTTTCCACGAGGTTCCAAATCCCGCAAGGGCAGGCCCCTGCACAGAACCCACAACCGATGCATCTATCGGGGTCCACCACCATTTCAAAATCTCCGTCTCCGTTGTCTTTTTTGGAAATCGCGGCTTGGGGACAGACCGCGATACAAATCCCGCAGTCCCGGCAGGTTCCGCATGAGGAGCATTGGGTCGAGCACTGTTCGATACTCTCAAAGCGTGTCAACCGGGGGTCGAAGTATTCGAGTTTTATGCGTGAATAATCTACCCGTTCTCGTGTGTCCGGTCGGACGTCTTTACCCGCAAGGCTGTCTGCTATCGCCAGCGCCGCTTTCCGGCCGGCACCGATGGCGTCGGTCAAAAGCCCCAATCTGACGGCATCGCCGATGGCGAATATCTGGGGATCTGTGGTCTGGTAGACTTCATTGACCTTGATAAACCCGCGTTCAGTCTCCACAGTTTCAGGCAGGAAGTCAAGGTCCGGGATATCACCAATCGAAATAATGACGGTGTCGGCAGGAATCACCTCGCCCGTCGAGAGCTCAAGACCCTCCTCGGTAACCGCCTTACTGAAACAAGGCCAGCGAAACTTTGCGCCGACGGCTTCAGCCGCTTTCCGCTCCTTGCCGAAGGAGAGCGGCTCCTGGATATCGATCAAGGTAATGTCTTCCGCACCCAAACGGTGTGCTTCAGTAGCGACGTCACACCCTACGTTGCCCGCGCCGATGATTAACACGCGCTTGCCGACCTTCGCCTCGCCCAGCTTGCTCAGGCGGAGAAAATCGAGGGCGGAAACCAGCCTTTCCTTTCCGGGAATAGGTATGATTCGAGGTTTTTGCGCTCCCACGGCGATAACGATAAAGTCGTAATCGGCCTTTAGCTGTTCCATGTCATCGCGCCCGAGGCGCTGCCGGAGATAAATGTGGGGGATTACCTTTTTCATACGCTCTATTTCGGCGTTTACAACCTCATCTGGAATCCGTGCACTGGGGATGGCAGAAGAAAGCTTCCCGCCGAGCGACCCCTGCGTATCGTAAACAACTGCTTCGTGACCCTGAAGCCGGAGTTGCCAGGCCACGGAGATGCCTGCCGGACCCCCTCCAATGACGGCGATGCGCTTTCCGGAAAGAGGCGGGAGTTCCGGCAACGCGGCCTCGAGGCTGGCCCGGCC
>JBFLWY010000062.1:0-6580 GCA_040757355.1 Bacillota bacterium | reverse complement strand
CTGCCAACCTGGCGTCGTGCTGGCTGTAACCCTTATGAGGTCCACGGAAATAAATCTTTCCACCCACCATACCGACACAAGGACGGTACCCCAGTACGTTCTCTTTGTTTTGGGGTTCATGGCCACATATAACTGCGATGCCCCCGGCCATAAATTCGGCGAAGTAATCACCGACGGAACCGAGAACCCACAGCTCCGGGGGTTCAAAGCGGGGATTGTGCTTGGTCATCGTCATGCCGCGCGCCCCGATATTACCCCCAACGTAAATCTTTCCCTGGGCCATTGCGTTTGCAGTTCCGTTTGCCGCGTTGCCGTGGACGATGATCTCGGCGCCCGCATTCAGCCAACCGACGTCGTCAGACGCCGGCCCCATGATTTCGATGCGGGTGTTGGGAAAGCCCATCGAACCAACACGCTGACCGGGAGGACCGACGATCTTTACGAAAACCGTTTCTGCTCCTGCTTTCCATAACCGGCCGCCGATCCCGTGCTGGCCGTAAGCCTCAATCTGCAGCTTTCTGTGGCCGCTTGCCACTGCCCGCTGGATCCTTTCCTCAAGGATACGTGACTCAAGGCGGTGGCCGCCTTCAATTCCGGAAATCAATAGGAACTCTTGGTTATTCATAAACTGTCTCCCCGCTAAAACTTTAGCTTATAGTTTTCCCAGCAACCTCGAGTGCAGGAAACGCTGCGCTTATTCCGGCTGCTCGTTGTTGGTAGGCAGAGCCTACCCAGCAGATATTGATTCCAGGTTCTGAATTCTGGATACTGACTCCTGAATTCTGACCTGCAATTCACTCAGACTACGTGTTTTATTTGCAGGCGTTCAGCTGCGTGATAATCGTCAATTCCCAGCGCGTCAGACATCCCGATAGGGAGTGAAGTGGAACGGCCGAGCGGTGCAACGATCTTTCTGAGTTCGGTGTCGAAGCTAAGGAAGACATCCACTACGCGTTCGGCCACCTTCTCCGGGTCCAGCCGCCGGTAAAGGCGCGGGTCCTGCGAGGTAATGCCTTTGGGGCAAAGTCCGATATTGCAGATGTTGCAGCGGTCAGATTCCGAACCAACGCAGCCCGCAGCCGCCTGCATGATGTACTTGCCTATTTGAACGCCGCTTGCCCCCAACATGATAAGCGCTGCGGCGTTAGCCGCAAGGTTGCCGTTTTTTCCGATGCCGCCGCCGGCAAAGAGCGGAATCTCGTTTTGCTGCCCCACCTTTACCAGATTTAAATAACAGTCACGGATGTTGCTGGCGATAGGGTGTCCCATGTTGTCCATTGAGACGTTGTATGCGGCTCCCGTACCGCCGTCTTCACCGTCAATGGCAAGGCCTGCCGCGTAAGGGTTACGCGTAAGGTTGTTGAGCACCGCAAGCGCTGTGGACGTTCCGGAAATCTTCGGATAAACGGGTACCCTGAACCCCCATGCCATGTACATTGACTGGATCATCTTGGCCACAGACTCTTCGATGGAGTACTTTGTCTGGTGCGTCGGCGGGCTCGGCAGGCTGACACCTGGCGGAACCCCGCGGATGGCTGCAATCAGCTTGTTAACCTTGTACCACATCAAGAGGCCGCCGTCGCCGGGCTTTGCTCCCTGGCCGTATTTAATCTCGACGGCGCAGGGATCCTCCTTCATCTCGGGTATCGCGTGGATGATTTCGTCCCAGCCGAAGTAACCGCTTGCTATTTGGAGGATGACGTATTTTAAAAAGCGGGACCGGAGCAGCCTCGGCGGGCAACCGCCCTCCCCGGTGCAGATGCGGACCGGCATTCCCAGTTCTTCATTTAAATAAGCGACTCCCATCTGCAATCCTTCCCACATATTGGGGGAAAGCGCGCCGAAGGACATGGACCCGATAATAAGCGGATAAATCTCCCGCACCGGTGGAATCCAGCCCTGCTCCCGGTATAGCCTTAGGTTTTCTTCGGGCGGGAGTATCCTGCCCAACAAGGTGCGAAGCTCAAACTCGTGTCTGCCGGCATCCAAAGCAGGGTCGGTCAGCATGGAGATACGGATAAACTTGATCCGGTCGAGTATACTGCCGGGCGGAAGGTCCGGAACATTTCTGCGGCCGCCTCGCCGCCGGGGTTGACCGCCCCTATTAATATGGAATTTCAGCTTCGTTGCTTCGTCACTACGGTAAGGCATGATGGCGCCGTTTGGACATACAAGGTTACACATGGCGCAACCGACACAGGCGTACGCTGGATCAGTCTTTTGACGAATGCCGTAGTAAACCTGATATACATTGGATGGGTTAACTGCACCCGCCTGGCCGAGGAGAGGGGTTTGTATTATCCTTTTCCGGTGTACGCCCAGTTCGATTGCATGGACGGGGCAGACAGCCGTACAGCGCCCGCACAAGGTGCATTTCTCTTTGTCCCAGTGAACCTGCCACAACAGGTCCTTCACACTTAGTGTAGAAGGGACAATGGGTCTGTTTGTGAACATACTTTTACCTCCAAACGGTCGGGGCGTACGACAGCCGTATCAAGATGCATCGGTTGGAAATCCTTGCTCTTGTCCCGGTCGGGAACGGCTGCATCCAGACCGCAAATCTCAGAAGAGAAAACATAAAGGCCTGGTTTACCGCCAACTACACCGGGCCGCAGCTTTTTCCGGTCTTGGACCATAAAGACAGTCTTGTCGGGCAGGCACCCGATCACACAGTTGGGCCCGTCGATGATCAATCTCCTGCACGAGTTCTTTAAATGCTTAAGGAAAGTCCCGTCTGGATGGTGGACGAGGTCTTGGTCCTGTAAAGGGGTGATTATATGTTTGTAGGCCTCGATTCCCAACCCCAAGCGGTTCAGCATAAAATGCAGGATGTGCGTGAATACTTCAGAATCGGAATTGTAACCCATATATCCTGGAAAACCGCGCGACATCAGAAACTCCCTGATCGGCACGAAGGCGGTGTTTTCCCCGTTCGTCATTGTGGCCACCCCTTGGATGAAGAAGGGGTGACATGCATACAGGTTAATTGCATAGTTGGTGTTTTGCCGGCCCTGTGCCATAATAACGCGTGCCTGTAACTCCTCGCGGTCAAGCCTTAGGTACTCGGCAACGGTCATGGGATCGCCGATTTCCTTGATCATGATGACGTCCGGCCAGAAGCTGTAGACAATCATGTCTTCGTTTTTTTCGCCCATCTTCCGCAACTGAAGCCGGATCATCATGAGGCGATACTGGATTTCGCTCTCGCTTAACTCTTCCCAGTCAAGGGGGTAGTCGTAGGCCCGGATCAAGTAGATGTCCCGCCTAGGAACCCCTGGAGGAGGGATTTTGGCAGCCTTTATAGAAGTTCTGTACTTGGTGTCGAAACCGAGACTCATCATGAAGTCGTCAAGCCTGTCGACCCCTTCGTTTGTGAAAATGCCCGACAGAATCGGTGCCCCCCTGAATTCTTCAAAAGGACCACCCAAATCCGTCATAAACAGTCCCACCCCGGAACCGTCGTGCCCTTCCCGCATGACATCAAGGGCTTGTATGGCCTCCATCGGCGAGCGTGGTTCGTTGCTGGTCATACAAAACAAACGACACACTGTTGCCTTCCTCCTTGCGGATAAATTCCAGCAATCAGGAAAAATTATGAAAAATTATCGTCTTCGGGATAAAGACGACCAGGATTTCCTGGCCGTCCCTAAATCCGCTATATTTGTTTCTCTGAAGTATTAATACTTAGTCAGGTAAGTATCGATTTCCCACGGGTGAACGCGTATACGGTATGCGTTCCACTCTTCTAATTTGGCTTCCATGAACTTTTCGTAAATATGCGGTCCTAAAGCATCCTTGACCACTTCATCCTTTGAAAGTTCTTCCAGCGCTTCGGCTAGCGAACCCGGCAAGCAATCTATTCCGAGGGTTGCCCGTTCCTCCGTAGTAAGGTGATAGATATTTCTGTCAACAGCGGGTGGCGGCTGGACCTTGTTCTTAATCCCGTCGAGCCCCGCCTTGATGGTTGCGGCTAATGCGAGGTACGGGTTACATGATGGATCCGGGCTTCTGAATTCTATTCTTGTAGACGGTCCTCTTTTGGCCGGTATCCTAATCAGCGGACTCCGGTTGCGGCAGGACCAGGCGATATAAACCGGAGCTTCGTAACCCGGGACTAAACGCTTGTACGAATTGACGGTTGGGTTGGCTACGGCTGTTATTGCCTTAACGTGCTTCATCACGCCGCCGATGAAGTAATAAGCATTTTCACTCAGTTGAAGCGGCCCTTCGGGATCATAGAAAGCATTTTCACCGTCCTTCGCGAGTGAAAGGTTGGTGTGCATTCCCGAACCGTTTATTCCGAATACAGGCTTCGCCATAAAGGTGGCATGCAGCCCGTGGCGCTGGGCGACAGACCGCACAACCATTTTAAAGGTCATTATTTTATCGGCGACATCCAGGGCGTCTGAGTATTTAAAATCGATCTCGTGTTGTCCGGGTGATACTTCATGGTGCGAGGCCTCGATTTCAAAACCCATCTTCTCCAAAGTTAATACAATGTCCCGGCGCGCCTCTTCTCCAAGATCAATGGGGCTTAAATCAAAGTAACTTGCCTGGTCGTGGGTAATTGTCGTAGGCCGTCCCTTATCGTCCAGATGGAAGAGGAAAAACTCGAGTTCCGGACCGGCGTTGCACACGAAGCCCATCTCCGCTGCTTCGGCCAGCACCCGTTTTAGGGCGTACCGGGGGTCGCCGATGAAGGGTGTTCCGTCAGGGTTATAGACGTCGCAGATCAACCGGGCTACAGCGCCGTCCCGCGGCCGCCACGGAAAGATGATGAACGTGTTTGGGTCGGGCCGGAAGTACATGTCCGACTCTTCAATCCTGACGAATCCTTCGATGGAAGAGCCGTCAAACATCAGTTCACCATTTAGGGCCTTTTCCAATTGCTCTATGGGAATAGCCATATTTTTAAGGATCCCTGGTATGTCGGTAAACTGCAGACGGATAAATTTTACCCCTTCTTCCCGTGCTAGGAGAAGGATATCCTCTTTTAAAACCTGGTCCACTAGTTCCACCTTCCTGAATTTAATACCCACGCAACCCGTCGGTTGAAGAAAAATATATCATGTCCGAGCGACATAATTCAATAACCTTTAGTTAATTAAGAAGATGGCAAAAAAGATTTTCACGCCCCCTCGGATGTGTTTAAATGTCGTAATACAGAACAAATTCGTACGGGTGAGGCCGCAACCTTACGGCGTCCACTTCCCTTGTGCGCTTATAATCTATCCATGCATGGATCAGGTCGTCTGTAAACACGTTCCCTTCAAGAAGAAACTCGTGGTCTTTTTCGAGGGCCTTGAGTGCTTCTTCAAGGGAAGCGGGAACGGCCGGAATATTACCCATTTCTTTTGGAGAGAGTTCGTAAATGTCTTTATCAAGCGGGTCTCCAGGACAGATTTTATTTTTAATCCCGTCAATACCCGCCAGCAGCATCGCTGCAAACGCCAGATAGGGGTTGCAAGACGGGTCAGGCGGCCTGTACTCAACTCGCTTGGTCTTGGGATTGGTTGAATAAACGGGTATCCGAACGGCAGCACTCCGGTTCCGCTTTGAGTAAGCCAGATACACCGGCGCTTCGTAACCCGGAACGAGCCGCTTGTAAGAGTTCGTTGTGGGGCTGCAAAAAGCTGCTAAGGCCGGCCCGTGTTTCAAAAGACCACCAATATAGAAGAGCGCTGTTTCACTCAACTGACCATACCCCTCGGCATCAAAGAACAACGGTTTATCATCTTTCCACAAACTCTGGTGGACGTGCATTCCGGAGCCGTTGTCCTGGAAGATGGGTTTCGGCATAAAGGTTACGGTCTTTCCGTGCTTCCTGGCAACGTTTTTGACTATATACTTGAACATCAGAAGCTGGTCCGCCATCTGCGTAAGCGGCGCGAACCGCATATCGATCTCCGCCTGGCCTGCGGTGGAAACCTCGTGGTGGTGGCATTCCACGGCAATCCCGCACCGCTTCATGATCTGCACCATTTCGCTTCTGATGTCCTGGAAGGTGTCCGTGGGCGGTACCGGGAAGTAACCCTCCTTGTACCTGGGCTTATAACCGAGATTGGGATTTTCCGCACGCCCCGAATTCCAGAAACCTTCCGTTGAGTCGACAAAATAGTAACCGCAGCACTGGGTCTGGTCATACCTTACATCGTCGAGGATAAAAAACTCGGCTTCCGGGCCCCAGAAGCTTAGATCTGCAATGCCTGTACTTTTCAGGTAAGCCTCAGCCTTTTGCGCGATGTAGCGCGGGTCCCGTTCATATTCCTCGTGGGTCAGCGGGTCAAAGACGTTGCAGATGAGACTGAGGGTCGGCACCTCGCAAAAAGGGTCTAATACTGCGGTAGTGGGGTCCGGCAGTAAGAGCATGTCGCTTTCGTGGATACTTTTAAAACCCCTGATGCTTGAACCGTCGAAACCGAAACCTTCTTTGAAACTGTCTTCCGTCAGTTCCTCTACAGGAACAGTAAAGTGCTGCCAGAGACCGGGTAAATCCATAAATTTTAGGTCAACAAACTGAACCTTTTGTTCTTTGGCCAGGGTCAATACGTCTCTCGGTTCCATGTACATTAAACCTCCC
>JBFLWY010000061.1:0-12304 GCA_040757355.1 Bacillota bacterium | reverse complement strand
GGGGGCTTAACACCTTCAAGTTCTGGAAATCTCCGGAGTGGCGGCTGGCGGCGTGGCGGAGGGCGTTGGGGTGGTTGAAAAGTGAAACCGGTCGCTCCTTCAGAACATAAGGAGTGCTGGGTGTTGGCCAACCTGTTCAGGCTGCCGTTTGTGGGGGAGCGGGCATACGCCGAGGCGGAGAAGCGGGAGGCGTCGCTGGAGGACAGGCTCTACGCCGCCGCTTTCTTTGCAGAGGTGGCAGCAAGGAGCGAGGAGGCAGTGGAAGCCGTCCGCCCGCTTCTGGTCGCGGACTTTTCTGAGAGCGATCTCAGGGCCGCGTTCGGCGCGCTGAGCAGCGTAGCTGCAGAAGGCGGCCTGCCTATGCCCGGCAAGTGAAAGCAGCCTCAACTGTAGGAATCGCTCGCCTGCTTCTGTTTTTTGTTTTTTTAGATCTCTGCCGGGAATTCTTCTTAACTCCTTTCCGGCCTACCTACGAGGGATTGAAACTTCACTGTCACAGGGTTAGCGATAGCGCTGGGATTCAGTTTCCAGCCTACCTACGAGGGATTGAAAAACCGGCTGGGGTAGAGGTCCGGGTGAAGGATAAATAGGTTTCCAGTCTCCAGGAGGTGGGTCTGATTTTTCGGCGGTTACGTGTTTCGTTTTTCGGGGTGGCGGTCAGTGCTTTAGTGGTGCTCGCTCCTGCCGTGGCAGTGGTCTCCTATCGGAAGTAGCACTGCTGCGGTTACGACTTATTCTGCGGCAGGAACACCAAAAGCTGCGCCGGTTGAGTTTGCGAACCACGTCCGTTACGATTACGGGCTGCTCTGGGTGTACCGCGGCCCGTTCAGCCCCCTAGTGAGCGTCAGTTTTTCCCCGGGCTTGAAGGTGACCGGGCAGCTGCTCGAGACCTACATCCTGTATTCGCGGGACCACACGCGCCGCTACCACAGAGCGGTCTTCAAACCTGCGGTGCTCGGGGAATACCGCTTTGGCGATTCCGGCGCCTTTGCGAATCCGAAGAAAAATTTCGCTTTCCTGGTGGTCCGGGTTGCGGGCAGGGGTACCGTTAGGTGCTGGGTCGGCAGGGAAACGAGAAGCTTTGCAGTTAACGAACCGGAGCGCCCGTTTGACGTCAAGTTCCCTGACTTGCAAGTAAAACACAACATCCCCTACACCTTGACGGCGACGGGCAACATCCGTTTGGTAAAGGTTAGCTCCGGACCGTGCTCCAAAGGCGATTTTGCGCAGGAGGACGTCTGGCGGTATTCTCAGAAGGGGGCCGTTTTGGACGGCACGATGGAGTTGGGGTACCGGTTGAGCGACCAGCGGTTCACCGTGGGATTCACGCTTCCCTTCTGCCCCGGCAGCGCAGAATACTGGATGGCGCAGGCGCAAACCCCGTCGGAGGCCCCGCCGCAGGTTTCCCATAGGAAACCTGCGCCGCAGCGGAGCCGCTCTATCCGGTGGCCGCTGGACATAGCCGGGGTGCTGCCGCTCTTTTTCCTGCTGGTCTGGCTTTCCCGGACGGTTAATGTCTCTGTAGATTTGGACATGCTGCACGGCGGCCTATCCGTATACCGCAACCGGCGCGGCCCCCGCAAGGTGCACGCGGCGGTTTACCGGGAAGGGCAACTGCTGAAGGAACTTCTCCTTAATCGGGACGAGAAAATCAATCTGCCGCGCCCGGCGCCGGGCAGGGTGAGTGTGCGGACGCCGGGGTACCGGAATGTTTCGCAGCGGCAGATCGTCATGGTCCCCGGGAACGGTCCACCCGCGCGGGCCGGAACCAGTAGAAGATAATTTTTAGGAGAGGGAGCCAAAATGAGCGCTGAAACCGTCTGGTATTTTGCTTACGGGTCGAATATGGATGCCGCCCGGATGCGTGAAAGGCTTAAGGATGTTGGCGGCTGGCAGGAGCGTGTCCCGGCCGTCCTCACAGGGTGGCGCCTGGCTTTCAATAAGGTTGCGGGGCAAAACCCGCACCATGGCTTTGCAAATATTGTCCCGGCAGCCGGAGAAAAAGTGGAGGGGTGTCTCTACCGGCTGCCTGAGGCCGCTTTGGAGGCACTGGATCGTTATGAGGGGGTGCCGGACCACTACGTGCGCCGGGAGGTCACCGTGAAGCGGCGGGATACCGGAGAAAGCCTTGCCGCCGTTACTTATGTGGCGCAATCGGAACGGGTGAGGGAGGGTTTGAAGCCGTCCCGGGAATATCTACAACACCTTCTGGCCGGGGAAGAGTGCTTAAGCCAGGAGTATTTCCAGCGGCTCCGCAACGTTCTTTAGATTCCGCTGCGGTTTTGGCTCTTGACAGGTGGTGCAGGGCTAAGTAAAATTGGGTCAACCTGGCGTGGAAAAAGGCGCCAATGAGCTTAAATAGTCGTTACGGACTGGTTTCAGCGAAAATTATCCGGGTAGCCAGCCGGAGGAGGGAGAGCAATGCCCCTGGGAAGCAAAATATCTGCCTGTCAGCGCCGCGGCGTTGAAAAGGGCTGCCTGATTTCTTTGAGGGCGCGGTTATGGCGGTTGTTGCGGTTATTGCGAAAATCCGTATCCCGGGGGAAACCGGGGCGGGCGCTCTGGCGCGGACCAGCGGGGGCGCCCTTATTTTTAACCCTTCTTGGCTTAACCCTCGTTGTTTGGGGGCCCGGTTTATGCCCCCGCGCTGCCGGCGCGCCCGGCGAAGACCCCGGGGTTTTGGCAGAGACTTACGCTTCCGGTGCTGCGGCGGCGGTTTACGTCGCTAACCCGGTGGCGGGTGAGGACCTGCCCGGCGCCGTTACCCGGACCGTTTACCGGGACGCCGCCGGCGGCGCCGTCAGGATTCTTTTCCCTGTAGGCGAGACGGTTTACCTTGACGTGGACCCGGCGGCCTTCCCGCCGGGGATGGAGACGCTTGCCTTTACCGTTACCCCGGTAGCTTCCGGCACCACCGGTATTTCTTTCGCCGTCTACTTGGGGACCGGCGGGGCGGCGCTGCCGGCGCCGGTGCGATTGGGTCTGCCTGCCGGGGAAACCGGCGTCTTTCTCTGCCGGGGTGAGCGAGGCTGGTACCGCCTCCCGGCCCAAAGAGAGGAGAGCCATCTTTTCGCGGCGGTTGCCGGTACCGGCACCTACGGCGTGGCGGCAGCCGCTTACCTGCCGGCGTCGCCGGCGGGGGGATTCACCGGTGCGGCTTTACGCCTTGAAAGCACTGCGGGTGGCGAAATCTGGTACACCACCGATGGGAGCGACCCGCGGGTGAGCGCTGCGGCGGAAAGATACGCGGGGCCGGTTCAGGTTGGGGCTGACGGGGTGTTAACCGTCAGGGCGGCCGCGTACCGGGACGGTTTTTGGAGCGAGGCGGTTGATTTTACGGGACCGGGCGGCGGGAACAGCGGCGCTCCAGGTACTGCCGGGACGGCGGAGCCGGCTCCCGCGAAGGAAGGCCGGCGCTGGCCGGCTGCGGGCGCCGGGTTCCGGGTGCTGCAGTGTGTTGCCGCGGAAATCGACCCGGCGGCAGGCGGCGCACTGGAACTCCCCGGCGTGGTACGGCTCTACCTCCCGCCGGGGACGCTGCCGGCCGCGCGCCCGGTTTTGGTGCGGCTCCTGAGCCTTGAACCGCCGGTGGAACTGCCGGGTGCAGGCCAGCCCGCCGGCCCCGTTGTCTGGCTGCGCTGCCGGGGTCTCTCCGGCCCCTTCTTCAACCGGCCGGCGGAGTTGACCTTTGCCGGAGGCACGGCCGACGCGGGCGCCGTCAAGGTTTACGCCTTGGGGGGCGAAGCGAGTGCGGCAGCGTCTCTGCCTGTTACCAGCAGCGAGGCGGGAGGAGTAAAGGTCATGGTGACGCACCCCGGCCAGTTTGCGGTGGTAAGGTAGGGAGGGGAAAAAGACAATGTTCAATTTAATTTCTTTACTTGCATCTTACTCGATAATCGCAGCCTGTTTAGATCCTTCATTCGATATGTGGATAACCCTTGGAATCGTGGTTGTTTCGCTTGCCATTTGGTTTCCAGCTACGATAGCAGCTGCGCTGCTTACTTGGTGGAGTATAAAACGAGCATCCAGCGACCGGCCTCTCTATGGACCCATCAGGTTGATAGCTGGTATACTTACTTTCACCAGTCTTTCGGAGGTACCAGCGGTCTGGCCCTTCTTTTGGCGCTGGACTCTTTTTCCGCTTGCATGCCCTCCGGTTTTTTTACATGCAACGTTTTCCAACAAATACATAGAGTGGTTTTTTCCTCTGTGCGTGCCATCTTTTAGAAGTGAATATTTGCTTGACACCTGTATAGCAGTAGTATCTTTCTTTCTTCTTTTTACTGTCACTGTTAGATTCCGATTATTAAAAGGCAGGGAATCGCTTTTATCGCTTTTCTTTCCGGGTTTAGGCCAAGCGCTTGTGGGCAGACCGGGAAACTGGGCTTTCCTCTTTGGCGGAGCGTTGTTTGCGTGGGTTTTCGTTGGGGTCATAGAAGGTTTTTTTCGGGCGTTTTTGCCCATCCTCTTGTTCTGCCCTGGGATACTTTCTGCGGGGCTGCTTGTCCGGAAGGAAAGCAACTTTTGATTTAAAGCACTCCAAGAGAAAATACTCAAAGTTTATTGACGGAGGCTGGCGCACATGTTTCGGGTTAAGATTTTGTATTTAGGGCTGTTTTCATTTTTCTTCGCTATATTTTTGGTATATCCGGCATTCGCCATCCAACCCGTTGTTTTCGATGGGCATTTGCATTCAAAGTATTCCGACGAAGGGTTAATGACCAAAGGACGGGATATTGGGAAGATAGCTCATGACGTTCAAGGGGTTTTCGGTAAAGAAAAAAATAAGATCGCTATTGCTCTTGCAGTGACTGATCATTCCGATTACGAACCAGGGAAAACCCTTTTCACTGATGCTGACTGGTCTTCAAGACAGCATGATATCTGTCAGGTTCATCGGGTGATAGTAATTCCGGGGGAAGAGGTAACAATAGGAAACGGCAAGACAGGTGAAGGCGGGACGCAGGGCCATTTCTTAACGTATGGATTAAAAAGTAGAATGAGGTACCCCTTTTCCGGCTTGGGAGACCCTGAAGACGATAGGCTTATAGAAGATAAAGGGGGACCCCCAGGAGATAAAACATTGAAAATTATTCCGCCACGAAAGGATATAAGCGAAATTTTGAAAGAACTAAAGTCGCAGGGAGCTTTTGGTTATATCGCCCATCCTAATGGAGGATTTATTAAGTCTGCCGAGCTTTCGAGGAAAGTCTTTACGCGGAAAGACGAGTGGACCAGATATGCATGGGATAAAATGAGACCCTTTGTTGGCACCGTAGTGAAAGGAATCGAGATCCTATCGGCTGGGCGTGACCATAGTATTCAGTATGCGGGTATTGCACAAAGTAAAGTATGGTACGAGTGGAGCAAATTTTTAAGCCAGGGGCAAAACTTCTTTGTCATCGGCGGTAGCGATAACCATAATGGGGAATTTACATTTGGCGGCGTAGTTGGCCCTGACATTGGCTCTTCTTTTACCTACCTGCTCTTTGACGATAATCAACCAATTACTGAAAGCACTGTCGAATGGGCGCTACGTAACGGGCACACCGTAGCGTCTTCGGGGCCTTTCGTAAACCTGACCGTGACCCCGCCGGGAACCAAACTCGCGGCTGGGCCGGGTGATACCGTAACCGTCAAAAAGGGGGACGAAGTCACTATCACCGTTGAATGGAACGAAGGCCTCCTGCGGGGCAAACCTCTAATTGGCGCCTACCTCACCATTTACCGGTGCTTTAAAAGTGAAAAGGGCAAAGGGATTGAGCCGTTGCCCGGGTGGAACGGGAAACCGGTAGCGGTGACCGGGGAAACCTCTTTTAGTTATAAGATCGAGCAGGACCAGTTCCTTTTCGCTAAGATTGAGGTAGCCGTAGATTATTCACCTCTGCTAACGGGGGCGGATTGGTATACCGCCTACACCTCGCCCGTCTTCGTTGACCCGCCGGGGGTGAAGCGGCCGGCCGTGGACGTGGCTTTAGTCATCGACTGCAGCGGCAGCATGTCCTGGAACGACCCGCAGGGCCTGCGCAAAGAAGCCGCCGAGCAGTTCATCGACCTCATGCAGGAGGGCGAGAAGGTAGCGGTAGTCGGCTTCAACCACGAGGCTTACCTCTTTGCCCCCCTGCGGGAGATCAAAGGCCCGGCGGACCGGGAGAGCTTAAAGCAGGCGGTGGACCGGGTATTTGCCTGGGGCTGGACTGACATTGACGAGGGGCTCCTCCTTGCCGACCAGGAACTCACCAAGGAGATGCTGCCGGAGGTCCGCAAGGCCGTCATCCTCCTCACGGACGGCGTCCCCGCCCCTAACCCCTACCAGGAAGCCCACCGGCAGCTCAAAGAAAAAGGCATCCGGGTCTACACCATCGGTCTGGGCAGCGACACCGACCCGGTGCTTCTGCAGCGCATCGCCCAGGAGACCGGCGGGCGTTACTTTGCCGCGCCCGACGCCCAGGCGCTCACCGCCATCTACCAGGAGCTGAGCGCCGCCGTCGCCGGCGGGGAAGCCCAGGAGCGGGAGAGCGAGCAGTTCACCGCCGCAGGGGAAACCCGGACCCGCGCCCTCACCGTCGCGCCCGGGACGCTCCAGGCCACCTTCGGCATCACCTGGACCGGCAGCGACTTCGACTTTATCCTCACCCGGCCCGACGGCCGCGAACTCACCCCCCAAAGCCCCGACCCCGACTACAGCTTCGTCAAAGGCCCCACCTACGCCTACTACATAGTTGATAATCCCGCGCCCGGCGACTGGACCTACACCATCACCGCCAAAGAAATCCCGCCCGGCGGCGAGGCGGTCAACTTAAGCCTCACCGCCCTGGTCCAGACCCCGCCGGAAATCAGCCTGAGCGGCCCGGCTTCCGGCAGCCTGCTCAAAGAGCCCTTTACCGTCAGCGCCACCGCCTACGACCCCGACGGCATCAGCGAGTTTTACTGGTTCCTGGACAATTACGAACTAACGAGCGTCCCGGCGGAGGGCAGCCCGAGCGTCCTCACCGCCGCCTACACCCTAGACCCGGCGCAGCTGCCCGACGGCAGGCACACCATCACCGCCTGGGCGGCCGACGCCAACTTCACCCCCGCCGGCGCCGACCTGGACTTCATCGTCGACAACACCCCGCCGGCAGCTAACGCCGGACCCGACCGGGAGGCCAGTGCCGGTGAAGAGATCATCTTCGACGCTACCGGCTCCCGCGACGCCGCCCTGTATCTGTGGGACTTCGGCGACGGCGTGAGCACCGGCAGCGATTACCCCTACGCCGCCCACATCTACGCCCAGCCCGGAAGTTACACCGTCACCCTCACCGTTTACGATGACGCCGGCAACCGGGCCGCCGCCACCTGCCGGGTGACCGTGCGGCCGGTTGCGAGCGGCGGTGGCGGCTACGTCGATCTCACCCCGCCGGCGGTAAAAGAGACCATGCCGGCGGACGGCGCCAGGGGCGTCCCGGTGGACCAGCTGCTCACCCTCACCTTCAGCGAAAAGATCAAGGCGGGGAAGAACTTTAGCAGTATTGTGCTTCAGGCTGAGGACGGCAGCCTATCAGCCCTTGACCAAGAAATCGCGGGCGAAAAACTCATCCTGAAGCCCCAAGCGAAACTATCCCCCGGCACCAGGTACACCCTCACGCTGCCTGCGGCTGCCGTGCAGGACCTTTGGAACAACCCGTTGAAAGAAGCGTTTAGCTTCAGCTTCACCACCGCGGCTTTGCGGCCTGCTCCCGTGCCCTTCCCCGACGTTCCGCCCGGCCACTGGGCGGCACAAGCGATCGGTACTTTGGCCGCGCGGGGCGTGCTCGCCGGCTACCCGGACGGCAGCTTTAAGCCCGAAAAACCGCTCACCCGGGCGGAGCTGGCCGCGCTTTTAAGCAAATTTCTCGGCCTGAAGGCCGCCGCATCCGGAGATACTTTTGCCGACGTGCCGCCCGGCGCCTGGTACGCCGGCGCGGTAGCGGCGGTGCACCAAAAGGGCCTGATGTCTGGCGCTAGCGGCAGGTTCCGGCCCGACGCCGCCCTTACCCGTGAAGAACTGGCGGCGGTGGCCCTGCGCGCGGCCGGCATCAGCATCCAGGACCTCACCCCCGCCTTCGCCGACGCCCAAAGGATCGCTCCCTGGGCGCGGCAGGCGGTCGCCACCGCAGCGGCGGCGGGGCTGGTGACCGGCGTGGGCAAGAACCGCTTCGCGCCGAAAGAGCCCGTTACGCGGGCGCAGGCGGCCGCGATCCTTTACCGCCTTGCCGCACGGCTCGGCCAATCCGGCGTGAACGCTTACGGGAGGTGATAAAGACCCCTAATTCACCGGTATTCACCTTGTTTTGCTGTAAAACCGTTGAAACTCCAAGGAGGTGGTCCTATGCGTTTCGGAAAAAGATGTGGGCGGCGGGTTGCTGGTTCCCCGGGGGCAGAACGGTCCGGACATAAAAAGGGGCAAAAAGGCGGCGCCTCTGCCTGGCGGGCGGGACTGGCGGCAGCGATCTTCCTAACGGGGCTTATGCTTATCGTTCTCCGGTTTATGCCGGCGGCTTCGGCAACGGAGGTTCCTTCCCTTAACCCGCTCGTAACAACGCCCCAGATACTCAAACTGCCCCCAAACCTGATCCCGCCCTGCTGGAAGGCGATCGGGCCGGGAGGGGCTACCGGGGACTTCATCGCCCGGGTGGCGGTGTCGCCCGATTTTGCCCAGGATCGGACGCTTTTTGCGGTTCCGGGCTGGAACAAGGTCACCACCCCGACCTTTTACGGCATCTTTGTTTCCCGCGACGGCGGAGAAAGCTGGCGGAATACGCTTGGAGGACGCCTGGTAACCGCCGTTGGCGTATCCCCCGGTTTTGCCCAGGACGGTGTTGTGATCGCCGCCGGTGCCGAGAACAAGGCTTTCGTTTCCCGGGACCGGGGTGAAACGTGGCGGGAGCAGAGCATTCCCTGCGACGAGGGCCAGGCAATCGCTTTCTCTCCCGATTTTCTGACCGATAAGACCGTTTTCCTCGGCGGCGACGGCGGACTGCTGGTGTCCCGTGACGGGGGTGACAGCTGGGAGCCGGCAGGCAATCTGCACCGGGTGCGCTACATAGCCGTCTCTCCGGCTTTCGCCGCGGACCGCACGCTTTTCGCCGGCTGTCTGGGCTACTCGACCGCCGAGGCGGAGGTGATGGGGGTATGGAAATCAACAGACAGCGGGCGTAGCTGGACGCAACTGACATCTTTCGCCGAGGGGATCCGGGGGCTTGCGCTCTCACCGCGTTATCCTGCCGACCGAACGGTATACGCTCTGTGGAGCGGGGTGCTGCACGTTTCGCGGGACGGCGGCGCAACGTGGGCTGAGGTACGCCTTCCCGGCGCCAACGCGAGCGCGCTGGCCGTTTCGCCGCAATATGACGCCGGCGAAAGTATCTTCATCGGCACGGACCGTACTGGAACACCGGAAGAGGAGGGCGTCTTCCGCTACCAGAGCGGCTCACTGACCCGGTTTGGCTGCGGTCTTGAGGGCGGCAGCGTGCTTGACCTCGCCGTGGCGACTGATAGAGCAGCGGCTCCCGCCGCAGCCGGGGCGCTCCGGCTCTTTGCCGCCGCTACCGGGGTGGACAGGCCGTGGGGCGAGGTCTATACCCTGGCACTCTCCGAACAGCCCCCAGCCGAGCCGGTCACCAAAGAGGGGCTGGTCCAGTACGGCTCAACCAACCACCCTTACTGGCTGGCGGTGCAAACGGAGGACGCCCGGTACGCTTTGAGCAAAGATGATACGTATCCGGCAGAATACGCGAAATTAGCAGGGCTCGTGGGCAAGGCGGTGAGGGTTACCGGTTACCTAGATTCCTGCCCCGACCTCTCCGAACCGGTGCGGGGCTGCATCCGGGTCATCGGGGTGCAACCGGTAGAAACCGCGCCGCCGCCGCAGGAACTCTGTCGCTTCGGGCTCGGCGCAAAATCTTACACCGTGGGCGGGCAGACCTACCAGATTGATGTAGCGCCATACGTGAAGAACGGCCGGAGCTACGTCTCCATCCGTTACCTGGCCGGCGCCCTCGGGGTGCTGAACCAGGACATCACCTGGAACCCGGCCACAAAGACGGTGATTTTAAGAAAAGGCGACACCGTCCTTTTCCTTACCGTGGACAGTAAGGTAATGAGGAAGCAGGTGGGCTCCGCCGCCCCGCTGCCGGTTCCGCTGGCGGTGGCGCCCGAAATCCGCGGCGGCCGTCTCTGCCTGCCGGCCCGCTACGTAGCCGAGGGCCTCGGCTATCAGGTCCGGTGGAACGAGCAGGAAAAGGCGATAACGGTGATGGCGCCGGGCATGTAAGCTTTTCCCCGCTTTTCATAGCATCACCATTACCGGTGGAGGAAATCGAGCGGGGGCTTAACACCTTCAACTTCCGGAAATCTCCGGAGTGGCGGCTGGCGGCGTGGCGGAGGGCTTCGGGGTGGTTGAAAAGTAAAACCGGTCGCTCCTTCAGAACATAAGGAGTGGTGGGTGTTGGCCAACCTGTTCAGGCTGCCGTTTGTGGAAGAGCGGGCATACGCCGAGGCGGAGAAGCGGGAGGCGTCGCTGGAGGACAGGCTCTACGCCGCCGCTTTCTTTGCAGAGGTGGCAGCAAGGAGCGAGGAGGCAGTGGAAGTCAGGTGCGGGACGTTTCCCGCGCCTCTTTTTTTGATGGCAGCAAGGAGGCAGTGGAAGCCGTCCGCCCGCTTCTGGTCGCGGACTTTTCTGAGAGCGATCTCAGTGCCGCGTTCGGCATTGCTGAGCAGCGTAGCTGCAGAAGGCGGCCTGCCTATGCCCGGCAAGTGAAAGCAGCCTCAACTGTAGGAATCGCTCGCCTGCTTCTGTTTTTTGTTTTTTTAGATCTCTGCCGGGAATTCTTCTTAACTCCTTTCCGGCCTACCTACGAGGGATTGAAACTTCACTGTCACAGGGTTAGCGATAGCGCTGGGATTCAGTTTCCAGCCTACCTACGAGGGATTGAATAGCCCGGCAGGAAAAATAGTGGAAATTGGCGAATAAACCAGGGGTAGGAATTCCTCTTGGGGCCAGCCTGCCTTGTTTGTTCTTACGCAGATAGGGCGAAGTGTATGTTAGCGGCAGGCACCAGGCGATCTATATGTCGATTCTACCGTTGCCAATGTGCTGTTTGATATAAGGAGGATGCGCGATGGGTCAAGGTGGGAGAAGCGGGCGGGAAGCTGCCGTAGTTGAGAGGACTAGGTTACGTGTGAGCGAGGTGGTGCGGCTGCGCCCGGAGGACCTGGACGAAGAGCGGAGGCTTATTCGGGTGCGGTACGGCAAGGGCGAAGGATCGCTGCACGTTGCTTTCGGCGGTAGCGCTTCAGGTCGTGCAGGCATACCGGGAAGCGTACAGGCCCGAGGGGTGGCTTTTTCCGGGGCCGATGCCGGGAAAACATTTGAATGCCCGTACGGTACAGAAGGTGTTAGAGCGGGCGCGGGAGCAGGCAGGCATTCCGCAGCAGGTAACGGTGCATACCTTACGGCACAGCTTTGCCACTCATCTGCTGGAAGCAGGGACAGACCTGCGGTACATCCAGGAGCTCCTGGGACACAGTAGTCCTAAAACGACGGAGATTTACACCCATGTAAGCCGGAAAGACCTGGGGCGGATCCGAAGTCCGCTGGATACGCTGGAGTTGGAGGCAAAGGAATGTGAGATAGGCAGAAAAGGAGAGTAAGGTTCGTCTGGAGTT
The DNA here is from genome assembly GCA_040757355.1 of Bacillota bacterium. GTDB lineage: Bacteria > Bacillota > Desulfotomaculia > Desulfotomaculales > Ammonificaceae > DTYU01. Next base: position 616 of record JBFLWY010000061.1, on the reverse strand, counting down.
GGAGATAAGCGAAGAAGTTCGGGATTATAACCTATTTGGGAGGATAAACGAACCCATGTCGTTCGTTTATCCCGTAGTTGTGTGCAATTCCGCACCAATAAAAATTTAGGAGGATAAATTATGAAAACAAAACTAAACATGAAAAGAGCTATTCTATGGAGTACCATTCTGATTATTATTCAAATGGCACTTGGTAACTTATTGTACATGAACCCTATCGTTTCCAGTATTAACAAACAGTTTGAAGGACATCCATCTATCAAATCATTTGATTTCATAGGGGGATTAGGAAACTGGATTGTTTTAACAATGGTTTTTGGAATAATACTAATGATATTCTGGATATTCCTGTACAATTTATTTTACAACTCTCTGCCTGGTAAAAACTGGATAAAAGGATTGTTCTTTGGTTTAATAATCGGCTTTATTAAATCTGTTCCAGAAGCATTTAATCAATGGATGGTTATTGATTATCCAGTTCCTTTAATTCTCAACTTTCTCACTAAAAAAATGTCCTCAAACCCTTGCTATATCTGAGATTTAGCAACAAAAACACCCCTCGTTTTGGTAAAATAGAAGTGTACAAAACCCCATCATACCAAAACAAAGAGGGTGT
>JBFLWY010000060.1:0-12598 GCA_040757355.1 Bacillota bacterium | reverse complement strand
AGACAAGCTGCGCTCCGGACTCAACCAGCATTCTCCAAATATCGCTTGCCTCTTCGTGAAACTTGTCGTCAGCATCCATTACCGCCAGGAAAGAGGAGGTGTCTAAATAAACCTTCTCTTTCTTCATAGCTCCTCCAGCGTTTCGGCAAAATACCGGTTGTGCTGTTCCGCAAGATCGCCCAGCCCGGACCTGAATCTACCGGCAATACCCAGCATTTTTTCCTTCAGAGCTGCGGCTTCATTCCTGTGTACCAAATCGTCTACGGCCCTTCTGATAAGCTCCGCCAAAGAAACGCCTTCCTTCGCACTTAGTCTTTTCAGCGCTTTAAGCTGGTCTTCGGTTAGTTGCACCTGTGTCCGAATCATCCGCTCACCCCTGTGCAGTAATGCTTACAGTTGAATAATAACATTACAGCAGCTCGCTCAACAACAAAAATATTAGTCCGTGAAGGAACCAATAGATTGGACAGTCTGCTCTTTTCCCTCATTAGATTTCTTTTCTGGCCTCCCAGGCCTTTTTGGCCACTTCGCTGGCAAAGGCGCCGCCGATTTGCTCTAAATCTTTCGGCAGGGCTGCAACCCGCGGGCGGAATACCTTGACAAACCTGCCTAATGCCTCGACAGCCCAGTCCTGCAGTTGACCGAGACGCTCCGGCGGATCCTCTATCCTTCCATCGGCATAAACCGCTATCCTCCGCGCCTTGGGCAACTCCTCCTCCGAAAATAGTTTAACCTTATCCAGACCGACCTTTGGGGTCCGTTCTGCGTTCAACTTCGACGTTTATAAAAAGCCAAAGCATAAATAATTGAAAACATTTTCATTCCCGGTGGCGACCAGCACTCAGTCCGACATTTATAATCGTTATTCGCTTACCTCAGAAGACCTAAAGCCATAGTGCTTAACTACCAGTGTCAGAGGCCTTCTGAGTGCTGGTCGTGAACGACTCCCAAGAAAGCGGCTGCCCCATCTCCTTTTCTATCTCGTCCTGTTGAGCACGCAACAACTCGAAGGCTCTCCTGTTATGTTCAAAACCCCTGTCAATGTAGAGCTCGACCCTCATCCTCCCGTCTTGCACAAAAGAAATATAACCGCGGTAATTGAGGCGGTGGTTCAAAAAATTCGGTATTCCGGCACTTTCCCAATTAAGAAAAGATCAAGGAAGACGCTGACGCCATTTCCAACGCAGCTCAAAAACTCTTCTCCCAAGCCGGGCCGCCGCTCCTCGTACCAAGCGTAGGCGTCTGTAATGTCTTGCTCGGCCTCCGGCGCAACGACCAACTCAGCGGCCACAGCGACTCCGGACCCTTTTTTTGACTTCTTCCCACGTAAGCCCGGAAGCAGGGTTGTTCATCAGGTTCGCCTTTCTCCGGGCCAACTCTTCCTTTTGCCAGTCATGGACTGGTACTATTTCAGGAGTGGCCGCAAGGTCATCCCACAAGTCCTCCACAAGCTGGAGCTTCTCCGACGGACTGAGGTCAAAGATTGAAATAATGTTTTGGTTCATCCAAGACCCTCCTCCCATGGTGTTCAAGCGTAAAAACTTGCCCCAGATAAATCGTAATCCCTCAACATTGTAATATCAAGCCGTTAAACCTGCCAGGTTCCACTGTTATATGTTCAAAACCCCTCTTGAGCCAAGGTCCCTGCCCACTAAGTCAACATAAAAGTCGCCGACAGCACCTTCGGATTCCGTAATCTCAAGGTCAAGACCCAAAGCCTCCGAAAGCGCCTGGATGTTCTCTCTGAGCCACGGGGTAAAATCTCGTGCTTCATCCGGCCAGATTTCACGCGGGTTAACCTTCTCAAGCTTACCTAACTGCTTCATAAACAATACCTCCGGTTACCATTGCGTATCACTAACCGCAAAGTCCATACTAACCCTCGGCTGGCTTTAAAACCTGCAACATCCTTATCGCCCTAAGTTACTTGTAACCCCAGTTTGCTGCTATACGGTACTTCTACCACCTTTACCCATCTCTCCCGGCCCTCCCGCACCAGCCCTTTTCGCCGCAGCTTGCAGAACTGGCCCCAGGACAGTGGCACGAAGAGCTGAGCAGCCTCTAACGGCTCACCCGCTGCTATCAGGGCTTCGTATTCCCCTTCCAGGCAGGCCGGCAGCACCTCGATGCTGTCAAAGGCACGGTAAAACATCTCTTCCAGCGCCCCGTTGGATTCGAAAGGACGCAGCGTCTGCAGGCAGGCGGCCTCAAAATCGGCATACGCTTCCTGGTACGCCTTGTTCCACTGGGCGGTAACTTCGCCCTGGTAGATTTCGTCCAGCCAGCCGGAAACCCCCTCCTCATCAATCATTTTGCCATTATTCTTTTCGAGCAATTGCAGAGACCTTGTCACCAACCTGTCATTATAGATATGCTGGCCGTCGGCGGGTTCGGTAAAAACGTTGACCGGTGCCCAGTCTCTCAGACGGCGCCGGTTGATACGACCAAACCGTTGAATTAAGGCCTCGAGCGGTGCCGGGTCGGAATAAATGACATCCAAATCAATATCCAGGCTAACCTCCACCACCTGGGTGGCCACAAGCACAATCGGCCGGCGGCCGGTTGAACCAGAACTACTGGCCTCTTGAACAACCTTTTCCTTCATCAAACGGTCACGGCCGTTAAAGCGTCCGTGAAGAAGGACTGCTTCTACCCGGCCCTTCATTCGTTGGGACAACTCGGCGTAGGCCTGCTGTGCCCGCTTCACGGTATTGCAGCAGACCAGTACGCTCCGGCCCCCCATACTCTCCTTTACGATTCGCTCCAGCCAGTGTTGTTGAAGTATTTCGCCTTCCTGCACCAGCAGCCGGTGTCGCTGGAAGATCTTGAACACTTTCGGTGTAGCCTGAATTTTAGTATGCGGCCCCAGCACTTCGACGAGACGGCTTTGCAGCAGACCCGGCAAGGTCGCCGACATTACTAAAAACCGCGCCCCGAAATTTTCCCGCAGGTACTTGACCGTCGCTAGGATTACCGCCAGTCTTTCGGCCTCGTAAGCGTGGACCTCGTCAAAAACAAAAGCGGCGCCGAAAAAGTCAGTCAGCAGTGCCTCGTAGCCTTTAAGCCGGTAAGGTCCTTTCAGCATCTGGTATGGGCTGAGAACCCGCACCGGGAAGTAATGCAACCGGGACAAGTTCTCGGCCCACCTGGCCAACCGCAGGGCCTGGTGCCGGTCGTAATCGTCTTCAACAAGGCGGCGGTAGAGCGCCAGCACGCTGCGGCTGTGCTCCAAACCTACGAGAGCCGGAAAGCTTTTGCGCCGCAACCGATCGTACATCGCGTTCATGCTCGCCTGGTAAGGGAGGGTATAAAACAACCGGGGAACCGGTTTACCGTTGCCCTGAGAGCAGGCCCATAAGAGAGCCGCCTCTGTTTTTCCGCTGCCCGTAGGCGCCACCAGAACTGCTGACCCGTCCGTACGCATACAGGACACCTGGTGCGGGTAAAGGTCTTTCTCCGCTAAACCCCACCGGGTCAGCAGTTCCGCCGGACGGTATAAAGGCGATCTTAAAAACTGCCCGGCATGCGCTGAAGCCGTGTGGTCGCTGGTAGTCATGTGGCCGCGCAGCGCCAGCGTGGCAGCGATCAAGCTCCTATCGCGTCCGAGCTCCCGCTGCCAGCGGCGCAGGCCCAACAGGCGGCCGCAGATGCCGGTAGAAGCACTGCGTGAAAAGAGGTTCACCGCATCCTTCAAAGGAAGGAGTGCAGGCAGACGGACGGCGGAAGAGAGCTTGAGGGCCTCGATCCATGACGGCGGGGATTCGGCCAGCCAACGCCAGAGCCCTTCAAGAACTCCGCCTTCGTTATCGGGTAGAGAGTCTAAGGCTTCCGCGGCAGAATCGTCGGGGCCCAGGTAGCGGAGTGATATTTCCGCCGCGTCCTTGTGGTGAAAAACGATCCCCGCAGCTACCCAGTACGCTTCTTCCGGGCTGAAGGTTTCTCCCAGCCAGTCTATGAAAGCCAGCGAGAGCACCTCGTGCCGGTGCGGCCAGCGCGGGCCGCCGCGTAGCCACTGCTGAAAACCGCGCGTCGCCTTGCCGAAGTCGTGCAGCCAGCAGGCCCAAAAGAGACTGTTCCATAAGCCGGGAAACCCCACTAATTCCGGCAGGTCCGGCCGCAGCCGGATCATCTCGGCAAGCCTCTGCAAGACCTGCCAGGTATGTGCGGCCAGGCTCTCTCCGGGTTTGCCTTCTTCCGCCGGACTTTTCGCCCAGATGTCATCCAGCCACACCGGCCATAAGAGGTCGGTCATCGTATTCCCCCACGAAAGCATGAAAAAGCAGGCCTAAACGCGCCCCCTTCTCTTCCGGGGATTCGGGATCAACCCAGTAGGTTTCCGGCCCCGCGTCCTCGTATTTCACCAGTTCGTCGGTATAAACCCGGCGGTGCAGAACCACGTACCGGCCAAAGACCGGAGCACGGCCACGGCGGTAATCTAAGAAGCGGGGCATCAGCACCACGTACCCCCGGCCTGTCTGCAAAGCCATCCGGTAGGGAGCCAGGGTGTGCTCGAAATACGCCTTCCCAGCCGGCAAAAGCTTCACGACGCCTATGCGAGTATAAGTAAAGAGGTCCTGCGACCGGCCTAAAACCACGGGATACCGGGGAGAACGAAAAGCGGGTTCCCATTCCGGCCTGTTCAGATAAAGAACGAGTTTGGGCCGAAAAAGGATCACCCGTTTAAAAGGGTTGACCTGTCCTTCCAGCACCTTAGGAATTTTTGTCCCTGGCAACTTTCCGCTGGCCGGCGTCAAGACATGTATATGTTCTACGTCGTTGAACCTGGCCTGGTAAGTAAAGCGGTACGCAAACTGAATTCCCTCGGGATCGATCCATTCGCCCAAGGCGCTGCAAATGTGGCCGTAAATTGTAGCCGGGGGCGGCACCTCAAAGGTGGGCTGTACGCCCTGCATGAAATGGGGGTAGCGGAAGGAAGTAGTAATCCCTTCCGCCACGACTTTGAGCACTTCCATCGGCGTTTTCCTCCTATTCCATCCAGGAAGCAGCTTTTTCCGTGTCTTTCAACACCTCGATCAAGGCTTTAAAAGCGACCCGGGGATGACTGATTTTTACCCTGCTGCCTTCGCTTGTCTTGGCAAACTCCTCGAGCTTGGCCCGCTCCTCGTCTAAGTAACCGCGCACCCAACCCACGTAAACGTCGGAAAGGATTTCGTCCCGGAGCACGCCTAACACTTCTTTTAGCGCCTCGAGTTTCAGCTCCGGCAGGCCTTTGCTGTTTGCCCCCACGACGTACCCGAAGACGTGATTACCCCCTCTGGTAACCGCCATAATCACCAGCGGCGGGGCTACGTCCGTATAGTGCAGCGTCTGCTTGGCGCCGCCGTCTAAAATAGCCATCCCTTCGAAGAGGGTGGCCACCCGCCGGATGCGCTCATCGAGGGGCAGTTGGTAGGCCTTTTCACCCTCGAGGTGGTAGAGTCCGGCTTTCTTTGCCTCTTCAATTCTTACGTCGTCCAGGTTACGGAAACCGGTCTTCTGCCGGTACCAGAAGGTTCCGCTGGCCCTCAGGTCAAGGGAAAACAGGCCTTTCAGCGTGTCGCGGTAAAACTGGTGCTCGTGAGGCACCGGGTCGCCTTCGTGCCGGGACATCACCCCAAAATCACTCGTAGGCGTCACCGGGGCGATGGAGACCAGCGTGCTTACCCGGAAAGGCGCCGCCCTGGTTACGGTATCAACCGTTTCCGTTTCCCCGGCCCGGGACTCGTCGGCCTCTCGCCTGGCCCTGGCCGATTCCCGCTTGGACGGGGCCCGCATATACCCGAAAAGGTCGTCGTCCCACCACCGGATCGGGTTGGCATCGGTGTAGGCGACTTTCTCCTCCCGGTAAACCGGGGCAGCCGCCCAACCGGCCCCGGCCTGCTCTAAGGTCGTCCGGAGCCAGTAGCGAAACGCCTGCGCCGAAACATAAGGATAGATGCCTTCCCTCGTCCGGATTATTTTCACCCCGACACTGTTGTCGAAGCGCTCGCCGGGGATGTTCCCCAGGTTATTAAGCGCGGACGCCGATGCGTCAACCAGGAAAAGACCGGTAACGAATGCCATTTGACAATCCCTCCCTTATTCTTCTGTATCTTCGGTGGTTTCGGGCAGAACGTCAATATTTTTACCGAGCCAGCCGAGGTTATAAAGCTGCTCAATCATCCGGATAAGCACAAGATCTCGCGCCAAACGCCAATCGGGTCGCGCCACGTCGGTCCCTTCTTCAAAAATCTCGATGTAAGGATCGAGCGTGACCAGCGGCGGGTGGCCGCGCTTGACGTGAGCGAGATTGGCCTTAATCAAGGCGTTGCGGAATAACTCGTAATTACGCTCGCTGAAAAACTCGGTGAAAAACCGCCGGTCGTTTTCCCCGCTGATATAGGCGGCCAGGCGGTCGGCGAGCTCTCGGATCTGCTGGACACGTTCTTTATCCACATTCATCACCTTCCGTAATAAAAGGTCGGTTAGCTTCCAGGAGACAAGGCTTGCCTCGTCCCTGAGCGAGTACAGGCGGCGAGGGTCGTCCTCCGGCCGGTTGCGCGCCGGTATCCTCAAAAAGTAACGGCGGACAAATACCGGGGCATTGTCGGGCAGCCCGAAAAGGTCTTCGTATAGAAAATTCCGGCGGGGCCGGCCGTCTTCTCCCCCACCTGCTTCCGCCTGCTTCTTCTTTTTCGCCGGCAGCGCCAACCGCCAGGCCCGTTCCGCAATCGCGTTCCACTCACTGCGGTAGACCGCACTGACCAAAGCGAAGAGAAAGCCGGTGATCTCAAGCGGCAGATGGTATATTTCTAAAGGCGGATTCCGTTCGTCTAACGGATTGGACTGGCCGCTGTTCGTTAGATGGTAGGCCGTGACCGAACACGGCCGTTGGTCCATAGCTTCCTCCTGGCGCCGCAGTTCGATCTCCAGCAGCGTCTCAATCAGCAGCGTTTTGGCAGACGCTTTAGCTTCGGGCATCTTGGTACTCCCCGCCTGCTGGGCCAGCATCAGCGCCTGGCGGTTGTATTCCAAGAAACGCGCCGCAAAGTCGTAGACCAGTTCGGGATTATCGGAGTGCACGGCCAAAAGCCTGCCGCCACACTTAGCGCAGCCGAGAGGAAACGCTTGCAAACAAAGGGCCGCCTTGCCGGATACCGGCAGCCCCGCATCACCCCACGGATGAAAATTAATTACGCCTTCACCGGTAAGTAACGGAATATGCTGCCGGAAGGCCCGCCCGGGCGGGAGTTTGTCCGAAAAAGCAACGGCGGTCGCTGGTTCACCCGTAAAGACGCAAAGTTCTCCCGAAGTACCTTTATCGTAGCTTCGTAAGAGCCTCCCCGCGTAGTCCTGGCGTTTTTCGGGCTGTTTTTCAAAAGCGTATTGATTAAACCACGCATTTTTTGTAAAAGCAACGTTAAAATAAGACTTCAGCGGCTCTCGGACGTACTCCCGCTCGACAAAAGCTGCTACCTTATCCAAATCCGTTTCGGTAACGGAGCCCGGATCGCTCTTGCCTAGAAAAGCAGTAACAGTTGCTACCCCTACATCAAACAACGGGTGGCCGGTATATTGGAGCACCATATCACCTCCTCTTAGGAGACCCCATCAATTGCTATCATTCGACGCCTGGTTACTTTTTCCTCCCTTGCCAGAGCCGTTTTGTCTTAAACCGCGTTTTTCAGCGCGCCATCCGCGCTTGAATTTGTTTATACCACGGTAACGGGTACCCTGCGGTTCCTGTTTCAAAAAAGGCGGCAAGACTCTTTGCCGCCCCTTGTCCTAATACTCGTCTTCCGGCGGAAAACTCACCGGCCTATCCTAACGAGCATCATCCTTGACGCCCAAGACGGGAGCCTGCTATATTTTAGCGGGGACTGTTCAGGAAAGGGGCAGGTCGCAACCGCGCCCGACAGCGCCGGAGAACGAGCAGCCGGCTGCAGAAGCAGCATACAGAAGTTTCACGAAAGGGCAGGTCGAGATGGCTACCCGGAGGATCTTCGGAAAAACGTGGTGGGGAAACGCCTGGATCGAGGCGATGGAAAGGATCGACTACAACACCAACAGGCTCCCGCGGGGCAGAAGATACGCCGGCGGGGGAATGGTTAAGGAGATCCAGGTTGAGAACGGCGAGGTTTTGGCCAGGGTAAAGGGCTCCCGCCCCACTCCCTACAGGGTAAAGATAAGTCTAAGAAAGTTTGATGAGAAACAAAAGGCGAAGATAAAAGCAGTTATTGCCGAAAATCCAGTACTGGCTTCCCAGTTGTCGCTGGGAAAACTGCCGGAAGAAATGCTCGCGGTGCTACAGAAACAAAAAATTTACCTCCTGCCGGCTTCCTGGAAAGACCTCACGGCGAACTGTTCCTGCCCCGACTGGGCAAACCCCTGCAAGCACTTAGCCGCGGTGTATTACCTCCTGGCCAACGAAATAGACAAAAATCCCTTTATCATCTTTGAACTGCGGGGGGTAAGCGCCGGTGAACTGATGGAGGCGGCGGGTTTTTCTGCCGGGGAGGCGAAAAGGGATGCCTTTATCCCTTATACCGAAGTAACCGTGCCCGCAGGCGAACAGGTGCATCAGGTGGCGCTCGACCTGGCCTTCGAGAACGCGGGGAAAGAGGCCTTATCCGTCCTGTTAACCGGTTCCCCTTTGTTCTACCCGGCGGGGGACTTCAAAAAATACCTGCTGAAGGCTTATCAAGGCGTCACCAGGGCCTTAGAAGAATTAACCCTTTTGGAAGACGGCGTTTCCTTTGAAAACGTTCATTTCTGCTTGCTTTACCCCGCCAATGCCTGTTTCACTTTATCCGACGTCAATTTCTTCGTTTTCCCCGCTGGGCTGCCGGACCTTTTAACGGGCGAAAAGTCAAGCAAGAGAATTCCTGAAGCGATCAACGGCAAGCTGGCGTTGAAAAAAACACCCGGTGAAATAACCGGCGCGGACCGCCTGCTTGAGCTTTTTGTGAAGCTGCCCTTGAACCCTTCTTTGGAAGGCAACTCTCCATCGGCAAGGTTTTTGAACTTGGCCGTCGCCGTTGCCGGGGCGCTGGCCCGAGAAGCGGCATACCTGCCGGAAGTGGTCAGTGATCCGGACGGGAATTTCTCCGTCCGCTACATTCCGCTGGTCAACTCGGAAAAGATCAACGAAGCGATTGAATGCCTAATTAAAATCATGCCTGCCGGCTTTGTTTTCCGCGAGAAGGATCAGGCCGTGCTTGCCGGCCGGGAGGCCGCTCTGGAGGTCCTCTCCCTGATTCTCTCTTACCTGGTCCGCCGTTTTTCCGGCATCGAGCAGGAAGATAAGCTTTGTAACACCTTTTTCAAGGGAGCGCGCTACGCCGCCGGCCGCTTTGAGGAAAAACAGACCGCCAAAGCGGTTGCCGATTGGCTGGCCAGGCTTCACGCCCAGGCCGGAGATATTTCCCCAGTAATCAGGATCGAACTGCCCGAAAAGGAAGACAAGTTCAAGCTGCAGATAGAGGTGGAGAACAAAAACGACCCGCTGACGCCCCCTTTGCCGCTGGCTCGGATCTTCGGCCGCGCCGGGGAGATATTTTCCCGCCCGGCGGAAGAGGTCCGCAGTGAAGTGGCCAGGCAGATTACCCTGGCCGCCGAATACCTCCCGGGGCTGAAAGATGTTTTGAACAGCAAAGGGGAAAACCCTCTGCTCATAGAACCCTTGGAAATGGCCGATTTTTTGAGCCGGGGGCAGGAAATACTAAATTTCTTAGGAATAAGCGTGGTCGTCCCGAAGGAACTGAAAAGATTCTCTACGGCAAGGGTGGCCGTCAAAGCGGCATACAACGGCAACCAGGTCTCCTACCTTAGCTTAGAGAAAGTCCTGAATTTTTCCTGGGAAGTAGCCCTGGGCGAAACCACCCTGACCAAAGAGGAGTTTGTCGCACTGGCCGGTTCCGCTACCGGTCTGGTCAGGTTCAAGGACCAGTACCTGCTGCTCAAGCCCGAAGAAGTAAAAAGCATTCTCCAGCAGCTCAACAAACCCCTGCCCAGGCCTTCTTCCATGGAACTGCTGCGGGCTTCGCTGACCGGCGAACTACAAGAGACGGCCTTTAACCCCGACGAGGCCCTTAAAAGGGTGCTGGACGGGTTGACCGGCGGCGCTTTACGCCCGGCGGTGCCGGAGGGCCTGAAGGCGAACCTGCGGCCGTACCAGAAAAGGGGCTACCAGTGGCTCTACACAAACACCGTCAGGGGTCTCGGCTGCTGCTTAGCCGACGATATGGGGCTTGGCAAAACCATCCAGGTGCTCGCGCTGATTTTAAAGCTCAAAGAAGAGAAACGGCTCGGCTCCCCGGCGCTGGTCATCTGCCCCACGACACTGGCGGGCAACTGGATGAAGGAGTGCGTCCGTTTCGCCCCCTCCTTAAGCGTCGCCGTTTACCACGGCGCAGAGCGCCGGCTGTACACCTCCGGCACCGACATCGTAATCACCACCTACGGTGTTCTGCGCCGGGATCTCGGCAAATTCAAAAGCAAAGAGTGGAGCCTGGCGGTTATTGACGAAGCACAGAACATCAAGAACCCTAACAGCGAGCAGACGAAGGCCGTAAAGTCGCTGCCGGCGAAGGTTCGCCTGGCCCTGAGCGGAACACCCGTAGAAAACCGGCTCACCGAGTTGTGGAGCATCTTTGACTTCATCAACCGGGGGTATTTTGGAAGTCTTCCGGACTTCACCCGCCGCTTCGCCGTGCCCATAGAAAAATACCGCGACCAGGACAGAATAAACAGGCTGAAAAAGGCCGCCGCCCCCTTTATTTTGAGAAGACTCAAGACCGACCGGTCCATCATCAAAGACCTGCCCGACAAGCTCATTACCAATGAGTACTGCCGCCTTACCAAAGAGCAGGCCGCCATCTACCAGCAGGTGGTGGACACCGCCATGCGAGAGATCCAGGAGAGCGAAGGGATAAAAAGAAAGGGCCTGATTTTCAAGCTGATCACTTCCCTCAAGCAGATCTGCAACCACCCCGCCCACTATACCAAGAAAGGGAGCGCCGCCAAGGAGCTTTCCGGTAAGGCGGAGAAAACCGTGGAGCTCATCGAAAAGATCATCCTGGCTAAAGAAAAGGTGCTGGTCTTCACCCAATACAGGGAAATGGGGGGTTGCTGGTAGAGATGATCAGCCGGGAACTCAAGGAAGACGTTCTCTTTTTCCACGGCGGCCTTCCGAGGACAAAGCGAGATAAGCTGGTCGAAGACTTCCAGGGCGGCGGCCGCCATCCCGTGCTAATTGTCTCCTTAAAGGCGGGCGGTACCGGTTTGAATCTCACCGCAGCCACCAACGTGATCCACTACGATCTGTGGTGGAACCCTGCCGTAGAAGCCCAGGCGACGGACAGGACCTACAGGATCGGCCAGACTAAAAAGGTTATCGTCTACCGGCTGATCACCCTCGGCACCTTCGAAGAGAAAATTGACGAGATGCTAAAGCTAAAAAAGGAGCTCGCGGAAATGACTGTTTCCGCCGGGGAGCAGTGGCTCACCGAACTCTCCGACCGTGAGTTGCTCGAAATATTCAAGATGGCCGGTAACAATCATCGCCGGCCGCGCCGGTAGAATAGTCAACAATCTGAAAGGCCGACTTCGTTTTCTAAAACTCCGGCAGATTCGGGGTAACTGTCGAGCCTTTGTTTCATTCCTCTTCCCCGGCCGCCACCTCCGCCAAGGATACCTCTTCCAGTTCCTTCGTCGCCACCACGGGCTCCTCCCGGTACAGGTACTTCAGGTCGAGGTATTCGAGGGCGTACCGGATCTTCGTCCGCAGCCGTGTGTGCCGGGTCGCCTTCCCAACATTCTTTGACGTCCAACATTTAATCACCACAGCTTAATCGCATCTTCCTTATTCCAAACCGCTGATCCAGTGGATCTTCCTACGTTTCACCCTATTCTTCCAGCGGTACAAATACATCAGGCGAGGTCAATAACAACCCGGGTATAAAAGAATAATGCCGCGTATAAAAACTGGGTATCCTGTACCCGGCCGCGGAGATGGTTGATGAAAACGTCAGTATCTATCAAGACCGGCTTAATCTCCCCAGACATCACGCGTGCTCCCCTGGCGTAGCTCCCGTATGATTTCTGCTCCGTCCCCGGTTATGTGCTTCCAGGTGCCAGCCGTCCGCTCAAGCAAAGCGGCCGTTTCTTTTCTGTCCTTTTTCCCCCGGAGCGGGCACAACACCAGGCTTCCCCCGCTTTCCAAAACCTCCAAAACGTCGCCGGCGGCGATCTTGAAACGTTTCCGGAAAACAGCGGGCAAGCAAATCTGCCCCCGGCCCGAAACTTTAACTGTCATCAATAGCCCCCTTTGCTTTACCTTTTGTGTTAATTTACCATAAAGTAAAACAAGAAGTAAATGATAAAGCAACACGCAAGGACCGACAAGCCTTCTGCCCCCGGCCGTATTCATTACCCCCGGGATATTAATCAATTGTTATGCCTGACTCTTGACATCCGACGATATTACATGTTACAAATAAATAACATAAAGTTATAAGGTTGTAACAGGAGGTCTTTTTGCAGATGGGTATTAAAGGTTCACCTCTAAAGTACCTGGGGCTTTTGGGGTTTATAGGGCTTCTGGGACTCTTCACGAACA
>JBFLWY010000059.1:0-12602 GCA_040757355.1 Bacillota bacterium | reverse complement strand
ATTGTGACAATCCCTTATCAATCAGGGCTTCGATTTTCACAATTAAACTCTACTCTTGATTTTGGTGAACTTTACATTGTGACAATCCCTTATCAATCAGGGCCTCGATTTTCACTTTGAAAGGGGGAAGACGTGATGAAAAAGGTGATGCTGTGACAATCCCTTATCAATCAGGGCCTCGATTTTCACCAACCTTAGCTTTCTTTTGTCTTCACTGGCTTTTTCTTTAAGTGACAATCCCTTATCAATCAGGGCTTCGATTTTCACTGCGCCCTCCTGCAGCCCTTGCGGCCCAAGGCTTCCAGGATTCGATTTGCATAACCCCCTTTCTCCGCTCCGTTTTCACCCCATTTTACCCCTTCCTTATTCACTTTTCAAAGATCAGTCAGCTCCCGGTATCGCCCGTTATCTCCCAAATGCTCGCTATCTTTCCGTTTCCGCTAACCTCCCCCGGTTTTGCCCCTTTTTAGAGGTTAGCGGAATTTCCAATATATGACATCAATCAGGTGGCATCTAAAATATCAAGCCTGTACTTCCCCAGCCCGAAGACAGTGCCTTTGCCGACGTGCAGGTACTCACCCAACCTGATAAGGGGAAGGTAGGGGGCCAGCTCTCCCTCAAAAGAAACCCGTCCCGTAAGGCCGCCCATCTTCAGGAGGGCCCGCTGGCGGGCAGAGTATCTTTGCCGGTCCTCCCAGGCTAAGCACATTCCGGCAACCTTCACCCTCTCCCCGGCCGACGCCAGCATCTCCCGGTAGGGGAGCGGGGGCAGGGAGCCGCAGTACAGGGATGACAGCCAGGAGTACCGCCGCAGCAGCGCCCGCAGGAAGATTTCGAAGTCCAGAGCGGCCGCGGGCCTGCCGGCATGCTGCAGCCGGGCCGGGGTAAGGAAGGTGACCTCTATCCTCCGGATACCGTTGCCGCTGAAGGCTGCGTTCAGCTCGCGGGGCGTTACCAGCGGGAAGGATTCCGCCAGCGTCCTGCTCCTGCCGGCATATATCACTTCAGCGGCAGAGAGGTTTTCCGCCGTCGCGTACTCGAGCTTGAACCGCCCTCTGTTCCGGCCGATCCCCGCGCGGCCCATCTCCTCCACCACTACGATAAAATAAGGAAGGTAGGAGATGCCCTCACCGATCAGGACCAGCCCGAGGGTAAACCCCTCGCCGGGCTCGTACTTGAGCTTGTCTTCCAGCGGCGGCTCGAGCACGAAAGGGTGGGGATTATAAGGGACCCGCCAGGGCGCAGGCCCGCCGCTGCGGGAAACCGATTCAAAGAGATAGGCGTACGCGCACTTGGCGGCGAAGAGGCAGCCGCGGCAATCCTCGCGCGGCTTGAGACAGACAGCCTTGCGGAACATACTGCCGAAGGCGCCGCGCAGCAGCGACCCTTTGAAGACCGGCAGCTCAACCGGCGTCTGCGCCGTCAGGTGAAACTTAAAGCAGCCGAGCCTGAACTCTGATTCCGGCAGCATCCTTCTCAGCCCTCCCCCGGATCATAACGGCTTGGTGATCGGGTGCTCATGCCAGAGCACCTGCAAAAAGATACCGATAAAACAGGCAGTAGCGGCAAAAAACAGCGTCACCGGCTGCGGCTGAACAAACTGCCACCCCCACACGCCTATTTTTACCGCAGCAGGGTGGTGCGTTCCTTCCACTGTATAAGCAAACGTCGTCGCCCACCAGGAAAAGAAGAGGGCAAAGTTGCCAAGCCGCAGCAGGATATGAAACGCTCGCCGGGCACTGAGCCCGCCTTTGCCGACCCGGTTCTGCGTTTCAATAAACAGGTAGACCCAGGTGGCAAGCAGCAGCCCCGCTACCGCGATCCAGTAGAGAAAACGCTGTTCCCACAATACAAAGCTGAACTCCCAGATATCCTTAGTAATCAAGGGCGGGACCAGCCCGACAATCGCGGTGGCCGCCAGCCGCGGCACCACCGCTTTCAACACATGCGCACCGCGGCTCGCAATAAGGTAGACCCAACAACCTGCGTTCAGTACCATTACCAACGGATAGAAAGACCAAAACCACGGAATAGGCCACCGCCAAGTAGAGCACAAAAGCAAGAAGAAAATCCCATCAAAAAGGGCCCCCTGAGCAAAAAGCCAGCCGATTAACCCGTGAAACCGATTCGGTCCCCCGCCCTGTTTTCCTTGAGGCTCACAAGATTTTTCTTCTTGCAGCAGCGGTCGTTCTTCTCCTCTGCCCGGCCCTGCGCCGCTATCTTCTTTAGCCCCCCCTGCTTGCTCTTTCCGGGCGGACCGGCGCTGATGCTCTACAGACGGCAACTGCACCACCACCGAGCCGTAGGTCCCGATCGCATAACGCTGCTCAGCGTACCATCTATCAACAAAGCGGTGTGTGTACCGGTCATAACAGAAGGGCTCTTTGATCCGGCAGGCCGGCTTAAAGGGTGCCGGTTTAAAGGCTGCCGGTTTAAGGGCTGCGGTAGAATTTTTTTCAAGTATTGAGCAGTTGACAGCATTATCTTGATCGATACACCCCAGTGCCTCTTCATATGCGACAGTAGAAAAAAGGTTGCAAATTTCTGACAGCGCCGCGCTGCGATTTAGAGAGCGTTTGCGCTGATCCCCACCAAACTCAGACTCAAACTTTTCGTACTCTTGGACATTGTTTAGTAACTCGTCTAAAAGCTGGGATACTTTAAGGGGATTTGCTTTCTGAATTCTCGCGAGCAGATTTTCTATTCCTGTCGTTCCGGACATTTTGCCAAAAACACCTCGTTTTTTTGCCTTCTCTGCGGTATTGCGATGTTAAGTCACTTTATACCTTTTGAATAATCATATTCAATGCTGTCATCACGCACCCTGTGTGCTTCCGCAAAATGGAAATACGGAATCTCAAGCACCTGGCTGTTCTCCGGATATAACCATCTGCGATCATCCTCGTTATCCCTGCGGCTGCGGTAACGCTGCAGGCGCTCCTCAATATCTTCGACGGCGGGTTCTTGTTCGTCTATTAACTGAATATGCCAGACGTGAAAACGTTCTCTGGTTACCGTTTCACCAAGACACGCCGCAACTTCTTCTGCCGCCAATGCCGCTGCATAGGTCATCGTCTTGCGGCCGCCGGAAATGCATAAGTGAACTATGTTTTCTCCATTATCTTGTAATCTCTCCTTAAGAATAGCTGCTAATTCTCTGCGAAACTCTTTAAAATGGCTTTGTTCCGACAAGTCTTCTGGTGGAATTGTTTTAGACCAGTGTTTATCTTGTAACTGTAGCTTATCATTTAACTCCCTACGCAAAATATGATTATAGATATCCATAATTTTGGTGTTGTTTGTTGTCACAAGGCATACCTCATCGACTCCTCCGTTTTCTTGCAAGTGCTGTACCATTTTGGTAACTACCCCAGGTGAATAGCCTAATGTACAAACCAAAATCCTTGCCATAATTTCTTCCTCCTTAAAGCTTCCTTACTATGATTATTTTCTGGTGTCTTCCCGCCGGGAAACAGCGACGTCTGATTCAAGCAACCAATCGAGCAAAGTAGAATTGCCTTCTTTAACCTTAATATGGACCTCTTTAATCTTTAGCAGCCGTTTCAGCCACTGTAAACAACAAACCGCAGCCCGCTTATCTTGAGGCAAATCTCTGATTGCATAATCCCGAAGGTCGGTAAAAACCTGCTTGTACTTTTTAGAACGTTGGGCAAAAGGGTTATCTTCACTGCAGAGAGCATCTGCCAGCTTTTTCAACTCGTTGCAGCCCTTCTGCCTGAGTGTACTGAGAAACTTTGCCAA
Source organism: Bacillota bacterium (assembly GCA_040757355.1). Lineage (GTDB taxonomy): Bacteria > Bacillota > Desulfotomaculia > Desulfotomaculales > Ammonificaceae > DTYU01. The sequence goes on along the minus strand of JBFLWY010000059.1, from coordinate 8,840 downwards.
TTCGTTGACGTCCAACTCATCTGGTTTCGCAGCTCTTTTGATCTTCTTCCGATTTCCCTTATTTTTTTCTTGGCGCTCTTGATCCCTTTTCTTAACTTCCTCCGCACGCTTTTTCGCTGCGGCATCGAATTTCCTGTACTGATTGACTGCCCATTCAAGTTCTTGCATCCCACAACCCTCCAGAAAACGGTCTCGCGTTATCCGCGGTATGGAGCCTGCCGCTTCTTTTGTGTTTCTCCAGGTCTTCTGAAAGGCCCACGCGGAGGTCATCGGCTCCTTGCTTGTGAAAAGCCGGATGGCAGCAAAATTCTTCGAGATAATGACGAACCTTTTCTTCTAACGCTTCTCCTATATAGGACCGGGGTTGGGCACAGAGATCGCTTACCGGGACGAGCCTCAACTCCTCGCAACCCACCCGGACGCTTCCCAGCCCGTATGCCTTGCCACCGCCTACTTTCGGCAACCAGACTCCGGTTTCAAGCGGTAAAACCTGGTTTTCCGCTCCGAGGCTAAAGAGCAATAACCCCAGTTCCCAAGGGAAGAGCGACTCAAAGTATAAGGAAAACTTTAAAGTGGCGTTTTCAGGGATGCAGCAATGGGGCTCGCCTGTATTAAAGGTGGGTTTCTGGTACGGGTAAAACTTCCGCCCTAACGGATTCAGCACCGTAAGGCACAAGTTTTCCCCCTCGCCTTTTATTTTAAAACCGCCGGCTTTCGAACGGTCAGCAGGATCGCCCGCCCAGGTCGCCTTATCCGCCAGACGATGGGGCTGAGGGCTATGCCGTGCCGGGATGTTGACAACAACCACGGTTTTACTATTAGTAACTCGGGCCTCAGTAAAAGCAACCCGCCCGCGATAGCCGAGAGCGCCAAAAATGCTGCAACATGGACACAAGAAAATCTCCCCGGGTTGTTCAGAGTTTACGGTACAACGGCTGAATTCGCTTTTAATACATGGTTCAACAGATATGCTTTTTACCCTCGCGCTTTGGAGTGAAGACAGCTTTTCCTTTATTTCCTTTCTCCAATAGCTGTTTTCCGGGGATGGCCGCTTGCGGAAGCCTGTTTCCCACGGGAGCTTCTCCAGCTTTTCTTCATAGCTGTCCCTGTCACCCCTGAACGTAAGGCAACTCTTTGATACAGCCTCGGCGATGGCGCGGAAGCTGCCTTTGAGCGAGGAGCCCGGAATAACGGGGTTGTCTTCGCTATCCCGAATGATGTCGACAGCCACCTTTCCGCTGACCTTCCGGTAGCTGCCGCTACCAACGTGGACTGGCGTGATACAGGTCAAGCAGCAGAAAAGAACCCCGCTCAGCAGCCCCTTCTGCCACGGTTGCCCGTGCAGCGGAATCAGCTCTTCGCTGGATTGCAGCTCCGGTCGCTGTAGTTTCCGGCGATAGACGCTGCCAGGCAGACGGACAAAGAAATAGTTATGGGGATCATAATAGGTCTTCTGCTGATCCTTCATCTTGATCACTCGCTTTCTACCGTATCTACGGCAAAATGAGTAAACCGCGTCAATACCACTCTCCCACGGCGCCGGTAGTTTTTACCCTCTAAAACGGCACGGGTTCCCTGGCGAAGACCAGCAGTCAGTCCGGGGTAAATGAACTTCCGGGGTATACCCGCTTCCGCGAAAAAATTACGGCCCGGGTAATAGGAACCTACCAGCAGGTGCCGTGTAGGCTCTACTTCATAAATATAAATGCCGGCTTTAAAATGGAAGCCGAATCGTTCCTCCCAGGTACAGAAGTCGGGCAGGGATTCTTCTTGACGCTCGAACAGTAATAAGAGCCTTACCAGCTCTCCGCTTCTCTGCCAGCGGAGTTCAAACCCGTCATTGAAGACGCGTCCTTGTTCCCAGCCGTCCATCCCAAAGTCCTTTGGCAGAGCAGCCGCTATATAGACACCCTGTTCTCCGTCCTTAAATATGTGCTGAGCGTAAAAGCAGCCGGAATAATGCGACAAAAACTTTTTTAGCTTTTCTGTAAAATCATCTATCCTTCGACTCTCCCCTCTCAAGAGGCAGCCTTGTTCACTAACCATTACGTTCATTAGCCTCCCCTACCCCCGGGGTTGCAGCGACATCAGCCGCTGGCGCCCCGCTTTTTTTGGATCAGCCTCTTGGGAAAATCTCTTTACGCATTCCCCGAAAAACTGCTCTAGCGCACCATTCGGAGGAGAATCCGCTTTCTCTTTCTTCAACATAACGGACACTTCAAGACCAACGCTATCAGGGACCACACCGGCCACGTGGACAGAATCACCACGGCTCATTCCGTAAGCTTCGGCTTCCTTTTCCGGAAGCAGCTCAGCAACCCCGTAAAGCAGACACTCACCCTTATCATCCAGGAGCGGAAATTCGCCGGCGCGGTTGCGGAAGCTTCTTTCCTCGTCAACTGTCAATCCGGTATATCGCACCTCCGCTTGGTGCGTACTAACTTTTACAAACCCCATACCGCGGGAGGTGCCGTGCCCGATGCGCAGGTGCCCCGCATCTAAAGCACGCAGGGCTAGCGCCAGCAGCCCCACCTGCCATAGCTCGAAGTTTTCCAATCTGATATGAGCCTGAAAGCTCCCACGCTCCACAACCTCGTAATCGTAAAGGGCACCGGACAGTGATGAGCCGAGAAGGCGGTCTATTCCTACACCGGTACGATTATTGGTTTTATTTGCTTTCTCAATCGTTTCCTTGGTGGGGTAAGCGTCCGAAATGCTGATCCGTCCGCCCAGTTGGGTGGAACCGAAGAGACGGCAGATATGACAGGATTCTTTGTAAGGATTTTCTTTCTCCTCTTTACGGCATGGGCTTTTTTCATCGAAAGGATTGCATACCGGGAGGCCAACAGCCCGACTAATGCCTTCGCAGTATGACCGGAACACGCCTTTCAAAGAACTCCCAGGAAGGTACACCGTTTCGCGCGGCCCTTCAGGATGGGGCGAATGGGTTCGTACGAAACTCATATCGGGAATCGCCGGATCAACCGAACCTTCCTTAGGGCTTTTAACCAGAACAGGCCCCCAGGGTTCTATCCGTATATCAAGCGCTAAACAGCAAAGCCGGTACTTATACATCGCCCCACCCCTTCCTTATCCTTTGGGCAAAAGAAGATTTACAGTCTTCGAAAAAGGCTGCGGCTTCAGCGGTATCAAGAACACCGACCTTTTTACCCAGAAGGTGATCAAGATACTTTTGCCTAAACGCAGCCCCGTCATCCCGGCCAGAGGCCAAATAGAGGATCGATTCACGCCGAAAATCCACCCTGCCTAAGCCGGCACTGCCACGTCCACCCAGGTGCACTTCTCCTTTGTTCAATTGTTCCAGTACAATAAAAAGTAGTCCGAGTTCTGCTTTGTCGGCGTTTTCAACCCGGATTTCCAAGGAAAACCCAGTGCAAGGCGGAACCGCTTCAAGGTCGTAAAGCAGCTTGGCCGCAGCAGCGCGCCGGTCCCGGTCGATGGCAACGCCTGCCCGCACTTCGAGCGGCTGCGGCTCACCAACCACGAACGCGTCTTTTACCCAAACACGCCCCGCCAAGTAAGGGCTGCCGAAGAAACGGCAGACCGAGCAGGTACGCTTCTTAATCCAGGCGGTAATCGCGCTGTCGGTCTTTAGTTTGTTTTTTTCCCTTAAGCTGGTAAATTCCTGCTGCAAAGCCCTGCAGGTGGACAGACAGAAGTGGCTTTCCGTATGCAACAGGCAACTGGTAAATTTTGCATCAAAGGTATTGTAATCCACTTTTTCTCCAACCGGTACAAGGCTAACGACAAGCCGTTCCGCAAAGGAACGCAACACCCCCTTTAAAGAGGATCCCGGGATGAAGGGTCGCCCGGCGGCATCTTTTAACACAGGCATGTCCGCGCCCCCGGGTATAACCTGATCGCCTGTACCGATATGCACGGCTGTCTGACATACAAGAGTGCCCTGCAAGATTGTAAGCGAAGACAGCTTTTCCAGGTGAAGGCAGTTAGGAGGCACCCTCAACACCCCCTCCACGATTTTGCTCGTCATCGCCAAAATAGTAACGTCTTGCCTCCGCATCTTTCCATATTTCAAAAGCCCGTTGAAGATGGGCAAAAAACAGTTCCGCAACCCTCAGTTTCAATCTTTCCTGATCATCTTCCTCAGACCAAACCTGCTTTTTCTTTGCCTCTTTTTCAAGGTTCTTAATCAGGTATTTTAGCAATTCCCATGCCCGCTGAATAAATAACTCGTTATTGTAGCTATGCCCCCATACTTTCTTGTCCCGGCTGGCCTGGTAAGCAAGAAAGGCTTTGACGGAATTCAGGTCCCCGGCTTCGCGTGCTGCAGTTGTGGCAAGTTTGAACTGGGTACGCGGTGTATCTTCAGCATCAAACTTGTGTTTGCTTATGAGACCCTTCGCCTCCTCAATGATCTTGCCCTCTATCTTGCCAAGCACCCTTATCAACTCGATGGACATACTCATAATCTAACCTCCCTGTGAAAAGGATCAGAGACATTCAAAGCACCGTATCCTTCTGCCCTGAACAGCCCTCCGCCCGAGAATTCCAGTTCAGCCGCTACCGCCTCCAGGTCAGCCGGTTCAGCCGCCGTTGAAAAAAGATAGACACTGCCCGGGGCAATGGCCCGTAGCGCTGGCTTCGGCAGGTTCCATAGCGTCGACCAGCCTGTCACCTGCGTGAAACGGTGTTGGAAAAATTCCAAGCGACTATCCCGTAAGCTGGTAAGTCTAGGAAAAATTGACTGCCAACCGCCCTGATCGCCCTCACGGATGTGCCAGTCCGGACAGACATCTTGATCCGGCAAGACGACCGCCGATTGCGTGGTGATTACAAAATAGATTCTTTTTTTCTCTTCTTCTTCAAGAAGGTTACCCGCCATCTTCTTGACAAGCTCGTCAAATCGCTCTATCCGCTCGCCAAGCGGTTCAGCCTCCGGTTTAGCATCCCTTCGCAGCTCCGCATTCATTTTGCCATGCCCCCGAGACTTTGCCCCGCCCACCGAAAATGAATGTTCAAACAACTTCTCTAAGTCTTCCAAACGCTTCTTTACCTCGTTCTCCGTGCCCTGCAGACGGACCCTTACATAGCGTACAGTATCTTCGAGAAGCAAATCTTCAGTAAACAACATCCCAAACTCGGCAACGCCACGAGCCGGATTAATTGCGGTATGGGTCCGCCTTTCCGCAAACGTTTCACCAGCTTGATACCGGTATTCCAACCGTTCATCAGCACGGCGGAGCCAGCGTTCAACAAAACCGGAAGCTGGTTTTGCAGCTTCTCCGCATTTCATGCAACAACCCCACAAGGGTATAGCAAAATCCGTCCACCTCCGGTTATGTACAAGCCAACGCCAAATTAATGTATCCCAAAATCCATGACGTTCCTCCTTCCCGGAATTTTTATCGGGTTCGAGGAACCAGCTTCCGGAAAACGTTTTACACGTTTCAGCGGTTAAGGGCAAATAAACCACCTGATAATTGACACTGGCAGGCCCTATCGCTATGGGCGCATCTTCTATAATGATATTGTTCCCGCCGCCGAACAGCGGAAACTCACCGGCTGCTTCGGCCAGGGCCGCCAGCACCCGGCCGCCGTGGAGCACGGTTTCGCCTGCGCGGTAGGAGCCGTAGAGATGCCGGCCGCCCAAATGCAAGGGCTCCAAAGCTCGCAGCTCCACATAAAGCGTAGTACGGTGTTTATCCTCAGCCATTTGCCCCACCTGCTTTCGCCAGCCACTGCGAGAGGGCTTGTTGAATCTTCTCTTTGCTCCATTCCGCACCATCAACCTCTACTTTCACTTCTCTCGTTTTCAGCCAGCCGCGGCCGCGGGAGCGCCCGTTGCCGAAAGCAGCGACCTGCTGCACCGCCGCCCACAGCAAACCGGCCGAAGCCGCATCAGGCACCTCGCCCTCAATAATGCCCTGCCCAAATCTTATCCCCTCCGGAACCGCCGGCGCGGTCTCGGTGAAAAACAAGAGGTCCTCCCGGGCTGTGCCGCGGACACGCGAGATGCCGACTCCCGGGCGGACAACCGCATCCTCGCTCTTGAGGTTATCCGCGGTGACGTCGCTGAAGTACAAGGCGGAAGGCCGTCCCGGCGCGCCGAAGAGGCGGCAGAGGACACAGAGGTCATCTTCCGGGCCGTTACCCTTATCCCACCAGTAGGCGGGACACATCGTCTCCGGTTTTCTGCCCCGGCAAAGCTTGCCGTCAAAGCCGAGCGTGCGCAGCAGCCTTTCCGCTTCCCCGCGCAGCTTTCCCTTGACGGTCGAGGCAGGCAGAAATACCGTGGGGCTGTAAACCGCGCTGTAGCGCCGCAAAAGCGGCACATCCACCAGAGGGTTGTCGGCCGGCGCGCCGGCGATGCTAAGAGGCGTTGCCAGCACCCAGGTTACCGTTATTTGAAGCCGCATCGGTCATACTCACCTCCACCCACTCCATTAACTCCAAAACATCCAGCAGTTGGGTCGTCCATAGCGCCTGCCCGCCGCGTTTTTCTTCACGCCACGGGAAAACCAGCTGCCCGCCGGACTGTACGCCGGACTGCCCGCTGGATCCGCCCTGGAGCCGCTCGATCCATTTTCCGAATGCGGTGCGGATTTCCTCTCCCTTTTCGTCCCGAGGCCGCCGCGCCCAGTAGAGCATCACGTCCATCGTGGACCGGAACCTTCCGAGACGCAGGCTGCGGGCCAAAGAATGGCGCTGCGTGCGGGTCAGGCCGGCCTGCTTCAGCGCGCCGGCGGTCCTGACCAGATCATGGAAAGCCTCCAGCGGGTACGGCCGCTCCGTCAGCCGCAGCCTGACCCTCGGTTCGCTCTCGTGTTTATATTCATAGAGGACCTTCTGCATCTGCACAGCGTCGGTGCGCGGCACGCCGCTCGACTTCAAGAAGAGAAAGTCAATGTAGCCCGGCAAACCGTCCGCCTTGTTTTGCAGCTTTTTCTTGAGACGGGTCGATTTGGCGTGCCGGAGCAGTTGCTGGGAAAGCTGGTGCATGAAGTAAAGCGGCAGGGTGTGCGGGCAGATGAGCAGGCCGAAGGAGAGCGTGGGCGGCGGGAGGTCATTCCTGCCGGGGGGGATTATGCCGGCGCGGCCTTCCTCCCAGCGGCGGGTGATTTCTTGCACCATAGCCAGAGCACTCTTTGCGGGCAGGATCAGAAACAGGTCGTCGCCGCCGAGGGCAACCAGCTCGAAGGGGTGGAAGCATCTCTTTTCCCCGCCGTCAGGTTGCTCTTTGCGCCCGGCGCGGAGAACCGTTGCCAAAGACTCGTACACACACCCGGTGGAAAGATCGTATAGTTTTCGCGAAAAATGCACATACTCCGCGAGCGAATTGAGCCTTGGCAGGATACCGCCCACGCTGTCACCGTCGGCAGCGATCACCCCGACATAGCCGTTGGATGAAAGCTCCTCCAGGGTTTCGGCACGGCGTATCTTGTTGATGTCATCTTCATCGGGAACAGCTTTCTTATCAGCCATGATTGTTTCCAGATACGGCGCTTGTCTCCCGTATTTCTCCTGATACCTTTTCAAATAACTGATAAAACCGCTTGGTAACTTTGCTTCTTGCCCTTCTCTGCGTTTTTTCCAGCACGCCTCGCACAGCTCAGGCTGATCCGCCGATTCTGTGTAAACACCGGTAGCCGGCCGGATGTGGCAGGCCTGGCAGCGGCGCGCCACAGGCAGCCATTCGAAGTGAACGGGCGACGGTTTCTGAAGCTTCCTGATCTGCAGCCGGTGAATGAGTTCGTTGCGGATCTGCTGAAAATCTTTTGATCTAAGGAGCTGGCGCAGCCGGACCGGCAGGTGAACAGCGGTGATGCTTGCTATCAGCGTTTTGCGCAGGTATTTTTCTTCCAGCGCCGCGCACACCTCCTCAGCCTGCGCCAAAGGCGCTAAGAACATCGCCCCGCCGCCGCGGTGGTAAATAATGACTTCCTCCGGCAGTCCTTTAGCTTTCAAGACATCCTTTAGCCCTTCATCCCCGAGCTGGTTGATCAGCTCGCTGGCCCCCCGCATCTCCGGTATCTTGGCTGACTCGAAGACGTAGGGCTGGATCTGGTCAACATCAGCGATCGCCAGCGCCAGCAGCGGCTTTTCGGGCTCAAACGAGCGTGCGCGTTCTAAAAACGCTTCCCGGTCGCCCTCCATCGCCTCTTGGCCGCCTTTCCTCGCTTCTTGGGCGTTCTCAAACGCGGCTTCAACCTTACCCTGCACATCTTCCCAGGAATCCCACGGAGAGGGAGGGGCGTCCGAGCCCTTTTCCCGCTGCCAGGCTGCCTTCAGGCTCTCCGTTACGGCGCGTGCCGCCTTCGCTTTACTCTCTTTCCAGGTGTCTTCACCTGCCGAATCTTTATCTGGTGTCGTCATTGATTCCATCAATCCACCTCCCGGCCGAAACAGATATTCAGGTGACAAACCGCAAATGTTGGAGAATTATCTTCTACGCCAAAAATTCAGCATGTGTCAGGGGACGGTTCTCTGTCACGCTCGAAAGAAACCACACATTATAGAACCGCCTATATTTTCATCCTTCGCGGAGCCTTGACGTTTCATGGGCGACTCCTTTACGGATTTACTGAATACAAGGCATACATCCAGGAGGAAGCCCTATTGTGCCCGCGCTTCCTCCCGCGGCCCACATTCGATAACCACCGAACCGCCGTCGTGCTTCACCACCAGCGTTTCGGCCCTGTCCGGTCCGGCGTTGGCCAGGTGGCCGGCCAGCTGGGTACAGATCTCTTCATCAATCAGCCTCTCCCATTCACGCCGGTTCCTGCACTTAAAAGTGAGCAGCCAGTCAAGCACGCTTTCGTCGAAGCGGAGAGCAAGCCCGGATTCTTTGAGCCGCTGTG
>JBFLWY010000058.1:0-12674 GCA_040757355.1 Bacillota bacterium | reverse complement strand
TACTTCGATCGTCTGGATCGGCATGCGGTGGCAAGGAGATTGAAGAAGCGGCTTGAGGCCATCGGCTTCCGGGTCGAACTGCAAGACCTGGAAAACACTGCCGCTTAAAGTCTATTTTCGGAGGAGTTGTTTGAAAAGACTCGGGAGCAGATGGCTGCCCTGGATGGGTTTTGCGGCGGGCCTTTTGCTGATGGCCGCCGGAATAGCGCGGGGAGAGTTTATAGCGGTGCTGTACAAGGCGTCGCGGATCTGCCTGGAGTGTATCGGCATTGGTTAAGGTGGGGCCCGGAGGCTTGAGACGAATCCGCCGGACGGTCCAGTTCGCAGCTCTGTTTATTGCGAACGGGTACTGGCCGGGTCTCGGACGGGCTGAGATTTACAGCGGACCGGCAAAAGGAGTTTGTGTCCCGTTTTTGAACTGCTACTCCTGCCCCGCGGCACTGTTTGCCTGTCCCCTGGGATCGATCCAGAGCCTGCTGGCCGCGGCGCGGACCCTGTCCGTATATGTAGGCGGTATGATGCTGGCCGCCGGGTTTGCGGTGGGCCGCCTCTTCTGCGGCTGGCTGTGTCCGTTTGGGCTTCTGCAAGACGCGCTGGCCCTGCCGCGGGCAAGACAGGTGCGAATTCCCCGGTGGATCAGAGCATTCAAGTACGTCCTCCTTGCACTTGTGATTGTGCTTCCCGTCGCGTGGGTGAGCGCCGGAGTCGGCGTGCCCTTCTATTGCAAGTTCTTCTGCCCGGCGGGGACCCTTGAAGGCGGGCTGGTGCTGGTACTCGGCCGCCCGGAAATCAGGGTGAATATCGGGTGGCTTTTCGCGTGGAAGGTGGCGGTGCTGGCGCTGTTTTTGGGACTGATGCCGTTCGTTTACCGTGTTTTCTGCCGCACGGCCTGTCCGCTGGGGGCATTTTACGGGCTTTTTAACCAGGTCAGCCTGTGGCGGGTTGAGCGCGACCGCGGTCGCTGCAAGAGTTGCGGTTCGTGTGAGGAGATATGTCCCGTCGGGGTTCCGGTAACAAAGAACCCGAATCATACCGAATGTATCCGCTGTCTTGAGTGTACCAAAGCCTGTCCTTATGGGGCGCTTGTGTTTACAGTGATGGAGGCGCGGAACCACAAGGTAAAGCTGGAACTTTAGAAGCGAGTCGATACTACACAAAGCGCGCCTCAAGTCGGTAACGGCAGAGGCCTTGCAAGGTTTTCGGCCGGACGCTGGTTCAATCGCTTATGCTTTGGTCTTTTTATCAACGTTGAACGTCTATTTTCGGAGGAGCTGTATGAAACGGTTTGCTGTCCCGGCGTTGGTAGCGGCGCTGATGCTTTTAAGCGGGTGCTGGCCGGCAGGTAATCCCGCGGGGAACCAAGTTGAGGGTAAAAAAGCGCCGTCCTTCACCGCGCCAGCCCTTGGAGAGGGCAAAACCGTATCTTTCCCCGGCGACTTTGAGGGACAAGTCGTTATGCTCTCATTTTTCGGCGCCGGGTGACCGGCCTGCGTTAACGAAGTGCTGCAGTTGCAGCCGCTCATGCCGAAATGGCGCGAAATGGGCATTCAGTTCATGCTTGTTACTCAGGAAGAAGGATCAACCGCACGCTTTCTTGATGAACACGATCTAAACATCCGCGTACTGCTTGATACGACGGGGGAAGTTGCTGCGGCCTATGGTGTCCTGGCCATCCCGCATACCTTCTGGATTGATAAAAGCGGAATAGTCCGGTACGCCGGTGTCGGCTGGCGGAAGGAAAACCTCAAGACCTTCGAAGAGCTGGCTGCTGATCTCTCGCGTTAACCGACGGCTTGATTAGGATAAGGCGGCAAACACCTTTAGGTGAGGGAAAACAGCCCCTGAAATGAGACGCAGTGCCTTCCTTAAACGGTGGCGTATAAAAAAGAGTTAAGCGCATGCTTGGTTGTCCTTAAGAAGGGAGCGGTGCCATTGGCGCAAAACGGCTTGTCTGAACCGGCCGATCTCCTGGTGAAAGTGGTAAGTATTAAAGGCAAGTGCCCCGTTTATCGCGAGGGGAACTCCTTTATCATTAAAGACGGGTTTAAGCTTACCGCGGAGCAACCCCTTTGTTTGCATTTCTTATCCGCGATTCTTCCTTACTATGTAGCCCTCAGCCGGGGGATCTCCCCTGTGTCACTCGGCTTGGCGCGTGAAGGGAATTCTGCGTTTGTGCAGTGTCTCGACCCCTGCGATTGGACCGGCGGCGGAACGGTCATTTTCAAAATTACTCCATTAACGTCCCCCTGACCCGCTTTGCATCATCTTGCAGGAAAATGTGCGACCATTCCGGCTTTATTCTCGCGTCCACCCGTACTTTTTCATCATCCTTTCGACATCACTCCCGGTTAACCCGTGCTGAACGTTAATTCGTTTGATGCCGGTCAAATCCTGGTTTCCCGTTTGCCGGAGAGGGGCTCCGTTTCCTATTACCATCTGAATCTTGAATCCGGCCTTCGCCAACTCCTTTTGACCGAGTTCCGAACACCGTCCATAAGGGAAAGCAAAAGCCCGTACCTTTCTTTCCCCCAAATTCGATTCGATCAACTCCTGCGCGGCAACAGCATTCTCGACAAGTTCTTTGGTCGGAACTGCGCTACAGTCGAGGTGGTTCAAGCTGTGGTTATGAACTTCCACCAGGCCGCTATCCTCCATCTCTTTTGCCTGCCGCCAGGTTAGGTACTGCGTATTGCCTGTCCGCGTTCCGATTCGCGACGGGATCACAAAAATGGTTGCTTTAATGTTATATTTGCATAAAATCGGATAGGCAAGCTGATAGTTGTTTTCACAGCCGTCATCCATAGTGACAATAAATGGCTTTGGCGGCAGTTCTTTCTTCCCCATGAAGCTGTCGGTTAATTCCGTGAGGCTGATCGATTTATATCCTTTATTAATAAGGTAACTCATCTGGGCCGCAAATTCTTCCGGTGTGACTGCAACGTGACACTCGCGGGGCGTTACCTTGCTTTTAAAACTGTGATACAGTAATACAGGTACATAGTTTTCATCCTGAACATCTTGGGCGAATACTTTTGTGCTGAGGCTTCGGACTGTTATCCACAGGCATGTTTCCGCAGAAAACATGGAATTCATACCGGCGAAACCGTGGAAGACGGTCACCGCGCTCAACAATACCACTATCCCCAAAAGGACGGGCACCGAGAGGTATCGCTGCCCTTTCTGCTTCAAGAAGCGCCGCCTGCTAAACATATTATTCACGGAAGCAAACCAGTTAGTAAGCATCTGACCCCTCTCAAGACACACGAAATCTTGACTGATACCTCTTGGCCCCGGAGGTAGGCTTAAAAACCACGGCTTACCCTCCCGCAGTAACTCTACTTGCGCAACCCGCTGGCAAAATCATTATATCAAAATACCAGGGTCAGCAAGAACCTGCTATCCGTATTTATGTTGTAGACCGTCGAATTAGAGCAACCGAACGTTTTTCCATTCACCGCACTAAACTAAGCAGGATTCTTGTATGCCGGCGTGAAATTATTTCCTTACTTGTTCGAACTAGGTGAATGACGGATGCACAGTGTTGAGACCTTCCTGCTTGTACTTGAGTCGGTGTTGCTTGTGGCAACTATCGTTCTTCTTCTTTTCAGTCTCAAGGAGGGAAGAGGTAGGAAAAGGCTTCTGCTGGAAGTAGAGAAGACAACAAAGATCCTCACCAGACAGGAGTACTTTCTTGCGGTTACTGATGCTATGGCGGAGGCCGAGGCGGAGGTCCTCGGGTTTATCACGGGGCGGCCGCCGGTGGGTGACGACGAGAAAAGGGTTAAGATCATCGAGGACCATATTAAAAGGCTCTCGAAGCGCGGGGTAGAGGTAAAATACCTTATGCCAAAATTACACGATCGGCTTCATATCGGCTCCGCGTATACAAGGGCCGGAGCGGAGGTTCGGTACGGTACCTCCGCCATTGCCTACGACATTCGCTACATAGTGGCGGACGATCAATTGGTCGTGGTCGGTCTACCAGAAAGCACCGGTGAAACGGAAGCTACCAAGAAGGGTTACCGGATTCCCTCGGTAAGCCTTGCCAAGATTCTCAAGGATCACTTTCGCGGGTGTTGGGACGAAGGAACGCCTTATGAGGAGTACCTGAGGGAGATCATCAGGCAGACCGAAGCAACGCCGAAACTCCTTGGCAAGGAGCTCCAGATAGATGAAAAAGAACTGGTGAAGCTCAGCAAATAGTTATTGCTTTGCATCTAAGACCCCTTCCATGCGGCTTGGGCAGGGTATAACTCGTCTTAGTCTTTGTTTGAAATATTGGACCCGTGCGTTATATAATCATATCGCCAATGCTCGAAGCTTCCCGAACACTGTTGGCGTACGGCTAAAAGAAGGTCCCAGGCTCAATTCGGAATCGTACCTCCAACGAAGGATGAAAGATGCACTTGATCGCCGAGTTCTACCGCTCCACTCCCGGCAAAAAGTCCGTAATTGCAGTCACCGGTATCATCCTATTCACCTGTGTTTTGTTTCATCTGCTGGGAAACCTGCAGATCTTTTTGGGTCCGGAGAAATTCAACAGCTACGCCAGGCTGCTGCACGCCGCGCCCGGTTTTCTCTGGGCCGTCCGGTTCGTGCTTTTTGCGGCGGCGTTCCTGCACGTCATCACCGCGGTGGGGGTTACGCTGAGGAACCGGGGGGCGCGTCCCGCGGGCTATGCCGCGGTGCGTTACCGTGAAGCGGACTATGCGGCACGCACCATGATCTGGAGCGGGATGTTCATTGCGGTCTTTACGGCGTATCATGTGCTGCACTTCACCACCGGCACTATACATCCCGACTTCATCAGAGGCGACGTTTACCACAACGTGACGGCAGGCCTGCGCGTTCCAGCGGTTTCTGTTTTTTATTTCGCAGCAAGCGTCCTGCTCGGCCTGCACCTTTATCACGGGCTCTGGAGCGTGTTCCAGACGGTGGGCTTAAGCCACCCTCTCTACGACCCCTGGCGGCGCGCTTTTGCCACGTTCTTTTCGCTGGTTATAGTGGCGGGCAACGTCTCCATCCTCGTGGCGGCGCTGTTGCGGCCCTTTTCGTAAGGACTTCTTTAGGACGGCGGTGCCAATGAACGGTAAAATGCTCCCAAGGTGAAAACCGCAGCCGGCTGAGGAAGTCATGCTTAGTGGATTTGGGCGCCTCGATTTGTTATTTAACGTCAAACGTTGAACCTTGAACGTTTTATGATGGAGGAAAAGATGAGGCTCGATCCCAAAATTCCGGCCGGACCGCTCGAAGAGAAATGGACCTGCTACCGGAACACGGTGAAGCTCGTTTCTCCGGCCAACAAGCGCCTTTTTACTGTCATCGTGGTGGGGACCGGCCTTGCGGGGGCCTCTGCGGCCGCGGCGCTTGGGGAGCTTGGTTACAACGTGCTGGCCTTCTGCTACCAGGACAGCGCGCGCCGCGCCCACTCCATCGCCGCACAGGGAGGGATCAACGCCGCCAAGAACTACCAGAACGACGGCGACAGCACCTTCCGCCTGTTCCGCGAAACCCTCGCCGGGGGGGATTTTCGCTCCCGCGAGGCCAACGTCTACCGGCTGGCCGAGATCAGCGGCGGCATCATCGACCACTGTGTCGCCCAGGGCGTGCCTTTCGCCCGCGAGTACTCCGGCTACTTAGCGAACCGCTCCTTCGGCGGGTCGCTGGTCTCGCGCACCTTCTACTGCCGGGGGCAGACCGGCCAGCAGCTCTTGCTCGGCGCCTATTCGGCATTGTGCCGCCAGGTCGGCCTCGGCCGCGTGAGAATACTTCCCCGCACCGAGATGCTCGACCTCGTGGTGGCGGGCGGCAGGGCCCGCGGGATTATCGCACGGGATCTCGTGACCGGCAGGATAGAGGCCCTCACAGCAGACGCCGTGCTGCTGGCCACCGGCGGCTACGCGAACGTTTTCTTCCTGTCCACCAACGGAAAGGGCTCGAACGCCACCGCCGTCTGGCGGGCGTACAAGCGGGGCGCCGGGTTTGCCAACCCGTGTTTTACCCAGGTCCACCCGACCTGCATCCCCCGGTCCGGCGACTACCAGTCCAAGCTGACCCTGATGAGCGAGTCACTCCGCAACGACGGGCGGGTCTGGGTACCGAAGCGCAAGGGTGACGGGCGCGACCCCGCCGGAATACCGGAGACTGAGCGCGACTACTTCCTCGAGCGCATGTACCCTCGCTACGGCAACCTGGCGCCGCGGGATATCGCCTCCCGCGCCGTAAAGCGGATGTGTGACGATGGTTACGGCGCGGGTCCCGGCGGGCGGGGCGTCTACCTCGACCTCACGGGGGCGATCGCACGCCTCGGCGAGGATGTTATCCGCGAGCGGTACGGCAACCTGTTTGAGATGTATAAGCGCATCACCGGCGAAGACCCGTGGAGGGCGCCGATGCGCATCTACCCGGCGCCGCACTACACAATGGGCGGCCTGTGGGTGGATTACGGCCTGCAGAGTACAATCCCGGGTCTCTTCGTGCTCGGTGAGGCAAACTTCTCCGACCACGGCGCAAACCGCCTGGGCGCAAGTGCCCTCATGCAGGGGCTGGCCGACGGCTACTTTATCATTCCCTATACACTCGGCGAATACTTCGCCGGCGCTACGTTGGATAAGGTAAGCCCGTCCGACCGGCCGTTTGTCGAAGTGCAAAAAGAGGTGCAGGAGCAGGTGGCGCGGCTCCTGGCGGTAAAGGGAAAGCGCACCGTTGATACATTCCACCGCGAACTCGGCGCCGTCCTGTGGGAGCATTGCGGTATGAGCCGGAATGCGGCGGGACTGCGCGCGGCCGTCGAAAAAATCCGCGCCTTGCGCGGTGAGTTCTGGGAGGACGTGCGGGTCCCCGGCAGCGCGCCGGACTTCAACCAGGAGCTCGAGAAGGCGGGCAGGGTGGCGGACTACCTGGAACTTGCCGAACTGATGTGCCGCGACGCCCTCGAGCGGGAGGAGTCGTGCGGCTGCCATTTCCGCGAAGAGTTTCAGACAACGGACGGGGAGCCTGTGCGGGACGACGGACGGTTCTGCCACGTTGCGGTGTGGGAGTACGCAGGGGAGGACCGGGAGCCCGTCCGGCATACAGAGCCCCTGGCGTTTGAAACGGTGCAGCCGGCGGAAAGGAGTTACAAATGAGACTAACCCTGCACATCTGGCGGCAGAAAAATGCCGCCGACAAAGGGCGCTTCGTCAAGTACGAAGTCGACAGCGCCAGCCCCGACATGTCCTTCCTTGAGATGCTGGATTTCCTTAACCAGCAGTTGATCGAGCGCGGCGAGGAGCCGGTGGCGTTCGAGCACGACTGCCGCGAGGGGATCTGCGGCTGCTGCGGCGTCGTCATCAACGGTATCGCCAACGGCCCCGAAAGAGGCACCACGGTCTGCCAACTGCACCTGCGTCACTTTAAGGACGGCGACACGCTCTACATCGAACCGTGGCGGTCGCGTGCCTTTCCGGTTATCAAGGACCTGGTGGTGGACCGCAGCGCCCTCGACCGCATCATGCAGGCCGGCGGCTACATTTCAGCCCGCGCCGGCTCGGCCCCCGATGCCAATGCCGTCCTCATCCCCAAGGAGACTTCAGAACTTGCCATGGACGCCGCGGAGTGCATCGGCTGCGGCGCCTGCGCAGCCGCCTGTCCCAACGGCGCGGCCATGCTCTTCGTGGCGGCAAAGATCTCCCACCTGGGCCTCTTGCCCCAGGGCCAGCCGGAGCGCTACCGCCGCGTCAGAGCAATGGTCCGGCAAATGGACCGCGAAGGCTTCGGCAGTTGCAGCAACCACCGCGAGTGCGCAGCGGTATGCCCCAAACGCATCAGCATCCGCTTCATCGCCCAGGCTAACCGCGACTTCATCAACGCATACTTAACCCACCCTCAAGCTGCCTCGGGTAAGTCCAAGGCCGCAAAACGGTAGCCTGTCCCAATCCCATAATTCCTGCGGAGTCGTTCTGTCGGGATGGGAACGGTAAAGGCCCTGTCTGTCTGCCTGGTTCAACTCCTTTTTCCAGTGTAAAAAGAGGATTGCCATGAAGGTATTTTTCTGCTATGTTTATCTGTAAGCTATATGCACAGTAATAATAGCTGAGGGTACATCCGTGAATAAGGAACGGGATGACGGCCTGCACGCCCCGGTAACCGAACGGCTGATCCAGGCCCAGTTGCTTCTCCTCTTAGCCGAAAAGCCGGCGCACGGGTACGAGTTGATCCAGCGGCTGAACGAGGCCGACTTTACCAACGGGGAGGTTGACGTGGCAACGGTGTACCGAAACTTGCGCCGTATGGATCAGGAGGGTTTGTTGACCTCTCGTTGGGAAGCCGGACCGGCGGGGCCCGCCAGACGTTTATATACCTTAACCCCTCGGGGCAGGCAGGTCTTAAAGGCTTGGGCGGCAGGCGTATCCCAGGAAAAAGAAAGGCTGGAGAATTTCCTGCGGCGGTATCGTGACTGCGAAAGAGGCTTGGACTCCAGCGAGAGCACAGACTGAAGGGTGCGGCAAAAGACCGAAAAGGCGGGGGGTGCCGGAAACGTGTCTCAAGGAGAGCAACCTTTCCGGATTATTCACGCTGGAGCTCTACGGCGGCCAATCGAATATTGCTTAGAGTTATTTTGTCCGCGGTACACGGGGTTGGTCGTAGAAATCACAGGTGCGGGTTCGCGGGAATGCGCCCGCCGCGTGCTGGCCGGAGAACGGTACGACGTTGTCGCTCTGGCCGATCAGGCCATATTTGCCGAATTACTTGTGCCGCACCTTTTAGAAGAATACTTCGTCTTTGCCACCGACCAGATCGTGATCGGTTACAACAGGTCTTCACGCGGTAGCAGCAATATTGACCCGGACAACTGGATGGATGTCTTGCTCAGTCCGGGCGTCACCTACGCCCGTTCCGACCAAAACCTGGACCCGTGCGGTTACCGGACCCTGATGGTCTGGCAGTTGGCGGAAAAGTTTTACGGTCGTCCGGGCCTGTTTGCTGCTTTGCAGGCCGGCTGCCCGCCGCACCACGTTTACCCCAAATCAATAGACTCCGCGGGTGCTTTGCTCGAAGGTAAGGTTGATTATGCCTTTCTTTATGCGTCTGTAGCCCGGCAATTAGGATTTTCTTACCTCGTCTTGCCATCGAAGATCAATCTTTCGAATCCTGCCCGCGTCGATTATTACGCGACGGCTGCCGTAACGGTGGAAGGGAAAGTGCCGGGCGAACACACTACCCTTCGCGGCCAGCCCATCGAATTCGCCGTGGGCGTGCCCCTTACCGCGCTCCACCCCGACCTGGCGCGGGCCTTCATTGAGTTGCTGACCGGTCCGGAAGGTCACTCTATCTTAGAGAAATGCGGGCTGATTCCTTGCTAAAAACCGCTGCGATTCAGGGAAAGGTCACGAAGTAAAGGAGGCGGGAGCCGTTTCGCGGCAGCAAAGACACTTTTAATGCCGTGCAACCGGAGACGCATAAAGAAAGGAGCCGTTCACGACGATTAATCGCCGCCGCCGGGAATGAAAATATGGACCCGTAAGCGTGTTACTTAGATGCGGTAATGTAACAATGAACAAAACGCGGTGAGAAGCGAGCAGAGCGAGGAAGTCCGGGTGGGGACGGGCCGGAGCCCAGCACTCAGAGCAGTTTTTGAGCTTCGAAGGAGAAACCTTTATTATGTTAGCCTAAAAAAGTAGCTTTTCAAAGTGCAATCATAGCATTGAGTGCTGGGTGAGGACCCGGACCCAGCCGGCTGACGAAGCTATGCGAAGCTTATCGCCGCGCCCTGCGAGAGAAGTACTATTTAAAAGGGGAGTGAGTTCACCGTGTATTTCCCAGTCTCGGGCGTTGAGGTCTTCCCTTTGATCCCGCCGCTGGTGGCGTTTGCTGTTTCCTCCATAACCGCGTCGGCCGGCGTTTCCGGCGCGTTTCTCCTCCTGCCTTTTCAGGTTAGCGTCCTAGGTTTCAACACCCCCGCCGTAAGCCCGACAAACCTCATATATAACATCATCGCCATCCCCGGAGGCCTCTACCGGTACATCAAGGAGGGGCGGATGGCCTGGCCGCTGACCTGGGTGGTGATCCTGGCCACCCTTCCGGGCGTCTTTGCCGGGGCGATAATCCGCATCAAGTATTTACCTCAGCCGGGCGCTTTCAAGTTCTTCGTCGGGCTGGTGCTGCTTTATCTCGGCGTGCGGCTGCTCTACGAAACCACCGGCCGGTATATCAAGAGTAAGGCCCAAACCAAGGCGATCGAACAAAAGTTTCGCGAGCGGGTCAGCCAGGTAAAGGGTGAGGCTAAAGCACGCCTGGCCGCCGGGCTGCCGGTCGAAGCCGTGGTCAAGACGAAACACGCCTCGCTTTCCCGCATTGAATATGAATTCTGGGGGGAAACCTTTTCCTTCAGCACCGCTACCGTTTTCTTTGTGGCCCTGGTGGTGGGGATAATCGGCGGCATATACGGCATCGGCGGCGGCGCCATCCTCGCTCCCTTCTATGTTTCCATCCTCGGTCTTCCCGTTTACACGGTGGCCGGCGCGGCCCTGGCAGGGACCTTCCTCACCTCTATTGCCGGCGTGATCTTTTTCCACGTCCTTGCCTTGACCCCGATGGCCGGCCAGGCGGCGGTAACGCCCGACTGGGCGCTGGGGACGCTTTTTGGTGTGGGCGGCCTGCTGGGCACGTATGTCGGTGCGCGTATCCAGAAGTTTCTGCCGGACCGTTTGATCCGCGGCGTGTTGGGCGCCCTGGTTACCTACTTAGCTGTCCGGTATGTCGTCGAGTTCTTAGTTAAACAATTGCAATAATCGTCGCAGGAAGGAGTCGGATTCACAAAATGCCGGCAGTGAAAATCCAAAGAAAATAATATTGTTCAAATACCGCCCGACAAATTCACTCCGGCGGACGGCGCAAACGCAGCCGCTGAGTTTGGGCGTTGGAGAACTTGACACTGGTTTTCTTTAACTATAGAATGAAATCAAAATTGTACCTTATAATGTGTAGCAACGCTTTTAGATGACGCGCTTGCCCTCTGAGCAACGTCAACGACTGTTATGCCATTGAAGCTCCTGCCGGTTACTTTAAACTTGTTTGCTTTACGCATCACAAAGAATACTGATAAAGGGCAGCGCGTTGCTCAAGCCCACCGTTAGACGAAGGAAAACGATGACAAACAAAAAACACCCATTGGAAGCGGAGTTTGGTCTGACTAAAGAGGAGTTGCTTGATGCAATAAACCGTCGGTTTCGGGCGAGAGTGACTCTTGAAGGGGCGGTAGCAGAGGTACATCTCGGTAAGCATATCCGTGCGCTGTATGAAAAGGGTATTATCACTCGATATGAGGAGCACGACCAGGACGGTTACCCAGATTACTCCATCTGGGTGTCTTCTCTTCCAGAAAAGGCTTTCCGCATCGAGTGTAAGAATGTCCGGGATAAAGACGAGGCGTACAAGAAGGATGGCGAAATTGTCGCATTCAAAGTTGAAACGCAGAAAACGAGAGCATCAAAGAGCGACCGCAGCAGCAGATTTTACGGGTACGACCAGTTTGAAATCCTTGCTATCTGCCTCGGGAAGAAGACACATGACTGGCGGCAGTTCATGTACATCCAGAGCAAGGACTTGGCCCCACATCCGGAATATCAAAATAAGATGGCTGTGATGCACCGGGTTCCCTTGCCGACTTCCGACATTAAATCACCCTGGTATTCTTCACTGGAATCTATATTGGAGGCTTTGCAGTGACCATGAAACCAGTATATTGCACAGCATATGGTGAAGCTTACTGCGGTGACTCTCTTTCACTGATGCGCAATATGGCTCCGGACTCAGTTGATTTGGTGATTACATCTCCACCCTACGCACTCCATTTCAAAAAGGAGTATGGCAACGCGGACCAGGCAAGCTATATTAATTGGTTCTTGCCTTTTGCGGCAGAGATCAAGCGGATCTTAAAACCGACGGGAAGTTTTGTTCTAAATATTGGAGGAACATGGACTCCGGGGAATCCTACTCGTTCGCTTTATCATTTCCGTCTTCTTCTTCACCTATGTGACGAGTTGGGATTTCTTCTCTGCCAGGAGTTCTTCTGGTATAACCCGGCCAAGATGCCTGCGCCTGCTGAATGGGTGAATGTAAGACGTATTCGTGTCAAAGATTCAGTTGAATATATCTATTGGCTCGGTAAAAGTCCCAGTCCTAAGGCTGACAATTCCAAGGTTCTTCAACCTTACAGCAAGGATATGCGAAGGTTGATCAACCGTGGAATCAAGGCAACCGTCCGACCCTCCGGGCACAATATCAAGACTTCATTTGCGCAGGATAAAGGCGGGTCGATCCCTGGAAACCTGATTTCATGCGGTAACAACGAAAGCAATAGTAACTACTTGGCCTCCCTGAAAAAACAGGGGCGGAAGATACATCCCGCAAGGTTCCCTGCGGAACTGCCGCGGTTCTTTATAAATTTCTTGACAGATCGTAATGACCTTGTACTTGATCCCTTCGCCGGTTCCAATACAACCGGCTTTGTGGCCGAATCGCTTCAACGTCGCTGGATTGCCGTAGACTTAAATCCCGAGTATGTAAAGGATTCTAAACTGCGTTTTTCTTTGACTGATATCACGCCTCAGGTCTCATACGAACAGCCCGCCACACCCATTCAGACAACCCTGTTCGAAAAGGGGAGTACAGGCTAGCGGCAAGCCCAGCGC
>JBFLWY010000057.1:0-12709 GCA_040757355.1 Bacillota bacterium | reverse complement strand
AGCGAGTTGAAACAGGTTTGGAGTGTTTTCAGTGCACGGAGCAAGGGTTCCCCCGGCGGCGGCTGCCAGCCGACGACCAAAGCCGGGTGAAGTATATAGATTGATGGGCTGGAGGCCCACGCAGTTTGACCCATGGGGGGTGAAGCGGTAATGATTTTGGAGGTTAATGAGCGGAATTTTGACCAAGAGGTTTTACAAAGCAATGTTCCGGTAATGGTAGACTTCTGGGCGGCATGGTGTGGTCCCTGCCGTAGTATGTCCCCGGTAGTAGAGCAGGTAGCCGATGAATTTGCCGGTCGGGTCAAGGTGGCGAAGCTTAACGTCGATGAAAACCAATCCTTGACACAACGGTACGGGATAAAGGGTATTCCGACCCTCCTCTTTTTCCAATACGGGAAAGTGGTAGCTCAGGAGGTCGGGTACACTCCCAAGGATGCGGTGATACAGAAGCTCAATCGCCTTCTTGGCGCTGAATGAGTTAAGTTTTTAGGTTACAAGGGACATATAGAAGTTACAATCGCATCATTGTATGAACGGCGTAATGGCGAAACAGACGTTTCTATGGTTTTGCATACTATTTAAGTTGCACGTTGCATAGTTTCGTGCTATACTGTTTACGGTGCATCGTTCGGGCGGAGTATTTGGTAAAGAGTGGGTGGTTCCCACTCTTTCGTCTTAATTAAAGACAGACAATGCCGGTTGCGGCAAGAATTATTATTTGGAGGGAGTCGGTTTGCCGGCAGCAAACAAGATAGTTGACATGGTGGCTACTACTGCAACGCCGGTGGCTGAAGCACTCGGCTTGGAACTCGTGGATGTTGACTACCGAAAAGAAGGAGGCCGCTGGTTCCTGCGGGTTTATATCGATAAACCGGGCGGAGTAGGTCTTGAAGACTGTGAGGTTCTGTCGGAAAGGCTTGGCCGGGTGCTGGACGAAAAAAACCTTATCCCGCACGCATACTTTTTTGAAGTTTCTTCTCCAGGGCTTGAACGGCCGCTGAAGAGACTTGCCGATTATGCACGCTTCACCGGCCGGGAGGCTCAAGTCCTGACGAGAACCCCTGTTAACGGGAGACGGAAGTTTACGGGAACAATTGTCCACGCTGGAGAAGGTGCAGTACGGCTTGCGGTTGATGGAACAGAGGTTGATATTCCTTATGAGGTCATTTCTAAAGCCAAGCTGGTATTTAATTGGTAATTGGGGGGTGTAGAGTTGTTGAATACGGAATTTCTCAGAGCACTTCGTGACCTGGAGAAAGAAAGAGGTATTTCCATTGAATTATTGCTTTCGGCGATTGAAGCGGCGCTTCTTTCAGCTTACAAACGTAATTTTGGTTCATTGCAGAACGCCCGGGTGGATATAGACCGGGAGACCGGTGAGTGCAGGGTCTTTGCGCAGCGTTCGGTCGTTGAGACGGTATCTGACCCACGGGAAGAGATTTCGCTTGAGGACGCCAAGAAGATAGACCCACGCTATAAGCCCGGTGATACTGTGGAACTAGAGGTAACCCCCCGGGATTTCGGCCGGATCGCTGCACAGACCGCAAAGCAGGTAGTGGTTCAGCGTATCCGCGAGGCGGAGCGCAACATGATTTATGAAGCTTATGCCAGCCGCGAAGGAGATATAATCACAGGAACCATCCAACGGATCGAGCAGCGGCACGTTCACATCGAACTCGGGAAAACCGAGGCGGTACTTCCACCACCAGAACAGATGCCCGGAGAGCGTTACCGGCAGGGTGACCGGATCCGGGCCTGTATTTTGGAGGTTCGCAAAACAACCAAGGGACCACAGATCATCGTATCTCGAACACACCCCAACTTTTTACGCCGGCTTTTTGAGCTTGAAGTACCTGAGCTTCACGATGGAGTAGTAGAGCTGAAAGCGGTTGCGCGCGAGGCCGGGGTTCGCTCAAAGATAGCGGTTTACTCGCGCGATCCAAACGTTGATCCCGTCGGGGCTTGTGTCGGGCCGAAAGGGACCCGGGTGCAAGCGGTAGTCAATGAGTTACGGAATGAAAAAATCGATATTATCCGCTGGGACCCGGATCCTTCACGGTTTGTGGCTGAAGCGTTGAGTCCTGCGAAGGCGGTGGCGGTGGAAACCTGGGATGAGGAGAAAATTGCCCGGGTGATCGTCCCGGACAGCCAACTCTCCCTTGCGATCGGGAGGGAGGGGCAAAACGCCCGTCTCGTGGCGAAGCTGACCGGGTGGAAGATCGACATCAAGAGTGAATCACAGATGGAAGAGATCTATGCCCAGGAATATGAATTGCTGTACGGTAAAGAGGAAGAAGAGTACACCGAAGGCTCCGAGGTTGACTTCAGCGAGGCCTAGTACCGGTTGGGAGGACGTTTAAGGTTAAGGCGACCGTTTCTAGGAGGTGCATTTTTTTGCAGAGACCGAAAAAGGTCCCTCAGCGCCAGTGTGTCGGCTGCCGGGAAATGAAATCAAAAAAAGAGCTGATTCGTGTGGTTAGGTCGCCGGACGGTCAAATCACCGTGGATCCGACCGGGAAAAAATCCGGGCGCGGGGCGTACGTCTGTCGGTCCGTAGATTGCTTGGCCGGCGCGGTTAAGAGGAAAAAGCTTCAGCGGGCGCTGGAGCATCCTATACCAGAAGAGGTTCTGGAAGCCATCCGAGAGGAGTTGATAGGGCGGTGCCCCAAAAAAATGTAAGGCAGTACTTAGGGTTAGGCCAGCGTGCCGGGCAGGTTGTATCAGGGGATTTCGTGGTGCGGGTTAAGATCCGGAAAAGGGAAGCGCGCCTGATTATCCTTGCCGCCGACGCCGCTAAACAAACAATCCGCGACTTTCAACGTTTTACTAAGGGGACCGGAATACCGGTTGTCATCTATGGTACGAAGACCGAATTAGGAGCCGCCCTGGGCCGGCCCCCACGGGCGGTCGTGGCGGTCCTGGATGAACGTTTGGCAGAAAGGATTTCAAAAACCATCGAAGGGGGCGAGGAACAGCGTTAGGTTTCTTAAGTACGGAGGTGATTGGATGGCGAAAAAGAGGGTGCATGAAGTTGCTAAAGAGCTGAAAATAGAAAGCAGGGAGCTTATCAAAAAACTGGCAGACTTGGGTGTCCAGGTGAAATGCAATTTTTCTACTTTGTCTGATGAAGAAGTCGAGCGGGTACGCAAGGCGCTTTCCCCGGCTACCCCAGGCGTGGTTGCGAAAGACACGGAAGCCGGTGCTCCGATTAAGGCCGGAGAGACCGAACCTTTGACCGGGCAGGATGCTGTTCCATCGGAGACGGCAGGAAAACCTGGTGCCCGGCCAAAAGAGGGCGCTCAGAAAACCCCGGAAAAAGGAAAACAGCTTGAGCCGGCGGACGCGGAAAAAACGGCGGAAACAAAAGGGGAAAAACCTCCGGAGAAGCCGTCGATTTCAAAGTTCGGGCCGGGACTGGTGGATAAAGTTCCCATGCGTCCACCGGACAGAAGGTTTGCGGAACGGCCGCTTTCCTTTGAAAAGAAGACCGGTCGCGGTATCCTTTCCGGGGTCACCGCGCGGCCGCTGCAGCCCGAAGTAAAACCTGTTCCATCAGCGAGGCCGGAGAAAATAGAACATCCCGAAACTCCTCCGGCTGCGGTGAAGGCGGGTACGGAAAGAGAAGTTTCTGTACCGGAGAGCGCGGCACCCGCGGCGCCTCCAATCAGTCCACAGATAGCAGTCGGGGTACCGGAGCCGAGGAAAACAGAACCCAGAGTACAGCCTGGGAGAGGACCGGAACCAAAGCGCGGGCATCGACCCGGAAGGAAACCTCAGGGACATAGACCTGTCGCTCAGCAGCCGCGGCAAGACGGGGTGTGGCCCGGGCGTCAGGCTCCTCGTCCACAAACCGGACAGTTTGGTATACCCTCGGAGAGAAAGGGACAGCGTCCGGGATTTGAACAGCGCCCGGCAAAACTCGCGCCAATTCCTCCGCCGCCGCAGGAAAAGGGTAAGATACCACAAAAGCAAGAGCGGCAGAAAGCTGATAGAAGGATTAAGGAACGGCCGGCTGACCGTCTAATGCCTCAGTGGGAAGAAGAGGGCGAAAAGCTCAAGAACAAGTTGATCAAACGGCGGAAGGAGACCCATGCGCAACCGGCTGTAAGACTAGTTGAAAAGAAGCCGATTCAGATCGGCGAAACCGTTACCGTTAAGGAATTGGCTGAAAAGATGCAGCGAAAGGCTGCCGACCTGATCAAGAGGCTGATGATGCTCGGCATGATGGTGACGATTAACCAGGAGATAGACGCCGATACCGCGGTAATCCTGGCGCAAGAATTCGGGTATGAGGTCGAGGTAAAACCGGAGTTTGATGTCGAATCGCTGTTGGTCGAGGAACCGGAGACCGATCCGGCAAAGCTCAAGCCCCGCCCACCGATCCTGACGGTTATGGGCCATGTTGACCACGGGAAGACGTCGCTCTTGGACGCCATCCGGAAGACAAACGTGACGGCAACTGAGGCGGGAGGCATTACTCAGCATATCGGCGCGTATCAGGTTGATAAGAATAACAGGAAGATCACGTTTATTGATACACCCGGTCACGAGGCTTTCACGGCCATGCGGGCCCGCGGCGCAAAGGTGACCGATGTTGCGGTGCTGGTCGTAGCTGCCGACGACGGCGTAAAGCCGCAAACAATTGAAGCCATCAACCATGCCAGAGCGGCGAAGGTCCCGATCGTGGTTGCGCTCAATAAAATTGACAAGTCGAACGCCAACCCTGACCGGGTGAAAAAGGAACTCGCCGACCAGGGCCTTGTTCCGGAGGAGTGGGGAGGCGACACCATTTGCGTCCCGGTGTCTGCTTTGAAAAAGCAAGGCATTGAAGACCTGCTGGAGATGATCCTGCTGGTGGCCGATGTTTTAGACCTGAAGGCAAACCCCGAGCGTCCCGCACGGGGAACCATTGTTGAATCCAAACTTGATAAGGGGCGGGGGCCCGTCGCCACCGCTCTGGTGGCCAACGGCACCCTTAATGTCGGCGATACTCTTGTGACCGGCGGTCAATTCGCCCGCGTCAGGGCGATGATCGACGACAAGGGGAAAAGGGTTAACCAGGCGGGGCCTTCCACACCGGTAGAGGTCCTCGGTTTTTCAGAAGTACCGGAAGCAGGGGAAGCATTTGTTGTTATTGAAGAACGCCTGGCGCGCCAGATAGCCCAAAAACGCCTGGCCAAGAAGCGGGAAGAAGAAGTCCGGGCGCGCGCGAAGATTGCTTTGGAGGACGTTTATAAGCACATTCAGGAAGGGCAAATTAAGGAATTGCCGCTGATTGTCAAGGCAGACGTTCAGGGTTCCGCCGAGGCGTTAAGCAAGGCTCTTGAGCGTCTGGGCACCGAAGAGGTAAGGGTTAACCTCATCCATACGGGTGTAGGGGCGATTACCGAAACGGATATCATGCTGGCTGCTGCCTCCGGGGCGATCATTCTCGGTTTCAACGTGCGCCCCGCCCTAAGCGCGCGTAAAGCCCAGGAACGGGAGAAGGTAGACATCAAGCTTTACCAGGTGATCTACGATGCTATCAACGACGTCAAGGCTGCGCTGTCCGGCCTGCTGGAGCCGGAGCACCGGGAGGTTGTCCTGGGGCATGTTGAGGTACGTAAGGTCTTCCATGCGTCCAAGCTTGGCACAATAGCAGGCTGCTACGTGACCGAGGGCAAGATCAGCAGGGATGCCAACGTCAGGGTGGTTCGTGACGGTGTTGTAATTCACACCGGTAAGGTTGCATCCCTTAAGCGCTTTAAGGATGATGTCCGGGAGGTTGCGCAGGGGTTCGAATGCGGCCTGATGATCAAAGACTATGACGACATCCAAGAAGGAGACGAACTGGAATTCTTTATAATGGAGGCCGTAAAGCGGCACTTGGAGTAGAGCAGGAGGTGGCGTCATGAGTCACCGTGCAGCGCGCTTGGCTGCGGCGATAAAAGAAGAAATGGCCGACATCCTCCAAAACGAGCTGAAGGATCCGCGCCTCGGATTCGTTACGGTTACAAGGGTCGAGGTTTCTGCGGATATGCGGTACGCCAAGGTTTATTACAGCGTCTTCGGATCACCTGAGGAACTTGATGCCACACTTACCGTACTGCAACGTGCACAGGGGTTCATCAGGAGTGTTCTGGGGCAGCGGATCCGCCTCCGCTACGTTCCTGAAATCACCTTTAAAATCGACCCCTCAATCGATTACGGTGTCAGGGTTACACGCATACTGGACGAGTTAAAGAGGGAAGGCGCCAGAGATGAATAGCCTCAATGATGTGGCCCGGAAACTGAATGAAGGCCGGCGGTTTTTAATTACCGGACACGTCATGCCTGACGGAGACTGCATCGGGTCAATGCTCGCCATCGGTCTGGCGCTTGAGCGGCAAGGCAGGGAGGTCAGCTTCGCCTTACCGGGTCCCGTTCCCACGGTATATTCCTTCCTGCCGGGTGCCGACCGGATCAAAGTCAACCCGCCGCCGGCGGAACTGTGCAACGGCGCGGGTTTTGATCTGGTACTGATCATGGATACTTCAGTTCCGGAACGACTGGGTGAGTTCGGCGGTGCGGTGCAAAGGCTGCGGGAGTCCGGCTCCGAAACCGTTCTTATTGACCACCATGTTTCCGCGGTTCCTTTCGGGGATATTAATTACATTGACCCCGGTGCGGCGGCGGCCGGAGAGATCGTCTACGATCTTCTGAAACTTCTCGGTTGGGAGATAGACAAGGAGATTGCAGGCTGCCTTTACGTGACCGTGGCGACCGACACGGGAGGTTTTCGCTTTGAAACAACTACAGCAGCGACCCACCGGAGGGTTGCAGAATTGATTGAAAAAGGAGTCAACGTACGCGAAATCAGCCTGCGTATCTTTGAAGAAAGATCCTTAAAAAGCATAACGGCCATAAAAGCAGCACTTGACACCTTGGATTTGAGCCCGTGCGGAAGGGTAGCTTGGATGACAATGGACCTGGCTACGGCCAAGCAGCTGGAGATAGAGGACGAGCATACCGATGGGGTGGTTAACTACGGCCGGTCAATCAAAGGGGTTGAAGTGGCTCTTTTTTTTCGTGAGGTCCAGGCAGGATGGGTTAAAATCAGTTTCCGTTCAAAGAACTGGGTTGACGCGAGCCGGCTCGCCATGCAATTTGGGGGAGGCGGCCATCCCCGGGCGGCGGGGGCGTTGGTCGAAGGTAATATCACCCAGGTACGGCAAGCGGTTGTGAGGGCAAGTGTTGCCGCGGTGGACAGCGAAACGCGGGAGTATGAAAACTAACCGATGCAGGGAGCACTTAACGTCCTGAAGCCGCCGGGAATGACCTCGCACGACGTTGTGGACTGGATACGAAGACTTACGGGACTCAAGAGGGTAGGTCATACCGGCACGCTTGACCCGGAAGCCAGCGGCGTTTTGGTCATCTTGCTCGGTAGGGCGACCAGGATAGCGCAGTTTATTGCCGCGGAAGACAAGGAGTACCGGGCGGAGGCCGTATTAGGGGTGGAGACTGATACCCAGGATACATCCGGGAGGGTGCTCAAGAGCGAAGACGCTTCCTGGGTGACTCCGGAAGATGTGTTGAACGTGTTGCCGCGTTTTTCGGGCAGGTTGAGCCAGGTCCCGCCGTCCGTATCAGCCGTCCACTATCAGGGCAAGAGACTCTACCAGATGGCCCGCGCAGGTCAGGTAGTGGAGGCGCCGCCGCGGACGGTCGAGATTCACCGCCTGCAACTTATCCGGGGTGAATGGGGAGTTAGGAACCCCCGGGTGCTTTTGGATATTTGGTGCTCAAAAGGCACCTATGTCAGGACGCTGATCGCCGATATCGGCAAAGTTTTGGGGACGGGTGCTTGTGTGGGTTTTCTGTTACGCACGCGCGTGGGCCGGTTTGTAACTGCGACGGCGTACACCCTGGAAGAAATGGCTGCGTTGCAGGCGGCCGGTCGGCTTGAAAGCGCGGTTGTTCCGGTGGAAGAAGTTCTCCGGCATCTGCCGCAGGTTGAGGTTAAGCCTTCGGCGGTTAAGTCCGTCCGGAACGGCAGTAAGCTTTACCCGTCAGGGGCCGTTACAGATACCGGACTGCTTCAGACAGGAACCCTTGCGAGACTGGTTTCAGGCGAGGAAGTGTTAGCAGTCGCACGGGTGGAGTGTTCGGCCGACGGCCGGACAGTACTGAAACCTGTCTGGGTGAACGGATAGGCCGGGTCGGGATATTAATATTACTGTAGCCAATCGTATTCATTGCGCTGCCCAGCGATCACCGTGTTCCGTCGATGCAAGTTGAGTGGTTACATATTAATAAAACTGGAGGTTTCAGGGTTGAAGATTCTTACCGAGTATCGAGGCTTGCGGCATCATTACGAGCGAATACATATCGGCCTCGGCAACTTCGACGGCGTCCATCTTGGTCACCAGCAGTTGATAACTGAGCTGGTAGCGTCTGCCCGCAAGGCCGGCGGAACAGCTGTAGTCTTTACTTTTGAACCGCACCCCGCCATGGTTTTAAAACCGGAGACCGCACCGCCCCTTTTACTGGCACCGGAACTTAAACAGCGCATCATTGCGGGTTTCGGTGTCGACCTCTTGCTAGCTGTCCCTTTTACCCGGGAGTTTTCAATGCTTTCGCCGGAAGCATTTGTCAAAGAGGTGTTATGGGACGAGATAGGAGTAAAATCGGTCTTTGTGGGGTACAATTATACATTCGGACACCGTGGGGTGGGTACGCCGGAAACCCTGGTCAGCCTCGGGCTGAGTTACGGTTTTGAAGTCAACGTAGTTCCACCGGTGATGGTGGACGGCACGCCGGTTTCTTCCACGCTGATCCGGAGTCTCGTCATGGAGGGTAAGGTGGCAGAAGCGCGGAGTTTTCTGGGTTATTACCCGGCATTTGCCGGCACTGTGGTAACAGGTGAACGCCGGGGGACCGATTTGGGTTTTCCAACAGCCAACATCGAGGTAGAGGATCATTTGTTGGTTCCCGCCAACGGCGTTTACGCCGTCAGGGTTATGGTTGACGGAGAGATCTTCCTCGGAGTAGCGAATATCGGTGTGTGTCCGACGTTTAACAGCGGTCTCCCCCGCAAGCGGCGGGTAGAGGTTTTTGTCTTTGACTTTCATGGCGATCTCTACGGGAAGCGTCTGGAGGTTTCCTTTACCAAACGGCTTCGTGAGGAACGGCGTTTTAAGTCGGCTGCAGAGCTTGCGGAGCAAATACGGTGCGACGTTGCGGCGGCTAGGGCGCTTGCCGAGTGAAGTTACCGGCTTGTTGAACCTTACAAGGCTTTCATAAAGGCGCCTTTGCTTCCGTACAATTATAACTGGCGCCGGTATCGGTAAGTCATTTACAGCGCCTCGGATTTGTGCTAAAATCTCACTTGAGCGCTGTAGAACGGGAAAGGTGACGCGTTGCCGTGGTTCCGTCGGACTTGGCTCACAAACCGACCGATTTTCAGGTTTGGCTCAACCAGATCGCGATAATCTGCTTGAGCGAAGATTTCCAAAAGCTGAAGACCGAACTGGAGTCGTTTTACCGGGAAGCTGATCCTTCTAAGGCAGGCGTAAAAGCGTTCGCAGATGCCCTTTATGCCTTTTTGACTGAATGTGAAGATACTACGATAATGTCTTTTGTCTGAGAAAGGGTTTTTATGCGGGTGATCATTACGGAGCATGCTACAAGGAGGCTTCGTGAACCGCGCCAGGAGGATATAGCAGTCGGAGACATTATTGCTGCCGCTGAGTCGATACCGGGAACGGTTGTTTCCGCCACTCGTTTCCGCGGTTTTACGTCCCGGTCGAAGAGGTTTTTTGACATTGTTATCAAGGATATACCCGAAGGGCGCCTGGTGATCACGGTTATAGGGAAATGAACCGCGGGCGCGGACAAGTCGTTCCGGACGCTTGTTCTGGGCCCACGGCAATTACGGAGGGAGGTGAAGGTGGTGGCGCTGACAGCGGAGAGGAAGCAGTCGATCATTGAATCTTTCCGGGTTCACGAAAACGACACCGGTTCTCCGGAAGTGCAGATTGCCATCATGACCGAAAGGATTAACCTGTTGAGCGAGCATCTTAAAGCCCATAAGAAAGATTTTCACTCGCGGCGGGGTCTTTTAAAACTGGTCGGTCAGAGGCGAGCACTTCTGAATTACTTGCGGGACTACAGCTTCGAACGCTACCAACGACTTATTCAAAAACTGGGATTGAGAAAGTAGCGGGGTATAACCCCGTTTTTTTTAGGAGGAAAAGGATTCATGTCAGAGAGAAACGTTCTCAGGAAAGAAACGACTATCGGCGGGCGGCAACTGATGTTGGAAGTCGGGCACGTCGCCCGGCAGGCATCCGCCGCGGTGATTGCACGTTATGGCGATACGACGGTTCTGGTGACTGCTACCATGGCTTCAGAGCCGCGGGAGGGCATCGACTTTTTCCCGCTGCTTGTCGATTATGAGGAACGCCATTATGCTGTAGGCAAAATACCCGGCGGTTTTCTCCGGCGTGAAGGGAGACCCGGCGAGAAGGCTGTCCTTTCGGCACGGCTCATCGACCGTTCGATTCGTCCGCTTTTCCCCCAGAAAATGCGGCGCGACGTGCACGTAGTGGCGACCATTTTGTCCGTTGACCAGGATTGCGCCCCCGAGATTACTGCAATGATCGGAGCTTCAGCGGCGCTTACACTTTCGGAGATTCCGTTTGCGGGGCCGATCGGCAGCGTAATGGTGGGGCTGATAGACGGTGAGTTGGTAATTAACCCGACGATTGCGCAAGAGGAGAAAAACACGCTCCACCTGGTTGTCGCCGGCACCCGGGAGGCAATCATGATGGTGGAATGCGGGGCGAAAGAAGTACCCGAAGACAAGGTTCTCGAAGCAATCGAGCAGGGACACCTGGTTATACAAGAGATCGTGGATTTTATATCCGCTTTCAGGGAAGAGGCTTTAAGTGCGGGGCTTGCATCTCCTAAAATGGAGGTCCAGTTCCCGGAGCCGGATGCCGGGATGGTTAATGAAGTAGTGGAGGCGGCGACAGCGGCCTTTCATAATGCTGTGCAACGTTGCATTGACGAGCGGTTGGGGAAGAAAGCACGGGAAGAGTTGTTGGAAGGGGTCAAGAACGAACTCGTTGCCGCATTCGTGGAGAAATACCCGGAGGAAGAAGCGGCGGTAAAGGAACAAGCCGACAATGTAGAAAAGGCCGTTGTCCGGGAGTTTATCCGTACCAAAAAAATGCGGATCGACGGCAGGAACCCCAGGGAAATCCGCCGGCTCAGCACGGAAGTCGCGTTCCTTCCGAGAACCCACGGTTCCGGTCTTTTCACCCGCGGTCAGACCCAGGTTTTGTCCGTCGTAACCCTGGGTGCAATCGGTGACGAGCAGATCCTGGACGGGCTGGGCATTGAGGAGACCAAGCGGTTCATGCATCACTACAACTTCCCGCCGTACAGCGTAGGGGAGGTCCGCCCGATGCGTTCTCCGGGAAGACGGGAGATCGGGCACGGCGCGCTGGCGGAGCGGGCCTTGGAAGCGGTTATTCCGCCGGAGGCTGTTTTCCCTTATACCATCCGCATCGTATCGGAGGTCCTTGAGTCCAACGGCTCCACTTCAATGGGCAGTGTCTGCGCTTCTACACTTGCATTGATGGACGCCGGAGTGCCGATAAAGGCTCCGGTGGCCGGAATTGCCATGGGACTGATCAAAGACGGCGATGAAGTCAACGTCCTGACCGATATCCAGGGAATCGAGGACCACCTGGGCGACATGGACTTCAAAGTTGCCGGGACGTCTGAAGGGGTTACGGCGCTCCAGATGGACATAAAAATCCCCGGGGTCACCCGTGAGATTTTAACCCAGGCGCTGGCACAGGCGCGGGAAGCGCGTTTACACATCCTGGACGCGATTAAACAAACCATTGCGGCGCCCCGGCCGGAGCTTTCACCTTATGCGCCGCGTGTTTTGCACACGGTTATTGATCCCGATAAGATACGCGATGTGATCGGTCCGGGCGGAAAAATCATCCGCAAGATTATCGAAATTACCGGGGCCGAAATCGATGTCGAAGACGACGGCAGGGTCTTCATCACCGCGCCGACGCAGGATGCCGGACAGCAGGCCCTGGAAATCATTCAGAACATCACGGCCGAGGTCACGGTCGGAAAGGTTTATCTCGGTAGGGTTACCCGGGTTGCGGACTTCGGGTGCTTTGTTGAAATAATCCCCGGGGTGCTCGGCCTGCCGGGCAAAGAGGGCCTTGTGCACATTTCGCAGCTCGCGCCGCAGCGTGTGGAGAAGGTAGAGGACGTAGTAAAGGAGGGCGACCAGGTCCTGGTTAAGGTGATCGGGTACGATAACCAGGGAAGGATCAAGCTCTCCAAAAAAGAAGCGATGCGGACGACCGAGCACCGGGAGACCAAAAGGCATCATGACAGGCGCCCGCCGCGTATTAAAATGCATTCCTGAAAAACAGCCGCATAAACATTTTATAAAACCACCGGATCCCCTTCCAGGGGATTTCGCTTTTTTTCAGGAGGTTGTCCTTATGGCCTGTGTCATTTTGAGACTGCGCTGGACGGTTCGTTACCTGATCATCTTGCTCCTCGGCGTCGGTATCCCATGTCTCACGGGATACTTGATTTCTCTTGAAGATAGGACCGTCTCAACCGGCGCGCCCGGACCCGTTTACCAGGGTTCGGACGAGCAGCGCCGCATCGTGCTCACCTTTAATGTTTGCTGGGGCGAGGAACA
>JBFLWY010000056.1:0-12716 GCA_040757355.1 Bacillota bacterium | reverse complement strand
GTTTACCACCGCCTCGCCGGCAGACGGCCGCATGAGCGTGGATAGGATTTTGATGGTGGTCGTCTTCCCTGCCCCGTTTGGGCCGAGAAAACCGAAAATCTCCCCTTTTGAAACGGTAAAGGTCACTCTGTTTACGGCCACGATGTTTTTAAACAGTTTCGTGACCTCGCTCACTGCTATCGCGTTATTCATGTTTTAGTGGTCTCGTTCAGCGGCGGCTTGACACTTACGGGTATCTGCCAGGCCGCAACCATGACGAATACACCTGCCCCACTGCAGAATCCAGTACTTAATTCACCTCCCTTTACCCGATTTCCTCCAATGTTAAAAAGAAACCGGCTATCTTTTCCGCCGAAGAAAAGGCTGCCTATTCCCTTTGAATCCCTTCCTCTTGTTCTCCCGGTTCACGTTTCTGGAGCGGGCGGCACGGGTCGCCACGCCTTAAAAGCCTCCCGCAAAACGGTGCTTATGATCGCCGCGGTGGGGACCGCCAGAAACATGCCTGCCAGACCGAGTAAGTGCCCACCGAGCAAAACCACAGCGATGATCGTCAGGGGGTGCAACCCTACGCTGCCTCCCAGTATTTTTGGCGTCAAAAAGCTCGCTTCAAACTGATGGATGACCGCGACCGCCAGCACCACTTTTACAGCCAGCCAGTGGGAGTCAAGCAGCGCAATGCCCACCGCGGGAGCAGCGCCGATAAGCGGTCCGAAATAAGGGATCAATTCTGCGATTGCCGCAAAGAGCCCGAGCGCGACCGAGTACTGGAGACCCAGTGCCGCAAAAACCCCCCCGGTCAACCCACCGACCACAAAGGCAATCACCAGGTAGCCCCGAAAGTACCGCTTTAAAATCCTGTCCACAGCGTAAAAGAAGCGCCAGACTTCAGGATAACGCTTTCGTGGCAGTACGAGATTCAAATGACCTGTAAAGACGGACCGGTCCTTCAGAAAGTAAAAGGCAATAATCGGCGCAAGAACAGCGGAAAATGCATAACGCGTGGCTCCCAGCACAAGCTCGAGTGCCTCGCGTATGCTCTGCAGCAGGCTTGCCTCAAGCCAGTGGATGCGTTCCTCTATCAGCACCTCAACGTCCGCAGGCAGGCCCAACAAGTGGTAGTGCAGCCATACGGTCGAGACCAGCCTCCGAACCTCCGCGGTATAGACCGGGATGTTCTGAACGAGCAGATCCAACTGCCGGAGCAGTTTCGGCAACCCGTAGGTCATCACCCCGGTCAGAAAAAGGAAAACACCCGCGTACACGATCCCGATCGCCGTAACGGTGGGCGCACGGCGGCGCTCCAACCAGGAGACCAGGGGCTCGAGAATATAAGCGACGCTCGCTGCGAGAATGAAAGGGAAAATAATACCCCGGATAATATAAAAAAAGCAAAAGGCGAGCAGTACAGCGCCCGCCAGACAGAGCCACCGCCAGCGCACTTTCATAAAGCGCGCCTCCCCTGCCCTACTTCATCAGGTCGGCCAGTTTGACCATTTTTCTCACCATCCGCTGCGCGCGGTCCAACCGGGGCACCCTTTCGCGCAGCCGTACCGCCCGGTTTTGGTTTTCGTCCTCATCTTCGGACAACAACAGCGCTCCGGCAAAGAGCCCGAGGATACCGCCTGCCACCAATCCACGCCAGAAGGACATGGTCAATCACCCCCGTTTAAAACTGCCTTATTGGGGACATTCCTTGAAAAGGTGTGTCCCCTAATAAAATGATTCATTGGCCGGGTCCAGCGACACAAGACTCCCGTCCTCGTCAATCTCGAAGACCTGCACCCCTTCTTTTTCGATCCGGTACTCTAAGCAGCAATCCCAGCAGTAATAATTATTCACTCCCACCTTCCCGGTAGCCCTGCCGCCACAAATCGGGCAATTCACGGTCTTGCCTCCCTGCCGTAATCAAGGAACTGGAAGCCAGGATTAAACAGGTAAAACTTTGAATGGCCCACCAATTCTTTCCCCACCTTTACAACGTTGAACGTTGAACGGACCCCAAAGGCCTGCCTGTGCCAACGGCAGACAGGTCCATCCCCTTAAGCCGAACCGTGAACCGTGAACTTTGAACTGACCCAAAATTCACTCCGTCTAAGCCTAACGTCGAACTTCGAACTGACCTTAAAGGCCATCCCCTTAAGCCTTATTATGCCCCGGCAATAAAGAAAAATGCCGCTTTAACAGAAGGCCTCTCCTTTGAAGTTCAAAAGCTACGCTGAGTGCTGGGCCCTGCCCTGCGCTGCCTGAAGCCCCGCAGCCAATGCACAACGTAGAGCAGCTCGTCAAGCCGCAGCACTAACCCCGCCGCCGCAAAGACCGCCGCGCCCGCAGAAACGTCGAGGCCCACCCGGACCAGCAGCAGCATAAACCCCTTCCCGCCGAGAAGCGTTCCCAGGTACCCGTCCAGGAAGTACACCGCCAGGCCCATGAACGCCGCCGACAGGCAGACCCCCCCGGTAAAGCTGAAGAAAACCCGGTCGAACAGCCCGGGTATCTGCCGTTGCAACAGCCATGCAAGGACGAACATGTTTGTCAATATCGCCAGCGAAGTCGCCAGCGCCAGGCCGCAGTGCTGGAGAAAACGCACCAGCACGAGGCTGAACACGAGTTTGACGCCGACCGAAGCCATGGAGATGTACAGCGGCGTCCGGGTATCCTTCATCGCGAAGAAACCCCGCGTCAACGGCAGGTTCACGCACAGTCCGGCCAGGCCCACGGCGTAATACAAAAGTGCGTTGGCGGTTATGGCGGTCGATCTTTCGTCAAACAGTCCGCGCTGTAAAATCAGCGCCACGATCGGTTCCCGCAAGACGATCAGCCCTACAGCCCCCGGAATGCCGAGCAGCAGGATCGTTTTTATGGCCCGCTGCAAGGTCGCAGCCATTTCGGCCCTTTTCTCCTCTGCAAACAGGCGGCTCAAAGTGGGAAAAACCGCCGTGGTCACTGCTAAAACGAACAGGCCCTGGGGCAGGTTGACCAGTTTGTTCGCATAATTCAGCGCGGCGATGCTCCCTTCCGCCAGGCCGGAGGCCAACCGGTAATCGACCAGCGTGTATACCTGCATAATTCCGGAAGCAAGCAAAACCGGGATCATTAAAACCACGATCCGCCGAACCTCCGGGTGACGCAAGCTGAAGCACAGCGAGTACCGGAAACCCACAAAACGCAAAGCCGGCAATTGGACCACGGCGAAAGCAACAGCCCCGGCAACTACGCCGGCCGCCAGACCGTAAATGCCCAGGAATTTTGCGCCGATCAGCGCGCCCAAAATGATCATGATGTTCATCGAGGCCGGACCAAAGGCGGAAGGTCCAAAAACATTATTGGCGTTCAGGATGCCCGTGAACACACCCGCCAGGCCCATAAATATAATGGCGGGCATCATTACCGCCGTAAGCCGGGCAGCCAGTTGCATCGGTGCAGGTTCAAACCCGGCGCCCAGCGCCCGGGCAAAGAGCGGCGCAAAGACTACTCCTAAAACCGCAATAAGCGACATTATAACGAATGTAGCGTTAACAACCAGGCTCAGCACCCGCCAGGCTTCCTCCTTCCGGTCCTGGGCAATGTACTCCGCGTAAACCGGCACGATTACGGCTGTTAAAGCCGCACCTACAACGCCGTAAAAAATATAGGGAATGATGAAGGCTACATAAAAGGCGTCTGCCTTCCATGAGGTTCCAAAACCGTAGGCGACCGCCGCTTCCCTTCCCACCCCCAACACCTTGGAGAGCAGCGACAATGCAAGGACGATTACTGCGGCCCGTGCTATAACCTTACCGTTTCCCATTTGCATCCTTCCTCAGTTCATGGGCGTTCGCCCTGTTCCCTAAACACATATTTTATCATTGTTCCAACCCGGAAGGTACTTTTTTCTCTACGCTGCAGCCGGCCTCTTTTTTTTGAAATCACTCAAGTGTATCCAATACTTGTGACCTGGGACTCTGGGACAAAAGTCCCAAGTCAAGTGGGCTTCACGTCCCGCCTGAAAATCCTCTTTAACTACCGGTCAAATTAAGGCTTTAGCTTCATGCGCCGCCACCCTCTTTCATTGTTTAATTATGTCGAACGATGATTTTATGTGTCGATTTTTGGGGGCGAGGTGGTGCACGGCATGAAGAAGATCAGCAGAAGAGTTACCTGGGGCGTTCTGTTAATGCAACTGCTGATGAGCATCTATGCTAATACTGCGGTTGCACGGGTCACCTTTTGTGATCTTAACAGTACCCCCGCCAACATCGGCGGCGTAATACTTGAAAAATGTGCTTACGGCGATGCGGAACTTCCGCCGCAGGAAGCCGTAGCGGCCGAAGTGCGGCACCTCGAAGATTCTTTCCCGCCGGTGGCCGGTTTTGACGTACCTGTTTACACTGTTCGGCAGCGCTGCAGTCTCCCGGGTTTCGGAATGCTTGCAGGCTGTACCATCCCTAACGGAAATGCCGTGTACCTCTTCGCCTCGCCCCGCTACTCTGCTTACACCGTCAGGGTCACCAACGGCGTCGCCCGCACGGAACGTTTCGGCCCATACCTGGCTGCTTACACGGTAGCGCACGAATTCGGGCACGTGGTCCGCTACCAACTGGTTGACGACCGGACCCTCCAGGAGTATTTAAAGCTGCGCGGTGTACAGGCAACCGACAAACAGTGGTCCTGCCACCCTGAAGAAATCTTCGCGGAGGACTTCCGGTGGCTTTTCGGCAGCGAAGAAGCCCGTCATATCCCGTACCTGTGCAGTACCGACCCGCCGGGCGAGAAAGAAAAGCAGTTCTTTTTGAAAATCTTAGCCGCTAACTAAACTGTTTAATAAAAGGGGTAGCTGAAAAGCGTAAACCAACGGCATGCACACCTAAACACTATTTTCCAAAACGGCTGCTCCACCAGGATTTACTTGCGTCCTCCTCTCGGAAGGCCGCCGCTTCGAGGACACCGCCTTCAATTACCGCTGCAGGGTTCTCGCTCATCAGTGCGCGTGCCCTGACGCCGAGCAGTTGCGCCGCTTTTGCTCCTGCCTGGAGACGCCAGCCGGAACTGTGCGCATCGGTGGCCACGAATTGTGCGCTCCCTTTTTCTATAAACCGCTCACAGGCTCGTTTTTGTGCCGCGCCGAAAAGCCCTGTAAGCGCACCCGCGGTCACTTGAGCCAGAACCCCTTTCCTGGACATCTCGGCTAACGCTTCGGGATGGCGAGACAGGAAATCGTTCCGCTCCGGGTGGGCGATAACCGGTGTCACACCGGCAAGGAGCAGATCGAAGATCACCT
The DNA here is from genome assembly GCA_040757355.1 of Bacillota bacterium. Classification (GTDB taxonomy): domain Bacteria; phylum Bacillota; class Desulfotomaculia; order Desulfotomaculales; family Ammonificaceae; genus DTYU01. The sequence continues at coordinate 7,459 of JBFLWY010000056.1, read as the reverse complement.
GGGACGTATAGTCTGGAAGGTGCATCGCAGGCAGCTCAACAAGAAGGTACTTTCCGGTATCATTCAAGGTGAGGAGTTCTCCCGACTGGAGGAGCGGTATCAACTGCCCGGTAAGGTGGTACTCGGCGCCCGGAAGCACGGTCAGGGGTATCCCGGCCTCACGAAGGTGCTGCTGGAGGTGCCTTACCCCTCTATGAATCGAAGAACGGGTATTTTCATAAATGCCTGGGATGACGTGGGGTGTAGCCACGACCGCAGCGTAGCCCGCGTCGACGTATGCCCGTGCCATTTCAATGCTGTCCTGTACCGTTTCGGGGCCGTCGTCAAAACCCGGCAGTATGTGTGCGTGGATGTCGATGTAAAGATGGCACGGTGGTTTTTTCATATAATTCACTCTTCCTCGGTCTGCAGCGCGGGGCCGGAGGGTGGATTCCAACCCGGCGCAAAACAACTTTTACCCTTACTTTCGGACTGGCTACTTTTCTGCAAAAAGGTAGCCTGTCCCGTTTTTCTATCCACTAACCACCGAAAAGGCCAGCGCCCTTCTCGTTACCGGCCGAGGCGGTGCTCGGTGCCGTCGAGCAGCCTGCGGATGTTGCTGCGGTGCTTGTAAATTGCAGTGACCGCCGCAATTGCTGCAAAAAGCGCGTAGCTCAAGGGGTAGTTGAAAACGGCGATCAGTACCGGCAGGCTGACTGCGGCAATAATAGATGCCAGCGAGACGTACCTGCTCAAAGCGAGAGTAATACCCCAGACTGCAAGAGCGCCTACCGCAGCCGCGGGTGCGAGCATCAGGAAGACGCCGAGGGCGGTGGCGATCATCTTCCCGCCCCGGAAACGGAGGAAAAGCGACCAGCTATGGCCGGCAAGGACGCAGGCCCCGGCGAGCACGGCGTGCCAGTGTCCGGCTTGGCCGCCGAGGTATACGGCTACCGCCCCCTTGCCGACATCCCCGGCGAGTGCGAGCGTGCCGAAAAACGGCCCCAGAATGCGCCAGACGTTGGTGGCCCCGATGTTGCCGCTGCCGGCCCTGAAGATATCGACACCCTTATACCGGGCGAGAAGGTAACCGGTTGGGATTGACCCGATTACGTAAGCTATCAGGCCGACGCCGAGCATTTCCATTTCAAACACCTCTTGGGCTCATACGACGTTCTATGTTCGGCATGACAAATTCACGTCGTGCGCGACTGATAAGAGAATGGCTTTTTTATCATTAATTTATTAACACGAGCGCAAAACGGTCCCCGAAGTTGCTGCTAACCCCCGTTGCCGCGCCTGCGCTTGACCGCGAAGCGGATAGGCGTACCGGTAAAGTCGTATGCCGCCCGCAACTGGTTCTCGAGATACCTGCGGTAAGAAAAGTGCATCAGCCCCGGATCGTTGACGTACAGCAGGAAAACCGGCGGGTTTTCCCCCACCTGCGTACCGTAAAACACCTTCAGACGGTTCCCCTTACTCTGCGGCGGCGGGTTCCGCAGAATGACTTCGCCCATCAGGGCGTTAAGCTCTCCTGTGGGAATGCGCCGGGAAGCATTTGCTGCCGCCTCTTCCACGGCTTGGAGCAACCGAGTCACGCCCTGCCCCGTCGTCGCCACGGTAAATACTACCGGCGCGTACGCGATAAAATCAAGGGCGTTCGTTACCGCTTCACGGTACCGTGCGGTGTTTTTCCGTTCGGCAGGAACAAGGTCCCACTTGTTCACGGCGATAACGACCGCCCGGCCCGAGTCCTCCGCCATGCCCGCTATGCGCTTGTCCTGCGCCGTCACTCCTTCCACCGCATCCAGCACCAGCACCGCAACTTCCGCCCTTTCGATTGCTTTTTGGGCACGGATGATGCTGTAACGCTCGACAGGAACGTCAATGCGGCTCTTGCGGCGGATGCCGGCGGTATCAATCAGGAGGTAGCGCCTGCCTCCTTTTTCGAAGAGCGTGTCAACCGCGTCCCTGGTCGTTCCGGGAATCTCGCTCACGATGACCCTGTCCTCGCCGAGGAGCGCGTTGACCAGCGAGGATTTGCCCACGTTGGGCCTTCCCACGACCGCAACCCGCAAGACCTCGTCCTCTTCTTCACGGGCGCTTCTCTCCGTAAGGTTCGCCACTACCAGATCGAGCAGGTCGCCGGTGTTGAGCCCCTGCGCCGCGGAGACCGCGAAAGGCTCTCCCATGCCGAGCGCGTACAACTCGCCCAGGGCCGGGGGGGAGTCGAAGTTGTCGACTTTATTGGCCACAAGAATGACCGGTTTTCCTTCACGCCGGAGGATTTCGGCTACGGCTTTGTCCTCCGGCAGGACGCCGCTTATCGCGTCTACCACAAACAGGATCAGGTCGGCTTCCTGGAGCGCAAGTTTAACCTGCCGCCGGACGGCGGTCTCGATCGCGCCCTTCGCTTCTTCAACCACCCCGCCCGTATCGACAACGACAAACCGCCGCCCGCACCACTCTGCCTCGCGGTACAGCCTGTCCCTGGTTACACCCGGCTCAGGCTGCACTATCGCCGTCCTCCCGCCGACAATGCGGTTGAAAAGAGTGGACTTCCCGACGTTCGGCCGGCCCACTATTGCGACCACGGGTTTACCTTTCATTTGACACCCCGTTTTATTCGTTCGACGTTCGACGTTCAACGTTTGACGTTCAACGTTTGACGTTCGATTAACTCCGAATTGTTAAACTTCAACGCACAAGCTTCAACCCAAGGGCCGTAACCATTTCTCGGGGGTCTCCCGCGGGTACAACCGGGCAGCCTACCGCCTTTGCAAGTTCATCGCAACTCATATCGTCTAAAAATACCCGCCGGTCTTTCAGGGCAGCCGCGGGGACCAGAACCAGGTCCGGTCGGGGCAACTTCCGCACCGCCTCCCGAATGTCCTGTCCCGTAAGAAGCCCGGCAACCGAAACGGTCGGGCCGAAGAAGCGGTTGCCCGCCGCGGCCAGCGCGACCTCCAGGCCATCAATTTCGTTGAGCCTCGCCACCACCGGTGCCAGTACCGTCCGGAACTGTTCCCCGGTAACCGCTATTGCCCGCCGGGGTTCAGCCGCAGCCGGAAGCCTTTTTGCAATTCTGTTCCATGCGTCCAGGAAGCGCCGCACCAGCCCAACGCCGTTTTCCAGTTGTGGGAAACCTTCATACTCCTTCGCCGCCGGAACGTTTTTTCCTGCGAGCAGGTAAAACTCGTCAGATGCGAATACTATTCTGCTGCCGAACCGCCGCCGGTACCGGTCCTGCCACCCGGCCACACTCCCCAGCACCTGCGCCGCTTCAGCCGGTGTTACCGGCCGCAGCGGGTACAAACCTTCCCGGTGCCGTGTCAGCCCTACCGGCACAACGGCCACCGACCGGACAGCGGGGTAAAGGGCGGCAAGGTCAGTCACCGTACGGGCAAGTTCTTCCCGGTCGTTTAAACCGGGGCAGAGAACGACCTGGGCATGCAGGCCGATACCTTCCGCGGCCAGCTTCCGGAGCTTCTCATTAATCTCCGCTGCCTGGGGGTTTCTCAGCATTTTCGCACGGAGTTCCGGGTTTGTTGTGTGTACCGAAATATAGAGGGGACTGAGCCGCTGCCGGATAATTCGCTTAAGATCTGCTTCTGTGACGTTGGTCAGGGTAATGAAGTTACCCTCCCAGAAGGAAAGCCGGTAATCATCGTCTTTGAAGCAGAGGCTCGGGCGCAGCCCTGACGGCTGCTGGTCGACGAAGCAGAAAACGCAGCGGTTGGCACAGCGGCGAATACGGCCGAAAGGCTCGGCGAACTCCAGACCGGTCAAACCCGCATCGTCGCCCAACGGGATACTGAACTCGCTTTGCCCGCGCCGGACCGTCAGGACCGGCCGCTCCGTCGCCAGCAAGAAGTGATAGTCGATTATATCCCTTACGGGCCTGTTACCTATCCGTACAAGGAAGTCACCGGCCGAGAGACCTAATTCGGCTGCCGTGCTCTGCGGTGCCACCGCTGTAATTTTCAATCCGTTCATAAGAAGCTCTACGTGCGGTGTTAGGCTTAAGGTGATGGACCTTTGGGGTCAGTCCACGGTTCGGGCTCAAAGCGATGGACCTTTAAGGTCAGTTAACAGTTCACGGTTCACAGTTCGCAGTTAGGCTCAAACCGGTTGACCCCTGGGTTAGGTTTACAGTTCACGGTTCACATTTCGAAGTCGGGCAAAATATTGACTTCTAGGTCGATTCTACGTTTGACGTTAAACCAGTGAACATTGAGGTCAATTATACCACAATTCGTTATCCATGTCATGTTCCTGCTTGTCCGGCGAACAACCCGATATAGACGCTAATTTCCCCCTATGTCCGCCAAGGCGAAACGCGCCAGGTGCGGGTAAGATTTCAAAACCGCCCGGTAGAAAAGCCCCCTGCCGCACGCGAACCCCAAACGCGCCAGCCGCCAGGTCACTTTTATTTGTATGCTTCCCGGAATTCCGGTAACAGGCCGGAGCAGCCACTCCCCCACCTCCCCATAAACCTCTCCCCGTACCTGAAAAAACCGGGTTACGAGTGCAGGTTCCGCACTGCACCAGAAAGCATAGACCTCCCACCCGGTGTTGTCCCTGCCGTAATAGACAAAACCGCTGGGAGATACTATGCCCGGCAAGCATAGGAGTTCGTCCGGTTTTAACGAATTCGTTAACGGTAAGCGGCCGGTCCGGATGGCTGCCGCAATCGCTGCCAGGGGAAGTCCCCGGTAATCACAATATACAAGCCTCATCACAAAAGGGACGGGCTGCTTTTTTCATTCTTGATTCAAGGCTCACACGTTTCGACCTTCACCCTGTGAACCAGTTCCCGCAAGCAGGGATAAGCGCGGCGAAGCCCTGCACATACCAGGGGCCGTCCCGCGTGTGTGTACTTAAACCGCCGGGAAACGTACCCGCCGATTTTCAGCAGCAAGGGGACGCACGGCAAAGCGTTTACCAGGAGTACTCCCTGCTCCTGGTCCTTGTTCGCGGCCCCGTTAAGGATGAGGGTCAGTGCCTCGACGTCGCGCCGCCGCCCGAGTATGTACACCTTATTACCGCTCTCGTCCTTGCCGAAGAAATAAAGCTTTCCGTGATTGCCGCCGTCCTGGGTATCCAGGAACGGGAGATTAATAAGGCGGTCGCCTTCCGGCGGCCGCCGGAGGGAAATCACCCCGGTGTGAATCGCTGCTGCTAAAACAGAAGAATGGGTTCCGCCGTAGCAGTGGTATATGATGTTCACTTATTTTTGCTCGTCTCCTCGCTGCTGATCTCGGGTGCGCAAGACGTTCAACTCGCGTCGCCAAAAGCCTCGCAGGCGTTCGCGGGCCGCCTCCCAGCTCCCGGCGGTTATTAGAAGGTAACCCCCCACGCCGACAACCATGGCCGCAAGAATCCAGGCAAACGCCCGCCAGGCTCCCGGCTGCCGTTCTGTTATCGGCCTGGCTCCTTCGGGGAGTTGGGGCTGTGGGCCTTCTGTCCCCAGGACGACCGGAACCGCGTCGGCCAGAAGCCCGACGCCCCGCTCCGCTTCGGGACGCGTCAGGGTGTAAGTGCCGCATTCCAGCAGGAGCGACGTCGGCAGCAAGTCCTGGTTGTAGTTACCTTGGCCGAGGAAAATTCCCTTGACCAGCCCGGGGTTGACGCGGTTAGCGTAGGTCATGAGCCGTTTAGCAAAATCCAAGTTGGAAGACTTACGCGGGTTCTGACGGCCCACGACAAGCCGAACCTGGCCGACCCTGTCGCCCCCGATTACCTCCCGGTAAAATTCGGCGTCGGGTATGCCGTCCCGGTGGACGTCGAAAAGCGCTATCGGATTAGAGCGCAGGAGCCGTACCGCAGTCTTCCGCGAGCGGACGTATGCCTGGGCATCGTGCGGGTCGTGCGGCGTCTTGTCGTGCAGCGCCCTGATTCCGTTTGCCCGGAGTTGGCTCGCCAGATTATCACCGACCTTCAAAATCCCACCGCGGTAAGGAATTGCGGCTTTACCGTCTGTTGGAACATAAGACTCGTCGCTGTGTGAGTGATAAATCCCAACGTCGCGGTTTTTGCCGAAGATGCTGACCGGTACTGCCTCACGGTTGAAGAACTCCTCCCATGCCAGGACATCACGGTCGACACCCAGAAGACGCGCTTCTGCTACCTTGCCTTTCACTCTTTCGATCCGGTAGTGTTTCCCTTCCGGAGTTATAATCTCGTCCCCGGCCGTAACGGAACGGCCCAAATAATCGATTACTTTGCGTTCGCTGTCGACAACACTGACAAAATCACCGGGCTTCAGCTCATCATCCCGCTCATTGAAGATGCCTGTCACGGTGGGCAGAGCCGGCAGGTTGGCGTCGGCCAGTACAGCGATGCCGGCACCCGCCATAATAAGCAACACGCCGAGGAATATAGTGATTCTACTGCCCGCCTTCATTCTGTTTACCCCTTTCCTTTCCGGCGTCCTCCTCCGGCGACCGTAGGTGGGCCAAAAGCTCCTCCTGGCGCCCTTCTTCAGAAGGACCACCCTGTGCTCGCTCTCGTATTTCTCCGATTACTTCGGCGAGAAGAACCGCAACTATTCCTGAGAGCACGATAGCATCAAAAATACCGCCGCCGCCGATATCAACCCTTCCCGGCGCCCTGGCCGCAGCGACCCTAATGTAATGAAACACATCGCTCAGAAGCACCCCCAATGTCGCGGCCACAAAAGCCGCCCGCCTTGATCGCCCGGTGGCGTATGCCACCACACCGGCGACCACCGGAAACAGGTAAAGCGGGTCCGTAAAGGCGTAACGTCCCGCCGGTTCTTTGATGCCTGTCATGATGTACGTCCCGATAAAGTACACTATCGCACCGGTCAAAACCGCTCCCCAAAGCGCCCGTGAGCGCTCTTCACGCGTGCCGGCCCCAGCCAGGAGATATACCGAAACTCCTATCGGGACCAGCGCCCCACCGACGTTTATTGAAGCCGACACCGGTCTGCCGGGCAATGGTATGTCGATAAGGCTGCCCAGGAGCAACGCCGCAATGACCAGAAGCGCCGCGCGGTCGCTCAGCCGCATCCGGTCAAGCACCCGGTGCCCTAAGCCCAAATAGATTAACACCGATAAAATGATCAACACTAGGAAACCAACTGGAAACCTGTCCATGCAATCCACTCCTTACTGACATCGGAGATCCGGCGCAAAAAATCGGTTAATCTCCTTCATAATGCTGTCCCGCTGTCCCGGAAAATATACCAACCCTAATTTGAATTCGGGGGACACCATACCATTTGAATTCTTGAATTCGGGGGACACCATACCGAATTATTGTCCTTGCGGACCGGCACCTGTTATAATACAGGTATGGCAAGGATAGCGCGAGTGGTGGCGCCCGGTGTGCCCCACCATATTACACAGCGGGGTAACCGGCGGCAGCAAACATTCTTTTGTGAAGAGGACTACAGGGCGTATCTACACCTGATGGCGGAATGGTGTTCTAGGTGGAGGGTCGAGATCTGGGCATA
>JBFLWY010000055.1:0-12816 GCA_040757355.1 Bacillota bacterium | reverse complement strand
TCACTTCCAAGAACCGTGCAGGAACTACCGCGTCCAGCGCCTTTTCCCATACGGAGAGCGGAAACGGCAGCCGGCGCGCAAGAGCGCCCAGCAGCACCACATTCGCCGCGCGGACGTTCCCGCTTGCTTCCGCCTCGGCAACGGCGTTGACAACAAGCAGCGGGAACCGGGCGGCTATCCGTTTTTCAACATCTCCGGGGTACGTTTCCCGCCCCATCAGTACCGGTAACGGTTCGATTACGTGATCGTTCAAAATAACCGTCCCCCCGGGTTTCAAAAATTTTAGGTTCCGCAGGCCCTCCAGTTTTTCAAAGGCGAGCAGAAAATCGGCCGTTCCTTCGTCAATTACCGGTGAAAAAACCTTGTTACCGAAGCGCACGTGGGTGGTGACGCTCCCGCCCCGCTGCGCCATCCCGTGGATCTCGGACGTTTTAACATCCATGCCCGCGATTATCGCGGCCTGCGCGGTCAGTTTACCGGCGAGGATGATGCCCTGGCCGCCGACGCCCGCAATGAGAATGCCGGTTGTTCTATTCACCTCCGCCGGCCTCCTTTGCGATCGCGGCGCGCCTGCAAACCTGGGCGCAGAGGCCGCAGCCCACGCACAGGTAAGGGTTGATCGCAATGCGACCTCCCGGCAGCGACAGGGCCGGACAACCGAGCCCGAGACAAAGGGTGCAGCCCTTACACGCTTCCGGCCGGGTATCGGGCGGGTTGGGTGCGGAGCGGGTAAGCAATACGCAGGGGCGGCGGGCGACAATAACCGCCGGCGCGGGGGATTTTACCGCGTGTTGAATCGCCTTGCGCGTACCCGCGAGGTCGCATGGGTCCACCACCGCCACGCGCGTTACGCCGAGGGCGCGGGCCAGTTTTGCGAAGTCTACGGCCTTTGTAGGTTCCCGCCGGACCGTCATTCCCGTCCCAGGGTGTTCCTGGTGCCCCGTCATGGCTGTGGTCCGGTTGTCAGCGATAATCACCGTTGTGATACCCTTGTTATAGACGATATCGATCAGGCCTGTTATCCCCGAATGGACAAACGTGGAGTCCCCGATCACCGCGACGGTTTTCCCGCCCGTCTCCGGATCGGCCTTGGTCATGCCGTGGGCCATGCCGACCCCTGCTCCCATGCAGATACAGGTGTCCATTGCGGTCAACGGAGGCAGGCTGCCCAGGGTATAGCAGCCGATGTCCCCCATTACGTTCAGCCTGAGTTTCTTCAAAACGTAGAACAGCCCCCGGTGCGGGCAGCCCGGACATAGAACCGGGGGACGCAGCGGTAAGGGGGCCAGTTCCTCGGGCCAGACCGGCGGAGCCGAACCGTATCCGTGCGCGACCGCCGCAAAGGTCCGGTCTTGCATCAGGGAATGCGAAATTAAAGCTGGGGTGAGTTCGCCCGTACGTGGTATAAGGTCCTTCCCGTGCACGGGAATCCCGGCGGCGGCGATCTGCTCCTCAAGGAAGGGCTCGAGCTCCTCCACCACAAAAAGGTTTTCAACCTTAGCGGCGAACGCTTTGACCAGGCCGGCGGGGAAGGGGTAACTCATACCCAGCTTCAGCACCGACGCCCAGGGGAAAACCTCTTTGACATAATAGTAACATATTCCGCTGCAGACGATGCCTACCCGCCTGTCACCGTCTTCCATACGGTTTAGCGGCGTTTTCTCCGCGAACTCCCGCAGTTTTTCCCGCCGCTCTTCCAAAGCGCGGTGGCGGTTGCGGGCGTTTGCCGGCACCATCACGTACTTTGGGAAATTCTTTTCATAAGACCGCTCCGGTACGACGGCGGGATCGTCCTCCCGCACCAGACTTTTCGAGTGCGCTACGCGGGTGGTTGTACGCACCATTGCGGGGATGTCATAAGCCTCGCTCACCTCGAGCGCGATCCTGATGAAGTCCTTTGCCTCCTGGCTGTCCGCCGGTTCAAAAAGCGGCACCTGGGCAAATCGCGCGTAAAAACGGTTGTCCTGCTCGTTCTGGGAACTGTGCATACCGGGGTCGTCTGCAGAAATTATTACCAGTCCTGCATTGACTCCGGTATAAGCCGCAGTCATGAGCGGGTCGGCGGCAACATTCACCCCTACATGTTTCATCGCCACGAGCGCTCGCCCGCCGGCAAGCGAGGCGCCGATCCCTACTTCGAGGGCCACCTTCTCGTTGGGGGCCCACTCGGCGTATATCCCCGGATAATGACGTGCGATGTTTTCTATTATCTCAGTACTCGGCGTTCCCGGATAGGCCGACGCTACCCTGACACCGGCCTCGTAGGCCCCCCGGGCAATGGCCTCGTTACCTGTGAGCAGCTTCATTTCTCTGTCTCCCTGCGCCGGTCAATAACGCGCCGTGCCTTACCGGAGGTCCGCTCCAGTGAGCCGAATTCCAAGAGCTTAACGCGCGGGCTCAGCGAAAGAGTCGCCTGAAGCCGGGCCCGCACCTGTTCTTCAAGAAAGGCAAGGTCCCGGTAGCGGTCGGAGAACCCTTCCTGGGCAAGCTCCACGTGAATCTCGATCTCGTCGAGGTAACCTTTTTTATAAATGATGATCTGATAGTGGGGTGCGAGTCCCGGAGTGCCCATGAGGGCCTCTTCGATCTGTGAGGGGAATACATTCACACCCCTGATAATCAGCATATCGTCGGTCCGCCCGGTAACCTTTTCCATCCTGACCGTTGTCCGCCCGCAGGCGCACGGTTCAAGAATCAGCCGGGAAAGGTCGCGCGTCCGGTATCGTATTACCGGGAAAGCTTCTTTCGTGAGCGTTGTAAAAACCAGTTCTCCGATCTTGCCGGGAGGTACCGGAATACCGGTTTCCGGGTCGATTACCTCAACGAGGAAATGGTCCTCGCTGATGTGCAGTCCTTTCTTGAAACGGCATTCGCCTGCGACCCCGGGACCAATGACCTCGCTGAGACCATAATTATCATAAGCTTCCAGACCCCAGGCATGCTCAATCTCCGCGCGCATCCCCTCGGTCCACGGTTCCGCGCCGAAGAGCCCCTTGCGAATCCCAAGCGTACGCGGATCGACGCCCATCCCGCTCGCCACCTCCGCCATGTACAGCGCGTAGGAAGGTGTGCCCACAATAACCGTGGTACCGAAGTCCTGCATCAGCCTGATGTGTCTTTCCGTGTTCCCGGCCGCGGCCGGCACGACGGTGATTCCGGCCCGTTCGAGCCCGTAGTGCAGCCCGAACCCACCGGTAAACAGCCCGTATGAAAAACAAACCTGGGCGATATCACCGCGCCTGACGCCGGCAAGCGTGACGATCCGTGCGATCAGTTCCGCCCAGGTCCGCAGGTCTTTTTTCGTGTAGCCGACTACTGTGGGTTTGCCGGTAGTACCGGACGAAGCGTGGATCCGGACAACCCTGTTTAGGGGAGCTGCAAAAAGCCCGAATGGGTAGTTCACCCGGAGGTCGTCTTTCGTTGTGAAGGGAAGCCGCGCAATATCTGAAAGAGACTGAATATCTTCAGGTTTAACACCGGCGTCATCGAAGCGCCGGCGGTAATACGGCACACTACGGTAAACCCGCTTTACCAGTTCCTTCACCCGCACAAGCTGCAGTAAACGCAATTCCTTACGGGAAAGAGTTTCGTATCTCTTGTTCCAGATAATCGACATCATCCCCAGACGCCGCAATTGGAAGGAATATGCCAAGCGATTAACGAGTTGGCATAATTATAACACAAACAGCCATGCACCGTATATACTTCCAAGAACAAGCCCGGATTCGCGCTTATTTAACCGGTTATAGAAACCGGCACCCCGTTAGCGGCCAAGTACGCCTTGAGCTGTGGTATGGTAATCTCCCCAAAGTGGAAGACCGAAGCCGCGAGCAGGATATCCGCGCCGCCTTCCCGCGCGGCCTCCAGGAAATGCTCGAGTTTGCCCGCACCGCCGGAAGCGACGATGGGAACCTTCACGGTTGCTTTTAACTTCTGCAGCAGGGGGATGTCGTACCCGGTTTTGGCGCCGTCGCAGGCCTTGCTGGTGGGAAGGATGATCCCGGCGCCCCTCGCCTCGGCCTCCTTCGCCCAGGCGATCGCGTCCGCGCCGGTCGCTTTTGTGCCGCCAGCGATATAGACCTCATAGCCGGAGGGAAGCGCGGGGTTGTGATCCACATCAATAGCGACCACCAGGCGTTCGGGGCCGAACCTCTTCGCAAGCTCCGAGACCAGTTCCGGGTTAAGAAAAGCGGCACTGGCTAGGGAAACCCGGTCCGCTCCGGCCGCGAGTACTTCCTCCGCATCCGCCGCGCTTGCAATGCCCCCGCCTACGGTAAAAGGCACCGTCGTTACCGCAGCCACCCGGCGGACAACGTCACACATCGTCTTGCGCTTTTCGATGGTGGCCGTGATGTCGAGGAACGCCAGTTCATCCGCCCCGCTGGCGCAATAGGCTTCGGCGCACGCCACCGGATCCCCGGCATCCCGCAGATTTACGAAGTGAACCCCTTTCACCACCCACCCGTCCTTCATGTCCAGACAGGGCATAATCTTCACGCTGTTCATCCTTGATCTCCCTTCGGATTTTTCGATAGGAATTCATTACGAAGCCCGCAATTCCTGCACGCCAGGTTTACAATAGTGAATCGGAAGTCCTTGGACGGCCCACTGATTAAGGTTATTTTATATTCCCAACACACTTGCTCTTGATTTACCTAATTTACCATAAGAAAGACCTGCATACCGCCATGACATTGCATAAGTTGATTTCGGGTATATATCAATGCAGCTGCCAGCTAGGTGCCGTAATACTGGGTCGTGCATACAATCTGCCCATCCCCGAGTCTGCTTCTTTTGCAGAATATGTTGCCGTCCAATAGCGGCCTGCTAAGCCTGTTCACCCGGCGCATTTTGACGTACCGGTACCTGCAATATAAAAACCCGGGCGCTACCCGGGAATCGAGCTAAGGCATCGTAAACAATTATGTTATTCTCAATCAAGCTTATCCCACTCTTCTTTCGGAATACCCGCTTGTCTCAAAATCCTCAAAACCAAATCTATACTGATCTCCTGGCCGTGCCATTTGGGACGCGAATCTTTTGATTCCCTCGACGCATAAAAGAGTGTTTACCGGGGAAAGGACCTTCAAAGCCAAAGTTCTTCAACCGTCTAATTAGTTCTATTCTTCGGATGGGCCTCACCATCTTATCAATGCCCAGGAAGCGTCTTCTTCCCATTCCCAGTTGAGATTAACACCACCAATGTTAGGTATGTCTTTGTCTCCGTCGCGCAACTTGAAAAGAAGCCACTCCTCAAGGACTTCTTGAAGCGTGGCAAGGCACTCTTCTTCCGTATCCCCGTTAGCCCATACTCCCGGACAGGAGGGGATTTCCGCGTAATAGCTCCCATCTCCGAGTTTTTCAACTCGTGCCTCTTTCATTGCTGCCTCAATAAAAGAGGTAAAGACGCCACCCGGCATTTTTGCTTTAGCCCTCCTCCTTCTTTTAGGAGTTTCGGTCATTATAGTTGAATTGTTCACGGATACTACATTAATAATGACCTGTCCTGGACGCAAAACATCACGCGACAATTCGACGCCGAGGCTTTCTAACTTCAGTATATCACGCTCCCTGAAATCATTTCTCACTTTTTTCTTCGACCTCACTTTCCTCATCTTTACCTAAAGCTTCATTTGTTAACCAGAGAACTTTTTGGCCTTCCGATTCTATCATCCGGGTAAAAAGATCTCTCAGCCTGACCAAATGTGGCCATGTGATGGCCACTTGAGTTACTACCCGGCCATCAATCTTGTCTTGCTCCGCTCCAGGAGGCAAATTTAAAGGCGATTTTTGAATGAATGTCAACACAATTCTCTCGGTATCCCAACTCGCGTTTATCAAGTCTACAAACTGGATTTGAGCGGCAGCTAAGTCGGTGACAACGAAGCGCTGGATCTTGGCTTCGGCTGCTTCATTTCGGTTTGACATTGTTTCTTTTTTCTCCTTCTTTTTGGTGTTTTTCTCGCATTCTCAGGCAATCCAAACACGCTAAAGCTTATATCTTGATGTGTCTTATCACTCGGAGATTCAACGCGGCTCTTGCCGAGTACTGAAGGCCAGCCCGGCGGTGCTTGTGGTGATAATACTACGCCATAAAAAGCCTTTTCCCTGCAAACAATTCCATAAATGTAACAATCCCCCAAAGAGTAGGCAGGGTGGGCGTTGCAAATCGGCGCACAGCCAATCTCGGTACCATTCTCACATTCTACCCTTCCTTCCATTACATGTTTATCGGTGAATTTCTGCGGGAGCACCACGGCTTACGGGTTTAAATAGCACCAATGTCGCCCTTTAGCATTTAGCAGGGGAATTGGAAAATTAGTCGAATATATGCAAAGATAGGCAGCTTCCAGAATACAATCAAGAGAAATGTCATACGGAGATGAATAAACGGTGAAAGCCAAGGGGTCAGGTAAAAAACCAATCGAACAGTACGACCACAAGGGAAAGAAGCGGATTAACAACCCGCCGGTGGGGTTGGTTACGCCGGAAACCGATAGGGAAAGCGGGAAGAGGAAATATGCCTATGATCCGCATATAGACCCGGCGTTGCAGTTTGACAGCCAGCGGAGCAGGGTGGAGAAGATTATTGACGGCGGACTTGGAGCGGCGACGCTTGAGGAGGCAAAAACAGCGCTGGCGGAGTTAAAAAGACTGCAGGAGCCCTATCTGAACTGGGCGGGCAAGGCGGAACACACTTCTTTTGAGGTCCCTACGGTTTCCCTTCACGTTCACGAGCGGATTGACCCCCGCACGATAATTGAGGCGGTCCGCAAGAAAAACGGTCAATCCTTTAAACAAATGTCCCTGTTTGCCACAAGGGAGGAAAATCCGCCGTTAAGGGAGGCCATAGAGTTTTACAAGCACAAACACAACTGGTCGAACCGGCTTATAGCAGGTGATTCCCTGCTGGTGATGAATTCGCTGCTAGAAAAAGAGGGAATGGCCGGGCAGGTGCAGATGGTTTACATCGATCCGCCCTACGGCATCAAGTACGGTTCGAACTTCCAGCCTTTTGTGAACAAGCGGGACGTAAAGGACGGCAAGGACGAGGACCTGACCCAGGAACCCGAGATGATAAAGGCCTTCCGGGATACCTGGGAACTGGGGATTCATTCGTATCTGACCTATTTACGGGACAGGCTGTTGCTTGTGCGGGAACTGCTGACTGAGAGCGGCAGTGTGTTTGTGCAGATTTCTGATGAGAATGTGCACCACGTCCGGGAGCTGATGGACGAGGTGTTTGGGGCGGGGAATTTTATCGCGGTCGTTGCCTATCGCGTGTTTGGAGTTCGCGCTGGCAGATTCCTAGATAACGTAACCGATAACGTGATTTGGTACGGGAAAGATAGGGAAAAGGCAAAGTACAGACAGCTTTTCCTTCCACAGGAAGAAGCATCCGAGGATTTCGAGCCTGTAAGGCTGTACAGACCAGGCTATTCTGAAGGGCTCAATTTCGACTTCGAGTTCGATGGCAAAGTCTATTGCCCGCCCTCGAACATGCATTGGGCTACCGGACGAGATGGCCTGCGTAAGCTAAAGGCCGCAGACAGGCTGATTGGCTTCAAAGCCGATGTCAGGTACAAGCGTCACACGACCGATTTCCCCTGCAAAGTCTTGACGACCTCCTGGCAGGACACCTGGGGTGAGCAGGAGAAGCATTACGTTGTGCAAACCTCGTCGCAGGTGGTCGCCCGCTGCCTTCTCATGACCACCGACCCCGGCGACCTGGTTTTTGACCCTACCTGCGGTTCGGGTACGACCGCCTACGTTGCCGAGCAGTGGGGCAGGCGGTGGATAACTTGCGATACCTCGCGGGTAGCGATCGCTTTAGCCAAGCAGCGGTTGATGACGGCGGTTTTCGACTACTATGAGCTTGCCCACCCCGATGAAGGTGTCGGAAGCGGGTTTAAATATAAGACGGTGCCGCACATCACGCTGAAATCCATCGCCAACAACGAAGAAATTGACCGCATCTGGGATAAATACCATCCGGAAATAGAAAAAGCGCTGGCTGATTTCAACAAGGCGGCAAAACTTTCCCTAAAAGAATGGGAAGTACCATTTGACTTTAATCCTTCATGGCCTGCCGCGGCCGAGGAACCCTTGGAGCGTTTCAAAAAGCTAAAGAAACAGATGCAGGACAAAATGAACGAAAGCATCCGGCGGAACGCGCCGGTGGAAACTCTCTATGACCAGCCTTTTGTGGACAATTCCAAAGCAAGGGTGACGGGTCCTTTCACCGTTGAAGCGGTACCTGCACCGGTGGTTTTGCCATTAGCTAGTGGCGAGTGGACAGTGGATAGTGGCGAGTTAGGAGCGGATGAAGAAAGAAGTGAGACCGCTTCAACTAAACACTTACCACTAACCACTGACAACTCAATCGCCCGCTCCGGGGAAACGCTGCGGCAGGCGGAGTGGCGGGACGAACTGTTCAAATGCGGGATCCGCGCCAAGAACGGCCAGTACATCCTTTTTTCACGTGTTGAGCCGCTGGCCGGCACGCGCTGGCTGCACGCCGACGCCGAGACAAAGCCCAACGACCTGGGCGCCGACTCGGTGCGGGAAGCGCGGACGGCGTACATGTCTCCGCAGCGGGCCGTGATTTCTTTCGGCCCCGAACACGGGCCGCTAGAGCAGCGGCAGGTAGCTCTGGCCATCGAGGAGGCGCAAACCCTTGTACCTAAACCGAAGCTGATCATTTTCGCTGCCTTCCAGTTTGACCCGGAGGCGGCCAAGGACATTGACGAAACCGACTGGCCGGGCGTAACGCTGCTCAAAGTGCAAATGAACACCGATCTTCTCACCGATGATCTCAAAAAGAAACGTGCCAGTAACGAGAGCTTCTGGCTCATCGGCCAGCCGGATGTGAGGGTGGTAAGTGAAGAGTGGTTAGTGGACAGTTCAAACAGGGGGCTCTTGCCTTATGAGTGCTGTAAAAAGTTATCGGGATTTGATAGTTTGGCAGAAATCAATCGACTTGGTACAAAAGATATATCAGTTTACGCAGCGATTTCCCAAAGAAGAGATCTATGGGTTAACATCGCAAATCAGAAGGGCTGCGGTCTCGATTCCGGCAAATATAGCGGAGGGACAGTCAAGGAACAGCACGGGAGAGTTCAAACAGTTCCTCGGGATGGCGAAGGGTTCGCTGGCA
Source organism: Bacillota bacterium (assembly GCA_040757355.1). Taxonomy (GTDB): domain Bacteria; phylum Bacillota; class Desulfotomaculia; order Desulfotomaculales; family Ammonificaceae; genus DTYU01. Next base: position 3,659 of record JBFLWY010000055.1, on the reverse strand, counting down.
GAATTGGAAACGCTGCTGATTTTGTCAGAGAAATTGACCTTCTTGGAAAGGATAAATGCGGAAGAATTATTGAACAACTGCGAAGAGATAAACAAATTGTTGAACGGGCTTCTAAAATCACTATCCACTCGCCACTAACCACTCGCCACTATTATCAAGTGGAGGTTCTGGGATTCGATTACTATAACACCAAGACCGGCGCCATCGAGTCCGGCGGCCCGGAGAGGATCGCCATGTGGATGCTGGATACGGATTATGACGGCAGGAGTCTCTTCCCCAGGCAGGTTTTCTTCCCGATGGCCGGGGAGAAAGACGGCTGGTCCCGGTTGGCGAAAAACCTCAAGGCCGAGATTGACCAAGAGCTTATTGAAGCTTACCGGGGCACAGTCTCCCTGCCCTTTGAAGCGGGTAAAAACCGCCGTATAGCGGTGAAAATTGTTGACGACCGCGGCATTGAAAGCCTTAAGATCATCGAGGTTGAATGATGGGGAAGAAAGTAATAGATCAGTTAATCATCAACTCGCCTTATGAAGAGCCGAAGCAATACTGGAGCTACAACCGGGAGACCCGCTTGTTTTCGCTCAAAGAAGGACGGCGGCCGGCAGGGTATGTGATTGCATCGGACAGATCAAAGACGTACGACGATCCGGGGGTCTTTATCGAGATACCCTTGGTGAACCAGATCCGCCCGCGTGTCAAAGCGTGGAGGAAGGCAGGCTATCCCGGCGCTACCGGTATCACCAAACGACTGCTGGAGTACTGGCACAACCCGGAGGAACGGGAGTACTGCCGCTTTTTCTTCTGTCAGTTGGAAGCCATCGAAACGCTAATATGGCTTGCAGAAGCGCCGGCAGCGGAGAAGGTCGGTATTGAAATCCCTTCGGACGGCGGGCCGTTTAAGCGTCTCTGCGCCAAAATGGCCACCGGTACCGGTAAAACCATTGTGATGGCGATGCTGATCGCCTGGCAAGTATTGAACAAGGTCACCTACCCGCAGGATTCCCGTTTTTCCAAGTATATCTTTGTCGTGGCGCCGGGCCTTACGGTTCGGAACCGCCTGCAGGTACTCGTACCGGCAGGAACCGGAAACTATTACGAGGATTTTAAGATTGTTCCCGGCGGGCTTCTGGACAGGCTCCGCCAAGGGAAGGTCGTTATCCGCAACTGGCACGCGTTGAACTGGGAAACAGAGGAACAGGTTGCTAAGAAAAAAAGCGTGGACAAACGCGGCGCAAAGAGCAATGAAGCATACGTGCGTGATGTCCTGGGGGAACTTGCCAACGCACGGAATATCGTCGTTATCAATGACGAAGCGCACCACGCCTGGCGGATACCCGCGGAGTCCAAGGTCAGGGGCGTGAAGAAGGAGGAGATCGAGGAGGCCACCAGGTGGATCGGCGGCCTGGACCGGATTCACAAAGCCCGCGGAATTGTCACGTGTTACGACTTTTCGGCCACGCCCTTCGCTCCGTCGGGCAAGAAAAGCTCTGAAGAAGCGCTGTTCGGCTGGATCGTCAGCGATTTCGGGCTGAACGACGCCATCGAGTCCGGCCTCGTCAAGACGCCCCGGGTGGTGATCCGCGACGACGGGGTGCCGGACGCAAAGACTTACAAATCGAAGCTCTACCATATCTACGAATGGGTCAAAGACGACCTGAACCGCAGGGCGGAGGAACATGAACCGCTGCCTGATCTTATAATCAACGGGTATTACCTTTTGGGAAAAGACTGGCTGGAAACGGCGGAAAAGTGGAAGGAGCAGGGGTTCCGGACACCGCCGGTGATGATTTCTGTGGCCAACCGGACCGAAACTGCGGCCCGCATCAAGTACGCTTTTGACCACCGCAGGATACTTATCGACGAATTATGCGTTCCCGAGCGCACGCTCCACATTGATTCGAAAGTTCTTGAAATGGCGGAGGCCCAAGAGGAGACTACCTTCTTCGCCGGCAACACAGCCGGTGAAGAACAGGATGAAGAGTTGAATGACGAGCCTTCCCGTAAACTCTCTAAAAAAGAACAGGCGGAACTTCTCCGGCAGACCGTTAACACCGTCGGACAGGTAGGTAAACCGGGGGAACAGATTCAAAAAGTTATTTCCGTAGGAATGCTTTCGGAAGGGTGGGACGCAAAGACGGTCACTCACATTATGGGGCTGCGCGCCTTTTCAAGCCAACTGCTCTGTGAACAGGTCATTGGCCGGGGGCTGAGAAGGACTTCCTACGAAGTCAATCCAAAGACGGGAAAGTTCGACGCCGAATACGTCAACATTTTCGGCGTCCCGTTCACGTTTCTGCCCCATGAGTCGCAGGACGGGCCGCCGCCGCCACCACCGCCGCCGAAGACCCGGATAGAACCCGTTCCCGAAAAACGACGGTACGAGATCAGGTGGCCGAATATCATGCGGATCGACCATATTTATAGAGCCGATCTGAGACTGAACATGGAAACCGTGAAGACTCTTGAAATAAACACTTATGAAACGCCGACACTTGCCGAACTTGCCCCCATCATCGAAGGCAAGCCCGACATCACAAAAATATCAGAGATCAACCTTGCGGAATTGGGGCGCAAATACCGGATGCAAAGGGTTGCCTTTGAAACGGCCGCGGAAATATTCGACCAGATAAAACCGAACTGGAAGGGTAGCAGGGAGTACCTGCTCGCCCGGCTGATCCGGCTGGTTGAAGTTTTCATCCGGTCTGATAAAATTCAGATTTACCCTGATGTTTACAACCTGGATGATGTAAAGCGAAGGATATTGATAACGCTCAATATGCGGAAAGTGGTCCGGCACATCTGGGAAGCTATACGCTTCGAGAACACCGAGGCTGTCGTCCCGGTTTTTGATAATGAAAGGCCGATCCGTTCAACTGGAGAGATGCAGCCCTGGTATACCGCAAAACCCTGCGAATATACGAAGAAGTCGCATATCAACCTGTGTGTTTTTGACAGCACGTGGGAAGCCAGCGATGCCTTTGAACTGGACCGCAATCCAAACGTGGATGCCTGGGTAAAAAACGATCACCTCGGCTTCGAAATTTTCTATACCTACGAAGGAGTCGTAAGAAAATACCGGCCGGACTTCATTATCAGGTTGAGGACAGGGGAGTTCCTCGTTCTCGAAACAAAGGGGCAGGATACGGAACAGGATAAAACAAAGCGCAGATTTTTGGATGAATGGGTAACCGCGGTCAACGCGCACGGCGGCTTCGGCCGCTGGCGCCGGGCGGTATCCCGGAATCCCGGCGAGATTGCGGGGATACTGGCGGGGATTTCGGTTTAATCAAGTTGTATCTGGAAACTTAAGGCTGTTCAATTAGCTTTTGCCGTAAAAAATTTTTATGAATTTATCTATTATTAATAACAAAAATGTTATAATAATTTTAATTCGGAGATAAGCACCTAATGTACGGTGTAGTATTTTACGAAGACCCGAAAGGGCGCCGGCCGGTTGAGGAATGGCTGCTAAGAAACTCGACCGGAAAGATATTGATATCGCAATAGGCAGGATGCTGGACTGGCTTGAGCGTTTTCGAGGGAGTCGTTCACGACCCAGCACTCAATGGACTTTTTGCCCTTTGAAGGACAGACCTTCATTGAGCTTAAATGCCCAGCACTCAATAGGACTTTTTGAGCTTTGGAGGAGAGACCTTCTT
>JBFLWY010000054.1:0-13145 GCA_040757355.1 Bacillota bacterium | reverse complement strand
CTCAGCGGTAGAGAAAGTTGAGTGTCGGGGTAAGACCCCTGGTAGACTACCAGGTAGATAGGCCGGAGGTGTAAGCCCAGTAATGGGTTGAGCTGACCGGTACTAATAGGTCGAGGTCTTGACCTGAATTTGAATTTCCTCACTATGCGGTTTTGAAAGAATAGTCGTCAGACGTCGGACGTCAGACGTCAGACATAAAGTAGAAATTCGCGGAGCGAATTTCTACGAGGAACCGACGACCGACGACTGAAGTCCGACGACTAAAATTTCCGGTGGTCATGGCGGAGGGGAAACACCCGTTCCCATCCCGAACACGGCAGTTAAGCCCTCCAGCGCCGATGGTACTGCTCTGGCGACGGAGCGGGAGAGCAGGTCACCGCCGGAAAATTTATGAACACCCGATCAACCGTCGGGTGTTTTATATTTTTGGTTGTAAGATAAACTTTTATTCCACAGAGGTGGTTATCTCCTGAGAAACAAGCGGACAGGCCGTACCGGGGGAGGCTTCCAGTTGTGAGAGTCTATCCCTTGGGCCGAAGATGATAATTACATCACCGGCAAGAATTTTCTCTTCCGCTTCCGGGTTAACAATGGTCTCCTCGCCCCGGAGTATGGCTAACAGTTGGGCGCCATAATCTTCTTTAAGACGGGATTCCCGGATGGGCTTCCCGGCAAGAAATGATCCTTCCTGTATAAGTAACTCTTCTAGCTTATATAGGGCATGACGGCGCTCGAGAATACTGTGGACGAAATCTACCGTAGCCGGTTTAAGGGCTGCCAGGGCCAAACGGGTGCCGCCGGGCACGCCTACTGCGGTTACCCAGTCCGCGCCGGCGCGTTTTAAGCGGGTGATGTTCTCCGGCCGGTCGGCGCGGGCTACGACACGGATTCGCGGGTTCAGATCTTTTGCGGCCATTGTGATCAAGATATTTGCCGGGTCGTGTGGGAGAGCGGATACAAGGCTCTTTGCTCTATCGACCCCCGCCCGCTTTAAGATTTCGTCTTCAGTCGCGTCCCCGTTGATCACTAAATAGCCACGTTCCTTAAACGTTTCCACGTTACGCTCATCGAGGTCTATCCCGACGAAGTCTACCCCTTCACGTACGAGCTGCCTTATCACCGCCGACCCGGCACGGCCCAGACCGCAGACAATGATGTGGTTTTTGAGTTTCAATATCTTTTTCTCCATTTTTCTTTCCCTCCAGAACTCTATAATGTGCCCTTCGACCAGTGTGGCCATTACTATAGACGCTGATAAAGAAACGTAGCCTACTCCGAAGACAATAAGGAGCATAATGATTATTTTCCCGACTTGGGTTACAGGATGGATATCGCCGTAGCCTACGGTAGCCAAGGTGATAACCAGCAGGTAAAAGGCATCGAACAGTGGAAGTCTTTCAAAGTGAGCCACCAAAAAAGTCCCGACTATACAGGCCGCAGCACCAAAAACAGCCAAATAGACGAAAAGGCGCAACGCTGTGTGAAACACTCTGCGGTTTGCGCCTCCGGTAGTTCTTGGGTCTGGCACGTGCAGGACCTCCACAAAAAGTTTTCGGCGAATTCTTTACTATTCCTCTTTTTCGGCCGGGAAAGGTCTGAGTTTACATCCTTTTTAACAAGGGTTTTGGGTCTCGCTTTTTTTGATACAGGAATTCTAAGTATTCTTGCAACTTTCAGACCCTTCAACAATGGTAAAAAGGGAACCGCTTTTCGGATATCTTGTCTGTCCCCTTTGCCGTTTGTTATTATAGGTGTGTAGACGAACTAGTTTACTTAGATAAAAGCTTGGAGTCAGCGTCCTGTTATCGAAAACCACGGCGGCGGGGGTGTCACCTTTGGGTACCATTAAGGAGGCGGAGCTTCCGGGACTCGGGAAAAAGTATTTCGCCCAGTTGGAAAGCGGTGACCGGTTTGTAGTGGTAATCTACGACGAGGGTAATCGCGAACTATTCTACCTCCCCCCGGGAGAAGATGAACCTACTTGCTCAGTGATGCTTACGGACCAGGAAGCCCGGCAGATAGGATCAATCATCGGCGGCGCTTTTTATCAGCCAAAGGTTCTGGAGAAGCTTGAAGCGGCGGTTGCCGAACTCCACATCGAATGGCTTAAAATCAGCCCGGATTCCGAGGTGGCAGGCAAGTCAATCGGGGAACTGGGCGTACGCAAAAAGTACGGCGTGACGATCGTAGCCGTTATCGAGCAAACGGAAAAAGGCAAGAAGCGGACTGCAGCCATTAACCCGGGTCCAAGCTATGTCTTCACCCCTGGCCAAACAATAATCGTCGCGGGCCGTAGAGATTCCCTTGAACTATTCGAGAGGATGGTGACGGGCGAAGGGGGCTAATTGTGTCGGACGCCTTGTTCCTGAATCTGGTCCTCGTTATCGCCGGGGCAACCGCGGCGATACTCATCGCGCGAAAATTTCACTTCAGTTCTATTCCCCTGTTGATCTTGTTCGGCATCATGATAGGGCCCCATGCACCGCACGGCGCGTGGTTCGACCTCCGTTTGGTTGAGCATACCGAGTCAATTCAAATGATGAGCCGGCTCGGAATCCTTTTGCTGCTTTTTTACCTCGGCCTGGAGTTCTCTGCTACGCGTGTAATCGAGCGTGGGACGACCATTCTGAAAGGCGGAGGCATTTACGTAGCGTTAAACTTCGTCCGGGGGCTGGCGCTCGGGTGGCTCCTTTTTCAATCGTGGCCCGCAATGCTTGCCATAGCAGGAATTACTACTGTGTCGAGCAGCGCCGTTGTCACCAAGCTACTGGTAGAGTTCAAGCGAACGGCCAACCCGGAAACCGAGTTGATTTTGGGCATAATGGTTTTCGAAGACGCCTTCATGGCTGTATTCCTTTCCGCCCTTTCAGGGTTCTTTCTAACGAAAGGCACCTCGCCGTTGGTCGGTATAGTCGCTGGCGTTGTAACGGTGGCTTTTATTCTCGGAATTCTCTTTTTAGGCCGGCGGTTAAGCAAACTTCTTGACTCCTTGTTGAGCTTCCGCAGCGGAGAGCCGCTGATTATGCTGGTCTTTTCACTGCTGTTGATCATGGCGTATTTCGCAGAAGAACTGGGTGTGGCGGAAGCCGTAGCCGCCTTGCTCCTGGGCCTCGTCCTTGCAGAGACATCACATTCAAAGCGTATCATTCAGTTGGTTACGCCGCTAAGGGACCTTTTTGGAGCTGTTTTCTTCTTTTCGTTTGGCATGGAAATCGACTGCCGCCAGTTTGCACCGGTGGCTACGTACACTCTTGTTGCTGTGGCGGCCACAGTGGTAGGAAATTACTTTACAGGACTTCTCAGTGCATGGATCAGCGGTTACCGGGGCAGAGCGGCGACAAACGTGGCCTGCAGCCTGATGTCACGGGGGGAGTTCGCCGTCATTACCGCGGGAATCGCGGGCGTCGCAATAGCGGACTATCCGCTTCCTGCGCTGGCTGCCCTGTACATTCTTCTTCTTGCCGTCATCAGCCCGATTACGGCCAAGAAGTCACGGTGGATTCACACCATATCAATAAAGGCATGGACCCTCTTCGCGCGAAAGAAAGCGGGAAGTGCGGCATGCTAACGGGTTGATTTGATTGCGCACCCTTGCCAAAGAGGTTCGTGTCGTCTATAATAAAAGGTGCGCGGCAGTGGCGGAAAGGCAGACGCGCTAGACTCAGGATCTAGTGGGCACTGAGCCCGTGGAGGTTCAAATCCTCTCTGCCGCACCAAAGACGGGTTTAATACCCAGGGAAATTCCTTGGGTCTTATTTTTTACTAATGAATCTGGAGTTTGCTAATGTTTGCTAATGTAGCTCTTTGGAAAAGGTTTTCACCGACAATATACACGACACGGTGACAAACAACTCAAGACTCACCTGCAAGACCACAGGAAAGTATCTCATAATCGGACATGCTAAGTTCGCTGCTAGTGCTACTTGGGCAGAGAAGCGGCCACGTCGACTAAGTCACCTTCGTGCGGCGGCCATTGTGCATTACCGATTTGTGCAAGTCCTTCCCACGAGCCATCGGCCTCGATGGCCTGGATGCCGGCTTTTACCTCCGGAGCGGGATCAAAGGGCTGGTTATCCCAGTGGCATAGTGACGGGACAATTATATACGTCATCGTAAAATTGCTGAAAGCGGTCAACTCCTGTCTAGTGTGTTTTTTTACGAATGTAGGCAGGTTTATAATAGCTTTCCAGCTAACTTTATGGTTTGGAATGTACTGCCGGTAAATTTCCTGATTCAGGGAGTGAGCCTTAAAGGATACCAAGGTTTTCATTAATACTCTCGCGTTACAGCAAATCATGATTATCCCCTTGACACACACATCAAATAGTGAAAGGATATACTTTGTGAGGGGGGACTGCTGAACAGCGCCCGTCTGAGACCTGCGACGGGTGCATCCAATCGCTGGCATTTGGCATGGATTTCTTTCGATCGGACATATTTACTTGGATTGTCCTGCCGCTGTTGATTTTTACTGCGCGTATCCTTGACGTAAGCATCGGCACACTACGAATTATTTATGTTTCCAGGGGATATAAGTACCTTGCTCCGTTCTTAGGGTTTTTCGAAGTATTAATCTGGTTGCTGGCGATAACTCAGATAATACAAAACCTTACAAATTTTGCTTACTACATTGCTTACGCCGGCGGCTTCGCCATGGGTAACTTTGTCGGCATTTTTTTGGAAGAAAAGTTAGCGATGGGAACCTTGGCGGTACGCATCTTTACGATTCGAGGTGCCCGCGACTTGGTCGAGCGCCTTAAACACGCCGGGTACGGTGTTACGATCATTAATGCGGAAGGTACCACAGGAGACGTTAAGATCGTCTTTACTATCATCAAGCGTAAAGACCTGCAAAATGTCATTAAACTCATCAAGGAGTATAATCCGAAGGCGTTTTATTCGATAGAAGAGGTCCGTTCGGCAATCGAGGGTGTTTTCCCAGCGGTTAAAACGCGGAACCGGAGGAGTTTTTACCACCTGCGCAAACTAAAACGAAAAGAGAAGTAACCTGCTTTTTCAAGTGGTAAAGCGAGACGTTTTATGAATATTCTAAAGAACCGGCGCCCAATACCTGCCTGGGTGTTGACGAAGATAACTATTAAAACAGTTGTCTGTAAAAACTAAGGCGGGTTTGGCCGCTAAATCCGTCTCTTAAACTTGAAGAGCGCGCAATGCTGGGACGGCTATGGATGGGTAAAACTAAACTATCGGGGTGTTAAGCTTGAAAAACGGTCCGTTTCGCTTCTATACGCAGTATCATCTCGTCACGCTCTTAGGGGTCAAAGCTAAGAACCCTCGCGAATTATTGGAGGGCATAAAAACGGTACCACTGTCTTCGATCTACTATCATACGCACAGGTTTTTGCAGCAGCATCACTATCTCTCGCCGGAACCGCCCAATGATTTTGCTTACTGGCTTACGAACATCCTCAACATAAAGGAGCTGGGTGAGCTTTTTGCGAGTGTGGACACGGCGGAGTTTCACAGCATGGAGACCCTGAGGTCGAGATTCGTTGAGATATTGGAATGCTGGCTTTCAGAAAATAAATATACCGTTGATTGTCCGCCGGGACAGGAGTTTTACTTTACGGCATGCAAGACCTTTATTCTGCCGATGCCTTACTCCGCCCGCAATCTAAAAGAATTTGCCGAGGTTCTCCGGCAGATTAGCATAAACTCGCTCTACTTTCATATTTTTGAGGCGCGGATGCGGCTTCAAAAGGACGAAAACGACTTTGCGGCCTGGTTCAGGCTTCTGGGTAAAGACGAGCTCGCGGAAGCGATGTCAAAATTGGACCCATATACAATCACGCTTGAGGGTCTCCGGGAAAAAATAATCAACATGGTGAGAGAACATGCCGGGAATTAACGATTATGCGCCCATTGTAGGCCCAAGTGTTATAAGCGAGTTGTATTTGCTGTCGCAGCGCCTGGCGGGGAAGACCGTTCAGAATGTAAACTCAACTTCGGTTGGCGGCGGAGTGGCGGAAATACTGACACGGATGGTCCCGTTGCTGAGGGAATTGGGCATGGACGCGAAGTGGGACGTTATCAAGGGCAACGATAAGTTCTTCAACATCACGAAAAAGATCCATAACGCGTTACACGGTGCGAATGTGGTATTGACCTCCGAGGACTGGGAGTATTTCTTGGAAGTAAACCGGGGCAACGCGGATGAGATCGATTTTTACGGGGACATCGTCTTTATCCACGACCCGCAGCCGATAGCCCTGGTGGAAAAGAAAGAGCAGGTAGGCGGAAAGTGGGTTTGGCGAGGTCATGTAGACTTTACGAACCCATTGCCGCCGGTAATGGAGTTTTTGGAGTCTTACATTAACAGGTACGACAGTACGGTCTTTTCCGCGCCGGCGTTTGCCAGGGATCTTCGTATCCCCCAGGTGTTGATATCGCCCTCGATAGATCCTTTGAGCGATAAGAACAAGGAACTGCCGGAGGAAACGGTTGATGAGGTGCTCCAACGGCTGGGAATCGACAGGAGCAGGCCGATTGTCACCCAGGTCTCCCGCTTCGACCGTTTGAAGGACCCCTGCGGCGTGGTAGAGGTATACAAAAAAGTAAAAAAGCACGTGGACTGCCAACTGGTGCTTGCCGGCGGAGGCGCTACAGACGACCCCGAGGGAATGAAGGTTCTTGATGAGGTCAAGTGCGCCGCAACCGGCGATCCGGATATTTACATCATCTATTTGCCGCCCGGAAGCGACATCGAGATAAATGCGCTGCAGAGGGCGTCTACAGTCGTGCTCCAGAAGTCCTTGAAAGAGGGCTTCGGCCTGACTGTGTCGGAGGCGCTTTGGAAGGCGAAACCGGTTATCGCTTCAGCGGTCGGCGGGATTCCGCTTCAAATAAAACACAAGTATTCCGGCATCCTGACGTATTCGATCGAGGGAACCGCTCACTACCTGAAGCAACTGCTCCAGGAGCCGAAATACGCAAACAAGCTCGGTTTAAACGGCAGAGAGCATGTAAAGAACAACTTCCTCATTACCAGGCACATTCGCGACTACCTGCTGCTGTTTCTTTCGCTCTACTACGAAGGCGATGTGGTTTACTTGTAACGGACCCGTTGTAAAACCAAGGGCTCCCCGGAATGGGAGCCTTTCTGTTGGGTTTATGTTTATCTTGCTGCGGGGACGGCTGGAATAGCGGATGTTCCGTCCGGTGAGAGAGCTCTTAGTGCAGGCATAATCAAACCAGAATATTTTTGGATGATAACCACCGAATGGAAGGAATCGTATTTGTAACGGAGAAAAACAGTTCAGCATACAGATACCGTAAGAATCCGGCCTGTGAACACCTGCAAAGGCTTGTAACAAATGAATCTTGGGCGTTTTCCGTTCTGTGCAATAAGGCGCGCGGAGGTTAAGGCATATTGGATGTAAAGTGCCAGGCAGGGATTATCCAGCAAAGGAAATGGCAGGTACTTGGTGTGGTCGGCGTCGGAACGTTCGTCATGGCCCTTAACGCCAGTATGATGAACATCGCGGTGCCGTTTATCGGTGCATACTTTAACGCACGGATGTCAGTGGTTGAATGGGTACTGATGTCGTTCCTCCTAGTGATTTCCACGCTCCTGTTGACTTTCGGCCGGCTCGGTGACATGTACGGGTTTAAAAGAATCTATCTTCTGGGTGCCCTTATCTTTACCGCCAGTTCTGTCCTGTGCGGGGTTGCTCCTTCTATATTCGTACTCATCATATTCCGGATCGCCCAGGGTATAGGTGCGGCGATGGTCATGGCCGTCGGGCCCGCGATGATAACATCGGCCTTCCCGCCGCAGGAACGCGGTAAGGCCCTCGGTTTTCTCGGCGTATTCGTTGCCTCGGCCTTAGGTTTCGGGCCGACCTTCGGCGGCCTGCTTCTGAAGCTTGCCGACTGGCGGTTTCTTTTTTTTGTCAATATACCGCTGTGCGCCCTGGTTATAGTTTGGTCCTATATGGTACTACCGCAGCGGCCCCGCACGCAGCAGAGTTTCGACCTGCCCGGTGCGGTTTCCGTGTTTTTTGCCCTGGGGTCGCTGCTGCTTGTTCTGAGTCACGGGGAAGAATGGGGCTGGAGTTCAGACGCCGCGCTCGGTCTCTTAGCCTTTGCGGCCGTTTTCTTTTCGATTTTCATATGGCGCGAGCTGACGTGTGCAACGCCCATGATCGACCTTCGCTTTTTTAAGAACCGCCTGTTTTCGGCTGCTGCTACCAGCGCGGTGCTGAACTTCGTGGTGCAGTACATGGTTGTCTTTTTATTACCTTTTTACTTTAAGGATGTGCTTGAATTGGATGCGGCCCGGGCCGGAATGCTGCTCTCGAGTTTTCCTCTGGTTATCCTTGTGGTCAGTCCTCTAAGCGGCACGCTCTCCGACCGCATCGGCTCGAGGGGTTTGAGTTCATTCGGCATGGCCGTCTCCGCGCTGTCCCTGATACTCTTGAGCCGTCTAACCCCCCAAAGTGGCTTATTTCAGATAGTCTTTCCTCTTATTCTGCTGGGACTTGGCAACGGCATCTTCCAGTCCCCCAACAGCAGCGTACTGATGGGCAGTGTGCCCCGCACTCACCTCGGCATTGCGGGAGGGATACTGGCAACCGCACGGAATGCAGGGATGGTGATGGGTGTGGCGCTGGCCGGGGCGGTGTTCAACCATTGCCTGCCCGAAAGCCTCGCAGCCGCAACTGCGGCAGGTGTGAATGAGTCCATGATCGGGGCCTTTGCTTTCACCGGCGCGCTTCACGACACCCTCCTCGTAGGCGCCTTCGTTGCCTCGGTTGGGATGGTGACTTCGCTTGTACGCGGCAAACACAAGAGTGAAGCCGGTCCGGCCGGCAGGGAGCGGACGGGGACAGAACGGCCGATTAAGTAACTGCACCTTCCGGCGCCTGCTTTTGAGTAACAGCTCTGTCTTGACGTTTTCAATCTCAATGCTAAATATAGGGACTTGGTAAGCCCATAGTTGTGCTTGTTTTCTGAAAGGCCAAAATGCTTGTCCCCGATTTGCTTTCGTGATGCCCGCTCGAAGTATGAAATGCTGATCCGACGCTTCTCGTCTATCGTTTCGCAACGATGAATATCATTGGTCTATCAAACACGGGTGCGTGTTTGCTGAACATTTCCGAGTCGGCAGGTATCCTGCCGGTTCCCGCTTTAACTTCAATGTCAAAACAGCACGACTTCTCAATTTTGTGACAAAAAGCTACAAAATTAAACCGTTGACAAGCCCTGCCGCCAAATCTACTATAAATATCAACCGAAACCGTCAAAACAGACAGAAATAAAACGGCTTAAGCCAGTAAAGGCGACTTTATTGTCCTTATCGGCTGGCAGCCGGTGGTGGGGAACCAGTTTGGATCGGTGTGAGTATTCGGAAAGAAACCGGGATCCAAAATTGACTGGTGGTTGTTTGGATGCCGATAAAACACCGGCGCGGTTTTGGATAGACTATAAGGAACCGTTTGCCTATAAGCTCCTTGCGGCCATTCTCCGTTATTACTTTTGGTTGCACGATTTGAACGGCGGAATACGGGTGCTCCTGTGCGTTGGTACCGACCGGCTCACCGGGGATGCGCTTGGACCGCTGGTCGGGACAAAGGTGGCCGAGGCAGGCGACAGTCCGTACAGTGTTTATGGGACCTTGGCTGCCCCCGTTCATGCCCTAAACATTCAGGAAAAAGTGCAGGAAATATTCAGCCTGTACGAAAATCCCTTCATTATCGCGGTAGACGCTTCACTGGGCAATCATCAGAACATAGGGTTAATAAGCGTAGGAGCCGGACCCATCCAACCCGGCACAGGTCTCAAGAAGTCATTACCCCGCGTAGGCGACCTTCACATTATAGGGGTGGTCAACCAAGGTGGGGCGAAGGAGTTGCAGAACACCCGCCTTCACGTGGTTATGTCTCAGGCTGAAGTAATCGCTTCCGCCCTGCTGCATGCCGTCCAGTAACTCCCGTCTTTAGGAGCGTTATTGAACTTAACAGTTTAATCAGGTTGCAACTGGCCTAACGCCTTTTGAAAAACGCGGTACGGCTGAGAGCCAACTATCCTATGCGCCCCGTTGATAATGAAGGTGGGGACCACTGTTACCCGGTATCTGCGGGCCAACTCAGCAGACTGTTGCAGTCTGAGTTTATAAAGACCTTTATCCAGGGCGTCCTTTAATTCGTTTCTGTCGAGGCCGATTTCCTCCGATAGTCTTAAGATTACAGATTCTTCACCTATGTTGAGCCCTTCCTGGAAGTACGCCTTGAAAAACCGGTAGTGGGCTTCTTCAAACCTTCCTTTGTCCCGTGCGAATTCGCTTGCTTCAATCGCCAACCGGGAGTTGGCTATGACCGCCAACCGGCTGAAGCTGATGCCGTAAGGCTGTCCTGCCGCACGGAGGTTCTCTAACATTCTCTCCATCTCGGACTCCGGAAAAAGGGTATCGAGCCGTTTACCATGGGGCGGCGTCTCCGGGTGCAGTTCGTAACAGATCCATTCTTCAGCGATATCAAATTCACGCTTCAACCTATCGACAATACCCTTGCCGATGAAGCAGAATGGTCAAACATAGTCGGAAAAGACGGTCAGCTTGATTTCCATTTTCGGCCTCCCGTTTGGTTAACCGCTCTGGGGTTGTTCATCGCGGTTTTGTTCAGTGAGGTTTTGACGGGTCACCCTTCAGTACCATTTTAACACCAGAAGAGGCTGAGGTCAGCATTATTCAACTTTACAGCGAAACAGAAAGGAAGTCGGAGCGGTCCGGCGAAAAGAGTTAGTACCTGCCTTTGGCGTATAACCCTTCTAAAAGGAACCTGATAACCGGGAGAGTGTGCAAGGCTTTGACTTTTCCGAAGAAACAAAGCTCACCTATTTACGTTAGGAAGGTCACGGCGGGAAGCCCGGGGGCCGTCTGAGAAATGAGAAGCAAGAAGCTTTTACAGCGGTCTCCCAGGTATAAACTTGCCGTTGACACCGGCGGCACGTTTACCGACTTCTGCCTGCTCGGGAGTAAGGGCGAAATCGACGTTTTTAAAGAACCTTCCAGTCCTGACGATCCCTCCCGCGCGGTGCTGGAGGGAATGAAAAGAATAAGCCGCCAAAAGGGGATTTCACCGGAACAGATCGACCTCTTTCTGCACGGCACCACGGTGGCCACGAACGCCGTCCTGGAGCGAAAAGGGGCACGCTTGGCCCTGATTACCACCAAAGGCTTCAAGGATATCATCTTTATCGGGAGGCAAAACCGTCCTCACCTGTATAATTTCCGGCAGCTCAAGCCCCGGCCCTTGGTGTCTCGCAGCCTGGTGTTTGAGGTCAACGAGCGGGTTTTGGCCGACGGTTCGGTAGCGGTAGATCTTGAGGAACGGGACATGGCGTCGGCTGTTGCACAGATTGCAGAAGCCGGTGTGGATTCGGTGGCCATATGCCTTCTGCACGCTTATGCGAATCCGGTTCATGAGACGCTCCTCAAACGGGCCCTTGAGCAAAGACTGCCCCACCTGTCCGTCACCATTTCTTCAGAGATACTGCCCGAGTTCCGCGAGTATGAGAGAATCAGCACAACGGTACTGAACGCCTTTGTCAGACCGATCGTCGACAGGTATCTTGGCAGACTGGAAAAGGGTTTGAAGTCTGCCGGGATTAAGAGCGGGTTGTACATCATGCAATCCAACGGCGGCGTTGTTGATTCAACCCTGGCAAGAGAACAGAGTGCGCGCACTGTTATGAGCGGCCCCGCGGGCGGTGTACTGGCGGGCATTTGCGTGGCGCGGCTGACCGGGTACAAGAACCTGATTACCGCTGATATGGGCGGCACCAGCATGGATATTTGTCTCATCCGCAGAGGCGAGCCACGCTTTACCACGGAGGGGTCGATTGAGGGCTATCCGCTGCGGCTGCCCATGCTTGACGTCCATACTGTCGGTGCCGGAGGGGGGAGCATTGCATGGGTAGACCACGGGGGCGCACTGCGGGTGGGTCCGCAAAGCGCCGGTGCATTTCCCGGGCCGGCCTGCTACAATCGCGGGGGAGAGGAACCAACGGTCACCGATGCCAATTTAGTGCTCGGCAGGTTGAGGCCTGAGGATTTTGCAGGGGGCACAACCTTGCGGCGCGAGCCGGCGGAGCGGTCGATCAGTCAAAAGGTCGGAAAACCTCTCGGACTTGCGCCGGCAGAGGCAGCAGAAGGGATAATCCGGGTGGTGAACGCCAATATGGTCCGGGCCATACGGGTCGTGTCGGTCCAAAAGGGACACGATCCGAGGGATTTTACGCTAATGGCTTTTGGGGGGGCCGGTCCTTTGCATGCTGTTGAACTGGCAAAGGAACTTGGCATTCCACGGGTGCTGGTCCCTCCCTATCCCGGCGTCACCTCGGCATGGGGGATGCTCGCGGCGGATGTGCGCCACGACTACACCCTAACCTTTCGGGCGGACTTGACACCGGAGGCCGTCAGTGAAATGAACAGCAGGTTTGCGCAGCTCGAAAGCCGGGGTATGAGCGAACTGGCCGGTAAGGGATTTCCCGATGATGGAATCCTTATCTCAAGGTTTGCGGATATTCGCTACAAGGGGCAGTCTTACGAACTAAGCATCCCCGTTCCCATTTCCTTGTTGGGTGAAAAAGAAGCGGCAGCGATAACCCGTTACTTTCACCGGCTGCACCACCGGTGCTACGGCTACTGCCGTGAAAACGCGCCGCTGGAGGTCGTTGCTTTGCGGTCGGCGGCTGCCGGTAAACTTCCGAAAACGAAGCTGCGGCCCGCAACAGGGAAACAGAAACCGGTTCCTTCGGGCGTCAGAATGGTTTACCTTTCAGGAGAGCTTTTAATGGTCCCTGTTTATCAAAGACGGCAAATTCCGGCGGGCTGGGAGGTCCAGGGGCCGGCCATTATTTCCCAGGTCGATACAACCACCTTGCTCTGGCCAGGCGACAGCGCCCGGTGCGACCGGTGGGGAAATTTAGTTATCAACACGCCAGTATAGGGATGAGGGATGAGGGATGAGGGATGAGGGATGAAGGATGAAGGATGAAGGATGAAGGATGAGGGATGAAGGCTGAAGGAGGAAGGACAAACCGCCAAGACGCCAAGGGTACAAAGGAAAGAATCAGCTAAGCAGATTATGAGATAATTGTGAAGGATGTTATAAGGCATGGAA
>JBFLWY010000053.1:0-13573 GCA_040757355.1 Bacillota bacterium | reverse complement strand
AGCAGCAGCGCTGACACTGGGGATGCCGGTTTTCCTCGTCCGGGAGCCGGAGAACCCGCACGACCCCAATGCCGTCGCCGTCCTGGCGCCGTGGGGCGCGCCCCTCGGCTACCTGCACCGGCCGCTCGCGGCTGCTCTTACCGCGCGCTGCGAAAAAGGCGAGACCTTCGCTGCCCGCGTCGCCGCGGTTCTCGGCGAGGCCTGCGACCCGAACGAGCGGCTGCACATCGAGGTATGGCGCGGGGATTCCCCGGAGAAGATATGCTTTGTTCAATGCGAACCGGCTCAGGTAAGCTCAGCGGAGGAAAGGAGTGCGCGGAATTAAGTCAAGCATTAGCACGCTGTAAGAAAAAACCGCAACAACTGCTCCGAAGCACTAAAGGCAAAATCTCCCACCCGCCGGCAGGAAAAGATGACCAGATGTCGAAAATTTAAAAAGCCAGGGTAAGATACCAGATTTATAGGGCAGACGTTCATGACGCCGGGGGCGTCACCAGCAGAGGATGAAAATTGCGACCGCTGAGGCGCCTGCATGCCGCACCAGTACTGGCTTTTTGCCTCCTAACGACGAACGTCGAACGCCGAACGTAAAACGTAGAACGTATTTTCAGGGCGGGGTGTGTATTTATGCGGAAGCCGCCGGTACGAACCCATTCCCAGTATCCAGCCGTATGAGGTCTACGAACTGATGGTTGAGTTTGCCGAAACCGTTTCCGACCGGCGGTTGCAGGAAAAGTTAGAAATTGCTTTAGACGGCAGGGGCGCCTTCGGCTGCTTCAAGCGCGTCCTCGCCGGCTACCCGCAAGAACGCGACCGCTGGTTCGACTACAAATCAGCCGCAATGTCCGAGTGGATCCGGGAGCGGCTGAACGACCTGGATATAGAACCGGTGCAAAAAGAGCGGTAGGTCGGGCTGTTATCACCACAGCGTTAGGGTGGGCTGCGCCCGCCGTTTTGGAGGTCGAAGATTAGAAAAAGTATGGTGGGCTGTGCCCGCTACAGCAGTAGAATAGGCCCCTGCCCACCACAGTCCCCTTGTCATCGGGGCGATTTGAATCACAAGATATTTAAAAAGGATTTCAGTCCCTTTGTTAGCAGGGCAAGTGGCTTTGTGCCTATTCGGGAAGAGAACATACCTAAGGTCGGCCCCCTCGTTGCTAAACACATTTTTATGAAGCCACTACATCATTTATTCATGTCTATTTCGACAAATTGCCGAATACCGTTTATTAAGAGATTTAAAAAGGGGGTTTTGCCGTAAGTGAGCTTGTTAGCAGTTGTTGCCGGATGTACTTTTCGCTATAGGTTACTAATTGGTATGCTACTACTCATTGTAAAACGTAAAGGTTAGTTTCTACGGGTATTTGCAACCAGGCAATAACTCGGGGGTATTTTGGATGCCCGTATCTTTTACAGTTACAAATCAACCTCCAGAACAAGTGGAACTTGACGGAACGCTACTCCCGCTGGTCGAGCTTTTTCAGTCTTACACTCAAGCCAAAGAAGGGCGGCATTATCCTTTGTTCCGGCACCAGGCTGAAGTATTCGATTTACTAATGCAAGATAAAGAAGCATTCTTGGTAGCCGGAACAGCGGCCGGGAAGACCCTGGCTATCGCCGTACCCATCTTCTATAAATTGGCTGCGGGGCGCATTCGTAAGGCGCTCTTTATGTATCCCACCGTTGCTTTGATGGAGGACCAGCGAAGAGTGATGGATGAATTGGCCCGCCTTACCAGGCTGGAGGTGGGCCAACTCCAAGGCGGAATGTCCCGAACAGAACTAATAGCTTCTCTTAATAAGCCGGTGATTCTGGCAACCCCTGACGAGGTCTACTGGTTTTTCCGTAAGAATGTGAAGTACAGCGGCCTGCTTATTTACGGCTTAGCTCTGGTGGATGAATTTGTTCTTGACGAGGCGCACTTGTTCAACGGGCTGATGTTGCAAAATTTCAGACACTTGTGGCAACGCATAAAGACCCTTGCATCTTATCTGGCCAAGACACCGAAGTTACACGTACTTACCGCTACGCCAACCGAGGAACTGAGGCTGCTTAACGGCGCAACCCCTATTTTCGGGCGTTCCAAGTGTTCTGACGTCCAAATAGAATTTCGGGCCAGCGGACGTTTTGACCGCGCTGAGCAGATTGTGGGTGCGGTTAACGAGATTCTTGTTGCAGGACAGCGCAAGGTGCTCATCGTATGCAACTCTGCCCGGATGGCACACCAGTTATTTGAGAAATACAAGGTAAGTAAGGCGTCTGCAATTCCCGACCAACACCGCTTGAAATTCGGCAAGGTAGCATTAGGGACACTAAACAAATGGTTGGAGAAAACGGGTATTGAGAAAGAACTGGTTGACGAATTGAATCGGCGTTTGTTCCGTAAAGAGGATGT
Source organism: Bacillota bacterium (assembly GCA_040757355.1). Lineage (GTDB taxonomy): Bacteria > Bacillota > Desulfotomaculia > Desulfotomaculales > Ammonificaceae > DTYU01. The sequence goes on along the minus strand of JBFLWY010000053.1, from coordinate 11,178 downwards.
CGTTCTCGCCGATGTTCCGGATGGGACGGTACTCTCTCTGTCGTTAGAAGATGTTATAAGGTACACGACGGAAATACTGGAGCGACAATGCTGGCGCATCAAGCGCGCGTTGTGGGAACGAACTCAGCAACCAACGGAAACGTGGGAGTCGCTTTTAAACAATCGGCCGCTACTTTGTAGAATTATTGCTGTTTTACGTAAACGCTTGGAAGGTACAGCAGAAATGGAGAAGCAACAAACTATCGTAGATGAATGGCTTACGAACACAATCGAAAAGTTGGGTGAGACCGCCGACGATCCTATTTCCTGTAAAGCAAGGGAGTTTATTGAACTGACGGATGCTTTTGTTAACTCCGGCCTCGACAGAGAGTTGGCGTCGTTACTGACTAAACGGCTTTCTTTCCAGATGCCTGCTGACCCGGCAGAACTCCCGGCACGAAGCCTGAGCCATCGTCCTATCTACCTACGCTGGTTAGATTGGGCGGTGGGGAAAGATAAGGCAGCCAAGCTGCGAGAGGTGGTTAGGTCCGGTATAGAATCCGGTGAGTTGGACATAGACTGTCGGCATATCGGCTTGTGGAAAGGGACCGGCGTACCTGTTATCGTCTATTCAGGCAGCATGGCCAGACATGCACGCGAAGGACTGATTGACGTTTTCTCCGATCTCGATCAGGCAGTTCTCATTTCTACAGCCGCTGTGGAGGTCGGGGTGGATTTTCAAGCGGATACTCTTATCACTGAAGAGTGCGGAGGCAGCTCATTCCTGCAGCGCTTCGGACGTGTAGGACGGCATGGAAGCAATAGTAAGGTTATCGTTTTCGTAAGTGGCGATGTTTACGCTGCCCTTGGCGAACTTAACAATGCAAGGATAAATCGTGAAGACTTCTCTGCCCGAATTACCGAAGTTTTTCCTCGGCGCAATTACGCCGTGGTTTCACAGCTCCTCGACGCCAGTCAGTACCTTGTCAATGAGCAACTGGGACGCATCGGCGAACAATTAAATGTTGCTCCCGATCTTAAAGCTGCGAAACCAATTGCCGATCAACTACGCGCGGCCGACATACAATTGGGTTTTGGCTTGCGCAGCACAATGCCACAAGTCACCTTGCGGGACGGGGTTACCAAGGACCCATTTTACCTGCTGCGTTACGTAGAGGATGATCAAGACCTGCGTCCGGCCGATTCGCCATTCGAAGTCGCGCGGGCGTGGACATGGTTTACAAGCTTGATTTTTCAGCCGGCGAAGTTCGACGTAATTGTTGGTTTAGAGGAGTCGTTAAAAGTAAGCCGGCACCTGTTCATCTTGGCAGAGGAGAAGTTTCATATTTGGTCAAGCCCAGGTGCGGGCGCAGCGTATCTTAGCAAGATGAACGCTTATTTCAGGCAAATTGGCGGATGGAACAAGTGGCATCAGGGGAACTTTCTACTATTGCACGGCGACGTTTACTTGTGGCGGGTTGACCGGGAGACGCCGCATCCCGAACCCGTCCGCGATAGAGAGCAAAATCCTTTATTCATCCCTAACCAGACGTACCTTGTGCTGTGGGGTTGGAAGGACGCTGAGGAAACGCGCAGATTGTTGGAAGGCCCAAAGGTTGCCGATTGGGAGGAGTTGTACTATGACTGGGACGGGCTGCGGTTCGAATGGGCAAAGGCCATGGTAATTCTCGAAAATATGACGGGGGCATGCTTTGCTGCCTACAAGGAACTGGTGGACTATGTTAGTAGCCGAATTTAAAAACAACCTTGGCAAGTCTTCGCACGGCGGCGAGACGCTGTATGACCATACGATGGATTGTGTGAAAATTGCGCACAAAATTTTGACTAATAACCGGTTCGTTCCTGCTAACTATCCAAACCAAAAACGCGACCAGTTGCTATTCGCGACGTTTATTCACGATATCGGGAAACTCGACCCTGACTTTCAGGCAATGTTGCGAGCCGCCCGTGACGGCGAGCGGTTGCCTCCCAGGCGGGTGAAACACGAGGCGAGCACATTAAACTTTGAACAGTTAGTTCGGGATGCGGAAAAGGAAGTGATAGTGCACTTAGAAGATACGCTCAATTATGGGTTTACAGAAGGGGTTCACCTTGAAGATGCGTTAGCGTTTGCGATAACACATCACGGGTTATTTTACCTGTCCTTCGAGCAACGCAACGGAGAAATTCTCCTGCGTATTCGCCGGGAGTGGACGGTGTTCAATTATGGTGAAAAGCGACGTGTTACACTGGCCGACTTATTATTTAAATACCACCCGCTTGGAGGGCTGGTTATTATTGCTGACTTGCTCAGTTCGTTTTGCTACGAGCAAGGAATCCCGAACGCCGGGGAGATAATTGACAATGCCCGGTCGCTGAGGGACTTGATTGAAGTGCTACTCCGGGAAGGAGCACCAGAGATTGTTGAAAAAAGTCTGAAGCAATACGAGCTGCGTACCCATGGGCTGCGTGATTTACTTATTTTACTGGCGGGGGGGTTGGCCTGATGGAGAATCTTACGAACCTTATTCGACAGCAAGCTGAAGATGTGATTAGCAAGTTGGGAGTTCAGGATGTAGTCACGCCAAAGCAGGTTGCCGAGAGCATCCTAAACCAAGTTGCTTACTGGGAAAAACCATTGCCGAATGGTGAAAAACTGTTATTCATACGTTTCTTTTCACCCGTCGTCCAGCGCGAAGAAGTCTTTCTCGGGAACATCTTATTTAACGATTTTTTAAGCAAGGCTTTCGCCCGTGCCGTTACCCTTGGTAAGTTGGGGAAAGCTGAACTGGTGGCAAATGATTTAGAAAATTACTACTTCTTAGTACGTACCACGTCCGACGTAGCACAGTTGGCGGAAGTATTTCGCATTGAGGTCGAGTATAGTTTGCCCGGCCTGTTCTTTGACAAGCAGGATGAGGCACGCGGGATTTACGGTTCATTGGAAACCATGCTCGCTTTCGAAAAAGCAAACGTTGAGCCTTTCCCGGTGTTTATAATGCCTGGGAATTTTGAAGCACGACTGGAAAAAACGGTGCGCGAATCGTTACTTCGTAAGATTGAGAATAGCCCTATGGATCGCAACCCTACCTCCATTATGGCTAACCTATCTTTCTTTTACTGCCGTGATGGAGCGGAAATGCAAAGTCCCTACCTATTTCTTGCACGGTTACTGCTACAGTATGGTGTAGTTGATGTAAACGACTTCCGGCAAGCGTTTAACCTGGATGATGACGTTAAGCTGGAGGATGCTGCTGCCGTCAAACTGATCATCAAAGATTCGCTTATGCAGAGTAAAGGACGAACTTTTTCTTCTATTCAATTGCGGAGATTACTAAAGCAGGTGGTAACGAAACTCGGGGAGAAAGTTGAATCAGATCCTGAAAACTGGCGGATGCCTTACATCCGCAGCAAATTTCTTAACTATGACAACAGGACGCTGATCAACAAGCTTCTTGATGGCGTATCACTTGGCTACCAGATGCTGAGTTCTCGGGGAGCGGCAGTTAATATCGGTTGCCGCGTTTGCGGTGTAAAAACTGCAGAAACCGAAGACAAAAGTATCTTGATGGGTCAAGACACCCACCGGTTTCATAACCAATCGGGTAAGCAAAAGAACGAAGAGGATCCAAAAGCATGCTTGCGCTGCGCGATATCCACTTATTTAATAGTTAAACTTATTGGCTCTGAAGCCGTCGGTCAACCGCAGGTCCCTAAGAATTATAACCTGATTTTTCACTACGGTAAGCATCCTGATGAAGAAGTTAACCTTTTAGTACAACAGATTGATTTGATTTGGAGTCTGGTACGACAATACCGGGATACCGAGTACGTACGCCGAGAAGTAGCAGAGCAAGTTCGTGAGCTGCAAACTAAACACGACCGTGAGCAGGACGATAGGAAAAGACAGGCTTTGGTAAAAGTTCTTGCTCAGAAGGAGGTGGAACTTAAAGAAGCACAACTCAAATTGAAGGAAACGGGGAGTGAGATTTTCAACGTCTGTCCGTGGCTGAAGGATTTGGGAGAGTCAGAGTCACTTGTTCCTGGAGAAAATCCACCCCTGGATATGCTTGTTAATATCCAGCTTTCCGAGACCAGAGTCGAGCGACACGTCTTGGGACTGGGTATGGGTGGTTACCGGATGATTCTTTTTGTACTCCCGCAAATCCGCCCGCCACGTGATGCAAAGGAGCATGACTTTGCCCAGCGCCGTTTTTCCGACAGCCGCCTGACAGTGATATCGCTGCTGTCTTTCCTGCGCGAATTGTGCGGATGCGATGGGCCGTTCTACTACCAATCGCTTCCTACATTAACCCGCGATGCTTTCCAACGTGATATATTCTATGTTCGCAATGAGCCAATTAGTGTGGAAAAAGCGCAAAAAGAGTACGAAGTCGTTACGCAATTGGCGTGGAAACTGATCCGGCAACGTGGTAGCGATGGTTTTGTACGTAAGGTGATGCTTGCCGAAAAACTGCTGCAGGATCCGCTGGGGACATTTGCTTCTGTGATGCGCGACAGTGCGATTCTTGGGCAAAACAAAGGCGCTTATAAGCGACTGGCTGGGGGCTACCGGGACGACTGGAAGGCACAGGATTTGACCGAGTATGCGCGGTTTATCCAGCAACTCTCAAAATTTCAGGAGGTGAGATAACGTGGCACTAAGCATCAACTATAAGGAAATGGACGAATTTTGTCCGCGGTTATTCCGTACGTTAGACGGCTTAGGACTGTTACCGCTTCAGTTATGGGCAAAGCCAGCCGAGTTCGAGAAATACCCACGCCTGTTATTTGGTAGTATTCAACGTTATGGCAACGTAGAGGCGGGCTTTAAAGAGTGGGAAAGCCGCGTACTGCGGGATGCGCCTTACCGAAAAGAGGAGCATTACCTTGACCTGGAAGCATTACGACGGTGGATGGTACAGTATACCCCTTTATTCAACAGTAAGCCGAACCTACAGCACCTGCGTACCAGCCTCTACGCGCGCGTCTTCCAATACCTTTATCCACGCCGTGTGCTGGCAAACGCTTACTGCGTAAAGCATCAGGGCAACCCTAAAGCCATCGAGGCTGAATTTATAGCCAAGACATTACCTGATTCTATTAGTGAAGAGGTGAAGAAGTTAAGGGAAGTCTACTCAGACGAATGGGAAACCATCGTTGCTGATGCGAAAGCGAGTCTCATTTCCAATGCTGCGTATTACCGCAAGGTACTGCGTGGTGAGGAGTCGGTGGCTTCATCTGAGGAAACGAAGGCGCTTGAAAGTCAAGAGATCGAAATCTCGAGGGAGGGATAGCCGTGAGCACGAATGCCAAAGTAGAACAATTTGGTGAACAATTGGCTGATGTGGAGATTTTGGTACCGCGTGAGATAAAAGGAAAAAAGATCGCCCAAGCCATCTATACACGGCAGGTTGTGACGATTGTGGGGGTTAAGACGGCGTCGAGCCGCTTCCTGCCCGTATCGCACGCGGGTTACTCCAACGAAACCTATGTGGATAAACTAGATTTGCTCGGCAAGACGCGCGCAGAGTTTATCGGACGTAAGCTGAAAGGCATCGAACGGCGGGCCCAAATGACCCTGTTTCGTGAGATGGTGGAAGTGGAGACGGACAACGGGTGGCAAGATTTCTTTGCCCGTAAATTCGGCAAGGAATGTACCATACCCGATGGGCTATGCATCGCCTGTTGGAACTGCTCGCTTTTTGGTGGTCTGGAAGCGGGTAAAGGAGCAACGTTTTCACGTATTCGCTATTTTGATACTTTCTCCGTTGAAGATGCTGCCGAATGTATTCAAACCGACGACTCACCGGAACAAATGGCAATTGGCAACACTGTCGGTGAAGACCTGAGTATAGAACGAGGTGAGGCTTCTTTCCATCGCTATGAATACGTCAAGGCTGGCACTCGCTTCCCGTTTATCACTATTATTGAAAGCCCGACTTTACTCGATGTAGCTGGCTACCTTACCGCTGTCAAATTGGCTGACCAGCACGGTTACGGCAAATATTCGGCGAATCACGGTAAGTTTGAAACCAGGTTTCTGGCGGTTTCAACCGGTTATCCCTTATTTTCGGTGCTCAATATGCTGGAGTGGATGGAAAACGGTGAACTGACCGACTTCAAAGATGAGTTGAAATTTGAAGCCGCCGTCGGTGAACCGGTTTCGCTTTTCGGCTCTGATATTGAAGTAATCAAACAGAAGTTGAGCGAAGCATTTAAAGGGTACCTTGAGGCGCTTGATAGTGTAAATTCAGGCGAACAGGCTGGAGCAAGGGGAAGAGGGCGAAGAAGGTAAGCGGGGTGAATAATATGCTTTACTTACGAGCCTTGCTGTTACGCAATTGCGGCCGGTTCACCCACGTCAGTTCTGACTTCGGCTCGCAGTATCACACGCACATTTTTGTTACCAGCGAGGCGCTTTACGCAAGCCTGACCCGCGAAGTAACGTGGCGGCATTCCGGTAGGTTCGTAGACTTAGAGGAGGACGCCAAAAAGTCTACGAGTGAAGACTACTTTTTCTGCGATTATGACGTATCCCAAAAACCAGTTTGGTTCATCCCTGGTCTGTTCGTAGATAGGCAACTGCGTCCGTTGCCAAAACAGCGTGGAGTGGTGGATAAGAATGACTTCAATGTAGTAAATGAAGGTTATCCAGGTACGGGCGGCGGCGGGAGAGCACATTATGTACCCACGTACGGACGCATTGAAAGCATCCTGCCTAATCATTTAATGCTAACCTGCGCCATTTCCCCAAGTTACACAGAATTGGAAGGCTTTATCATTGGGCAGACGTTTATGTTGGCGAAAAAGCGAACGATGATGCAGATGGTGGAATTGTCCGAAATCGTAGCAGGTCAGTTGGTGGAGGGTACTTGTACGACACCCTACCTTCAAATACCGATAGAACTCGTAAATCAATTTTCTCAGTACGAAATTCTGGCTGCTACATATCGGTATCTTTTAGTTCGAGGCCGACTGCGAACTTCTGTATCATACTGGGCCTTTAGTGGTCTGTCTGTAGGAGGTGTCGAACAAACGGTCTCTGTGCCGGAGTTTTACGTAAAGAGTAAGCTGCCGGTGTAGAAGCAAAGCAATGTGGTTGTGCTGGCGGTTTGGCAGCTGAACCAGCGTTTAATTAATACGAGGGATTCTTAGTGGTGGCTGGCCGGAGGTGTTACCATGAAGCAGTTAGGCAAACTCGAAAAGGTTAATCCGCGTGAAATCTGGGCTGATGAAGCGCGGGATTTCACGCCCTGGCTTAAGGAGAACATCCAGGCGCTTTCGGAGGCTTTGGGTCTTGACCTTGAGATTACGGAATCCGAAGGTGCTGTCGGCGACTTTTATGTTGACTTAGTGGGCAGGGACCTTGGTTCGGGGCGGCCGGTGGTAATCGAAAACCAGCTTGGTCCCACCGACCATGATCACTTAGGTAAACTTTTGACCTACGCAGCGGGAAAGGACGCTCGGACGGCGATCTGGGTGGCAACAGATTTCCGGGATGAACACCGGCAGGCGCTGGAGTGGTTGAACTCGATCTCAAGCGAGGCACAGCTTTTCTTCGGCGTTCAGGTAGAGGTGTTTAAAATCGGCGATTCTCTCCCGGCTTCCAACTTCGACGTGGTGGTTCAGCCCAGCGACTGGGTAAAGCAGCAGCGGATTGCGAAGACCTCCCCCCGGCAGGAAGCTTATCAGAAGTTTTTCTCCGAACTTTTGGGAAAGGTCAAAAAGGAAATCCCCGGGCTAACCTCGGCGAAGAAAGGTTTGCCGCAAAACTGGTTAAGCGTGGGTGCCGGACGAACCGGTTTTAATTACGCCGTATCTTTTGTGCAAGACGGGAGGATGAGGGTCGAGCTCTACATTGACAGGGGTTTTGAACATAACAGGAGAGCTTTCGAGCTGTTGCGTGAGCAGCAGGGCGAGGTAGAAAAGGAGATGGGGCAGCCGCTTTCTTGGGAGGAGTTGCCCAAGGCGCGGAGGATAGCGGTTTATACCGAGGGGAGGATAGAGGATCCGCCGGAGCGTCTCGGTCAACTGCAGGACTGGGCTGTCGAGGTATTAGGCAGGTTTGTCAAGGTATTCCGCCCGCGGATTGCCGCCCTGCCGAAAGACTTAGAGCAAATGGGCGATGCCTTTGCCAGCGAAGTGGCTAAAAAGGCCTTGGAGGCCAGAAGAGAGAGTTAGGGATGCAATGATTTAGGGTAAGCCTAAATTGGGTACTTATGCACTAACGGGTAATTGCTGGTCTTTCGGGTCGTTGACTATCTTATTTTTATAGTGTACGTTAGAAGCAGATGCACGACCAGTTTGGGAGGCCTTGAGATGAGCTTTGAAGAAGTAAAGGCGGAAGCTTTGAAGCTGAGTCCGGAGTTCCGGGCGAAGCTGGCCCGGGAACTCCTCGTTAGCCTTGACGCCTTGTCCGAAGGAGAAGTGGAAAATCTCTGGATAGAAGAAGCTATCCGCCGTGACGAAGAAATTGACCGGGGCGGTGCACAACTGAGGCCTGCAGAAGAAGTCTTTAGCCGGGCAAAGGCCCGTTTAAGGTGAGTCGGTCAGTTTCGTTCCACCCGGCGGCCGAAGACGAGTTAAACGAAGCTGCGGCCTTTTATGATCTAGAAAGCCCGGGTCTCGGCGCAGCCTTTATCAACGGCATCCAGAAGGCTGTTGTTGACATTTTACAGGTTGCACACCAGAAGCGACGTCCTTTCTACTGGCACGGCCGGCGATGACTGTAGTCCTATCAGGTTGCGCATGCAGATTGCCTTCAGGGTCCGGAGTCGCTATGGCCGCTAAGTTGGTCGTTGCGCCGGAGGCCGAGCAAGACATTGCAGACGCCTACGCTTGGTACGAGGAGCGGCGCCCCGGCTTAGGAGTGGCGGGGATGTTAGAGGGCTTAAAATCTTACTCCTATTGTAAAACGAAAGGAGAGGGGATCATGTCAACGCCTGTTGGCGATTTGTTTAGACAAGCTTCGGCGCTTGATGAGCACGACCGAGCCGCTTTGGCTGGGCTGTTGTTAGAAAGCCTTGAGCACGAAGTCGACGAGGATGTTGAATCCGCATGGCAGGAGGAGATTGAACGGCGACTGGCCGAACTCGATGCGAACACCGTGGAGCTTGTGCCATGGGAAGAGGTGAAGGCGAAGCTTATGAGGGGTACTGGTGCCTGACGTACGGATTCGCTTTCATCCTGCCGGGGCTGCCGAGGTTGAAGCCGCTTTACTGTGGTACGCTGAGCGGAGTCCCATAGCCGCCCGAGCCTTCGCAACGGAGGTCAATGCCTGCGTAGAACGGGTGAGGGAAGCCCCTGAGCGGTGGCCCCGTTACTTGCACGGTACTCGCCGGTACCTCTTTCCGCACTTTCCTTTCAGTCTTGTCTACCGGGTTCGTAACGAGGAAATCGAGATAGTCGCGGTAGCCCATCATAAGAGGTGTCCAGGCTACTGGAAGAGCCGGTAAATCCTAACACTTTCTCTAATATAGTATAGCTTTGGGATTTGCGTTTTCAAGGCTCCAGCCTGGTGACGCTCTCCAATTTATCGAAATCCTTGTCGTATGAATAGATCTCACCTTGGTTTTTTATAAGCATCTGGGCGGCGGTAAAAGCGTCGGTCCAGTCCAGGTTCTTTGCCGTGTAGAGCCGGAGAGCTTCACGGGCTGTTTTTTTGTTAGAAAAGCGCAGGCCGCGCAAGTTCAGAAGGGGTATGAGAAGGTCATAAATGCGCTGTTTGGGTTGTTTATAGAATTTCTCCAGAATCCAAACGATATCGGCCAGAACGAGGTCAGGTAATAAAACCTGTTCCACGCCGGATTCGACCCGCTTCAGTAGAGCGGAGCACCGGTTAGCCTGTTCCGGGATGTCGTTGGTCAGGAAGCGAAGAATGATGTTGGCGTCAAGTACGCGTGCTTTCTTCACGGGCGCGTTCCTCCATAACGCGGCGGCGGGCGGCCTTGAAGTCTTGCGGCACGGGAACATTGACGGTACCCTGGAGGGATTCGATTCCTGGATCCCCCGGTATAATGCGGACACCGTCTTCCTTGATGACAAAATGCACGCGCGCACCGTAACGGAGGTTTAAGACCTTTCTCACCTCAGCCGGTAAGGTTATCTGACCTTTCTTGGAAAGCTTGGCAAACATATTCTTTACCTCCCGGAGTAATGTTGTACTTATTAATAAATGTAAAGGAAAGTCCGGTAATTGTAAAGATAATTTGGAGCCTTACCGAAAGGTTTAGAGCAAATGGGCGATGCTTTTGCCAACGAATGGCCAAAAAGGCCTGGGAGGCCAGAAAAGAAATCTAATGAGGGAAAAGAGCAGACTGTCCAATCTATTGGTTCCTTCACGGACTAATATTTTTGTTGTTGAGAGAGCTGCTGTAATGTTATTATTTAACTGTAAGCATTACTGCACAGGGGTGAGCGGATGATTCGGACACAGGTGCAACTAACCGAAGACCAGCTTAAAGCGCTGAAAAGACTGAGTGCGAAGGAAGGCGTTTCTTTGGCGGAGCTTATCAGAAGGGCCGTAGACGATTTGGTACGCAGGAATGAAGCCGTAGCTCTAAAGGAAAAAATGCTGGGTGTGGCCGGTAGGTTTAGGTCCGGGCTGGGCGATCTTGCGGAGCAGCACGACCGGTATTTTGCCGAAACGCTGGAGGAGCAATGAAGAAAGAGAAGGTTTATTTAGACACCTCCTCTTTCCTGGCGGTAATGGATGCTGACGACAAGTTTCACGAAGAGGCAAGCGATATTTGGAGAATGCTGGTTGAGTCCGGAGCGCAGCTTGTCTGCAGTAATTACGTCGTAGTTGAAACATCAGCCCTGCTCCAAAGACGCCTGGGTATCGAAGCGCTGAGGTCGTTCTATACCAGCGTATGGCCCGGATTAACGATAATATGGGTGGATGGTGATACCCACCTTGCCGGGGTGGAGGCCGTACTGACTGCGCGCCGCCGTAACCTGAGCCTGGTTGATTGCATTAGTTTTATTGTTGCCCGCCGGGACGGGATTGAAAAGGTTTTTGCGTTTGATCCCCATTTTAAGGAGTACGGTTTTGAAATGCTGAAAGTGAGTACTTGAACCTGCGTTTTTTGACAAGGTGGCGTATACGTTAAAAGAAAACGCATAATCAACAGAAGGGGCGAGGCAAGCTAAAGCTTTTCCCTTTAGAAACAGTATAAGTGTTCCGAACCGTTGGAG
>JBFLWY010000052.1:0-14062 GCA_040757355.1 Bacillota bacterium | reverse complement strand
AACTAATGAATTATCTAACCAAATATTGTCGGTGGGGTGTACTTGTGAGTCCCTTCTATAACCTCGATCCCCGCCTTTTCCTTGACCGCTTTTACGATGTCGTCCTTTCTGGGACAAAAGTTCATAATACAGCTGCCCACGTGGACCGCATCGATTTTCTCATTGAGCATCATTAACGGTCCCTTTATGCTGGCGAGACTGAGCACTGCCCTATTTCTATTTCCCTCACACTCACCGCAGTCCACTATGCCCAGCACCACAACATCGTCACTCTTATACCGCTCAAACTCGCCTTCCTTTTTGTGCGCCGCGACAAGGCACCTCACGTCTCCGGGGCAGAGATTCCTCTGTCTTATGTTTGTGCAGGCCAGAATAGCAACTTTTTTCATTTTTTCACCTCCTTCCTCAGAAGTTTCAGGCTCTTGTGGGTAAACCGGGGGTAAAACAATAACTATCACACATTCTACGAATTCACATATAATGTTACCATATTAAGCCAACCAAATCACCCCCTCTCTTTTGTTTGACTTCCTCCCCACCAGGTATGGAGAAGGGTTTGAGTCAGAGCCCTTCTCCCACAGTTTTGCAAGAACGTTTGTAATCAAATGTATATTATGGAATGCCTTTAGGGTGACTATCATAAAAACTGGCTTTTTACCGGCTTGTTAATCTTTATTGAGTGTGGTAATATATCATTAACCCTCACGGATGAAGATGGCTTTTGAAACGGGCAAGTTCAGACCTAAAACTGAAACCTCCGCTCTTAAGCCACCCAAGTAGGGGAATCCTTTAAGAGAAGGAGGTTTCAATGGTGTACCAGGATAAACACCTGACCTGCCGCGATTGCGGGGAGATTTTTGTATTCTCAGCCGGTGAGCAAGAGTTCTATGCCACAAAAGGCTTCGAGAATGAGCCCGTTCGCTGCCCCGGTTGCCGCGCGGCCCGGAAGCATCGTAACAGCAGCGGTAACGGGCGCAGGCCCCGCGAAATGCACCAGGCCGTCTGTGCAAGCTGCGGTAATATGGCAGAAGTGCCGTTCCGTCCCAGCAGCGACAGGCCTGTGTACTGCAAGGACTGTTTCCAGTCTAAGGGTCGTTGGTAATTTACTGCCAACCAGGAGATGAAAAGGGCGGGAGTAACCCGCCTTTTTTCTCTTGTTTGTTATTGTATGTGTTTTTAAGTGTCTTACCACCGGGTCCAATACCCGAGTGCTTTCTTTATCAGGGCTGCGGTTTCCCCCCGCGTAGCTGTTGCCAGCGGTCGAAAATACCCGCCGGCACCCTGCATTATGTTCGCCGCCGCTGCCCGCTCAACCGCTGCTGCGGCCCAACCCGGGACCTTTCCTGCATCCTGGAAAACCGGGCTTTCACCTTCCCCAAGCTTTAGAGCCCTGTCGATCATAACCGCCATTTCGGTCCGTGTAATCGGCTTATCCGGCAAAAAACGGCCGTCCGGGTAACCGGACACAATTCCACGTGCTGCCGCAGCGCGAATACCGGGTTCCGCCCAGGCGGGTATCTTATCTTTAAATTCAAGCGCGTCTTCACCGGAGTCATGCCACCCAAAGGCATTTGCCAGGATTGCAGCAAATTGCGCCCTTGTCACTGCGGCCTCCGGCCTAAAGGTGCCGTCCGGGAAACCGTTCATAATACCGCGTGCGTGAAGCGACAACGCTGCAGGCCGTGACCAGTGTTCGTGAATGTCGGTGGGTTCCGCCTGCTCACTCTCAATCAGCGTAACCGCAATTTCCCCAAACCCGTTGACCCGCGCGGTCACGTACCCGTCGCCGCTATCCGCTGCCGGCTGCTTAACCCAATTACCTTTGGTACGAAGCATGAAGACCACTTTACTTTCCGCCTGACCGTTCAGCGGCCAGCGCAACAGACAACCCGCCTCCGCTGACGGCTGCCTGTGCGGGGTCAGCGACAGGCCGTCAAGATACCGGTAACCTTCCGGTAAGTCTGCCGGCGCGGCCAGGTTTTCCACCCGCAGTCCTGTGCGCTCTGTAAAGGTCCCCGGTACGATCCTGACTTCAAACCTTCCTTCCTGTGCCTCTGTGCCTTCAGGTTCTGTCCAGAGATACTTTTGGTCCCCCGGAGCCACTTCCACCGGAATCGCCGTCTCCAACCGGTTAAAACGGGCAATTATTTTGCCTGCGGCGATACCGTCCTCAGCGTAGAATACCCCATTACGTATTTCCCCTGCGTCCCCCTGTACCTCCCAGTTAACGTACTCGGGCTGCAAGGCCCATTGTCGCCCGTCTTTTCCCCTGACCTGCGCAATCAGTTTTACCTGTCCCCCCGGTTCAAGCGCAATGTGTTCCGGGCTTACTTCCAGGGCAGCCATGTCTTCCGGTCCTATGACCCTTAATGTAATCGTGCCCTTAGCCCCGCCGGTTTTAGCAGTAACCTGCAGCGTACCGCCCGCACCGGCCGTCAAGACATCTCCCTCAAAACCGCCGGACCCTTGTTCCACCTGCCAGACTACCTTTCCTGCATCAACGGGATAAGGATTATAGTATTGGTCATAACCATATGCCCGGTATTTATATGGTATTCCCGCAAGAATCTCCTGCTGGCCCCTTATAACCAGTCCCGACAACTCCCCCTTCGGCGCAGTGCTGAAGACGCCCAACGCGTTAGGTACGCGTCTTGCCGATCCCTTTGCGGGGGTGTTCACCATGACCGGCTGGGTTTCTCCCAGCGGCCGCGCCACGACGCTGGTGGACCCGCCCCCGTCAAGGTTAATCGCCCGCCAAACCCCGAGCCTTCCTGCAAGGAAATCCGCCAGTTCCTCCTGAGTCATGCCCCTGCTCCCGGCGCTCTGTTCAACCCCTACCAGGTACAGCGTTCGGCCGTCCTTGGATAAGCCTGCAGCCGAACGGGCGGCCTTTCCCCTGATGTTCTGGCTGAAAGGTTCCACCCGCCGCCCGTCTTTCACAAGAAGTGCCTGTCCTCCAACCGCCGACCGAACCTCCTTGTCGTACGGCTGAACATTATAGCGGACATTAACCGGATCGCCAACCTGAAAGTTGTCCAGAATAAAGGCAGCCGCCATCCCGTGTGCGCGCAATACATAACCGTCGGCAGGGATGGCGGTCCCGGGTTGGTTTATGCGTATTTCCTCGATGGCATTGTTTTTCACGACCACCTCGACGACATCCGGCAGGTCCGGTGTTACGCCCCTGCTTTCCGGCCCCCAAGCTGTAGTGTACATCTGTAATGCATCCACGTCCGAGTTTACCGGGGTCCCGTCCACAACAGCCTGATAAGACGGCTTGTTTATTCCGCCGAGAGGATAAAAAGAAAGGCCGTTTGGTGCGATAACCTCGCCCGAAAAACTGAAAAGGTCGATTGCCGGGCTCCCGTCCTTCAGCAGCGCGAACGAGTGGTAATCATTGCGCAGCATCGGGCTTGTCAACAGCTCCCCGTTCTGAAAGGTCATCCCGAGCGGGTGCTTTCCTTCTTTGAGGTGAAAGAAATCGCCGTTCAACGCGGCCACCGCTCCCGCCCGCTCCGCCATCTCCCGGACGGTCTGAGTACCGCCGAAGCTAACGCTGTCTGCCCCGATCAGGGTTTCAACTCGTATGTAAGGGTGGCGGAGATCCACGACCAGAACATATACCCGCAGCTTACCATCGGTGGTATCCTGGCGGATTTCTTTAAATGTCACTCCGGCCGTAACCGGTTCTTCGTATACCGCCTCTCCAAGCACTGTATAAGCAAGTGCTTGTCCCTGCAGAAAAACACACACAAGAACCGTGAATAACAGTATACGGCAAATGTGCTTAAGTACTGTTGACTTCAAAGTCTTCCTCCTTTACAGGCTTCAGCAGGCCAAAGACGGGTTCCTGAAAAATCGTACTAAATTCTCTCTTCTATGGCGAGCTTACAAATTACGCTTAAAAGTGGATGTCAAACGCCACAGTTCCCTTGTCCAGCCTGAATTAGGACCGTGTGGAAAATCTGTATGACTTCTTTACGCTAACCTTATTGTGCCATTATAATAACCCCGCAAGAAACTTCTTTATAACAGATCATGGGATTTGATACCGGTGTGGCTGAGCTGCAAGTCAAGTGCGAAAGTTGAGTTTAATACACTGGGATTTGCTACGTTTGATCTTCTTCCGCGCCCGCGTTCAGCAGGTATTCGGCCATGGCGTACCGCCACATCAGTGCCATAGCCCCGAGGACTTTCTTTATTTCTTCGGTCGAATTCTCAGGAATCGAAGGCGTTGGAGGCTGTTCAACGGGAACCACGGCAGCTACGTCAGGCGCGCCCGCTGTCCTGCCGCAAAACCCGAGTACCCGCTTCACGTAGGCTTCCGTTTCCGGATAAGGCGGGACCCCTCCTGCGCGCTCCACCGCTCCCGGGCCCGCATTGTACCCCGCCAGCGCTAAAACCTCGTTGCCGCCGAAACGATCCAAGAGAGACCGCAGGTATGCCGCGCCGGCAAAGATGTTTTCCACCGGGTCAAAAGGGTTACGTACCCCCAACGCGCGCGCTGTTCCCGGCATCAGTTGCATGATTCCTTGCGCCCCGGCTTTAGATACCGCCCTGGGATTAAAACCGGATTCCGCTCTGGCGACCGCCTTGAGCAATTCTACGCGGACCCCAAAGCGTGAAGCCGCGGCAGCGAATATATGGTCAAATCCGGATGAGTCGCGCGAGGCAGCGACCAGCGCATCCTTAAACCGGTTCTTTTCAGTACCCCGTGCCATGCTGCCTTTAAACCGACTTTCGGGCCTCCAGGTTATCTTCACTTTCTCACCCCAATGCATCGGGCCGCACTTAAATATCGGCCAGCCTTATTTTTAATGATTTAGTGAACTATTTCACTATTTTTTTACTGCTACCTAAATGCATATAAGTAATTATCCGTGTAAGTCCTATTTTCCTGGTGACAGGAAGAAAACGACCGGATAAAATTTATAAAGAAACACAATATTTTCGCAGCAAGGAGGCTTAATAATGAAAATCACGATTAAGGAAGCGGTCGAGAACTTTAATTCAAACCGGGACACCATCCCGGTCTTTGCCATACGCAAAGGCGACTACGCCTTTCAGATAAGTGAAAAGGACCACCTCTACCTTGTTGTCGAAACAAACGGTAAGGGAATTTTCCTTGCCAGACTGGGTCCGGACCTCATGCGCCTGAAAGACTTAACGGAAAGCGAACAGAAAGCCGCCCGTGAGTTTGCTTATGAACGAATCACCGGGGCAGGTCTGCTTTAATTTTCATCGAAATTTTTCCAAAAAATCTTGACATATTTGTGAACTAATGTACAATATCAGTAGAATAATTTTTACACTAAGGAGGTGTTGCTGATGCCGTACCTGTTACCATGGGACCCGTGGCGTGAACTTCGCGAAATGCGTGAATCTATGGAAAAAATGCTTGGCAAATTCCCGAAGCTCTTCAAGGAAGAGCAGATGGGAGCGTGGCTTCCGGCGGTTGATGTTTTCGAAAAAGAGGGTAACGTTGTAGTCAAGGTGGATCTCCCCGGAGTGGATAAGAACAACGTTAAGGTTCTCGTGACCGACGACGAGGTAACTATCCGGGGGGAGACAAGACGCGAGGAAGAAGTCAAGGAGAAGAACTACTACCGCAGCGAACGGGCCTTCGGCAGTTTTTCGCGCACAGTGGCACTCCCCGTGACGGTACAGCGAGAAAAAGCCAAGGCTTCGTTCAAGAACGGTGTACTTGAAGTGGTAATTCCGAAGGCAACGGAGGCCCGTTCAGACCAGATTGAGATTATCCCAGACTAACAGAGCGCCCCGGGGAAACCGGGGTGCCTTATTTTTAATTCAGTTGCCAAAAGTCAATCACGCACCTTGAAAACCATCCGGCCGACAGGTTTTTTCCGGCGGCGAAAGGGCAGCACACGCGGCAGCCGATAGAATAGCAAATCAATGATTCCTAAAACGATGGTGGCGAGTATAAAACCACCGCGCAGTTTCAACCGAGCTTTTAGACCGGGTTTTCTTCCATCCGAGCCCAACTCTATACCTCCATAATAATAGGTAGAATCATCGGCCGGCGCTTGGTGCGCTCATACAGAAACCGGCCCAGAACATCACGTACCTGGGCCTTGATACTGGCCCACTCCGTAGTTCCCCGCTCACTGCACCGGTCGAGCGCTGCCTTGACCTGCTCCTTGGCCTCTTCAAGCAGTTGTTCTGCTTCGCGTACGTACACGAAACCGCGCGAAATGATGTCCGGTCCCGCAACAACCTGCCCGGACTCCTGGCTTAGTGCCAGAACCACGATTAGGATGCCGTCCTTTGCAAGCTGTTTTCTGTCCCTTAATACTATATTCCCGACATCACCGACGCCCAAACCGTCGACCAGCACACGCCCCGCGGTCACCCGCCCGGCAAAACGGCCGCTTCTCTTGTTGAACTCCACTATCTGGCCATTCTCCGCCACAAAGATATTCTCCGGCTTGACACCGATATCCCGCGCAAGTTCCGCGTGCTGCATCAGCATCCGGTACTCACCGTGGATAGGAATAAAAAACTTCGGCCGCGTAAGGTTAAGCATCAGCTTCAGTTCTTCCTGACTTGGGTGCCCGGACACATGAATCCCGGATACCGCCTCATAAAGAACCTCGGCTCCCCGTTTGAACAGTTGATCGATAACCCGCGCCACCAGCTTTTCGTTACCTGGTATCGGTACCGCCGAGATGATAATTGTATCGCCCGGGATGATTTCGACCAGTTTGTGGTCGGCCATAGCCATCCTTGTGAGAGCCGACATCGGCTCGCCCTGGCTCCCCGTAGTAAGAATGACCACCTTGTGCCGCGGCAGACGGTTTGCTTCCTCAAGCTCAACCAGTGTACCTGACGGTATGTTCAGGTACCCGAGCTTTTCCGCAACAGTCACCACATTAACCATGCTCCGGCCCGCTATGGCGACCTTCCTGTCGTAACGCTGTGCGACCAGTATCGCCTGCTGTATACGGTGGATGTTTGAAGCGAATGTGGCGATGATAATCCGGCTGGGCGAGTGCCTGAACGTCTCGTCGAAGGTCTCGCCGACCACTCGTTCGGACATGGTGTATCCCGGACGTTCTACATTTGTGCTGTCCGACATAAGCACTAGTACGCCCTTTTCACCCAACTGCGCAAGCCGGTGGAAGTCAAACATTTCTCCATCTACCGGTGTGTGATCGACCTTAAAATCGCCAGAGTGTAGAATCACCCCGATCGGGGTGTGCAGCGCAACCGCAACGGCATCCGGAATGCTGTGCGACACACGGATGAACTCGACTTTAAAATGTCCGATTTCTACGACGTCCCGGGGACGCACAACCCTCAGATCAGCCGGGTAACCGGGCAAGTGTTCCTCAAGCTTTCCCTCTAACAGGCCGAGCGTCAGTCTGGTTCCATAAATCGGGACGCTGAAGTGCGGCAGTACATAGGGGAGCGCACCTATGTGGTCCTCGTGACCGTGGGTTAAAACAATTGCCCGTACATGGTTTTTGTTCTCAACCAGGTAGCTCATGTCCGGAATCACTACGTCGATACCCAGCATTTCGTCTTCCGGAAACATAAGCCCGCAGTCCACCACCAGAATATCATCACCATAACGGACCGCAATCGAATTCTTCCCTATCTCGCCGAGCCCCCCGAGCGGTATTATCTGAACCTTTCCTGCCTTCAATAATTCACCTTCCTCCTGTTAAATTCGTTATCATTTTCCGCTCAGAATAAGCACGATCTCCCTGATTACCTTGGCCGCCAGGAGCGGTGCCAGGCCCCCCGGATCATAAACCGGGTTTACCTCAACCACGTCGAATCCAACCAGATTCAGTCCTTGAAACCGGTAAACTGCCTCAATCAACTCCGCAGGCCCGATTCCGCCCGGTTCCGGCGTACCTACCCCGGGCGCATAGGCGGGGTCAACAACGTCAATATCCAGCGTCACGTATACCGGCCGCACCAATAATTCATCGTAAACGGCCGCCAGGGGCTCTCCCGCCCCATAAAGGTGCAGGCGTGTATTCTCTTCGGCAAACCTTAATTCTTCTTTGTCCGCCGAACGAATACCGAATTGATAAACCCGCCTTTGTCCCAGAAGCTCAGCCACCCGGCGGATAACCGTGGCGTGAGACAACCTTACCCCCAGGTATTGGTCCCGGAGGTCTGCATGGGCATCAAAATGCAACACTACAAGGTCTGGAAACCTAGAGTGTACCGCTGTGACCACAGGAAGAGTGATGAGATGCTCCCCGCCCAGAAAAACCGGGGTTTTTCCGTCCGACAGGACTCTATCTGCCGCTTGTTGAATACGAGAAAGCGCGGTTTCAACGTCGCCGAAGGGCAAGTCTAAATCGCCAAGGTCGTAAAAGCCCGCCTCCCGGATGTCCCGTTCAAGCCGTAAACTGTATTCCTCAAGGCACTGTGAAAAATAACGTATTGCCCGCGGCCCTTCCCGCGCACCAGGCCTAAAGCAGCCCGTTGTGTCAAGTCCCGCACCGATAAGGACTACCCGCGCGGCAGCGTAATCATTGCCAGCTCCTAAAAAAAACCCGTTCCGGCAGACACCGTCAAGCATGGTTATACCTGTCCGATTAATTCCCTCAGGAACTGCGGCAGCACTAAGGCCGCACGGTGGATTTCAGGGTTGTAATAGCGGTATTTCAACGGCGGGACGCGGTCCGGCTGAACCGCCTCCGGTTCGTATCTTTTCGAACCCATTGTAAAGCTCCAAAGACCCCCCGGATAAGACGGCACACACGCAAGATATGTCCGCGCAATCGGAAAAATGCTCCTTATATCACCGTAAATCCTGGCAATAAGGTCCCCGTTGAATAGCGGTGACTCTGTCTGTGCAACAAACAGACCGTCCTCCTTAAGGGCCCTAAAAACCATTTGATAAAACTCTTTGCTGAAAAGTCCGACCGCAGGACCAACCGGATCTGTCGAATCGATAACGATTACATCGTATTCATCGGCGGATTCCGCAACATGCTTGATACCGTCGGTAAAACGCAGGTCGAGTTTAGGGTTATCGAGTTCGCAACTCAACTCGGGAAGATACCTTCGTGCCGCCGCCACAACCCGCTCGTCGATCTCCACCATAACCGCACTTTCCACCCGCGGATGGCGGACCACTTCGCGTGCCGTACCCCCGTCGCCGCCTCCGATAATCAATACTCTCTTGGGAGCCGGATGGGTATTCAGGGGAACATGCGCAATCATCTCATGGTAAATGTACTCGTCCCACACTGTAGTCTGCACGATTCCGTCAAGGACCAGTATCTTCCCGAATCCGGGTGCGTCCAAAACCGCCAGGTGCTGAAAAGGCGTCTGTTCCACATGGAGTGTTTGATTGACCTTGCAGCTAAGCCTTAGGTGGCTGTTCTGGGGCTCCGTGTACCAAAGTTCCACGCTGTCACCTCCTTTAAACTTAGTACCACAACGGGACGGCAGCAATAGCGCAGCCGACGCGCTCGACCCGGTGCTCTACAACGGCCAGCTTGATGCCTGCTACTTCCATCCGCCGTTTGGAAAAGGCTTCGTGAATCATTTGTTCTATCTTTATCCGTGCTTCCTCCTGTGAGCATTTTCCGGAAAACTCCATGATTACCCCGAAGCTTTCCCGTGAAACCCCCACACCTATCGCAGCAGATATCAGTTCTCCCGGCACATCGCTGATTATACACCCATAAGCGGTGGGAACAAGCGAACCGGGCGGTAAAACCAGGTCGGGTTCGTATACTGTACCGGGCGGTAGGATGCTCGTTACCCGGATTATGTTTACGTTGCCGATACGTGCCGCAAGGAGCGCGTTGTCAAAGGCGTTCAGTTCAGAAGAGCCTTCGGCGGCAGCAGCAGTTACGAAATATTTTTTCGGCGTCGGCAGCACTGTTTCCCCTCATTTCCTTCGGAATTACAACGGTGATAATTATACCTAAAATGTCGCCAGAAATAAACTCCTTTTTACAACAACCGGAAAAAGTTACTTTAAACCAAAGCTCCAGCCAAAAAGGAGAATCTGTAATTTCCTTGAATATCTATTGTTAACATATTATACCAGGTGATTAAATGCCGAAACGTTTTTCACCGGGAAAAGCAATCTTCTTCGTTTTATTCTTACCATTAGTAATGTTCTCGGTCTTGGGACAGCTTACCAAGAGCAGCCGGGAAACGCACGATACTTCAATTTTGATCGCCGCCCCTGTCCTTCCGGGTACCTGTGACCCGGTAAGCGTCCCGGACCCCAAAACCGGCGGTTTTCTCCCAAACGTTTATGAGGGTCTCGTGAGGTTTAAACCCGGCAGTTGCGAGGTCGAGCCCTGCCTGGCCACGGATTGGGAACTGTCAGCGGACGGGTGCACGTGGACTTTCCAACTCCGCCGGGACGTCCGTTTCCATACCGGTCAAAAGCTCACCGCTGAGCTCGTCAAGACCTGTTTTGCCGACAAGTTGGAGGCTGCATCCCGTTTGCCGCACCTCCGGCCGCTGTTCGGGATGGTTGAGGATGTCTTTGCGCCGGACCGGACGCGGGTTTGCTTCAAGCTAAAATACCCCTATGCTCCGTTTCTGCGCAACCTCGCGCTCCCGCAAGCGGCGATCTGTCTTCCGGGACGACCCTCATCCGGCACAGGCCCCTACCGGATTATTTCTATTAAAAAAGGAACAATAACCCTCATGTCATATGCCGGTTACCGGAGCCGGATTCCTCCTGTTACAAAAGTTACTGTTCAAAGCGTTCCAGACCCGAGTGACCGGATAAATCTCCTGAAAAAGAAAGCAGGAGTCATCGCCGTCGACATTCCTCCGGACTTTATCGCCGACCTGCCACCGGGAAAACTAACCAAGACTACCGGCATCAGTGTGAGTTATATTGGATTTTATACCAATAAACGCCCCTTTGACAATCCGACTGCCCGCTATGCTGTAGCCCTCGCCGTCGACCGCATCCGGTTGTGCAGTTCCTTATACGGTAACCTTTTACCTCCGGCCACCGGGCTGATCCCACCCGCAGTCCTTGATACCGGCTGTCATTCACCAATCCCGCAGCCGGACCCGCTAAAGGCACGTGAACTCTTTAAGTCTCTGGGGTTGGAGGACATCACACTGCTTACATACGAAGGAACCAGGCCTTACAACCCTGCCGGTGGAATTCGCCTGGCGCAGGAGATAAAGGACCATCTCGAAGCGGCCGGACTGAGGGTGAGTATTCGCGGCTATCCTTGGCAGGAATTAAAAGAGGCAATATCACAGCAGAAGGGGGACACCTTTCTTTACGGGTGGCTCAGCGATAACGGCGATCCGGACAACTGTCTCTCCTACCCGCTGGCAGGACCACAAATCGCTCAAGGATACAACACCACGCACTACCGGAACCCGGTCCTGGACCTTCTTTTAGCCCGCGCACAGCAGGTCCCGTCTTTCCAGGTCCGCCGCGGGATTTACGAGCGTGCCCTGAAGATAGTATCCCGTGACAACCCTGTCATTCCGCTGAATTACGGGTCCCAAACCGCAGCCTGCACCCCGGACATTACAGGCTTCACCCTTCACCCGGCAGGAACTTACGACCTTAGCAAAGTCACTCTGGCTAAACATTAATTACCACTAATGAAGTTACCGCTAAATGCTAATAATACAAAAAAACGCAGGAGGGAAATAGAATGCCTTATCAGCTTCAGGACCTACACAACCGTTTGAACCGCTTACGTATGGATTTAAACAACATTACCCAGGCCGCAGCACAACTGCAGCAGGCCGAACAACAGGCCCAGTCGCAGCTTGCACGCATCAGCCAGCAGGAAAGCTTCAACAGCCAGCAACTGCAGCGTATCTACCAGTTGTCTATTAACCTTCAAAACGAAGTAAACGCTATCTCTTCGGCGGCACAGCAATTTAATGTACAGGTCTCCCCGTACAACGTAGGTCAATTTGCTACAACCGGCTACACCGGTACCATGAATGTTCCTTACACCGGTACATTCAATGTTCCCTACACGGGTGCAACCAGTTATGCCGCGGGTGTCCCTAACATTCCCTTCACCGGTGCCGGAACAGCAAACGTTTCACCCAGCGCTTATGCCGTAAGTCGACCGGCGTTTGACGACCCCCGCTTTAACCCGACCTTCCCGACCGGTGCAAGTACCGGAGCGGTTTACGGTGGAGCCCAGGCTTACCGTCCGTGGCCTGACAACACGTAACAATCTTATGAAAGCTTAACCTGAAAGGGCCCGTGAGTACGGGTCTTTTCTTTTTCGACAAAATCAAGCTGTTGCCATTGTTGCCCGTATATGTTAATGTATGGAAAAAGGAGGTGGCAGGCTATGAGCAAGGTTCTCCGGGAGGGAGCAACATACAGCCAGCGGGACGTTGTAGACGTCCTGACTGAGTTCTCTTGCTTCAAGGACCGTGTCATGAAGAAGTTTCGTGACCTTGCAAAAGAACTTGACGGAAAAGCAAACGAGCATGAGCTATGGGTTAATCTCTACCTCGTCGCAAGCGACTACGCCGAGGAAGCCTGGGGGAGACGCCAGCGGCAGGACCTCTCCATTCAGAAAATTTCCTGAGTCAATGAGAGCCACTCCCCTCTCATAAGAACCACCCGCGGCTTGGCCGCGGGAATTTTTTCATGCTGCTTTATTCTTAACGGTACAGGTTTTAAGTTTTAACACCCTTAGTAAAAAACCTTACGCCGGCACAAAACCTTACGCCATTGCCCCGATTGCAAACCTTATCTCGATTCACTTCGGCTTTTCAGCTTCCCATCATCCGGAACGTTCTTCTTCCTTGACTCTTGCTTTCAGGCGCCTTCCGTGCTAAAATATCTTTCGTTAGTGGGCCTGTAGCTCAGGGGGAGAGCGCTTGACTCGCATTCAAGAGGCCGGGGGTTCAATTCCCCCCAGGTCCACCAAGTTACCAAGCGGGTTTGTGGTTCCGCCCGGCTTCGCACGAGGGTCTTTTGGAATCCCTTGTGGAATCCGAGCAGAACCTCTACGGTGCAGGCCAGGTGGATTCCGTAGCATTTAACACCTGGCCCTTTTCTTTTGGCATCCGTTCCCTTTTTTTGGCCGCCCGTCCCGCTCAAGAAGCCGGGCCGCCAGCCGCTTGTTCGCCCGCCGTCGTTCTGGCGAAAAGGAGTGAGCATACATATCCGCCGTGGTTGACCGCCTGGCGTGCCTGAGCAGATCGGCAACGGTCGGCAGCGCCTCCCCGCTTGATAGCATCAGCGAGGCGCACGTGTGCCGGAGGTCGTGGAAGCGGACCGCCAGCGGGAGCCCAGCTCTTTTCAGCGCAGGCTTAAAGTGCCGGTGGATGAAATGCCTTGGGTTTACCGGCGTCCCGATCTCCGTGGCAAAGACAAGGTTGTTATCCTGGTAGCCCTCTCCGGCCAGCATCTTTTCCTTAAGCTGCTTAACCCGGTGCCTTCTTAAAACCGCCGACACTTCTTCGGAAAACTCCAGGCGACCCTTCGATTTCTTGGTCTTAGGAGGCTGAAAGTGGATCTTCCCGTTGACAAGCACGAGGCTCTGGGTAACGTATAGAATCCTGTTTTCCAAGTCTACGTTATCCCACGTAAGAGCCAGGATTTCTCCCCGACGCATCCCCAAGGTGGCGGCCAGGACGAACGCTGCGTAGTAGCGGTCTTCGTAGGCGGCGGCACATACCGCCGGAGGAAACAAAGCTCTTCATAGGCTTTATCTACGTCCTCGGCGAACCGGTCATTCCCAAAAACCGCCCCGCATCACGCAGTTGCTAACGCCTGGATTATCGCCTCTCGCAGTTTTCCGCTGTTAGACTCCTCCGCCGCCTCCCCACCCATAGCTAAAGGCTGCTTCCGCCGCCGAGAACCTGTCCCACCCGGGCCGGCGCCGGCACGGTCCCTCCGGCAGCCGATCCCCACCAAACTCCCACCGTCGCGCACGGAGCAGCCTGACATTATTTTACTACATTACCCTTATTACGTGGAATATAAAACTTTTTGGCTTCAGCGCTTCGCCCTTCTCGGTCGCTCAGTTGTTTTGGAGTTTGGCCTGAAGGCGTAGGTTTATCACTGAGCATCGCAATCAAGCGATCCAGGGCCTCA
>JBFLWY010000051.1:0-14237 GCA_040757355.1 Bacillota bacterium | reverse complement strand
AGACTAAAGAAGGTCTCTCCTCCAAAGCTCAAAAAGTCCTATTGAGTGCTGGGCATTTAAGCTCAATGAAGGTCTGTCCTTCAAAGGGCAAAAAGTCCATTGAGTGCTGGGTCGTGAACGACTCCTTCGGAAACGATCAAGGTAATACCGGCGGTTGTTTCCGCCTGTTTCGCTCCTGCTCACACGCTCACCCAGCACTCAGCGCTTCCTAAATTTTTAATCCCGGGCAGAGTCGGTAGACGTGGGAAACGTACCGGCTACTTTGACAGAATGCCTGCTGAGTGCCGGGCCGTCCGTGGCCGCAGACCCGCCTCCGCCGCTCGTCGTCGCTCAGTTTGTTTGCCGCGCGCTTCAAGCGTCCGCTTGGAGCTGAAACAGGCGCCGCCGTCCATTTTTATCGTTGTGGTGCCGCTGTTAGCGGCACGGGGGACTCCTTGGTTTCCTTTACGCTTTTTGCGAAAACCATAATCCGTCAATACGTAGTTCCCCCGTCGTGTCATTCCACGTTACCCCGGCACCCAAAAGGTCCGCGAAGATGCCTGCCGGCAAGCAGAAGCGGCCGTTCACCACCCGCGGCGCCACCCGGCCTGCCGGAACCGCCGGGTCGTAAAGAACGTAGCGGCGGCCGTTGACATAGGTAAGGCAGCAGAGGCGCGTCCGGGTTTTCTTCGCCGCCGGGTCGTAAGCCGGCACCGGCCGCGGGTCCACCGGGAAGCGGATCACCAGCGGCGCGTCTACAGTCATATGCGACACCGGTTTACCGCCATACCCTTCGGCCCGGCTCGCAAACGTGGCTCCTATTGCCTTCCAGATACTGTTTGCTACCGGGTCGCGAGGCGCCCCGCTGAGAAGACCCCCTGCTGTCACCACCACCTCCCGCCGCTTGGCGTCCCAACTCACTTTGGCGTTGAGCGCTGCGAAAGCGTCCCGCGCGGGGACCAGCCATACCCCCTTTTCCTGGCGCAGCACCGCTTCCGGACAGGCCTGCCCGCCGGCCCGCAGGAGCGGCACCGCCGGGTCCACCCAGAGGTCGCCGCGGAAGGAGAGTTTTCCCCGGTAGCGGAAAGCCTGGAGCTCCTGCTCTCCGGCAAAGAGCTTTGCGGCGTCCGGTACCACCCGGGCCAGTTCCCCCGGAGCGACGGCGGCGCGGGTGGATTCCTGCCACCGGTCCAGGACGGTTTGGGCGAGAAAGATGGGCAGCCGCTCGAGGACCCGCTCCCCGCCGCAGACGATGAGCTGCGCCTCCCCTTCGCCCCCGAAGAGGTTCGTCACCTTGAGGGGGTAGTAAAGCGCCGGGCTCCGGAACCGGAAGGTGAGGGGCGGCACGGAGCGGAGCGCCTCTTTAAGCTCCACGCGGTCAATGACGAAGTACCTGAAGTCCCGCCGGCAGTAGTCGGCCACCACCGCCTCTTCCGCCGCCGTTAGCGCCCGGGGCGGCCAGCCCTGCTTCCGGAAGTAGGCTTGCACCCAGGCGGCAAAGCGGGCGGCGTCCTTCACCTCGACCACCGTCACGTCGTGCAGGCCGAGCTTCTGGTGGGAAAGCACCGCTGCCGGTTCGCTTTCGCCTGATGTGGCCTCCGGGGACCCGGCGCCTTTGGTTTTCTTCCAGTAAAAGACGTGGTGCGCCGTCAGCAGCTCCTGCAGCCGGGCGAAGGCGTCCTCCGGCGCCAGCGCGACTTCGGGCGGACTGGGAAAGGGGGTGAACTGGAGGGCGGCGGTGGCCCGCGCTGCCTTCACGTCGGTCCCCAAAAGGAGGATCTCCTCCCGGCCGTTGAAGGCGATGAAGGCGGTCTGGCCCGGCTCCTCCACCCGCACCGGTTCGGGGAGGATGATCCCCATGTCCGCCCGGGCAAGCGGCGGGTCTGCGCAGAGCGATAATACCACGAGGGCTATCAGACCGAGAATGATTTTGGGCAACAACAAGCGCGTCACCTTTTTGCTCCCCTTTCTTTTGTAATTCACGGTAACCGGAAGAGTTCATCGACCCAGAGTTCGGCCGGCCCGCCGCCGGCGCGGTCAAATACGGAGAGCGAGATGAGCCGCTTTTGGCCCGGCGAAACACCATACTTGGTCCGAAAGTCGCGGGCGTAATCAAGCTCCCAGGATGCCCAGTTCCCTTGCTCCAGCGGGAGTACCTTGTCCACGTGCGCGTGCTTTTTAGAGTTCCCGTACATCACGTAGCGCTGGGAAAGCGGTTCTTCGACCAAAACCAACACCTCCGGCACTGCCGACCCTTGGGGAATTTTAAGGCAGAGCAGGTAACTGGGACTACCGTCTAAAATAACGCCGGGTTGCACAAGTTGCAGGGACGCTCTTCCCTTGTGTGCTTTCACGCTCAACCGGCAGCCGTACTTTCCCTCGAAGGCGTAGGTACGTCCCACCTCCACCGCGTACTCGGGCTCCGGAGAATCGTAGGTGCTGGCGCTACAGCACCATTCCCACGGACTCAGCCTCCCGGTTTCGAAACCGCCGTTCAGCGGTCCGGGGAGTTCCCGGTAAGATACTGGGCCGCTTTCGGCTACAATATGCCATTCTTCCTTTGGCTCCCGCTCTGTTACCGCCCACAGCCCCGCCGCCCCTGCGGCGATTACCGCCACCGTCACGGCGGCTGCTGCCTTGTGCAGCCCCAGCCACTCGGCAAGGCGCGCGATCAGGCCCTTGCCGGCTGCTGCCATCATACTTGCCGCGGTTGCCCCCGTCGCTGCCGCTTCCGCAACCTTCGCGCCCAGGCCCGCCGGCAGCGCCGCCAGCGGCAGCAGCCCCAGCCCGTAGTAGCGCTCGCGGTAGGCGGCGGCCGCCGCCTGGCAGCGGGGGCAGCCCTCCAGGTGGGCGGCGACGGCCGGCGGCGGCTCCTCCCCTGCCAGCAGCCGCGGCAGCAGCCGCAGGCACTCCCGGCAGGCCGGCGGCGCTTGCGGTCCCGCGACCGCCCGCACCAGCTCCCGGCGCAGCGCATCGCGCGCCCGGCCAAAGAGGACCCTCTCGTGCGCTGCGGAGACACCTAACGCCCGGGCCGCCTCCTCCCCCGACAGGCCCGCGGCCCGCAAGACGAGGGCGGCGCGGTAGCGGGGCTTGAGACGCCCCAGCGCCTCCCAGACTGCCGCGATTACCTCCCGGCGGGCGAGCACCTCTCCCGGCGCCGGACCAGGTGAAGGCGCCGGGGGAAACTCGGCAGCCGGCGCCAGCCTTTTGCGCCGGCGCAACTCGTCCAGCGCCGCGTTGGTTGCCACGCGCAGCAGCCACGCCCGCGGCTGGGCAAAAGCCGTCCCTTTTTGGATTTGCTCGCAAGCCCGCAGGAAGGCGGTCTGGGTCACGTCCTCCGCCGCTGCCGGGTCGCGCACGATCCGCAGGGCGACGTTGAAGACCTCTGCCCCGAACTGCGCGTAGTACTCCTCAAGAACCGTCAACGCTCAAAGGCCTCCGGGAAGGTTTTCCCGGGACGGCGGGTTTGCCCGCCGCCCCGGAAGAGCCAAATCAAGGGTTCATAACAATAGCGCAACCACGCTAACCGCCTTCTCCCGCTCGTCCCACTCCACGCGGTAGCCGAAGCCCTCGGCCACGTAGCGGCCGGGCAGGCAGATGCGGCCGTCTCTGATCTCGGGCACCACATCCATCTGGACGGTGACAGGGGTGATCAGGTCCACCTGCCTCTTCATCGCCCGGCTGCCGACGGTGAAGTAAAGGGTAATATCGCCCTTCTTCAGAATCGCCGTCTTTGTCTTCGGGTTCCAGGTGATATCCTGGTCGCGCACCCCGAGGGCGTTGGCCAGATAGCGGATGGAGACGTAGCTCCGGCCGTTCTTCACGTAGGGCGCCACGTCCATCGGGTAAGTGTGGCCGTCGGCCTCGTACTGGCTCTGGCCGATACGGAAGATTGCCAGGGACTGCTCTTCCAGTGGCACAATATTTACGACAACAGAAGAGACTTGCCCGGCCATTACAGCAAACGCCGAGCCTGTTACTACTGCGGAAGCATTTGTTCGGAAGCCCACTCCTATTGTATGTCTTCCAGGCGAAGCATCAAACGAAAACTGGATGTGGAACTCCTTAGCTTTTCCAGCTTGCTCAAGCTGAACAAGGGCATTTCCAAGTTCTGCTGCACTCTTAATGTTACCGATTACCTCCACGGCATCAGCTACCGAGCTAACTCCTCCGCCTGCAAGAAGTGCTAAGTCAATGATATTGTTGGCAATATCATCATAGCCGAATCCGGGATCGATATCCTCCCGGTTATAAGCCCCATCAACTTCCCACACTTTTTGAGTCCCGGCAAACGAGGCCAACCCAGAGGTCACAGTCCCGCCCACATGGTTGATCGTAGCATCTACATAAACCCGGGCCCGTGTGGGGACATCGATAAACAAATACTGTTTCGCCTCGGCCGCCCCACCTCCTATCCAGGCACCGACGAAAGCTGCAATGGCTCCGGAATCCTTGTTACAGGAATGGCGAGTATCTACTGTAACTGCTCCTATGGTTTCGCCCCGATGCTCACAATTTGCATACGGTGGCCCATATATTAAACCGTACCCCTTGATGTCGTCCACGTAAACGTCGCAGTAATCCGTGTCCTGGTAGGCGTTGACGACAATACGCCGCAACGGACCAGGCTCTCGCCCGTATTTTGCTTTGTAGTCGGCAGCGAAGTCAAACTTGTACTCCTTCCAGCCCCACTCCTTCTTGATGACGAAGAACTTGTCGACGCCGCCCGCGCCAGGGTGGGGCCAGGCGTTGCCGGTTTCGTTGCCTTCATACCAAACATGCCCGATCACGTTGCCATTTTTATCAACGTCTGCGATGTCAACGATTACCCCTGACCAGTAGGTGGTGCAGCCGCCAGCGAGCTTGAGCCACATGCTGTAGCCCGCGCTGGTATCTGTGAAATCATTGCTGATAAGCCAGGCCCCCGACCACCAGTAGTTGTCCGCGTTGTAGACCCGGCAGCCGAACTTCCCGCTGTGGGCGTACTCCGGCGCCACCTTAACCTCCCAGACGTGATCCGGCGGGGAACCCTGCCCTCCGGACCAGTTGTAGTCGGTCCGCCACCCGGTCAGGTCGCCGGTCTCGAAGCCGCCGTTGGGCGGACCGCCGGGAACTACACCGCCCTGGCCGCGCGAGGCGATACCATAATCGTAAACCTGAGCCAGCGCCGGACCGGCCGGCAGCAGCAGGAGCCACACCGCTGCCGCGAACAGGAGAACAGATGCCCACCGCCAGCTTTTCCTTTTCGTCCGCACCGCAAGCACCTCCTCATTTTTCTAAATTTGCAGCCCGCTCGGACCAACCACCGCTCAATTAACTGATTGCGCTACCACCTCCCGGGGCCGCCCGCAGCGGTGGCAAAAAACCGCCCGGACGGGCAACCCGCTTCCTTAAGGTCTCCTTATTTGTAAGTTAAGACGTTTTTTGCGCCGCAACGTAACACCCGCGGGGGAAAATTTTTTCGCCTTTTGCACTCACCTTGGGGTTCGCCGCTTTGTTGGTTTGCCTTTTAGGCGGGCAGGAACTCCTCGACTTTGCGGGGTGTTTTGACCGCTTGGGCGATTACAGCGATAGACTGGGCGAGCGTTTTGCTTCGCTTTGGGATGGGAGAAAGGCAAGGCCAAGGAAAAACTGCCAACTTTAGTATACCGTAGGGGCAGAACAATAGTTTTCCGGCGGCGAAAACCGTGTAAACCCGTCAGGCCCCGTAAGCAACGAGCCTATGTCGCCTCAGGTCTCTTTCTGCGCCTTACTTCGCTCCTCCGCCAGCATCGCCAGCCGCTCCAGCACGTCCTCCCGGTCGGCCACGCCCCTTTCTAACGCCAGGCGGTAGATGCGCTCCGCCCGGTCATAATCGCAGGAGGCGCCGCTTGGCCGGAAGAGCCAGTACATATCCCCCCAGCCGATGTAGGCCCAGGCAGATTGAGGAAACTCTTTTACTAACTCCTGAAAGGCTTGCTCTCCCTCTTCCGTCCGGCCCAGCGCAAAAAGAGACTCTGCCGCCGCCCGCTTCATATTCTCGATGGTCAGCCTACTTGTCTCCGGGAAGAGGGTGCAGAACTCCCGGCAGTAGGCTATCCGCTTCTCGTAGAAGGTGGGGTCCTTCAGCCCCGCGTTGTGCAGTTCGGCCTCCAGGTCCTGGCACCAGTTGAAGAGGCACTGCCTGCCCGCGAAGACTTGCTCCGCGTCCTCAATGGACTTCATCTCCGGGGTGAACCGCCTCTTCAGGTGCTCCCACACCTCCAGCCAGAGGCGGCAGCCCTCATCCTGTCTACTCTCGGCGCAGAGGCGGTAACCTTCCTGCATCATCTCGTCTAACTTCTCGGAACTCATTACGTCGGGGGCCAGCCTCTCCCATAGAACCACGGCAGCCAGCCAGGGAAAGTCCCTGTTGGAACCGGTTGCGGTAACGGGGCAGGTTCTCCACCAGCCCTCCGCTAATTCCCAAGCGGAGTAGCGGCCCCTAACCTCCCGGAGGAAGTCCTCCTCGCTGATCACGATCCCGAGCCCGGCCAGCCGCGTAAGGATCTCCCGGTTGGAAAGAGACCGGACCTCCTCTAAGGTCCAGGGCTTCTGCCTCGCCCTGAGAAGGCAGCACTTCTTGTACTTCTTCCCGCTCCCGCAGGGGCAGGGGTCGTTCCTGCCGGTTTTTGTCAAGCCCACATCCCCCTAACACCTGTATTTTCAAGTGCGGCAACCGGGAAAACCTGTCACCGCTGCCTGGGAGCCAGCCTCGCCAGCGCCCGGTTCGCTTCGCCGCTGTCGAAGTACTCGGGGTCAAATTTTCGCCCGCCCGTATCTTTTTCCGCCCAGACCAGATAATCTTCCCGCTCCGGGTGCTCCGGGTCGCGGATGATTTCCAGGAACTCTTCGTACCCCGAAACTCCGCCCACATCCTCCGGCGGCCTGTGGCGGGCACCGGCGACGCACACCGGGCAACGCTGCCCTTCTTCAGCCGGCAGCACTTTCTCCAGAACCACCTCGTGCCGCCAGTTGTCGCCCAGGTCGTAAGTGTAAACGCATCTTTTGCGCTCGCACAGCAGGAGATCAATTTTGGTTCGCTTGGCGTTCAGTTCTCTTGCGGGTCCGTAAAGTTCTCCCGGGGCGTAGTCAGGGTCGGGAATGTGGACCACGACGTCGCCGAAGTCAAAATTGAACAGGTGGTAGTCCTGCCAGCCGAAGGCGGCCTGGATGATCTTGTGCAGCCGGAGAAAGGTAATGCCTGAAGGCACCAGAACCTGCCTCCAGATGGGCGGCTCGATCTCCTCCAGGGTTATCCGGAGTTGATACACAGCGTTTCGCTTCACAGCCCACCATCCCTTTCTCCCTGCTTAGCAAGCCGAGGGGGAGGCGTCTTTTTCACTGCTTTTCCTTCTGCCGGAGAGATGCCTGCCATCTTTTTCCAGATACTCGCCACCGTTTCAGCAGGTATCGGGTTCATCTGCGTCGCCCCCAAAAGTCTCTTGGGTGTGACGGAGTTCCGGTGGGTCTAACTTTCGGCGTCCATTTTTTAAATTCCTCCCCTGCTCCGCCAAGAGGACAAAAAACACTCTATCGGTAGTCCCAACCGAAGCTAAAAGGCGCAGGAGCCGCGATTAGCTCCGCATCGGCAGCCTTTCTTTCGACGGCAATTCCAAATAAAAGCAGCTACAGGCTGCGCCTAAAAAGAAGAACACCGGCATTCCGCCGGTGTTCTCGGCCGCGAAAGGGTTCCCTCGGCTCAGGTTTTCAGTCTCCCGCCGTCTTTAAGATATTCAGCAGCTCTCGCTTCAGGACGGGCAGGTCCCTTTGCACTGTTTTCCAGGTCAACTCCACATCTACCCCGAAGTACTCGTGGATCAGGATATTCCTCATCCCGGCGATTTTCTGCCAGGGTATGGCGGGACATTCCCGCTTCAGCTCGGGAGAAATGCTTTTCACAGCTTCGCCGATGATTATCAGCCGCCGGATGACCGCATCCTGCTTTTCAAAAGAAGAAAGAAACTCTTCTTTGGCGAGCCGATCTACGTAACTTTGAACAAGATCTATGCTTTCCAGGATGTGCTCGATAAAGATTTTGTCTTTTTCTTTCACAGGATCGCCACCTGATCCCGAAGCACCCTGTCTTTGATCCGCGGGTGTAACGAACGGTACGTCAGAACGTCCACTTTTTTCCCCAAGGCCTCTTCCAGTTCTATCTGCAGCGCTGCCAGGTCGAGCAGGGTTCTTTCGTCTCTAAATTCGACTAAGAAATCGATATCGCTGTCTCCCGTAGCCTCTCCCCGCGCTTGCGAACCGAACAGGGCGGCGCGGACGACTCCGTAACGGTTAAGGACCGGGGCAGCTTTCGCCCGGATCTCCTGGATTTCCACGCGAACCGTCTCCTCATCAAAGCCTTTTGCTCTCAGTATACCAGCAGCAACCGCTTACGGGCAAGTAAGTTAAGCCCTTAGCTCGCAGGCGGCTCTATCGGTTCCGTAGGACTATTTATCGAAACAAGAGTTTTCCGA
This sequence comes from Bacillota bacterium, assembly GCA_040757355.1. Taxonomy (GTDB): domain Bacteria; phylum Bacillota; class Desulfotomaculia; order Desulfotomaculales; family Ammonificaceae; genus DTYU01. Next base: position 5,769 of record JBFLWY010000051.1, on the reverse strand, counting down.
CGATGAAAATGCCGGCCTACAGTTGGCACGCGCCTCCGGGTAGCGCGCCCAAGCTGCGGAGGATCGCTGCGGCGTGAAAGGTGTCGCGGATCGTCGGGATGGCGCAGGGGCTCGGGGAGCGGGCGAAGCCGCCACGGGCGCGCTCGCACGCCGTCACAAACGCGGTAATTCTTTCGGGGTTCGGCGGGCGGTGGCCCAGGCGCTGCAGCGTGACTACCAGGTAGTACCAGTGTTCGAGGAAACCGGGCTCCTGGCGGCAGAGGTCGTGGAGGTAGGCGCGGAGGGCGGGCTTATCGGGCACGGGCTGCCCGAGCAGCGAGAGAATCACCACGGCGTCGTGGATTATAGCCAGGGACGGCAGCCCTCCCTTCGTCAGGGCGGCGGTCAGTTCGGCAGCGACGAAGGAGGTGCACGCCGCTGCCGCGAAAGGCGCTCCTAACCGCGTGAGCGCCCCCACCGCGTAAAGGGTGTTTTCCAGGCGCGAGGCCGCTTCCACCCACAGACTTTCTGGCACCCAGAAGCCGCCCGCTGGTTCCTGGAGGGAGCGCAGCTCTTCGCCGAGCGGCTGCCATGCCGGCGTGAGCTTGCCGAGCAGGGCGAGAGTCTCTACGGCGTAGTAAATCGCCGGCGGGGTTGTTAAAGCGCCACGGTCGAAAAGCTCCTGGAAGAAGGCGGTCACGCCCTCCGGGTCCGCTGGGCTTAGGCCCAGAAGCTTGAGCGTCGCCACGGCGTAGAAGGTGTCGTGCGGGCTTCCGGGCGGGATACGGGCGAAGTAGTAGCCGCCGCCTGCCACCCGGCAGCTTTCAAGGTATCTGATGGTCCGTTCGACTACTTTCTCCCATTCTCTATGTTGAAGGTAGCTGTTCAATTTCCGCTTCCCTCTCTTAAAAATAGAACAGCTCCTGCTTCTTTCTGCAGGAGCTATTAGCGTAAACTGCCCTAGGCGAGCCCCATCGCCGGCGTTGGTCCCAGGCCGCCCCGAGTCCCAAACCGCCACGTTTAATTCTACCGGGCTTTTCCTGACACTTCAAGAGAAATTCACGCGGCTTTTGCCAACTTAAGCCGCCAAAACTGTCTGAAGCCGGCTTTGGCTAATGTTTGCCTTTGTTACAAGAACAATGGCAAAATTTATTTAAAGCTAAACCTGGAAGGGAAAGAGCCGCATGTATTTAGGTACTTATCCTGGCCCGCTGCTTCTCTACACGCCTGATTATTCCGCATCCAGGGAGATTCGCCTGGTGAGGCTTGACTTGACCGATAAAGCTGTCCAGGGGGTATACAAAAAGGCGTGGACGTGGGTTGTAGTGTCGGAACAACACCCGGCCTCATTCAGACAACCGCTTACCTATCTTCCTAAAGATTTTTTTATACCACTTAACCTCCTGGATGAAAGAGCGTTTCCGGCTCCTTTTCCGAATCCACTCCGCTATTTCACCCAAATCCTTAACCTCGCCCTTCGCAGTTTTTAGCGCAAATTCCACCATATCCTTTTTCTTCGCTTTGAACTCATAACCGTTAAGGCCAAGAAAAACGTCCAGGGCCACTATCGCCGTTCTCTTATTTCCGTCAAGAAAAGGATGATTCTGAATCAGAGACCGAAACAATGCAGCGGATTTGATATAAATCCCTTCGTACCATTGCTGCTTGGGCAAATTGATGGCCGATTCTAAAAGGTCAAACCGGACGGCTCGTGGGGGAGTTGGGCGCCCTCCTTGGCTCCAATCCACCAGCGCAATATGGGCAATTATCACCCAATCCCGCGATAGGTAAACGCATTCCTTGGCAGGAGGAGAATTTCTAATACTTTTCTAACTCCTTGAGGGCTTCTTTATTTTTCTCGATTGCCTTGGCGAGTCGTTCAAGGACCTTTTCCGGAATCTCTTCCCTCCAGCGTTCACTTAAGCTGTAGTATTTCAGTTCATACCGCGACAACTGAAGTTTCTTTATTCTTTCAAGTGTTTTGGTCACACCAGCCTCCTCCCTTCCGGGGTACACTTTACTAAAACGATTGTACTCCTTATGATAAGGAACGTGGACTCTTAGGGCAAGTTTTTCGACAAAAAAACTTAAAATTCCTTCGAGAGATTTTCACAAAAGATATAATTCTAACGGGTGCACCCGGGGCTCCTCCCTTGCCTTTCAAGCAAGATAGCGTAGGTAACCGCTTGGTCGGGTATTTAAAGTCGAAGTTTTAGGTTTTTCGGACTCTATTAAGTAAGATGCCCCAAGGGGATGACTTTAAATTAACCGGCAAATCGTATCAGACGGGCGGCTGCTCCTTACCCCGCGAGCGCAGCACCACCGCCAATGCCGCGGCGGTTGAGACACCCATTGCCCCGCCGAAGTAAAAGGGCGCCGCGGGGCCGAGGGTTTTCCAGAGAAAACCGGCGAAGAGCGACGCCGGGAGGAGCCCGATGCCCACCAGGGTGGCGTGCAGCCCGATGAGCGTGCCCCGCTGGTGTTTCGGGGCGATCGCGGCGACGAGGGCCTTCTCCACGCCTTCGGTGGCCGCCGAGTAGAGGCCGTAAGCGGCGAAGAGCGGCCACAGGGTTTCCGGCTGCCGGGCGAGGGCGAAGCCCAAGTAAACCAAGCCGTAGGTAAGGTAACCCCAGACAAGAAGGCGCCGCCGGCCGACCCGGTCGGAGAGGCGCCCCGCCGGGTAGGCGAGAAGGCCGTAGACGCTCACGTAAACAAGGTAGAGAAGCAGCACGTCCTGCACTGGGAAGCCCAGGTTCTGAGCCCGCAGCAGCAGGAACTGGTTGGAGGAATTCCCGAGAGTGAAAAGGAAAACCACCGCCAAGAAGGCCTTAAGCCGCGGGTCGAGTTCGCGCCAATTGAGGTTGAGGCGCTGGGCGGTCCGGGAACGCCGGTCGCGCTTCTCCCGGACGAAGAAAAGCAGGAGTACCCCGAGGGCCGCGGGAATGACGGCGTAAAGGAAGACGGGGCGAAAATCGGCCGGCGCGTGGCGGAGGAAAAGGTAGGCCGCTGCCACTCCCGCGACGGCGCCGAAGGTGTCCATCGCCCGGTGCAGCCCGAAGGACAAGCCGTAGGTGTGCGGGTCGCTCGAATCGGCGATGAGGGCGTCCCGGGGTGCGGTGCGCACCCCCTTGCCGAAGCGGTCGGCGAGGCGCCCGGCTAAGACCCAGCTCCAGGAGGCGGCAAAGTAAAAAAGAAGCTTGCCGAGAGTGGAAAGGGCGTAGCCGGCGATGGCGAGCGGCTTGCGCTGCCCGACGCGGTCGGACCAATAGCCTGAAAAGACTTTCAGCAGGCTGGCGGTGCTCTCCGCCAGGCCTTCGATCACACCGACAATGGCCGGCGTGGCCCCGAGCTGGAGCGTGAGGAAGAGCGGGACCAGCGGGTAGACCATCTCGGAGCTGACGTCGGTGAGAAAACTGACGAGGCCAAGCAGGATGATGTTAAACATCGCTTTTCGCCCAGCAATTCCGGGAAAAGTAAGTGAGCAGCATTGGTTCCCTCACAGGGGCCTCCTGCAAACTTTTTATTCGGCAGTAGGAATAAGTAACCCGCGCAGCACCAGGCCGGTTCCCATCGTTGACTAAAGATAAAGTAAAATGGCTCCTGTTTTTACAGGAGCCATTAGCGTATGCTGCCTTAGGCGAGCCCCATCGCCGGCGCTTGCTCCCAGGTCATCCGGGATGCAAGAATCGCCACGTTTAATTCTACCGGGCTTTTCCTGGCGCGTCAAGAGGTCCTTAAGGTCCTCTTCTGACAATAGTACTTCTTTCGATGGGCGCGGCGATGAGCTTCACATTACTGCGTCAGGCTCGCCGGCATTTGAGAGGTGAGATGAGGGAAGTTAGAGGTGAGATTTTTAAGGGATAAATTCGCTGCGCGAATTTCTTCATAACTCGCACTTCTCACTTCTCACTTCCCATACGCTCCAGCCTGTCCCCCAGCACTCAAACTCACCCTGGCAAAAATACAAGCTGTTTTCAGAACATTTAACGTTTTTATGCAATTGCTACTTTCCAAGTTGAATTGAGTGCTGGGTTCCGCGCTCTGCTCGCTTCTCACCGCGTTTCGTTTATGTTACTCTTCTGCATCTTAGTAGCCAGCTTACAGGTCTATTCGCCCCGTTTTCATCCCTCGTGGTGCCGCTTGACAGCAGCATGGGGAAATCCTTTGTTTCTACTGGTTCACCAGGTTTCCCTCGATCCAGTCTGCTGCACGCCGGAGCCGTTCGAGGCACCGTTCTTTGCCGAGAAGGGCGATCACGTCAAAAAGCCCGGGGCCGACCGTCCGCCCGGTCAAGGCCAGGCGCGTCGGGTGGATAAGCGCACCCCCGCTGATGCCGAGAAAGTCGATCAACTTGCGGTAAGCGGCTTCCGTTTCGGCTACGCCGAACGGTTCTACTCCACTGAGCGCCTCGCTTCCCCGGCGCAACAGATCCGGGACTCCGGGCGACCTGAAAATCTTTTGTACCCCTTTGGGATCGTAGGCAAAGTCGTCCCGGAAGAAGTAGGCAGCCATGTCTGTTAATTCAACCAGGGTTCGCGCCCGCGACCGGACAGTTTCAAGAACCCGGATCACATATTCTTTCTCCGCTGCCGCCGGAACCTCTTCTAATAATCCCGCGTCCCGGAAAAAAGGGAGCGCCGCTTCGAAAAGGCGCTCTAGCGGCACAGTGTTTATGTACTGGCTGTTCAGCCAGGTCAGTTTCTGCACGTCATAAATCGCGGCATGTTTGGATACTGCGTCCAGAGAGAACTCGCGCACAATTTCATCGCTGCTCAGCAACTCACGCTCGTCACCCGGAGACCAGCCGAGTAGGGCCAGATAATTGAAAAGTGCCTCCGGCAAGTACCCCTGGCCACGAAATTCCTCGACCCCGGTTGCCCCGTGGCGCTTTGAGAGTTTTGCCCTGTCCGGGGCAAGGATCATCGGGACGTGTGCAAAACTGGGCAGATGGTAACCGAGCGCCTGGAAAACGAGGATCTGCTTCGGTGTATTCGAAAGGTGTTCTTCAGCCCTGATGACGTGGGTTATGGCCATCATCGCGTCGTCGACTACGCAGGCAAAGTTATAAGTCGGGACGCCGTTTGATTTCATGATGATAAAGTCATCGAGAGTGGCGTTTTCAAAGACCACCGTCCCGCGTATAAGGTCCTCTACCACGGTCTGCCCGGTTTGCGGAACCCGCAACCGTACCGCATGCCTCAGGCCTGCGGCTTCTTTCGCCGCACGTGCTTCAGGGGTAAGCCCGCAGCACCTCCCGCTGTAACGGGGAGCGCGCCCCGCCTTCCTCGCTTCCTCACGTTCCGCCGCAAGCTCCTCCGGCGTGCAGTAGCAAGGGTAGGCCAGGCCGGCAGACAGGAGCCGTTCCGACTCCCGCCGGTAAGTCTCAAGACGCTCCGACTGGCGGTAAGGCCCGTACTCCCCACCGGTGTCCGGTCCTTCATCCCAGTCAAGTCCGAGCCATCTTAAACTCGCGATGATGCCTTCTTCCGCTCCTTCAATGCGCCTCTCGAAGTCGGTGTCCTCCAGGCGAAGAATAAATCTCCCGCGGTTGGCGCGCGCGAAAAGGTAGTTGAATAAAGCGGTTCGGGCGCCGCCGATGTGGAGGCTGCCCGTTGGACTGGGGGCGAACCGCACACGTACACCGGAACTGATGATGGTATTGCACCTCCTCCGAAAATAGACTTTAAGCGGCAGTGTTTTCCAGGTCTTGCAGTTCGACCCGGAAGCCGATGGCCTCAAGCCGCTTCTTCAATCTCCTTGCCACCGCATGCCGATCCAGACGATCGAAGT
>JBFLWY010000050.1:0-15138 GCA_040757355.1 Bacillota bacterium | reverse complement strand
TGAGTGCCCAGCACTCAATGGGACTTTTTGAACTTCGGAGGAAAGACCTTCATTAGTCTAATGCCCATCACTCAAGGACTGCATTGAGTGCTGGGTTAAACTTCAAAGATCTTACTGAGTGCTGGGTAGGGTCTGTTCTACGTTCTACGTTCTACATCTTACCGGGGCCGCCTTCAAGCATTTCTAACTTCCTGCCGCTTTTAAGGCCTTTTGCGGGTCTATAAAATGGGTTTCCAGGCCCAGGTCGCGCAGGGCCAACCCCATCGCAATGCCCAGGAGCTGCGGGAAATACAGGACCGGCACCGCAAAATTGGTTCCGAACGTCTTGTTCACCTGCCCTTGACGGATGTCAAGGTTGCTCTGGCAAAGCGGGCAGGCGCACGCGATTACGTGGGCTCCCGCGTCGACGGCGTTGCGCAGAATCTTTTGGACCAGTTTCAGCGCTACTTCCCGGGCGCCGAAAACCAGCGAAGCACCGCAGCATTCGTTGTGGTAACCCCACTCCACCGCCTCTGCCTTCGTGGTCTCCACCAGCCTGTCCATCAATTGCGGGCTCTCCGGGTCATCACACCCGATGCCCGGCGGCCGCACCAAAAGGCACCCGTAATAGCACGCCACCCGCAAGCCCTTCAGCGGACTGACTACCTGGGCCGCCAGTGCTTCGAACCCTATACCGGCGATGGTCTCAAGCAATGAATATATGCGTACCGTACCTCTGTATTGCTGCCCGAGAGCACCGGTAACTTCTTCGGCCACAGCCTGGTTTCCGGTCAGTTCCCGGTGGGCTATCCGCAGGCGCTGGTAACAGGCTGCGCAAGGAACAGTGACGTCGAGGCCCATCTCCTCCGCAATCATGAGGTTCCGCGCGGGAAGGGCGACCGCCAAAAAATGATCGGTGCTGTGCGCCGCGGTCGCACCACAGCAGTTCCAGTCTGGGATATCAACCAACTGAATCCCCAAATGCCTCGCGACCAGCCTGGTGGCAAGGTCGTATTCCTTCGCGGTATTTTCCAGCGAGCATCCGGGATAATATCCTATCCTCATCTCAGTCCTTCTTCCGTTTCGCGTTACTATTCAGGCTTCCCGTTGGGCGCGGCGATAAACGGCGCATTGCTTCATCATGCTCGCCGTCCGGGTCCTCACCCAGCACTCAGTTACATCTTGATAAAATACTACTTTTGAGGGAACACATATTTGTCCGCCCCGCGAAACTACGCTTTCACAGCAATCTGAGTGCTGGGTTCCTCGCACTGCTTGTTTCTCGCCGCCCCGCACTCAACTCGGTCGGCAAAAGCAGCGTGGTTCCGGTAGCCTTTGCACACGGAGTTGAGTGCGGGGTAAGTGGCGGGTAGCAGGATGAATAGTTACCGTTTCGCAAAAAGCCGCGCTATTTCCTGTGTCTTTCTTATCCTCACGGGCATAAAGCGGAGTTTCCCCCGTTTCAACATAAACCTTCCCAACTCCGCATCGTACAAGGGTTTTCTCAGGTTGAGATTAAAAGCTACCGCCACACCCGTTTCAAAGACTCGGCCGTTCCGCCGCACCGATTGAAGGAACAAATCATTGAAAAGAACCACCCGCTTGCCCCGCTCGGTTTTACCTTCCTGCCGGGCAACGACTCGGAGGTTGTCCATCACCTGCGCAATATCTATGTTGCAGGGACACCGGGTGGTACACGTAAAACATCCTGAGCAGACCCAAATCGCGCGTGAACCTAAAACCTTTTCTTTGTGGCCCAACTGCAGCAGCCGGATGATCTGGTTCGGCTTGTAATCCATAGCAAAAGCCGCAGGACACCCCGCGGTGCACTTCCCGCACTGGTAGCAGCGAGAAAGCGTTTTCTGGCCGCTTGCCCGGGCTATTGATTGAAGAAAATCGGGGTCCACCTTGCTTTTTCCGAGAAGCATTTGAAATACTCCTTTAAAACATAAAGCCCTTAACGAGCTTAAAATGAAAGCGTTATCTCATAAAACACAAAACTCGAATGTATTGTCAAGTAGTTATTCGCCAAAAGCGCAAAAAATCCTCCCTTCCGGCTGAATAAAACCCTTGAACGGGGATTAAAATCTCTGGATATGTTGTAAAAGAAAACTATCGGTATAAGCCAAATTCCAGCAAAGCACTCACCGGCAAAAACGTTTCAAAATTGTACGCACAAAACCCGGCAACCTTATAAAAATGACCCGCACGGTCCCGCCCCCTTTTTTTCTACCATTCGGCTTCTATAAATTCTATTCTCAAACCCAGAAAAATGATAACAACGGGAGACTATTTTGACCTGCGGGCATTTGATCGGCGCTAGCCGGCATAATGCACACGGAAAGCGCTTTAAACTGACATTTTCCTTCGCGGCCCGCCTTGCTAGCCAGGAAGTTTTCGGGAGCCTTGAAAACGGTCATACAGCCAAGTGCAGGCTTCGGTGAGGGGCAGAACCCCCACCGGAAGCGGCGGCAGAGACCGGATGAAAGAAAGCCCGTAACTTTTTTCTACCAGCCTGCGGTCAAGAACAACCACTACCCCGTCGTCCTGGTGTGAGCGGATCAAGCGCCCAAAACCCTGTTTGAAGCGGAGAACCGCATACGGCAAGCTTAGTGAGTAAAAGTCATCTAATCCCCTATTGGCGATAAGCGCTCGCCGCGCTGCCAGCACCGGCGCTTCGTGAGGCGGAAACGGGAGTTTCACGATTACGACCATCCGCAGGACACCACCGGGAATATCGATTCCTTCCCAGAAACTTGCCGTCCCGCACAAAACCGAGCGCGGCGTGTGCCGGAACTCTTCGACGAGCCGCGTTCGTCCCCCGTCGATCCCCTGCGCTAACACACTGATTTCCTCCGTTTCCAGGCGGGGTTTCAGCCGAACCGCCACCTCCCGGAGAGTCCTGCTGGCGGTAAACAGGACCAGCGTTCGTTCACCGGCGGCGGTTATCAGGGCGGCCAGGGCATCCGCGACCGCCGCAAGGTATTTGTCAGCAGGCACCTCCCGAAACAAGGGCACATCCCGCACCACGCAGAGAGCAACCTTTTCCTGATAAGCAAACGGCGAGTCGATTATTTTCGTGTCTAAGTTTTCCGGCGGCAAACGGTCCAGACCTACTCGTCTGATAAAGTGGTCGAAACGCCCCTCGATGCTCAAGGTTGCCGAAGTCAGCACGGTCCCGCGGGTGCCGGTGAAAAGGGCGTGATGAATTTCCTCTGAAACTCCGACGGGGGCGGCTTTCAGCGTAGCCTTGACGAAGCCGCTGAAAAACCCGCCCTCAATCCATTCCACCCTGTTCGGATCCTCGCCTTCCACTATACCGGTCAGGTTGTTTAACAATTCCTGCCCCTCCTGGAGTAAAAGGCCCATTTCCCCAGCCCAACCTTCTTCCCAGGATTCCGCCGTCTGGATCAACTCCCGGCAAGTCCGCACCAAAATGTCAAACTCCCTGGCAAGTGTACTGTACCAGGTACCGGCGGCGGTATCGGTAATCAGGTTGAAACCGCCCCTTTTTAAAGGCTGCGCGGGTATGCTTCCTCCCTGTCCGGGAGGTTCCTTGCTCCGCAGGGTAGCTTCCAGCATCGAAAAGAATTCCTTCGCCGCCCCTTTCAGCTTATCGACCGCAGCCCTGATTCTCTGTGTTAAATCTTCCCCTGCCCGGAGGACCGCGAGTGTATTGCCCGCACGCCGCAGCACTGTGCCGAGGCGTAAAAGCCAGAACTCGATGTCGCGCATCGCAACGCTGCGGGTCAGGCATTCTGTGGCTACGTCTTCAAGATGATGGGCCTCATCAATTACCAGCGGACCGTAATCCGGCAGCACCATCCCGCCTGCGAAGGCGTCAGTGAGCAGCAGCGCATGGTTGGTAATAAGCAATGTTGCTTTTTCCGCTTGCCGGCGGGCCTTGCCGACGAAACAGCGGCCCGACCACGGACATCGCCTTCCGAAACAACCTTCCGCCGTTGCAGCTATTTGGGATTGCGCTTCTCTTTCCGCTTCATGAAACGCCAACTCGTTAAAATCTCCGGTAAGCGTTTCAGTGAGCCAGATCAGCACGCGGACATAGACCAGGGCTGTTGCGGCATCGAAATCACCCTGCTCCAGCGCCCGCTCCCACCGCCGGAGACAAAGATAATGCTGGCGACCCTTCACCAGGACCACCTTGAACTCCGTACCCAGCGCGGCCTTCACGACCGGGATGTCTTTGCACAGCAGTTGTTCCTGAAGGTTGACCGTATGGGTTGAGACAATGGCCCGCTGACCGCCCGTCAGTGCCGCCAGGATTAAAGGGATCAGGTAAGCCAACGACTTCCCCGTTCCTGTACCCGCCTCAACAAGCAGGCAGGACCGGCTTCCAAAGGCCTCGGTTACGGCAGCCGCCATCTCCTCCTGCTGTTCCCGGTATTCGTAACCCGGGAGTACGGCGGTCAATCTTCCCGCAGGCCCGAAAAAATCCGTGTTAAGGTCTTCTGGAATCACCGGCTGGTATGCGTCCTTATCTCCCGACTCCTTCAAGAAGGCATAGGGGACAGTGAGCCGCCCTGAAACCGCGCCGCCGGTCAGTGCTTCTTTGAAAAACGGCGCCCAGGCTGAACCTCCTCGTTCCAACAGTGAGGCGGCAATTGCAAGGACCTCATAAGGCAGTTCATTAAGACGCTTTAACAGAGCAATGAAAAGATCGGCCGTCGCCTCCGCATCGGGAAGCGCGCGGTGCTGCACCGGATAAGACACCCCGGCAAAGGAAGCAACCCGCTCCAGTCCGTAACCCTGCACCCTGGGTAGGAGAAACCGCGCAAGCTCACACGTATCGAGGAGACGTCCGTTAAAGGAAAGGTTCAGGTAGCGGGAAAGAAAACCAGCGTCAAAGGCGACATTGTGCCCGACTAACGGAGCACTCCCGATAAAAGAAGCCACCTTATCAGCTATTTCCGGCCAAAGAGGCGCTTCTCGAAGCAGGTCGTCGTCAATTCCTGTTAAGCGCTTTACCCTAAGGGGAAGGGGGACGGAAGGCCGGATAAGCGAAGAAAAACGATCATTAACCATGCCGTTTTCAATCCGGCACAAGCCGACCTCGATTACCTCGTCACGTGCCGGATCAAGGCCGGTGGTTTCTATATCAACGGCCACGTAAACCATATTCCACTCCCGGCCATTAAGAATATCGGCGTCGCTGTCTCAGTAAGATGCACCATCATCTTTTCGTTCAACAGAAGTGCCTCTGACGCGCTGCACCTCCGCACGGGATAAACGCTGAGAAAGCCTGATATTCTGATTTGACAATTCGCGCATCCGCCAGGCGTTACGGACCTCGCGCCCTACCCCCAGAATGAAAACAACAAAGGCCCCGCCTGCAGCCGACCCGAGCACTACAACGGCAAGCGAGATGTTTTTGAACTGCCACGCCAGGAAACGTATATTGACGGTTGTCGCGTTTTGAACGGCAAAAACCGCGACTAACAGCGCTAAGAGGAGACCCAGCGTTATATAGAACCTCATTCAACCCACCTCCTCCCCGGAAAAGTAGTACTTCTCTCTTAGGGCGCGGCGATGGGCGTCGCATTACTGTGTCAGGCTCGCCCAGCACTCAGTTACACCTTCAAGAGATGCCACTTCCCTTGAAACGCAATTCAAACGCTTCGCGTAACTACGTTTTTTGATACCAGCCTGAGTGCTGGGCTGCGCCTTCCTTGTACTGCTCGCTTCTCGCCGCGTTCCGTTTATGTTACAACTACTGCATCTGAGTTACAGCTTACGGGTCTGTTAAGCACATTTTCGTCCTTTGTGGTACCGCCTTTGGCGGCATGGCAAACTCCCCTGAAAGTTCATTTCTAGATTTCGCTCTTTACCAACTCTTTTCCTTCAAACAAGAAACCCGAGTGATAAACAAAAAAGCGCGGGTGTGACCCGCGCCGGTCAAGTATTCAAATTATCGCACAAGAACCCCTGTAGCGACAGCGCAACTATTTATGCACCGTGCAAGGCGCGGCAATAAGCTGCGCATAGCGGCGTCAGCCCCGCACTCAACTCGGCCGGTAAAAGCAGCGTAGTTCCGGTAGCCTTTGCACACGGAGTTGAGTGCGGGGTAAGTAGTGGGGGGCAGGATGAATAGTTATGCGAAACAACCTTTTGGGTGTCTTCCCTTCGCCGGATACACCTTTGTCCTTTGGTCCCCGGACAGGCCGTTTCTACTTTTGTTGTGCGGCTTCGCGTATGAACGCGGTTCTAAAGTCCGGCGGGCTTTTCATTAATAACCACTCGTACCCGGACCAGTTTACCTTCCCGCCACAGAACTATTTCAACCTGGGAGCCTATCCGTTGTTCCTTAATCGCCGTCACCAGTTCCTCCGGGGTCCTTATCTTCCGACCCGCAATCTCCAGTACAACGTCTCCCCGGCTGATGCCGGCGCGATCAGCCGGGCTGCCGGAGACAACCCCTACGACCAGCGCTCCCTCGGTTTTTGAAAGACCGAGATAGTCGGCCCAGTTGCTGTCAACCTGCTGCACCTGAACGCCCAGCCAGGGACGGACGACCTTGCCCTTATTGATCAGTTCGTCAAGCACGGACTTCACCGTACTGGAGGGAATGGCAAAACCGATACCCTGCGCCTGCGCGTTAACCGCGGTATTGATACCGATGACTTCACCCTTCAAGCTCAAAAGCGGGCCGCCGCTGTTCCCCGGATTAATCGAGGCATCCGTCTGGAGCAGATTCTTGTAGTGCCGGTCCTCGATGTCTACCGGCCGCCCTTTGGCGCTGATGACCCCCACCGTTACCGTATGATCGAGGCCGTACGGGTTACCGATAGCGATCACCCAATCACCGACCAGCGACTTGCCGGCGTCGCCGAGCTTAAGGAAGGGCAGTTTTTTTGGGGCGTCAATCTTCAGCACCGCCAGGTCCAGGTCGTAATCAGAGCCCACCACCCGGGCCTTAAAGGGTTCTTCAAAACCGCTGACGGTCACCTTGATTTCCGTGGCGGAGCCGATAACGTGCTCGTTAGTAAGGATGTATCCGTCGCTCGAAATCAGAAATCCCGACCCCAGCCCGGGTTCATACTGCTGCTCCTGCGGCGTTATTCGCCCAAAAAATTGGCGGAAAAACGGGTCGTTGAAAAACGGGTCCAAGTGAGGATTCCGGACCGGTGTCAGCGTATCGACCTTGACCACCGCCGGTCCTGCGTTTTCAACAATTGCCGCTATGGTACCGGACTCGACACCCGGGAGCTGAGCCCGTGCGACACTGTTTTCACTTGCCGCATGATTTCCCCCCTGGGTTACATCCTGGACCAGAAGGCACCCGCCCGCGAAGCATATCCCGGCGATAAACGCCAAAATCACCACCGGTGCTATCCACCGCCGTATCATTCTCAAAAAACCCCCTTTCAACTAGTAATTATAAACCTTATGTTATAGTAATCAAGCCCGTTCACAAAATGTTCACACTTGTGTTGCCAAAGACCGGGTTTGAAGGAGACTCGAAACATCCAAGCTGATCCTTGCACAAACCCAGACCTTTGTTAAATGTAAACCTTATGCCCCTTTATAGGTCTAAACGTTCTATCCGCTTCGCGGTGATGCTCACCCCCCGGCCCCTGCGCTCCAAAATTCCCGCCACCTTCAGCGGCCCGGGCGCAGGACCGAAAAGGAGGTGGCCGTACCGCTGGTAAACATCTTCGAAAACGGTAATATCGATCAGCCCGGTCTCGTCCTCGATAGATAAAAACACAACGATCCTGCCGCTTTTGGTGGGAGGGCGGTGCGGTCTTACAGGAAGGCCGGCCGTCTTCACCCACGTTCCGTGACGGAGGCCGCGCAGTTGCCGGCTGGTAAGGTACCCCTCCTTGCGCAATTCACCGCGCCGGAAGCTCATGTAATGCCTGTCGATGTCCATCTCGAGGATATGGTATTCCAGCGCGTACTTCTCTACGGGCGAAAAGTCCGCCAGCCCGGCGGGCGGGCCGAAGTCCAGCGCTTTTTGACGGGAAGACATCGCAAGGACTTCCGGCAGCCAGGCTAAAAGCTCCCGCCTGTTGGAGTGCAGGGCGTCAAAGGCCCCGCAGAGGATCAGGTTTTTCAGCACGTCTTTTTCTACCCGTGTGCGGGAGTAAAAGTCAGCGAGCGAGAAAAACGGCCCCCGGGAACGCGCCCGGATAATGGATTCCAGCGCGGGCCGGCTCATTTCTTTAACCCGGGTCAGGGGGATGCGGATCGCCCCGTTTTCGACGGTAAACTTTTCCCCGCTCGTGTTGACCTCCGGCGGCAGGAACCTGATCCCCCTGGACCGGGCTTCGTTAGCCAGCGTGGCCGGTGAGTAAAACCCCATGGGCTGGTGGTTGAGGAGAGCAGTGTAAAAGTAAACCGGATGGTGCGTGGAGAGATAAGCAGTCCAGTAAGACGTGGTGGCGAAAGCGGCGGCGTGCGCCTCGCAGAAACCGTAACTGGCGTAGCCCTCGAGGCAGGCAAAAACCTCCCCGGCCGTCTTCTCGTCAACGCCCTTCGCCACCGCCCGGCGGACAAACTCCTCGCCGAGGGACCGCATCTCCCGGTGCGAGCGGGCGTGGGTCATCAGCCGGCGCAGCCTGTCGGCTTCTCCCGGTGTGAAACCGGCCAACTCTGTGGCTATTGCGATCACCTGCTCCTGAAAAAGAACCACCCCGTAAGTCTTCTCCAGAATCGGCACCAGTTTCGGGTGGAGGTACGTCACCGGTTCCCGCCCCTGCCGGCGCGCCACGAAGGGATCCACCATGTTTCCTTTAATCGGGCCCGGCCGGATCAGGGCCACGCTGGCCACGATATCTTCGATGTTTGCGGCGTTGAGCCTCGCCTGCAGCGCCCGCTGCGCGGGGCTCTCGAGCTGAAAAATTCCTACGGTCCGGCCCTGGTTGAGGAGCCGGTAAGTCGCCGCATCGTCGAGAGGCAGTTTTTCGTAGCTGAAGCCGGGGCTGACGGCGGAAATCGCTTCGGCCGCATCCTCCAAGACGCTCAGGGTCCTGAGGGACAGCAGGTCGAGCTTTACCAGGTTTAAGTCCTCCACATCGTCCCGGTCAAACTGGGCGATCCGCACTCCTCTGGCGGCAAGCTGCAGCGGCGTAACATTAGTGACGGGGGCGCCGCTCACGATCAGTCCCCCCAGGTGGGTGCCGAGAAAGCGGGGAAAGCCGGCGACGCGGGCACAGAAATCAAAAAGGGGCCGGTACCGCTCCCTCCGCCAGGGGCCGCGCCGGAGTTCGGGGAAAAGCTCCAGGGATTCGACGATCCGGTCCGCTCTGATAAAGGGCATGCTCTTGGCCAGCGCGTCTGTCTCTTCTGCCTTATAACCCATCGCCTTGCCGAGGTCCCGCACGGCGGACCGGACCTGAAAGGTGGAGTAGGTGGCTACGACGGCCACCCTTTCCTCGCCGTACTTCCGGTAAACGTACTGCGACACCTCGTCCCGGTAGCGGGAATCGAAATCGATATCGATGTCGGGCTTCTCCGCCCGCTCGAGGCTCAAAAAACGCTCGAAAGCCAAACGGCGGGCGACAGGGTCGACTTCCGTAAGGTAAAGGCAGTATGCGACCGCGCTGGCCCCGGCCGAGCCGCGCCCGGCGCAGCGGATGCCTTTCGCCCGGGCGTAGTTGATCATATCCCAGATGACGAGGAAGTAGTCCGCGTAGCCGAGGCGGGCGATCACTCCCAGCTCCTTATCGAGCCTCTCCCGCACCTCCGGGGTAAGGCAGCCGTAGCGCTCCGTTGCGCCTTGATATACGAGTTCCCGCAGGAAGGCGTCCGGAGACCGCTCATCCGGCATGGGGAACTCCGGGTAGCGCTTCTCGTCCGTAAGCGCCGGTTCACACATTTCGGCTATCTCCACGGTCTTTCGCAGCGCCTCCGGGCACCATGAAAAGAGGGCGTACATCGCATCCTGGCTTTTCAGGTAGTTTTCACCGTTCAGGGGACGCTCGGGGTGGACTTCCTCCAGGGAAATGTGCAGCCGTACGCAGGCAAGCAAGTCGTGAACCGGAAAGTCTTCTGGACGCGCATAGTGTACGTTGTTCGTCGCCACAACCGGGATGCTTAGCGTTCGCCCCAGTTCGAGCAGCCGGTTGTTCAAAAAGCGGTTGCCGGGCAGCAGCGCGTCCTGCAGTTCCAGGTAAAATCCCTTACCCCACAAACTCAAACAGCGCCGGGCCGCACGCTTAGCTTCCCCATACCTGCGTCTGAGGATGAGAGATGGGATCTCTCCCCGCCGGCAGCCCGACAACACGATCAGGTTGTCACGGTGCTCCTCCAGGTCGTCCCACGCGCAGCAGGGTTTGCCGCGCGGGCTGCCGAGATGGGCACGCGTAAGCACCCGGCAGAGATTTGCGTACCCCTTCGCGTCCCTGGCCAGCAGCGTAAGGTGATAGCCGCCGGCCACCGTCACCTCCGCCCCCTGGATCGGTTTGATACCGGCGTCTCTTGCCGCGCGGGCGAACCGGACCGCGGCGCTGACGTTGTTGTGGTCGGTGAGGGCCAGGGCCGGCATATCCATCGCCGCAGCCGCCGCCACCAGGTCGGTGACGGCGCTGGCGCCGTCAAGGAAAGAGAAGGGGGAGTGCACGTGCAGGTGAACGAAGGCCTTCCCGCCCATCCTCAACCCCCCGGTGGTCGAGATTTTTCAGTCGTAAATCTTGTAAAGAAACCACGTATTCTGATCCGTATCCAGGTAAATCTCCCAAAGGCCGCCCCCGGCGGTCTCGACCCGGAAGAAGAGCTTCGGCGCCTCGCCTTTCCACCACCGGCCGGTATCCTTCCACCTTTCCAGCACGTCCCGGACGGCGTAACGCCTGCCGCGCCACCCGAAAGAACGGGGAACGCCGCCTTCCGCAACGACTTCGATCTTTCCTGCCGGGGACTTTATGCTTCCACCTCCGAAAACACTCATTATTTTCAACCGCCGCCGCGCTTGATGCGGAACGGGTCGTAAAAAGAAAGCATCCGCTCCCGCCGGTCAACCCCTAACGCGGCCGGTTGGATCAGGGCGTATTTCCGGTTTACTTCCTCGCGTGCCCTTTGGAGCCGGAACTCCCGCAGGGGATCCCTGCCGTCAAAAAGGGTCAACTGCTCCGCCGCGCCACGCGCCAGTCCCGCAGCAGCAACCACGAGTCCTTCCGCCGGAGCCGGGACGCACAGCCGGGAAACCATCCGCTCGAGATGGATGTGGAGGTTCGCCGCTGACTGGTGCCTGGCGAAGCGACCGGCGGCACTCAGGGTGCCATCCTCCGTTTCGACCTCCAGGAGGACTTCCTGGTAGACAAGGCCCCTGTCCCCCAGCTCACGCGCTAGTGAAGCGGCCAGCTCCCGGCAGGCGTTCACCAGCGCCTCCTGCTCAACGATCCCGCCCAAAACCTTACGAACCGATAGAGACTGCTTCCCGCCTAACCCGGTTTGCACCGCATTTGACCTCTAAAAAGTATTTTACACCATCGGTGAAATAGAATATAATCTTTATGAAAAGTTTCCCTGAATGCTCTGCCTGGAACAGGTATTCATATTGTACACCATTGGTGGACACTGCGTCAACCCGTTCGCAAAAAATAAGCCCTGTGGTCCGGTATCCAACGCAGCGGCCCCAATAGGCTCACGAGCCGGGACCGCAAACCTAAACTGAAAGGAAAGGTTCGACATGGCGGCAGAAAGGAAGAATACCGGAAGCATAGCCCTAGGGCGGTTCCTGGCAGCCAAGCGGCTGTCCAGCGGCATGTCTTACCGGGAACTCTCCGCTAAAATCGGAAAAGCGCCCTCAACGATACAGTCGTGGGAACAGGCCAAAAGAATGCCTGATATCGATGACCTTTTCGTGCTGGCCGAGGTATTCGACACCGACCTCAGCGAACTGGTGGCCCTGGCCGTTCCACCCGCAAAAGAACTGGAAAGGCGCCTCGCAGCCGCGGAGGACCGGTATAGAAGAGCAGCCAGGGAGGCGTCGCGGCAGGCCGAAGCCGGGAATGCCGGAACGGGACCGGCGCTCATAGAGGCCCGCCGCGAGGTCGCTTTCCTGCGGCACCTGGCAGCCCAAAGGAAAAAACTGGGCCGGCCGCACCGGCTCCCGCCCCGCGCGGTGCCGCTCTACGACCTGAAAAGAGTACCGGTCATCGGCAGCATCAGGGCCGGGCAGCCGCGCCTGGCGCTCGAAGAGGCGCTCGGCTACACCGGTGTTTCCCACGACGTGAACGTGGACTATGCCCTGACGGTTGACGGGGACAGTATGGTGGGCGCCGGGATCGCACCCGGCGATATCGTTTGGGTGAAACAGGCCGCCACAGGCAACCACGGGGATACGGTGGTCGCCTTGCTGGAGGGCCAGGAAGTCACCGTCAAGCACCTACTTAATGAAGACGGACGCTACATTTTGCGCGCCAACAACCCCGACCGCGCATACCCCGACATACCGCTCGGGCCCGAAGACAAGATTTTGGGAATCGTGCAGCGCGTAGTGAAGCGACCCGGACCTCCCCCAAGGTAGCCGGCGAAAAAAACCGTAAGGGTCATGACAAACCTCAGTCGCAGTGTCCAGCATTAGTAAACTGACTGTTAAAGACAGCAACCTTACCGACATCAGCGCCGCCGACGCTTAAACCAGCGTAAGCTGTGTCCGGAAGGTATGTCCCAATGGCAAACACGAATGAGACAAGGAGCAAAAAAAGGAAAGTCTGTGAAGCATCTTCCTATCCCCTTACCAAGTGCACAAAGGTCCGCCTGCGGCCAATCGCCATTACCGGGGTCGAGGCAGATTGGGCTTGGCGACCAAATAGTAAGGGTGCCGGTTTTGGTGGAGCCGCCCGGCACCAAAATAACCGTCGGGTCCACGGGCACACTTAATCCGAAGCCGCCTTGGCTAACTGGTGTAGGCGGCTTCAAAATAAAGGGTTATGCTGTAACCGCTGGCGTTCTTGTCCGCCCAGTAAACGTACTGCCTTACGGTGAAGTCGGTGATCTGGAACTGGCCGGACGCAACCGTACCCGCGCTCTCCAACGTGACGGTGTTGCCGGCGGAAGTAGGCAGGGCGACATAAGAAGCCTGGTCGCCGCCCTTTACGTTGACCGGGTCGGTCAAAACGTTGCTGCCCGATATCATTTTTCCGATGTTGCTTGCCTGGTTGTTGTCTCTCACCGTCAGGGAAACCGTTTTATCGGAATTATTTGCGTATACGGTGATTGTCTGGGGGCTACTCTCCGTATTCCCGTTCACTGTGAGGGCCCCAAGGTTAATGGATGTCGGCGCGTCGAGCGAGATTGACTCTGCGATGTCACCGGTGACCGAAGTGGTGTCCGTAACGGCCAGCGCTGTACCGGGCAAACTCAGGATCAGGAGAAGAACACATAATACAGCCGCCAGTTTCCTCATCCCTGACACCCCCCTTCACGTGCTTAATTAGTTTCTACATAGTTATACAAAACTCGATACAGACTTATCGCCCACTTAGCCTTGGGTGAAAGTCTCATTTTTAAAAGGACCCAAGTCTGTATTTTGATAGGACTTAAGTCCGACTCATTAATTAAATTACAAGCTTTAACATTCTTTGAAAAATCGAAGTTTTCCGTAAATTATCATTAGTCCTAGAGGTGTAGCCGCGAAAATTTTGGGGTTACTCAGGGAAAACCATGAATACGCAGCACGACATTTAAAACGCAGCCAGACTCGCGTTTGTTTGTCAATAGGAGGCTTGGATCATATTTCTGAAGGTACGCGCGTTGCAGACGGCTTGAGCACGCGGATGGTTGTTGAACGCAATAAAGACGCGGTTGGCGCCGCGAGCGATATTATGCGCCCGGGGCACCCATTCCGCAAGCTCCTTTTCGTCATACAAGTAGTCGTAACGCTCCCAGGGTTCTTTGCACTTCCACCACTTTGCCGCGTTTCGACCGTGAAAACGCACGTAGCCTAAAGAAGATGTGCGCACCGCAACCGGTCCAACAAGACCGTAAAGCCGGGGTTCATCAACACAGACATACGCAAGTTCGAGAGAACGCAAGAGCTGGTAAGTCGACTGCTCAACCCAGCTCACGTGCCGGAATTCGACTGCGGCGGGCACTTGTGGAAACGCCTCCCGGAGGCGCGTCAGGTAGTCCGTACTCTTTTCAGACTTCCGAAAGGAATAGGGGAATTGAAACAGTACTGCGCCGAGCTTCTCTGCTTCGCAAAGAGGCTTGACGGCCAGGAGGAACTTTTCTGCACTGCTCTTAGGATTCTCGTCCCGTTCGTGGGTTAAGGATTTGTGGGCCTTTACCGTGAAAATGAAGCCCTCGGGCGTCCTCTCCGCAAGCCGTGCGAAGACCCGCTGGGGAGGAATATAATAATAGGTGGAGTTAAGCTCGGTAAAAGAGAATTCCCGTGCATAGAAAGCAAGCATCTTCTCTTTAGCGAGCCGCAGGGGGTAAAAGGCGCCGCGCCAGTCATCGTAGCTGTATCCGGAGGTACCGACAATGATTTCCGCGCTCAAAATCTTGTCTCCCGACCCACATGTGTTTAAAGACCTTACACGGTTACTCCATTCGCCAGAGGTACGCTTTAAAGTGACCATGTTTTATCCCAATGTGCGCGGCAGGTAATCCAAGATACGCAGGTAGAGGGTCTCTACCGCTATTTGTCTGTGTGTTCACGGATGTTTTACTAGTTCTTATATAGCCGCCGCTTGTTTTCCTGCTATAAGTTATTAATCTTCCGTACTTTAAAAACTGTACTTTTAAAAACCAAACGGGTATAGTCAGTTACCCGGTTTGTACCCGAAATGTTCCTATACACCGGGATAGATGTTATTTTCGCTGTCGGATCGGGAAAGGCTATTCGTAGCATTATTATGTGAGGGGGTTAGCGGAATGAATTTGGAAAGAGCCCGGCAAATAATTCAGTCCGAAGAGACCATTAAGGTTCTTTTTGACGGTTCTCCCGTTTGGATTGAAAACCTGAACGCCAAAGGTAACAAGGCGATAGTAAGAACACTTGACGAAGCCCGGAACGTCTTGGAAGTACCGGTTACCGAGCTTGTTGAGGCTTCTCCGTCCCTTTTTGACAGGTTCTAAACAGCCCCGGGGTCTGGTCCACCGACCGCTGCACCGAAAAAGCAAAAACCCGCGAAGCGTCATCGTACTCGCGGGTTCCTTAGTTTTTTTCTGGTGCGCCCGGCAGGAATCGAA
>JBFLWY010000049.1:9807-15436 GCA_040757355.1 Bacillota bacterium | reverse complement strand
AACTTCGAACTCCTAACGTTGAACCTTGGGGGGATAGATACTTGTCTTTCGTACACCTCCACGTACATACCGAATACAGCCTCCTCGACGGTGCGGCCAGGATTAAAGAGGTGGTACGGCGCGCAAAGGAGCTAGGGATGCCGGCCCTTGCCGTCACCGATCACGGAGCGATGTATGGGGTGGTGGATTTCTACCGTACCTGTAAGGCGGAAGGGATAAAACCGCTGTTGGGCTGCGAGGTCTATGTTGCGCCCAGGACGATGGCCGACCGTACACCGAGGGTTGACGACAACCTGCATCATCTCGTGCTCCTCGCAGAGAACGAGACCGGTTACCGTAACCTGATGGAGTTGGTATCGCGGGGCTTCACCGAAGGCTTTTACTATAAGCCGCGGGTGGACAGGTTGTTACTCAGCCGGTTAAACCGGGGCTTGATTGCTTTAAGTGCATGTACAGCCGGCGAGGTGGCCGCGCACCTTTTGGAAGGCGAATTCGAAAAGGCGCGGCAAACTGCCGGAACTTACCGGGAGATTTTCGGACAGGACAACTTCTTTTTAGAGCTGCAGGACCATGGTCTGGAAGAGCAGCGGCGCATAAACCCCGGTCTGATCGCACTCTCCAAAGAACTGGGCATTCCAACCGTGGCAACAAACGATATACATTACGTAAACCAGGATGATGCCTCAATCCAGGACATTTTGCTTTGCATTCAAACCGGCAAAACGATAAACGACCCTAACAGGTTACGCTTTCACTCCAATCAGTTGTACCTAAAGACAGCGGCTGAAATGGCGGCAATTTTTCGGGAGGTCCCGGAGGCCCTTACGCGCACTTTAGAAATTGCGGAGCGTTGCGAGGTTGCGCTTACCTTTGGCAGGTACCACCTGCCGGCCTACCCGGTCCCGCAGGGTCATTCGCCGGCAAGCTACCTCCGGGAGTTGTGCTACACCGGCCTTAGGGAACGTTACGGCGATCCGACCCAGGAACAAGTCGACCGGTTGGAGTTTGAGCTGCGCGTGATAGAGGAAATGGGTTATCCTTCCTACTTCCTTATTGTTTGGGATTTGATCCGCTTTGCCCGGGAAAACGGTATACTGGTAGGGCCGGGGCGAGGCTCGGCCGCCGGGAGCATCGTGGCATACTGCCTTGGCGTGACCAGTATCGACCCATTGAAATACGGGCTTCTTTTTGAGCGGTTTTTAAATCCGGAGCGAGTTTCTCTTCCGGATATAGATACGGATTTTTGCTATGAGCTGCGGGGGAAAGTAATCGATTATGTTTTCGAGCATTACGGTGCGGACCGGGTGGCACAGATAGCCACTTTCGGGACACTGGCGGCGAGAGCGGCCATCAGGGATGTCGGCAGGACACTTGGCCTGCCTTACGGCGACGTTGACAGGGTTGCACGCCTTGTGCCGGGAGAACCGGGCATGACCGTGGCGAAAGCCCTGGAGGCTTCTCCTGATCTCCGCGAGCTTTCCGAGAGTGATCCCTCAGTGAAAAGACTGCTTGACATTGCAATGCGACTGGAGGGGATTCCGCGACACGCCTCTACACACGCTGCGGGGATCGTGATTGCGCCGGAACCGTTAACGCATTTTTTGCCGTTACACCGCATTGCTGACGGTACAGTCGCCACTCAGTTCGCCAAGGAAGCGGTTGAAGACCTGGGTCTCCTGAAGATGGACCTCCTCGGCTTGCGCACCCTAACGGTTATCGGAGATACGTTGAAACTGGTAAAGGAGCGCTTTAACGTTGAGATAGACCTGGATAGATTGCCGCTTGACGATCCTGCCACTTACAAGCTGCTTTGCCTCGGCGAGACGGCCGGCGTTTTCCAGCTTGAATCAAGCGGGATGAGAAGCCTCCTCCGGGAACTGAAGCCAAGCGTATTTGAAGACTTGATCGCGCTGGTAGCCCTTTACCGCCCGGGACCGCTCGGAAGCGGCATGGTGGAGGACTTTATCCGGCGCAAACACGGCGAAACAAAGGTCGTGTATCCCCATCCCTCGCTCGAGCCGATCCTCAAAGATACCTACGGTGTAATCCTGTACCAGGAGCAGGTCATGCAGATTGCCAGCTCCCTTGCCGGATTCAGCCTCGGGGAGGCCGATCTGTTACGCAGGGCAATGGGTAAGAAGAAACCGGATATCCTGGCCGGGCTCAGGACCCGGTTCATTGAGGGCGCGGCGGCGAACAACGTCAGCAGCGACCTTGCGGGCGAGATCTTTGACCTGATGGAGTACTTTGCCGGTTACGGTTTTAATAAAAGCCATTCGGCAGCGTACGCCATGGTTGCGTACGAGACAGCTTACCTGAAAGCAAACTACCCTGCAGAGTATATGGCTGCGCTCCTCACCTCCGCAAAAGACAATAGCGACAAGGTAGCAGCCTACGTTGAGGAATGCAGACGTTTGGGGATCGAGGTCCTTCCTCCCGATGTAAACGAAAGCGGCCGCAACTTTACCGTGGTCCAGAACGGCATCCGGTTCGGGCTCTCCGCGGTGAAGAATGTGGGTGAGGGCGCGGTCGAATCAATCATTACCTCCCGGAAAGAAGGCGGTCTTTTCCGGGATTTCGGGGATTTCTGTTCGAGGATGAATCCCCGCGTGATCAACCGAAGGGTGCTGGAAAGCCTGGCCCGTGCCGGGGCGTTTGCTTCGCTCGGTCATTCACGGAGGCAACTGTTGAGCGTGATGGACGAGGGGCTTGAACTCGCACAGCGATCAGTCAAGCAGAAGGATTCGTGCCAGCTAAGCCTTTTTGGGGATCTTGATAGCGGCGGGTATCACATTAACATCGACCCGACAATCGAAGAATTCCCCCAGCAGGACCTCTTGTCTATGGAAAAGGAGTTATTGGGGCTTTATATTACAGGGCATCCCTTGGGCGGGTACCGTGAAATCTTACGGGCGCTTACTAATGTTCAGGCGGTAGAGTTGCCCGAGGCTGAACCGGATACCACTCTTCGGGCCGGAGGTCTGGTTCTGACAGTGAAGCGGCTGAGAACCCGGAAGGGGGAGCAGATGGCAGTGCTTCAACTCGAGGATTTGACCGGGACCATCGAAGTTGTGGTTTTCCCGCGGGCGTACCAGGACTGCCGGAACCTTTTAAAGCCCGAAGCGGTTATTCTTGTCAGCGGCAAGAAGGCGAAAGGAGAGAAAACGCGTTTAGTGGCCGACGAGATTACAGCGGTAAACGGTGACGGGGCCGAACTCTATTTACGCCTTCCGGAGGCCGGACCGGAGTTTGTCGACCGCCTTAAGGAGGTTCTTGGGCGATACAGGGGCACCTGCCCCGTTTACCTTTACTATCCAGGCGAGAGCGTCATGCGCAAAGCGCCGGAAGGATACTGGGTTGACGTAGCCTCCCCGGTTATAACTATTCTCCAGGACCTGGTCGGTGAGAAAAACGTAAGAGTTGCCTGGCAACATTTGTAGACCCTTCCGTCGAGCGACCTTCTCCATCTATTGGTGAAAGGTAAAGCATAGTCCGGGTCCGGCGGAAAACTTGCCCTTAAGTCCCTTGATGTGCTATCATACTTGCCAGAAGACAGGAGGTAAATATATGCCCGAATATGAATGGATTTCAGCCGACTATATTCTGATAAAGGCAATGGAAAATGGTGTGACCATCATGGGGCTTACGCGTGGTAAGGACACCAAGTTTCACCACACGGAAAAACTGGACAAGGGCGAAATAATGATCGCTCAGTTTACGGAACACACTTCCGCGATAAAAATTCGGGGAAGGGCTGAGATTCTTACCAAACACGGGCGGATCCGAACCGATGAGTAGTACGGGGTATCCTGAGCGAGTCCTGTGGGCATAATTGAAGAACGCAAACCGTCTTTGACTGGTACATGAAACCACTGGCGCGAACGCCGGAGTGGTTATGCATTAGAGGCAAAGAAATAAGCAAGGAGGGCACTTTGTGTGGACCGTGGTATATGTAGCCCCCAGTCAAAAAGAAGCTGAGAAAATCAAGGATTTGCTCGTAAAGGAAGGCTTGTTAGTTAAGCTGCATACGGTCGGGACCGGGGGGCATGAAAACCAGGCATACGAAGTTCTTGTGCCGGGAGCCGAGGTCGAGGAAGCACTTGAGCTGTTAGGCTCTTTCTGAGATGGAAGGGAGAGGGTTTCTTGGTCTTAGACCTTTTCAAGAAACCGAAATATGTTACCGTTCGCCAGGAAGAAAGGAAGGAGATTCCCGAAGGATTATGGGTTAAATGCCCCCGCTGCGGAGAGATTCTTTACAATAAAGATATTGCTAAAAACCTCAAGGTCTGCCGGAAATGTGATTACCATTTTCGCCTTACTGCTGCAGAGCGACTCAATTTCACTCTGGATGACGGCAGCTTCACGGAATATAACGCGGACCTTGTAGCTGATAACCCTTTGGACTTTCCGGGTTACCCGGAAAAGCTGAACGAAGCCCGGCAGGTAACCGGGTTGAGCGAGGCCATGGTAACCGGCGAAGGGAGTATCTTGGGATACAAAAGTCTTATTTGCGTGATGGATTCACGCTTTATGATGGCCAGTATGGGTGCCGCTGTCGGGGAAAAATTTGTACGGGCGGTGGAAAAGGCATGCGAGCGGCGTCTACCGCTTATTGTTTTTGTTGCATCCGGCGGTGCCAGGATGCAAGAGGGAATGGTCGCGCTGATGCAAATGGCCAAAACCGCAGCGGCGGTAAAACTACTTGATGACGCTGGATTGCTTTATATTACCGTGCTAACGGACCCGACCACTGCAGGCGTGAGTGCCAGCTTTGCGACGCTGGGGGACGTTATTCTCGCCGAACCCGGGGCGCTGATCGGTTTCACCGGTCCGCGGGTCATAGAACAAACCATCAGACAAAAACTTCCGGACGGTTTTCAAAAAGCGGAGTTTTTGCAGCAACATGGCATGATTGACCTTGTTGTACCGCGGGCAATGATGCGCGAGACCCTGGCGCGCATTCTTATGCTTCATGGGCGGGAAAACGAAAACGCGTCGAAGTAACTATTCAGCCTGCCACCCACCACTTACCCAGCACTCAACCAAGAGATAAAGCTGCAGCCTGACAGAAAAATGGAGTTGTTTATGAGTTGTGTTAACAATAAGGTTGAGTGCTGGGCGGCGAGAAACAAGCAATGCGAGGAACCCAGCACTCAATTCAACTTGGAAAGTAGCAATTGCGTAGAAACATTAAATGTTGCGAAAACCGCTTGTTTTTTGCCAGGGCAAGTTTGAGTGCTGGGGGCCGGGCCGGAGCGTACATGATTCAGGGGTCGGAAGCCGGAAGTCGGAAGTCTGAAAAGAGAAAAAAGGGAATTCACGTAGCGAATTCTATGAGGTCTGACCTCTGACATCCTGCATCTGACTTCCGAAATGCGCCGTTTATTGCCGCGCCCGACGGGACGCCTGAATAGTAACGCGTCGAATTCGTAAATCCTTCCTGATAATTACCCGTGTGCCTGGCTTAAAAAGATAAGGTTGACTTGAGCGAATGTTTCTTAACGATTGCGAACCGGTGTGGTTTTTAGCGGTTGAACCAGTAGGAGGGAAGGTAATGCCGACAGTCCTTGATTTTGAAAGACCCTTTGTGGACCTGGAAAACAAGATTATCGAGCTTACCTCTTTCAGT
>JBFLWY010000049.1:0-9707 GCA_040757355.1 Bacillota bacterium | reverse complement strand
CGATTGCGAACCGGTGTGGTTTTTAGCGGTTGAACCAGTAGGAGGGAAGGTAATGCCGACAGTCCTTGATTTTGAAAGACCCTTTGTGGACCTGGAAAACAAGATTATCGAGCTTACCTCTTTCAGTCAGGAGAAAGGGCTTGATCTTGGGGAAGAAATTGAAAATCTTAAGAAACGTGCCGACGAGTTGAAACGCTCCATTTTTGAAAACCTAACGCCCTCACAGAAGGTGCAGCTTGCCCGCCACCCCGACCGCCCGTGCACAGAAGACTACGTAAGGATGCTTT
Source organism: Bacillota bacterium (assembly GCA_040757355.1). Classification (GTDB taxonomy): domain Bacteria; phylum Bacillota; class Desulfotomaculia; order Desulfotomaculales; family Ammonificaceae; genus DTYU01. The sequence goes on along the minus strand of JBFLWY010000049.1, from coordinate 9,420 downwards.
TTACAGACTTGATTGAACTGCACGGAGACCGCTGTTACGGGGACGATCCCGCAATATTCGGAGGGATTGGGCGGTTTGACGACATGGCGGTTACCGTGGTCGGGCACCTTAAAGGGCGGGATACCAGGGCAAACGTAAACCGCAACTTCGGCATGGCTCACCCGGAGGGCTTTCGAAAGGCCTTAAGGCTGATGGTCCAGGCAGAGAAGTTTGGGCGGCCGGTAATAAGCTTCATTGACACTCCCGGAGCTCATTGCGGTATCGGTGCGGAAGAACGCGGACAGAGTCAGGCTATCGCACAAAATTTACTGCGTATGAGCACGCTCCGGGTACCAATAATAGTATTAGTGATCGGCGAAGGAGGAAGCGGCGGCGCGCTGGCCTTGGGAGTCGGAGACAGGATTCTCATGCAGGAGCATTCAATATTTTCCGTCATTTCGCCCGAAGGGTGCGCCAGTATTCTCTGGAGGGATGCATCCCGCGCCCGGGAGGCTGCCGAAGCCCTCAAACTCACAGCCCAAGACTTGCTTTCCCTGGGGATCATAGACGAGGTGATACCCGAGCCCCTGGGCGGGGCCCACCGTGATCCTGAGACCGCGGGAAAGATGTTACGCGAGGCGCTCGGCCGCCAACTTGCAACGTTAAAGGACCTTCCCCCCGGTGAATTGGTGAGACAGCGCTACGCAAAGCTGCGGCGGGTGGGGCATGTGAATCATACCGGTTAAAAGCGGGCACTAAACACTCCCGACCGGTTCCGCAGACCGCTGATTTGTTAGAGGTGAGAGGCGGGAGGTTAGCGGTGAGACTTTAATTAGCGGGAAATTCATATAGCGAATTTCTTCAATAATTCTCACTTCCGACTTATTAGACGGCTTCGGGCTTCCTGCTGACTTTCGTGCCGCACTCGTGCCGTAAACAACAGCAACTTATTGTTACTTTATTTATTCAACTTTGGTACTTAACTTGCGGCTAAGACAGAAAAGCTTGCGGCTAAGACAGAAAAGTAGGCCGGAATAAGCGTAGCGTTTCCGGCATTTTAAGGTACAGATAGGTTTTTTGCCGGAAACGGCCTTCGGCCTTTTATAAACGCAGAACGTAGAACGGACCCCACCCAGCACTCAGCGGGGCTTTTGACCCGGCACTCAGTGCAGTTTTGAGCTTTGAACCGGGAGACATTTGTTAGCCTAAAAGAAGTGGTAGCTTTAAAAGTACAATGATAACATTGAGTGCTGGGCGAAGAAGAGACCTGCATCAGCCTAAATTAAGTAGTAGCTTCAAAAACTTAAGGACTACACTGAGTGCTGGGCTGTCAGTATAAGGTTGAACGTTGAAGAGGTGATCCGTTGCGCCGGATCGGCATATTAACCAGCGGCGGCGACGCACCGGGAATGAACGCTGCTATCCGGGCAGTGGTGCGTAAAGGACTCTATCAGGGATACGAAGTTTTGGGCATCAAGCGAGGATTCGCCGGTTTAATTGACGGAGATATCGAATCCTTTAGTCTGGGGTCGGTGGCTGATGTCATCCAGACGGGCGGCACGGTGCTGTTGACCGCGCGTTCCCAAGAGTTCATGACTCCGGAGGGAAGGGCGCAAGCCTTTGCTTCAATACAACGTGCCGGTATCGAGTTTCTGGTGGTTGTCGGCGGCGACGGTTCCTTCAAGGGGGCGCTGGCTTTACATAAAGAAACCGGATTGCCCGTTGCTTGCGTTCCGGCAACCATAGACAACGATATTCCGGGGACGGATTACGCCATCGGTTTCGATACCGCTGTAAACAACGTGGTAGACGCCATAAACAAGATCCGGGATACGGCTACCTCCCACGAGCGGACGTTCGTGGTGGAGGTAATGGGTCGCAATTCCGGGTTTATTGCTCTTACGGCCGGTCTTGCAGGGGGTGCAGAGTCGATTCTAATCCCCGAATTCCCCTTTGACCTTGATGCTGTTTGCCGCCGGCTTTTGCGCGGGGTCCGGCGGGGTAAGCTGCACAGCATCATCATTGTTGCCGAGGGCGCCGGTTCTGCCGCCGAGGTTGCACGCGAGATCAAATCCCGCACGGGCTTTGACACGAAGATAACGATACTCGGGCACATTCAGCGCGGGGGTACGCCCACGGCCTTCGATCGTGTCATGGCCAGCGTTATGGGTGCGCGCGCGGTGGAGTTAGTGATGAACGGGGAGCGGTCTGCCGCCGTATGTGTGGCGGACGGAAAGTTGGAGCACCGGGATTTGGCGGCAATGCTTGAAGCAAACAAGAAAATTGATGAGGAGCTATACCGGTTGGCAGAGGTTCTGGCGATATAACAATAGAGGTAGGAAGCATGAGGTCGCCCAGCACTCAACTGGGAAAAACGGCGGCCCCGTACTCAACTGAGTCGGGCGGTGTCAGTTACCAAAAAATGAAGTTTTAAAAGAAACCTTCCACATTATGGTTAAATGGGTTAATTCTTTGAGTTTGAGTGCGGGGAAGTTTTTTATTCCACAGTAGAAGTTAAAGTAGCTGTCTTTCTGTGTTGAGTGCTGGGTGAATTCTGACTTCATGTTTATAGGAGGATGCTGATGCGGCACACCAAGATCGTATGCACAATCGGCCCGGCAAGTGAAAACCCTGCCGTGATCGAAGGAATGCTAAAAGCCGGGATGAACGTCGCCCGGGTTAATATGTCCCACGGGACACAGGAAGAGCACAGCCGGAGGATACGTTTGCTCCGTTCGGTCGCTGGACGGTTGGGGAAAAATCTGGGTATCTTAATAGATATTCGAGGGCCGCGAATCCGTCTGGGCGAATTCGAAGCCGGGCCTTTACAGCTTGAAGCCGGGGAAGAGGTTGAACTTATCCCCGAAAACGTCGCCGGTACAAGGCGCCGCATACCGATAAATTACAAGGGCTTGGTCAGGGATGTCCGGCCGGGAAATCTTATTCTTATGGCCGACGGCCTGGTGAGTTTGAGGGTTCTGGACGCTACGGACAAAGGCGTCTTGTGCCGGGTGGAGACCGGCGGCGAGGTTGCAGCCCGCAAGGGGGTTAACCTGCCCGGGATAAAGGTGAACCTGCCGTCACTGACGGAAAAGGACATCAACGACATCAGGTTTGCGGTAGCGGAGAATGTAGACTTTATCGCTCTCTCCTTTGTCAGGAAGACGGAGGACGTACTTACGGCGCGGCGTCTTTTAGAGGAAGCGGACGCCGACATCGGAATCATTGCCAAGATTGAGAACTGGGAGGGTCTGGAAAACTTAAGCAACATCCTTAAAGTCGTTGACGGTGTCATGGTAGCACGCGGAGACCTGGGCCTGGAAATACCGACTGAGGAGGTTCCCCTCGCACAAAAACGGATCATAGAGGAAGCCAACGCAGCCGGTAAACCCGTCATTACTGCAACACAGATGCTTGAGTCGATGGTGCACAACACGCGGCCTACGCGGGCGGAGGCCAGCGATGTCGCCAATGCTATCTTTGACGGAACCGACGCGGTCATGCTTTCCGGAGAAACCGCTATCGGGCGTTACCCGGTGGAAGCGGTCGCCGTTATGTCAAAAATTGCCGCCCGCACTGAGGAATCTCTGCCTTTTGGAGAAATACTGAACAGGCGCAAAGCATCCTCAAGACATACGGTGACCGACGCAATCAGCTTTGCTACCTGCGCTACGGCACAGGATCTTGGCGCTGCCGCTATCATCACCGCAACCCAAACGGGATATACTGCGAGGATGGTGGCCAAGTACCGTCCGCGGGCTCCGATTGTGGCCGTCACTCCACATCTCAAGGCGGCAATGCGGTTAAGTATTGTTTGGGGCGTGCTTCCGCTGCTGATAAGAAGGATCGAGAGCACGGACCAGATGATCCAGGAGGCCGTAGAGGCAGCGATATCCGCGGGCTACATAAACAGCGGCGACCTGGTGGTCATTACCGCGGGTGTTCCCGTCGGGGTTCACGGTACCACCAACCTCTTGAAGGTGCATACTGTAGGAGATGTACTCGCCCGGGGGATCGGGATCGGAGCCAAAGCGGTAACCGGGACGGTGCGCGTCGTGCATACATCGAGAGAAGCCCTGGCCAGGATTCAGCCCGGCGATATCATGGTCACACCGACAACGGACAAAGAGTTTGTCCCCGCTATGGAACGATGTGCCGGCATAGTAACGGAAACCAGCGGTCTGACATCTCATGCGGCCATTGTCGGGTTGCAGTTCGGGATACCTGTAATCGTCGGCGTAGAGGGAGCAACTGCTGTTCTGAAGGACGGCCAGATGGTTACGCTGGACGGTCACCGGGGAATCATTTACAGTGGTTTCGCGCGGGTGCTCTAGCTTTGTCCGGCTCTTAGTATTCTTCGTATTACTTTCAATGTCCGGATGCGGGCTTCAATCTGGCACAGGGCAGTTAACCGGCGGCCGGGAAGCAGCACCTGCTCCGTCGTGTAGCGGTATATCCGCGCGGGTGGTGGAAGTAATCGACGGGGATACCGTCAGTGTCGCGTTTTTGCCGGGACCGGCGGTCAGGCCGAAGGGCGAGGGCTATATAATTTCCGGGCCGCAGGGCCCGGTACAGGTTTTTCAAAGGGAGAAGGTCCGCCTCATCGGGGTCGACGCTCCGGAGACCGGAGGCAAGGGGCAAACCGGCGGGTTGTTCGGTGTAAAGGCAAGAAACTATACCAGGCAAATGCTGCTTAACCGGGTGATAACCCTTGAATTTGACGTCGTTTCCCGGGACCGCTACGGACGGTTGTTGGCCTATGTTTATTTGGAGGAAAACCTTTTTAACCGCTTGCTCTTGAGGGCTGGCTATGCCCAGGTGTATACCTCGCCGCCCAACCTGCTGCACTTCGAAGAATTATTGACAGCGCAGCGCCAAGCGATGGAATCCGGACGGGGTTTATGGGGTGTACGTGATTTTAACGCCGGACGGGTAATCGGCAACCGCCGCAGTTATGTCTATCACCGCCCCGGCTGCACCGGCCTCCCCGCGCTTATTAACAGGGTGTGGTTCGACAGCGAAAAAGATGCGGTACTGGCAGGCTATCACGCATGCAAAAGTTGCTTTAGCCGGTCTCCGCAAGAGGTGGGAAATTGGCGCTGAGCGAGTTCATGATCGACTACCTTACTGCTTTTGGCATCGGCGGGATTCTCTTGAGCAGCTTTGTTGAAGCCCTGGGTGTCCCTTTTTTCCCCGGCGGGATTATGGTAATTATCGGTGGGTTTTTAGTCGCAAAGGGATATATGGTCTTTCCCGCGGCCATGGTTGCGACAGCTTTGGGTTTTATCACCGGTTCAGTTGTGGCTTATCTTTTGGGAGCTAAATTGGGCGGACGAGTTTTCGAAAAAGTCGGTGGACGCTTGCTAAAGGTCACACCTGCACGCCTTGATAAGGCGCGTACTTTTCTAAGCCGCTCTGCGCCGGGATTTATTATTTTTGGCAGGTTTATCCCCGGGATCAGCAATCTTACTCCGTATCTTGCCGGCATCGGGCAGTTGAGCCCGGGCCTTTTTCTAACTTTGACGACGCTTTTCGCTGTCTCCTGGAGTGCCCTTTATCTCACGTTAGGAATACTTTTCGGGAACAACTGGGATAAGATTAGTGGACGGTTACAACCAATTTTTATAACAAGCGCGCTTTTTGGTCTGGCAATTTATTTTTATCTTACGCACCGAAAAAAGACCAAAAGGACTAAAGTTTAGGCTCCTTTTACCAAAATAATAATTTAGATAACTAATACCCTTCAAAGCGGGAGCTTTGTTTGTATTATTAAACAAAGCCCTCGTAAGGAAGGGTTCGGAGTAAGGAGCTTCTGCGTCATGGACGAAGACACCCTCCGGCAGTTACTTGCGCGGGCAAGAGAAGGTGACATCGAGGCACGCGGCGCCCTGATTAAGGCTTACCGGAGTTTTGTTTTCAGCGTCGTCAGCGCCTATTGCCGCCGGGCGCTTGAACTGGGTTTGGACGACGAACTGAGCATTGGTCTTATTGCTTTTGACGAGGCTGTGACAAGGTACCAGCCGGAGCGGGGCGTACCCTTCTTGGCGTTTGCCCGGCTGGTTATCAAGAGCCGGCTGGCCAATTATTTCCGGCAAGAGGGCCGTTACAGGGAAATTGCCGGCGGCAGGGAGATTTCTGAGGAAATGGTGCAGGTGGAAGCGGCAGCGGCGTGGGAAGACTTTTTGTGGGAAGAAGCAGTTCAGGACAGGGCCGAAGAGATCAAGGATTATGAACAGGCCTTGGAGGAGTTTGGGATCGCACTGGAGGAATTGGTGTCTATTTCGCCGAAGCATCGTGACAGCCGTCTGGCGCTCATAAGGGCGGCGCAGTCAATCGCGGCGGATGAAAAAATATTCGGCCGGTTCGGGCCCGAAAGGCGGCTGCCGTTGCGCGAGATGGCCTCGAAAACCGGGCTCAGTCCGAAGGTAATAGAAAAAAACCGGAAGTACCTTATGGCGCTGGCGATTGTTTTCCGGTATCCCGAGCGGTTCATTTACCTAAATTCTTACATCAGGCCTAGAGCGAGGTAGGGTCGTCATGCGTGGGTTGCTGTTGAAAAGGAAAAACGGCGGTGGAATTATCATTACCCACGACGGACTTTTTTGCCGGGGGGTCGTGGGCGAGCATGATGCTCTCGGCGACGAGGTGACGGTCGAACCACCTGACCGAAGGACCGTCCAATGGTGGCTGGCGGCCGCCGCTTTAAGTATCCTGTGCTTCGGCCTCGGAGTGTACCGGATGTTCTTCCCCGGGGTTTGGGCTTATGTTGCCCTAGACCTCGATCCGAGTATCGAACTTGCGCTTGACTCGCAGTTGCGGGTCGTCGGGCAACGCGGTTTTAATGACAGCGGCAACAAACTGCTTTCCCCGCTTGATTTGCGCGGCAAACCCGTAGACGTATGCATCGGTTATCTCCTCGAACGGGCATATGCAGCGGGTTACCTGTCTGAAGGCGAAAACAGCGTGGTTCTCGTCACGGTTACTTCCCAGCCCAGCCACAGGAAGCTTGGTACGGAGGCGCTGGCCTCTTTTGTTGCGGAGAGTTTTCCGGCAAGGCAAGGAGGAGTGGAGATCGTAGCGATAAGCACCGGCTCAGACACCCGACAACGGGCGGTCAGCAACGGCCTTTCAACCGGCAGGTACCTACTTCAGCAAGAACTCAGGCGGTCCGGTCATATGGTTTCAGATGGCAGTATTCGGGAAGACCCTCTGCAGCAAATTGAAGAGGAACATGGACTGACCGTTGCCGCATTGGTCGGCAGCAACGGTTCAGTGTTGATCCGCACCTGGGATATGCCCGGAATAGGGCCCGCCGCCGACCCGCAGGTATTTCTGGCGGCTCCGGTTCCGGTGGAAGGCGAAGAACGGGAATAACAACCGGAAAACCAATTGGACCTTCTTTTAGCTTGAGCGTATAGGAATTTTCATTTAACCTCCCACATCTCACCTCTCAAATGGTACGTGAGCACCGGACGGCGGCGCCTGACAAAGTTATGTTGCAAAGCTTATCGCAGGCGATTAACTTGCGATTATGTTGACAGGCTTCTTATTACCTTTGGATTCAAGTAAGTCGCTCAGAGTTACGTTTTCCACCGGTTTAAGGTTGCTAACGGCGAAGTATGCATTGTTAGCGGCGTGATAGGACAGGGATTTCTCCGCGCCGATCATCACTTCAGACCACGGTTTTCCGAAGTGCTCTTGAAAAGCGACGGCGAGTTCTTCTTTTTCGGAGAACTCTTTAGGGATATCAAGCCACATCTTTTCGAGGTTGCCCACGGCAACCACCCTGCGAGGGAAAATTCAGCCGGATTCGTAAAAATACACCGGGAGTCCTTGTCTCCCTTGAAGATTCTTCATAAGGTTTGACAGGATCTGCCCGTCAAGGGTACCGAAGACAGCAAAATCGTGTTGCGCAGTGACTTCAACTATTTTTGGCAGTTGGCCGCAACCAATCGTTACCAAGAAAAGCTTATCATCCACGAGCACCAAGCCCCTCTTACTAACCTCATAACTATCCAGGCTTCCCGTCGGGCATAGCGATAAACGGCGCATTTCGGAAGTCAGATGCCGGATGTTAGAGGCAAACCTCCGACTTCCGGCTTCCGACCTCTGAATCATGTACGCTCCGGCCCGGCCCCCAGCACTCAAACTGGCCCTGGCAAAAAACAAGCGGTTTTCGCAACATTTAATGTTTCTACGCAATTGCTACTTTCCAAGCTGAATTGAGTGCTGGGTTCCGCGCACTGCTTGTTTCTCGCCGCCCAGCACTCAACCTTATTATTAACACTAACTCATAAGCAACCCCATTTTTCTGTCAGGCTGTAGCTTTATCTCTTGGTTGAGTGCTGGGTAAGTGGTAGGTGGCAGGATGAATAGTTACCTAACCTCTGTCAAATAGCCCCGTTGAAAGGTACCGCTCACCGCTGTCAGGCAAGACTGCAACCACCAGTTTCCCTTCGTTTTCCGGGCGGGCGGCGACAGATAAAGCGGCAAAACATGCGGCCCCTGAAGAGATGCCGGTCAATAGCCCCTCTCGTTCGGCGAGGGAACGGGCGGTTGCCATGGCCGCACCGGTTTCCACCGGAAGGATTTCGTCAATCAGACTCCTGTCAACCACCTGCGGGATGAAACCCGCCCCGATTCCCTGGATCCCGTGTTTTCCTGCCATGCCTCCCGAAAGGACCGGGGATTCTGCGGGTTCTACACCAACCGTCTTTACTCCGGGATTAAGCTCTTTCAGAGCCCTTGCTATACCGACCAGGGTACCGCCGGTGCCTATGCCGGCGACAACTATATCCACATCTCCCCCGGTATCCTGCCAGATCTCCGGACCGGTGGTCCGGTAGTGGCTTTCTGGATTGGCCGGGTTAGCGAACTGGTTTGGCATAAATGCCCCAGGTATTTCCGCGGCAAGCTCCTGGGCACGCCGGACGGCACCCGGTATTCCATCGGTCCCCGGCGTTAAGACCACTTCCGCACCGAGTGCCCTTAGCAGTGTCCGGCGCTCGGCACTCATCGTTTCAGGCATGGTGAGGATAACCCGCAGGCCGAAACGCACCCCGAGCCAGGCCAGCGAAATACCGGTGTTCCCGCTCGTCGGCTCGACAATCGTTCTGCCTTCCCGGACGAGCCCCCTGGCGAGGGCATCCGTCAACATCCACAAGGCTGCACGGTCTTTGGAACTCCCACCCGGGTTGAACCATTCGCACTTTGCCGCTACCCGTGCCGGCAGTCCTGCACCGACCTTTGTAAGAGCCACGAGGGGAGTATTCCCGATAAGCATTACCAACGGATCGTCGGTTTTGAGCATTCATGCACTCCTCCGAAAATAGACTTTAAGCGGCAGTGTTTTCCAGGTCTTGCAGTTCGACCCGGAAGCCGATGGCCTCAAGCCGCTTCTTCAATCTCCTTGCCACCGCATGCCGATCCAGACGATCGAAG
>JBFLWY010000048.1:0-15738 GCA_040757355.1 Bacillota bacterium | reverse complement strand
AGGAGTTCCATATCGACGGCCTCAGGCTTGACGCAGTTCACGCCATCCTGGACCTTTCTGCGGTTCACTTTTTGGAAGAACTAGCGGCTTCAGTGCACCAATATGCTGAAGTGCTGGGACGGCGTGTGTACGTGATTGCGGAAAGCGACCTCAACGACCCCCGGTTAATAAAGCCGCGGGCAGCGGGCGGCTACGGCTTGGACGCACAGTGGAGCGACGATTTTCACCACGCTCTCCATGCTCTGCTCACCGGGGAGCGAAGCGGATACTATCAGGATTTTGGTGCGCCTCGGCACCTTGCCAGGGCTTTTACCAACGGTTACGTTTATACCGGACAGTATTCGACTTACCGGAAACGGCGGCACGGAAACCGGACTGAGCTGTGCACGCCGGATCAATTCGTGGTTTTCGCACAGAACCACGATCAGGTGGGAAACCGTGCGTGCGGCGAGAGGCTCGCTGTGCTCGTTTCCTTTTCCGCCCTTAAACTGGCAGCCGGCGTGGTACTACTTTCGCCGTTCTTGCCTTTGCTGTTCATGGGAGAGGAGTACGGGGAAACAGCGCCTTTTCAGTATTTTACCAGTCACTCGGACGCGGCGCTGGCTGAGGCTGTACGCAAGGGGCGTCGGGAGGAATTCGCCGCATTCGGGTGGCAGAATAACGTGCCGGACCCGCAGGATGAAGAAACCTTCATCCGCTCGCGGCTGCGTCGTGATCTTCTACGGCTGGAACAGCACAAGTTGCTTTGGGAGTTTTACCGGAATCTTATCCGACTCCGCCGGGAGTCGCCTGCTTTATCGAACCTTGATCGGGATGCTATGGAAGTCACGGTTTGTGAGCGGGAAAGGTTGCTCTTCGTTCGCCGGTGGCACGGCGATGACGAGGTGTGGCTGGCGTTTTCTTTTAACGAGAACCCCGTAACCGTCACTCTACCGCTGCCTCCGGGACACTGGCAAAAGGTGGTAGACAGCGCGGATGAACAGTGGTTGGGCGGCGGGAGTATGGTCCCGGCGGAGCTTATTTCCCCGGGAGAAGTAGCCCTTACTTTGAGTCCGTCAGCTTGTGTTTTACTGGCACGAACAAAGGAGGTTGAAGACTGACGTGGACCGGTTTATTTGCATACACGGACATTTTTACCAGCCCCCGCGGGAAAACCCGTGGCTGGAGGACGTCGAACTCCAAGACTCCGCTTATCCGTATCACGACTGGAACGAACGCATCACCGCTGAATGTTATGAGCCTAACACGGCTTCGCGCATCCTGGACAGCCAGGACAAGATCAGAAAAATAGTCAATAACTACGCCAAAATCAGTTTTAACTTCGGTCCTACCCTGCTCGATTGGCTGGCCACAAAAGTCCCGGAGGTCTACCAGGCGGTAATCGACGCCGACCGTGAAAGCAAGGAGTATTTCTCCGGGCACGGCTCCGCTCTGGCCCAGGCTTATAACCACATGATCATGCCGCTGGCGTGCCCGCGCGATAAATACACGCAGGTCATCTGGGGACTCCGGGATTTTGAGCACCGCTTCGGCCGGCGGCCGGAGGCCATGTGGCTGCCGGAAACCGCGGTGGACCTGGAGACGCTTGATATCATGGCTCAACAGGGCATCCGCTTCACCATCCTGTCCCCCTACCAGGCCCGGCGGGTGCGAAAGATAGGTGAAAGCACCTGGGAGGAACCCGGCCCCGGCGGTATCGATCCGTCAATGCCGTACAAGATTAGCCTTCCCTCTGGCCGTACCGTCGACGTATTCTTTTACGACGGCCCTATCTCGCGCGCGGTAGCATTCGAAAAACTGCTCTCCAACGGCGAACACTTTGCCAAGCGACTCATGTCCGGATTTGCCGAGGGGCGGTCGTGGCCGCAGCTCCTCAGCATCGCCACCGACGGGGAAACTTACGGGCACCACCACCGCCACGGCGACATGGCTTTGGCTTATGCCTTAAATTACCTCGAATCCAACAAGCTGGCACGCATCACCAACTTCGCCGATTATTTGGAAAAGCACCCCCCTTCTCACGAGGTGGAGATCCACGAGAACAGCTCCTGGAGCTGTATTCACGGGGTTGAACGCTGGCGCAGCAACTGCGGCTGCAACTCCGGGATGCATCCCGGGTGGAGCCAGGCGTGGCGGGCCCCGTTGCGGAATGCGCTGAACAACTTAAGGAACTCGCTGGCACCGCGGTTTCAGGAAACAGGGCTCAAGTACTTAAAGGACCCGTGGGAAGCAAGGAACGACTACATCTCTGTCTTGCTTGACCGTTCACCGGAAAACGTAGACCGGTTCCTGTCAAGACACTCCGTCCGTGAATTAACTCCCGAAGAACAGGTGACGGTGTTAAAACTGCTAGAAATGCAGCGCCATGCCATGCTGATGTTTACGAGTTGCGGCTGGTTCTTCGACGAGATTTCCGGGATCGAAACGGTCCAGGTGATCCAGTACGCCGCCCGCGTCATCCAACTCGCGGAAGAACTGTTCGGTGATGCTTTTGAATCCCAGTTTCTCGAAATACTGTCCCAGGCGAAAAGCAACATTCCCGCCCACCGCGACGGCGCCTATATTTACGAAAATTTTGCCAAGCCGGCGATGGTCGACCTGCCCAAGGTCGGCGCCCATTACGCTATCAGCTCTCTTTTCAAAACATACGGCGAACAGTCGCGTATTTACTGCTACACCGTAGACCGGAAAGACCACCACTCTTTAACGGCGGGCAAAGTTAAACTGGCGCTGGGACGGGCCGAGGTTACTTCAAACATCACCCGTGAATCGGCTATGCTAACCTATGGAGTGCTTTTTTTTGGCGAATACAATGTCAACGGCGGTGTACGGTTTTTCCGGAGCGAGGAAGATTACGCCAATATGGTGCAGGAGGTAAGCGCAGCTTTTGAGCGGGCCGACCTCGCAGAGTTAATAAGGCTTCTGGACAGCCATTTTGAAGGGGCGACCTACTCCTTGAAGCAGCTTTTCAGGGACGAACAGCGCAAGGTCCTGAATATTATTCTCGACTCGACACTGGCCGAGGTTGAAGAGGATTACCGGCGGATATATGAGCGGCAGGCTTCGCTGATGCGTTACCTGAAAGACCTCAACATTCCGCAGCCCAAAGCCCTGTACACCACTGCAGAGTTTGTAATCAACACCGGTCTGCGCCGCGCCTTTGCGGAAGAACCGCCTAATTTCGACTACATATCGTCTCTTCTCAATGAGGCTAAACTTTGGGAGATCCCGCTCGACGAAGAGGGTCTCGGCTACGCGCTCAAAAAGACTGTAGATAATATGGCGGAAAGGCTGCGTGACGAGCCGGCCGACATGGTTCTGCTCAAAGACCTGGAAGCCGTCACAGGCCTCGCGCGGTCATTGCCCTTCGATGTCGACCTCTGGAAGGTTCAGAACATCTATTACAACCTGCTGCAAACCACGTACAGAGATCTCCAGGAAAAGGCCCGGCAGGGAAAGGACAGCGTCAAAGATGTAGTAGACATCCTGAATGCACTTGGGGACAATCTCAGGATGAGGAGGGGTACCTGAGTGGTATCCCTGCGGGTTCCCGGCGCAACGTACCGGCTTCAGTTTAACGAGGGGTTCCGCTTCGGCGATGCGATGTCGCTGATTCCATACCTCCAGGCTCTGGGCGTCACCGATTTGTATACCTCTCCCCTGCTCCAAGCCAGGAAAGGGAGTACCCACGGCTACGACATTACAAATCCAAAGCGGTTGAGCAAAGACCTCGGGGGCGAGGATGACTTTATCAAGCTTTCGGAAACGCTGCGGCAGCACCAATTCGGGCTGCTGCTTGACATTGTCCCGAACCACATGGCTGCGGACAGTGAAAATCTCTGGTGGGCCGATGTACTTCAAAACGGCCCTGACTCGCAGTATGCAACTTACTTTGATATTGACTGGAAGCCTTTAAAACCGGGGTTGCGCAATAAAGTCCTGCTCCCGGTCCTCGGTGCCCCTTACAGTGAGGAATTGGAAAACAAGCGGCTTCCCATTGGGCTGGGAGTCGACGGATTTACGGTCAGGTACTACGAAAAACGCTTTCCGTTAAGTTTTGTATCGTACAGTCAAATCCTTAGATTCCGGTTCGGCGACCTGACCCGAGCGCTGGGGAAGGACCATTGGTTGGTGACAAGGCTTGCGGATTTGATCACGCTTTTCGCGGGGTTACCCGGCCGTCTCAGGAAAAACGGCTTAGCGGCAGCCCGGCGGGCAAAAGAAACGCTTTGGGATATATACAATCGCTACGGAGAAGCCAAGGAGTTCATAGATGAAAACCTGCAGCTTCTAAACGGAACCAAAGGTGACCCGCGGAGCTTCGACCGCCTGGACCGTATCCTCTCGGCGCAGGCTTACAAACTCGCCTACTGGCGGACGGCGAACCAGGAGATTAACTACCGCCGGTTTTTTGATGTCAGCGATCTGGTATCGACACGGATTGAAGACGAAAAGGTGTTTGCCGCCAGGCACGCGCGGATCCTGGAACTGGCTGAAACGGGTATGGTAACCGGTCTCCGTATCGACCACATCGACGGTCTGTTCGACCCGTTCACATATATGCGGCGGCTTCAAAACCGCTTGGGTTCTAAGGTGCCGGAAAACAGGTTCTATGTTGTTGTGGAAAAGATCCTTACCAACGGCGAGGAACTCCCTCAGGACTGGCCGGTCTACGGCACCACGGGCTACGATTTCTTGAATACGGTGAACGGGCTGTTCGTTGACCGCAACGGGATGGCCGCACTGGACAATATATACCGGGACTTGACCGGGTTGGTGGACGATTTTTCCGAGGTGGTTTACACCCGGAAGCGTCAGGTTATAGCGGAACTGTTCGCCGGCGAGTTACGCAGTCTGGCGCGGGAGCTTGCCCGTATCGGCGCGAGAGACCGCTACGGCTGCGACCTGACTCTGCCCGAGCTTGAGCAGGCGCTTACCGAAGTCACTGCCTGTCTGCCTGTCTACCGGACATATACCCGGAACTTAAGCGTGGCGGAACGGGACCGAAAGTACACCAACGACGCGGTAAATGCGGCGGTTCGGAGGCGGCCCGAATCCCGCCGGGCTTATGAGTTTCTACGCCGTGTACTGCTGCTGGCCTTCCCCGGCGGCCTCCCCGCTGTACGCAAAAGAGAATGGTTGCGCTTCACGATGTACTGGCAGCAGTTCACCGGCCCGGTGATGGCCAAGGGTTACGAAGACACGGCCCTGTACGTATACAATCGTTTGATTTCCATGAACGAGGTCGGCGGCGACCCGCAGAGCACGGGTGTCTCGGTGGAAGAGTTTCACCGCCGTAACCGGCACGTAATTGATAAGTGGCCCCATACTATGAACACCACGTCGACCCATGATACGAAGCGGAGCGAGGACGTCCGGGCACGTATCAACGTGCTCTCGGAGGTGCCCGAGATATGGGCGGAAAAGCTGAAAAAGTGGCGCGACTGGAACCAATCCAAAAAAACGGTATTAGCAGGGCATCCCGTGCCCGACGGCAACGGGGAAATCTTCCTCTACCAGACTCTGCTGGGTGCATGGCCGCTAAGCGAGCAGGAAGTGCCGGAGTTCAAGGAAAGGCTCAATGCCTACCTCGTCAAATCCGCCCGGGAGGCCAAGGTCCACTCAAGCTGGCTTGACCCGAACATTGATTACGAACAGGCTCTGACAGGCTTCGCATCTTTGTTGCTCGAGCCGGGGGACGGAGACCCCTTCTTTGGGGACTTCATAAGTTTCCAAAAGGTGATTGCTTATTACGGTGCTCTAAACTCGCTGGCGCAGGTTCTGTTGAAAATCACCGCACCGGGTATACCTGATTTCTACCAGGGCATGGAGATATGGAACCTCAGCCTCGTTGATCCCGACAACCGGCGTCCGGTTGACTTCGAGGTACGAGTAAAACTGCTGTCGGCACTCAAAAGTCAAGAGGCGGGGGGACTGCAATCCCTGTTGCAGGACATCCTTGCGAACTGGGACGACGGGCGGATAAAGCTTTTTTTGACGTATAAAGCCCTCAACTACCGTAGGGAGAACCAGGAACTCTTCGCCGGCGGTGAATATCTGCCGGTACGTTCAACAGGACCCAGAAGCGAATACGTATGCGCGTTTATCCGCCGCCTGGGGAACAAATGGGTTCTCACGGCGGTGCCCCGGTTGGTTGCAAAGCTGCAAATGGTAAGCGAAAGGATGCAAGGAGACTGCGAACCAAAGACAACCCCCCCGCTCGGAGAGGCTGTATGGGGAAATAGCGCCTTTATCCTGCCCGGTAATTCTCCGGAAACCTGGTACAATGTTCTCACCGGGGAAACCATCAATGTCTGCCCGGGGAATGAAACCGATACAGGGAACACGGGAAGCAGAACCCTTCCTCTTTCTGCAGTATTCAACACCTTTCCTGTGGCGTTACTCGCCGGAGAAGCGCTGTAAGCCCTGTTGTTGCAGTCACCCCCCGAGTTAGTCCTTACAGTCTGTATAGATGGTTCTTCATCACACTCTTTATGAGCATCAGTTCGTCCCACAAGCCACGGGTAATCAGAAAGCGCTCGCGGACGGTCTCCCGGGCCCTGCGCCCGATAACTTCGGCCAGCGTCGGGTGGTGGATCAGGTGCATAATGCGGTCGGCCATTTCCGGGACCCCTTTTTCGCCCGGGGTAACAAGAAAACCGTTATAGCCGTCTGCAATCTGTGACGGGATGCCGCCCACATTGCCGCCGATCACCGGCTTTCCTTTCCACATCCCTTCGGTCACCGTCAGCCCGAACCCTTCTTTCAGAGAGGGTTGGAGAATAATGGTTGATGCCCATTGGAAAGCGTTGATTTCCACGTGGCTGAATGCCGGCAGGTTTATTAGGTGGATGTCGGGTACGCCTTTAACCTTTTCGATTATTTCGTCGAAGATTACCTGGTTTTCCGGATCGTCGCTGGCGGTACCCCCTACCAGCAACAACTGGCAGGGTACTTTTTTGCGCACTTCTCTAAAGGCGTCCACAGCGTACACGTGTCCCTTGAAAGGATCAAACCGGGAAACAAGGGTAATCAGCGGCTTCTTCGCCGGGTTCTCAATTCCGTACTTGTCCAGGACGGAGCGGATTTGGCGTGCGGTCAACTGGCGGTTCTTGTCCGAAAGGGGATCAATGTACGGGAGAACAACAAAAGGGGCGATCCGCCAGCGCGGCGTACAAAGCCGCGATGAAAAAATAGTCGCGTCGTAAAGCTCAATCAGCGGCCTGAGAAAATCCATCATCAGACGCAATTCGGTGTCGAGCTGAATATGGCAGCGCCATACCCATTTCTGACGCTCGCGCACCTCCGGCGGTACATAGGTGATCAACCCGGCCGGCTGGGGGTCATGAATGATAATCATATCGGCCTGGTGGTCTATTATCCTTGAATTTGCCCTGTTGGTATCCCAGTACATCTTGGAGCCGAGAATATCCAACGCTCCCGTTCTGCCCTGAAGAAAGTTGTGCAGTGTTTTGGTAAACTTAAAGAAATTATAGTCACCGGTTATAACATCCCACTGTGCCGATAAGCCGAGCGCCTGCTCTATGGGGATCAGGGACTGCAGCATCTCCGCCACCCCGCCGCCGACCCGGGCCGAATTCACTTGCTGGACTCTGATGCCCTGCAGTTCCTTGCCAAGTCTCAGCAGTTCCTCGATTTTTTCCTCACCCACGAACTGGGCGTAAGGGGCAAGGCCTTTTTCAACCGACGGAGCTTCCTTGACGAAGTGTTTTTGGACTTTGTTGCCGGGTGCTTTTGAGACCGACAATGTAATCAGACCCTTCTTTTCTCTAATTTATTCAGGAGGGTTCTAGGCTCTACTTATTTAATCGGCCTATTCCCCCTACTTTTTAGCATAGAACGATTTTCACACCGCCCGGTTAAGTGCGGTAACAAGCTGTGCATCACTTTTTTCCCATCTTATGCAATATACGAAGAGTGTGCAAGGGGTGGGCAAAACGAACAGAATTACATG
The DNA here is from genome assembly GCA_040757355.1 of Bacillota bacterium. Classification (GTDB taxonomy): domain Bacteria; phylum Bacillota; class Desulfotomaculia; order Desulfotomaculales; family Ammonificaceae; genus DTYU01. The sequence goes on along the minus strand of JBFLWY010000048.1, from coordinate 7,763 downwards.
TATCCGCGTTCTGTCAAAGCCCTGTGCAATTTCAGGTTTACCTGTATTGTGCTCTTTGAAGTAAAACCATAAACTGGAGAGATGTAGGGCGATATACTATTGTCGAAAAAAGAGGAATTTTCGCTCTATGTCGCGAATAGTAGCCGTGTCAAAGTCCAGTGTACGGCATGTAGACCCACTTATGGAATTTCATTACGTTATGCTAAAGCCTGGAACGGGGTGCCAAGAAAATAAAGTAGAGGTCCAAAATCAATGTAGGCAGGGATGCAGACTTGGATCAGGAAGTCATGGACAAGTTACAGGAGATTCTTGCAAGGTACGAAAAATGCCGGAGTTCGCTGATACCGATTGTTCAAGAAGCTCAGGAGGCCTTTGGCTATATTCCGCGCGAGGTGCTCCTGAAGGTGGCAAAGCACTTGTGCCTGCCGCCGGCTACGGCTTACGCTGTAGCGACATTCTACGCGCAGTTTCATTTCACCCCCCAGGGCCGTCACAAGGTGAGGGTTTGCCAGGGTACAGCATGCCACGTATGCGGGGGCAAATCGATAATGGATGCGGTCCAGCAGGAACTCGGGGTTTCCCCCGGAGAGAACACCCCCGATTACAGGTTCAGGCTTGAACGCGTGGCCTGTGTAGGATCCTGTTCGCTTGCTCCTGTCGTGGTCGTCGATGACAAGATCCACGGCGCAATGACTGCCGCCAAGGTCAAAGAACTGATTAGATTCCCCGGCGGCGGGAAGATGGAGCGGGAAGCAAAGTCCGGGAAAATGAAAAGGCGAACTAAAAGAACTTTAGGTTGATTGGTGCAGCCATGAAGAGGATAGTTTCCATCAAGGAATTGGAGTCTCTCCGCGAAAGGATCAGGGCCACCAGGGACCCCGGTCGGCTCCGCATTACCATTTGCGGCGACACCGGGTGCCGGGCGAGCGGCAGCATTGAACTGGCCGGAGCCCTTGAAAAGGAACTGACCAGGCGCGGTCTGAATAACAGCGTTGACCTCAGGATCAGCGGCTGCCCCGGTTTTTGCCAGAAGGGCCCGGTCATGACCGTTCAACCCCTTAGGATATTTTACCGCCAGGTCGGCCGCCTTGACCGCCAACAGGATATAAACGATATCATAGAGACTACCGTTATTGCACGCGAACCGGTACAGCGGTTGTTGTATGAGGATCCGGAAACAGGCGAAAAGATTACCGACATAAAAGAAATACCGCTGTACCGTAAACAAACGCGAATAGTCCTCAAAAACACCGGTGAAATCGACCCCGACAGCATTGAGGAGTACATCGCCGCGGACGGCTACGCCGCCTTGGCAAAGGTGCTGGTTACGGACCCGGAAGAGGTCATCGACTGGATCAAGCGGTCGGGCCTCAGGGGGCGCGGCGGGGCCGGCTTCCCTACCGGCCTCAAGTGGCAGTTTTGCCGTGAAGCGAAAGACCGTTCGATGCGGTACATTATCTGCAACGCCGACGAAGGGGACCCCGGCGCTTTCATGGACCGCGCGGTCATGGAGGGCGATCCCCAGTCGGTGCTGGAGGGAATGATAATCGGCGCGTACGCAATCTCGCGCGGCATCTGTCCCGCTGAAGGGTACATTTACGTCCGGGCCGAGTATCCCATGGCGGTCAAGACCCTCAGAAAAGCGGTTGAACAAGCCCGGTCTTACGGTTTTCTCGGGGAAAACATCTTGGGCACGGGTTTTAATTTCGACATCAAGGTAAAGGAAGGCGCAGGCGCGTTCGTCTGCGGTGAAGAAACGGCCCTCATGGCTTCCATCGAAGGTAAAAGAGGAATGCCCCGAACCCGCCCGCCTTTCCCCGCGCAATCCGGGCTCTGGGGGAAGCCGACTAATATCAACAACGTGGAGACCTGGGCCAACGTACCGCGGATCATCAACGGCGGTCCCGATTGGTATGCCGCCATCGGCACGGAGAAAAGCAAGGGTACCAAAGTTTTCAGCCTCGCGGGTAGGATAAGGAACGGCGGTCTCATAGAGGTACCCATGGGAACCACCCTGCGGGAGATAGTCTTTGACATCGGCGGCGGTGTCCCCGGAGGCAAAAAGATCAAGGCGGTCCAAACGGGCGGTCCCTCGGGCGGATGTATCCCCGCCGAGCTTTTAGACCTGCCGGTAGACTATGAAAGGCTTGCCGAAGCCGGCTCCATCATGGGCTCGGGCGGTCTCATAGTGATGGACGAGGACACCTGTATGGTGGATATCACCAGGTACTTCCTTGAATTTACGAAGAGCGAGTCTTGCGGCAAGTGCAACCCCTGCCGCCTCGGCATCCGCCAGATGCACAGGATACTCGAAGACATCTGCGCGGGGCGGGGCAAGCCCGGTGATATAGAACTGCTCGCGGAACTCGCCGGTGTAATAAAGAAGGGTTCTTTGTGCGGCCTGGGACAGACCGCACCGAACCCTGTACTTACCACCATCAAGTATTACCGCCGCGAGTATAAGGAACACATCCTGAACGGCTTTTGCCCCGCAGGGAGATGCCAGGGTCTTTTCCGCTGCGAGATCGACCCCGCACTGTGTAAAGGCTGCGGTATATGCATAAAGACCTGTCCCGCCGGTGCGATTGCCGGTGAAAAGAAACAGGCGCACGTTATCGACCCTGAAAAGTGTACCGGGTGCGGTGCCTGTTATGAAAAATGCACCCTGCACGCAGTGCGGAAAGTCAGGCCGACCAAGATCCGGAGCCTGGAGACGATTCAGGACTCGGTTCCGGACAGCAGGCTGGGTTTAGTGCGTTAGAGCTTGTACTGTGTTCCGTTCAAGTGGTCTTAAGGCATAATTTCGCAGGCAAGAAAGGTAAGGTATATGCCCACAATCACCATCGACGGCAAACGAATTGAGGCCGCGCCGGGGGCCACCGTTCTTGAAGCTGCGCTCGGCGCCGGCATTTATATACCGCATCTTTGCCACATGCCGGAGCTGGAACCGTACGGAGGGTGCCGGCTGTGTGTAGTTGAAATCGAGGGGGCGCGCGGTATGCCGGCCGCTTGCACCACCGTTGTAAGCGACGGGATGGTTATCCGAAACGACGCGCCTTCCATAAACCATGTCAGGCGTGTCACAACCGAGCTTCTTATCGCCGACCACGATGCCGACTGCTTGAGCTGCTCCGCCAACCAGCGCTGTGAGCTCCAGCGTGTGGCTGCATACCTCGGGGTTGACCGGCGGCGCTTCCGTCCCGGGACGCGCCGTGCTGAAAAAGACTCCAGCAGTAAGTTTTTCGAGCGCGATCCCGGAAAGTGCATTCTCTGCATGCGCTGCGTCCGGACGTGCCACGAGGTACAGGGCGTGGGGGCGATAGACATCGTTTCCCGCGGTTACGACAGCCGTGTTGCCGCTTTTTGGGACATCCCCATGGCGGAGTCGGACTGCGAGTCATGCGGGATGTGCGTGGACGCTTGCCCGACCGGAGCGCTGCGGCCTAAAGATGAGGTGCTGCCGCCTACAGATTACGTGCAGACGGTTTGCCCGTACTGCGGCTGCGGCTGCGGGCTGGTGCTGGGTACGCGGAGCGGGAAGATCGTCCAGGTGCGCGGCGACAAAGCCAATGCCGCAAGCCGGGGCCGGTTCTGCGTCAAAGGGCGGTTCGGCCTGCAGTTTGTGCACTCCTATGAGCGCCTGACCTTCCCGCTCGTCAGGCGCAGCGGCACACTCGAACGCGCTTCGTGGGACGAGGCTTTGTCGCTTGTGGTTCGGAGACTTGCCGATATCAAAGAAATGTACGGCCCCGACGCCATCGCAGGCATCGCCTCCGCCAAGTGTACCAACGAGGAAAATTATCTCTTTCAAAAGTTCATGCGGGCCTGCATCGGCACGAACAGCATCGACCACTGCGCGCGGCTGTGCCACGCCTCGACTGTGACCGGCTTGACCATGGCTTTCGGCTCCGCGGCAATGACGAATTCCATCGCCGAACTAGAGAGTGCCGACTGCATCCTCGTAACCGGCTCAAATACCACCGAGGCACACCCCGTCATCGCGCTGCGGTTAAAGGCGGCCGTGACCAAGCACGGGGCCGACCTCATAGTCGCCGACCCCCGCAGGATACCGCTTGTCGAATTTGCGCGCCTGCACCTGCGCCACCGCCCCGGCACCGACGTGATGCTTTTTAACGCCATGATGAACGTAATCGTAAGCGAGGGGCTGCACGACCGGGAATTCATCGCGCGCCGCACAGAGGGCTTTGCAGACGCCTGGGAAATTATTCGCTGCTGTACCCCCGAGGACGCGTCTGCGGTCACGGGTGTTCCCGCGGCGGAGATTTACAGCGCGGCCAGGCTTTTTGCGCGCGCTGACCGGGCAGCAATCGTTTACAGCATGGGTATCACCCAGCATACCACCGGCACAGACAACGTCCTGGCGCTGGCCAACCTGGCCATGCTCACCGGCAACGTCGGCCGGGAGTCCACGGGTATTTATCCTCTCCGCGGGCAGAACAACGTCCAGGGCGCATGCGACATGGGCGCACTGCCAAACGTTTTGCCGGGCTACCAGCGGCTCGACGACCCGGCTGTTCGGGAAAAATTCTCAGCCGCTTGGGGTTGCAGCCTCCCCGGTGAACCGGGCCTTACAGCCCTGGAGATCTTCCACGCCGTTGAAGAAGGTAGAATCCGCGGCTTGTATGTAATGGGCGAAAACCCTGCGCTGTCCGACCCGAACATCACCCGGACCCGGCGCGCGCTGGAGAAGCTCGAGTTTCTGGTGGTACAGGATATTTTTCTCACCGAAACCGCACAGTACGCCGACGTCGTCCTGCCGGGAGCCTCCTTTGCGGAAAAGGACGGCACTTTTACGAACACAGAGCGCCGTGTGCAGCGGGTACGAAGGGTCCTCCCCACCCTCGGCGAAGCAAAGGAAGACATGCAGATAATCTGCGAAATCTCCAACCTGATGGGCTACCCGATGAATTACCCCGGTCCTGACGCGGTTATGAATGAAATAGCGCACCTCACCCCTATCTACGGGGGAGTGCTGTACCTTCGGCTTAACGGCACGGGCCTTCAGTGGCCGTGCCCCGACGGGACCCACCCGGGGACGCCTTATCTTCACCGGGAAGAGTTCACCCGGGGACGCGGAAAGTTCCACCCCGTTGCTTATCGCGAGGCTGCCGAGCAGCCGGACGAAGAGTTTCCCCTGCTGCTTTCCACCGGCAGGATGCTCCACCAGTTTCATACCGGTACACTAACACGCAAGGTCGCCGGGCTGGAAGCCCTCTCCTTCCCCGGTCTTGTGGAGGTCAACCCTGAAGATGCCAGAGAGCTCAACATCTTCGACAGCGAAAAAGTCGTAGTCGAATCGCGCCGCGGCGCGGTTGAGGTACGCGCGTTAGTGACCGACAGGGTTCCCCGCGGCATGATCTTCATGACCTTTCACTTCCGGGAGGCCCCCGCCAACGCACTCACAAACGACGCCCTGGACCCGATAGCCAAAATTCCGGAATTCAAGGTCTGCGCCGTGCGGCTGCGGAGGGTATAAGCAACGACTAAACGGCAAGCTTGGCCGGTCGCGCCACCGCACCGGGGATATGGCGGTCACGTTCAAATTCTTCTGGAGTGAGCACAAAGATATCTCGTGCAAATTTCAACCCACGCAAGGCCCGGTCCATCGCCGCCATAAGCGCTCGTCACTTCCGGAAATGCCTCAGGCTTGTAAACCGCCCAATCTGTTTAACTTATTCACCATCACCGTATCAAAAGATCATTTATAGTATCGTAAAAAAGCTCAGTCCTTCGTTTTTTCTCGTAAAACTTGCTCCAACCAAAGGTAAAGTTTTGGAATATCCTCTGTAGCCGTTTTCCAAACCGCATCCTTGTCAACACCAAAATAATCATGAATCAGCTTGTCTCGCATACCGGCAATTCTTCTCCATGGAATTTCTTTGTATTTCTCTCGAAAGGAGGTGGAAAAACGCTTGACCGCTTCTCCAATTATTATCAGTTGCCGGATGACCCCATCCTGGATAAGAGTGTTTCGATCAAAGACGGCTTTATCTACTCCGTGAAGATATTCGCGGATCTTACCTGCAGCATCGAAAACATGACGCAGGTAAACGGTATCATCCTTCATAGATTGCCCTCGTCTCGGATAGAATGCGGTCACGTAAGTAAGGGCTGATTGATGCTTCCGTGAGAAGGTCGACTTTTCTACCGAGGAATTCTGTAAGTTCCAATTCGATTTCAACTAACTCCAAGAGGCTTTTAGGCTTGGAAAAACGAACGATGAAATCCACGTCACTTCCGAGTTTTTGGTCACCGCGTGCAAATGAACCGAAAAGACCGAGAAAAACCATATCGTGACGTCTGCAAAATTCACTTATTTTGTCCTTATCAAAATTTAAGCCTTTCACTAAAAATTGCTCCTTTCGCACCTGGCTTACTATCGAGTCTCTAGCCCTTTACTTATTTTACCATAATAGAATCAAAGATATATCGATTTGCTTCTTCACTTTGCAAACACCGCCGTAACTCGTTAGGTATAGGGGTTACAGCCCGACGACAGATGTACATCACACCCGCTCTGTTACCAAAACCTCCTCGCCAAGCATGTCAATAATTTTGACGGCGACGGTTGTTTCTCCATCAGGCGGAGGAAGTTCGTAGGAGCCGCTTACCAGGTCGCTTTTTTTTTCCGGCACGTCAGCAAATGCTACATTGAAGATTTCGCCGTTGTACGCGGTGTCCATCACGCAGTCCACCATGCTCCTAAATGAAATGCTCATTCCCCGCCGGTCTCTTCCGCTTTTCCCTTCTTTCGCCGCATAAACTCATACACGTTGATTAGCGGCAAGATAAGCGGCGGCTGGTTGGCTGCCGCCGTAACGCCGGTAACCACCGCCCTCAGGTAGGGAAACAGAACCGCTACCGCATTAATTTCCGAGAATTCGCGCAAATCCGCATCGGAAACCTTTTCTTTGAACTGAAACTCGCCGCTCACCGAAACCTTTAACCGAAACGGCTTGTTAGCCCGCCGGTAGTTCTTGAAGACTACGCAGGTCAAAACCACTCTAGAAATTTGCTGTGCCGCGTCTTCAACCAGCACATCCGCATTAATATCAAAGTCGAGCTTCACCTTCTCGGTGGGCTTGAACTCCTCGTTGACCTTAAACTCGATGCTCTCAACCCGGTATCTCTTAAATTGAAAACTGCTCGCGGACTTGTCCATCAAACGACCTCCCCGAAACTGAAACCGAAGTGGCGCGCTTCCGTTTCGTCACCTTCATAGCGGCATGCAGCCGGTTCTTGCCCGGGCAACGGAACCGCCACCGCCGTTTCGAAAAACGCATACGATTCGTCCGTTTCGTAGGCCGTCACGGAGGTATCGAGGGTTTCGTCACATTCAGATTCATCCCGGATAACGAGGCTTAACCCCAAAACGTGCAGCACCTTAAGCAGCGTATCCAATCGCGGCACGACGATCAAACTCTCGATCCGCGCAATGGCAGACTGCTGCACCCCGATCTTTGCCGCAAGCTCGGCCTGCGTCCAGCCCTTCTCGATGCGTTTCAAGATCACGCTCGATATTATATCGTTGACGGCTGCCGTCACACCAGATTCAAGCTTGCCGAATTCGGATTCGATTTCACGCTTAAATTCCCGCCAGGTTTTCACATCATCAGCCTCCTCCGAAAATAGACTTTAAGCGGCAGTGTTTTCCAGGTCTTGCAGTTCGACCCGGAAGCCGATGGCCTCAAGCCGCTTCTTCAATCTCCTTGCCACCGCATGCCGATCCAGACGATCGAAGT
>JBFLWY010000047.1:0-16398 GCA_040757355.1 Bacillota bacterium | reverse complement strand
TGCCAAGACGATTTGCATCTTTTCTTCGGCTGTCCACTGACGCTTCGGCATGGTTCTTTTCCTCCTTGTTTAGATCGCTCCCATTCTACCATGCCGTTTGTCTGGTCTTCTATGGGGTCAGTATAAATTTCACCGTCCAATATGGATACTGTATGGAAGAAGAGAGAACAGTTCTGCTTACGCGCCAAACCCGAGAGACCTACGGTCAGGAGTACGATAAACACCTCTTCGAGCAGTATAAGCTGTATGTGGAGATGGCCGATCGGGTAAGCTCAAGGCGAATGCTTGCAAACTCCTTTTTTGTGGGTGTTCATACGGCTTTAATCGCAGCCTTCGCCGTGCTTCTGAAGGAGAGAATCCTCACTCCAACACTGGTCGGAACGGTACCTTTTGTGAGCGTCCTGCTGCTTTGCTTTCTGTGGTGGCGCATCGTTGCATCTTATCGCCAACTGAACTCGGGGAAATTCAAGGTAATCCATGAGATCGAACAGCTTCTTCCTCTAGCGCCATATAAGGCTGAGTGGAAGATCCTGGGTGAGGGCAAGAACTTGAAAAGGTATCGCCCGATTACACACGTGGAAAACTGGGTACCTTTATGTTTCGGGTTGCTTTACATACTACTGGGAATTGCCCTGTTTGTCAAAGCTTAACAAGGCGCTCCAGCGTACGCTTAAAACGGCTAAGCTTTATTAGTTGGGCCGAGGAAATCGGTTATGAATGTATCAAACATTATTGAACAAGTTAGTCGACTCCTGAAGGAGCATCGCTACGACGATGCACAGAGACTGCTTACCTCTGCTATTCAAGAATTACCTAAAGAGGAACTCCTTTGGGAATACCTCGTCTATGTAGCATGTTGCGCTGGAAAGCACGAGGAGGCAGTAGAGTTTGCCAAGCAAGCGATTCGTTATTATCCGCATTCAGATTGGCTCTGGCAGAATTTGGGGAGGGAACTCATTTTGTTGGGGCGGTTGGATGAAGCTGAAAAAGCGCTCAATAATGCAAAGAGCCTTAACCCGAACGAATCTTGCCTCTGGCGTTATTTCGCTTGGCTTCACCAAAAACGGAAAGAGTATGGAAAGGAAATAGAGGCGCTGGAAAACCTGCACGCTTTAGGCGAGGCCGATGCAAACGAGCTGAATTCTCTCGGAATCGCTTACTACAACCAAGGTAACTTTGCGAAGGCGTTAAAGTTTTACCAGTTATCAGTAGCTGCTGAACCCAGTGCAGTACCCCTGTTCAACATGGGTGTAGTTTATAACCATCCTGAAGTCTCCCAAGATGCGGACGCAGCAGATGCATATCGACGAGCCTTGCTTCTGGACCCGAGTGACGAGGACGTACAAAAACGTCTCGAGGCAACCAAGAAAAGGCTCATCCCTCTGGCCCAGCGTGCTCGGGCTTCTGCATCTGACTTGATCCGGCCGGAAGAATATTTCCAGTTCTACGTGAACCCATATGAGGTCCTTCAACTAGACAAAATCAAATCGCTTGAAAATCTGGACATAAAGGCCATTCAACGCGCGAAAAAGATTTTACTTCAAGAGATTGAGCTCAACGAAAGTAAAGTCAGTTGGTTGGGCGACTATCCGCTCGACAAGTCAATCGCTCTTGCGCTGGAGGATGAACTCTACGACGAAGACAAACGCCTTTATCACTGGGCGGTCTTTCAGAACCAGCGGCTGCTCCGATTCATAACTCGTGGTGATATCGAGCACTTCCTTTACACGGATGATTACTTCCCGCAGGAGACGCTGGAGCTTTTAGAGGAGGAGCCAGAGTTTTGTGACTTTCTGAGTAAGCCGTTCGCCCGACAGTACAATCTGGTCCTGACACGTGCCATTGAGCGGCGGGCGTTGTCTGTCGTTGAGGTGCTGTTCGATGGACGCCGTTGGGTTAAGCCCGAAGATGAGGACATCTGCTTCAAAGGGGCAATCAAATGGGTTAATGAAATTGTCGAGCAGATGCGTGAGCTTGCTGAAAAGGGTAAAACGAGTAGGGTTGACCTTGAGGACATAGAGGATTTCCTTGATAACAACAGCGTTGTCGAGTTATTTAACTTGCTACCGACAGCCTTTCGCACATTGCAGAGCCGATTGGTTGGCTATATCCGTTCCCTGGCGATCGCTTGTCACAACGAGCATGGAGACACGGAATTGTCCGCTGCCGTGCTCGAGCTTTGTAAGCTGTTCCACTTCAAAGGCGCTGAATTGAACAAGCAGCTTGAGGAGGATTTTGAGGCTATCAAGCGGATCATTGACGAGAATCGCAAGCATTCATTCTCCGCGTGGATTCACCCGAACCAAGCGCTCGTTGTTACACAAACGGGTATCAAGTATAAAGGCTTGTCAATCAGCCCTGGCGACATTGAGGGCATTCGATGGGGCATTTTCGTTAAGACGGTCAACGGCATAGAGACTGAACGGTCCTTCTCCTTGGTGGTACGTGGCGACGGGACGACCCTGCCCGTAGAATGGAATAAGCGCGGTCTCATCGCAGCCGCTAAAAGCCTCTTCCGTCATAAGGACAACGTCGTCTCCGTTGCTGAGATGTCCAGTAATGAACAGGAGGTCTTCTTCCAAAAGATGATCGATGCTGTGATTCACCACTTACTTCCTGCACTGGTAACAAAGCTTGTTGAACGGCTCCAAAATGGTGAGGCGGTGGCTATCGGACCCTGTACCCTTACCCAAGAAGGTATCGTCTTTCGCACCGGGCTCATTTTTCGAAAAGACATTCTCTTGCCGTGGGCAGACGTGGAGACGAAGATGCACAGCGGAGAAGTCATAGTCTTCAGCCGGACAAACCGGAAGGCACAGGTGTCCATGTCAGCAAAAGATACAGACAATGCGGTCGTACTGCCTATCATCTGCGCAGCGATGAGCAACCAATCGAATTGAGGTGATTCGCATGCAGGTTCCCATTCCCAAGAGTATCCTCATCGCCATGAACCAACTCTACGAGATTGAGCAAAAGCTCAAGAAGCAGGAGCACCCCTTGAACCTTCAGCGTAACGTCAATAAGATTAAGGACGCCTTTTCTGAGGAAGGGTTGCCCTTTTTCGATGCGATGGGCAACAAATCCAGTGTAGGGTTTGTTTATGAGGATCCAATGGGGCAGTCGTTCAATGAGACAAGGACGGATTTGGAGGCAACGATTGCCGGCACAGGGACGGAATGTTTGGTCGTTGTGGAGGTAATTAAACCCATCATCCGTATGGTTCTGCAAGGCGGACCGGGTGAGTTTCAGAGAGTCGTGCAGAAAGGCGTTGTAGTCGTCGAATCACGGAAGGAGAGCGGTGACCATGAGCAACATGATTAACTTTGGCATTGATTTGGGGACGACCAATTCCCTGATTGCGAAGTTTAACAAGGGATCAGTGGAAGTCTTCAAGAACCCCGTCGGCTTTAAGGAGACGCTTCCGTCCGTCGTGGGTTTTCGCAAAGATCGCATTCTAATCGGCGAGCAAGCCAAAGCATACGCAGAGAAGGATGGGAAGAATGTTTTTAGCCGATTCAAAAGAAAAATGGGTACTACTGAAAGCTTCCGAATCAAGGCGCTTGGCCAGTCAAAGACGCCCATTGAGCTTTCTGCCTTCGTCCTCAAGGAACTGAAAAACTTCATATACACAGGCGAAGTGCCGGAAGCTGCTGTTATCACCGTTCCCGCCTCGTTCGACATGGTTCAGTCCAATGCTACGAAGGAAGCAGGGTACCTGGCTGGCTACAAGCAGGTGGTGCTGCTCCAAGAGCCGATTGCCGCCAGCTTGGCCTATGCAAATAAGGAAAAGGGCATAGACCTGAAGAACAGTCAATGGATTGTCTATGACCTCGGCGGTGGGACATTCGATGTCGCGCTCGTGAAGATTGTGGAAGGGGAACTCAAGATCGTGGATCACGAAGGAGATAACTACCTGGGTGGGGCTGACTTCGACGCATGGATAGTCGAGAAGATCATCGTACCCCAGATTGAAAAGAAGGGACAGTTCAACAATCTGCTGGCGCAGATGAAGAGTGAGACGGGTCGCTACAACAATGCCTGGTATGGTCTCCTTAGCCTTGCGGAAGAGGCAAAGATTGAGCTTTCGGCGCCAGCCCGTTCGTCTGCAGAAATTGATCTTAGCCGAATTCATCTGACAGACGAGACCGGGAAGTCCATCGATGACATTATACCGATAACCCGTTCGGAATTCGAGGACCTCATCAAGGAGGCTGTTGACAATACGGCGGAAATGCTTAAGAAGATTCTTACCCGGAACTCGCTGCGTCCGCAAGACCTTGAATTCGTACTGATGGTCGGCGGTTCCACTTATATTCCTTTCGTTCGAAGGCGAATCGAGGAGTTGATCGGTATTCCGGTGAACACCGGAATAGACCCAACTAACGCCATCGCTGTCGGCGCGGCCTATTTTGCAGCAACCAAGGAAATCAACCCGGACGAGGGATCAGCGAAGAAATCGATTCAGCCCGGCGCGCTCAAAATCAAAGTGGCCTACAACCGTACCTCACAAGAACGAGAGGAGATCTTCTCGGCCAAAGTGGAGGGCGAGGTTGGCGGCCTGTTTTATCGCATCACCCGGGGAGATGGTGGCTACGACAGCGGCTTGAAGAAGCTTACCCCGCGGATTCATGAGGACTTGCCGCTTCAGGAAGACGCTTATAATTTATTTTGGTTCAAGGTTTACGACAGCCACAATAATCCAGTTCCGATCGATTGCGACTCCATTCAAATTGCCCAAGGCAAATACAGTGTTCCAGGACAGCCGTTGCCGGAAGACCTCGGTTTGGTTCTTGACGACTTTCCCAGTAAAGATACTAAAATCGAACAAATCTTTGCGAGGAACACCGTGCTTCCGGCCAAGAGGAGAATGACTAAGGAGGCAAGCAGAACCCTCATTCATGGCACTGATGACGAAATCCGCATTATCGTTGTAGAAGGGCCATCAGAAAACCACTTTACTGCCAACAAAATCGTGGGCCATTTGGTAATTTCCGCAAAGCATCTCAAGAGTGACATTATAAAAGGTACTGATATTGACTTGGAGTTCGAGGTTTCTGAATCGCGCGATTTGAAGGTTAAAGCGTATGTAACGTCCTCCGGGAAGGAGTATTCCGACGTATTCACCCCGAAATTCCGTGATGTGCCGGTTAGGACACTACAGGAAGAAATCCAAATCCTCAAAGAGCGATTGGAGGAAGAACAAGCGGAAGCAATAGTTAATGAGAATTACGAGGTAGCGGAGATGTTAAAGAATCTACGCAGGCCGCTTGAGGAAATTGTTGGGCCGGCAATGATACTGGGTTTCGATGATGTTACAGATGACCGTTACAAACTGGAAGATCGAAAACGAAAAATTGCGCAGGAACTCAACCAGTTGACGAGCGGTAAGAAGCTGGAGCGACTACGGAATGAATATTTTACGTTAAGGGACGAGGTCACAAGCATCGTCAATGAAAGCGGAAACGATATAGAGCGGCGGCAGTTGAACGAGGTTCTTGCACGAGAACACACATTCTTGCACTCCACCAATCCGCAAAAGCTCGAAGCGGAAATTGAGCAACTGAATCGCATTTCGTTCCAGATTTTGCGCCGGACGCCGGGTTTCCTTATCGAATGGTTCCAGTACTTAGTAGGCAAGCGCGAAGTGTTCAATGACCAAATACAGGCGAAGAACCTGATCGAAGCTGGCAAACGATACATCGCAACGGAGGATTATGATAAACTAGCAGAAGTGAATGTGCGTCTTCATAATCTTCTGCCACAGGAGGAAAAGGATTCAAAGGAAATGCGATATTTTACAGGTCTATGTTAAACGTGAGCCTTAGGTCGTTCGAATCACCGAAGTGTCGAAGCGCTTCGCGAGCATAACAAGGAAGTCGCGGAGGGAAAGGAGAAGCCGCACTTTAGTTCGCTATCCGGTGATGTTCTTGATCAGGTAGTTAGGCGAATTAAGGATAAGTTGAAGAAAAACTATGTCCCGGCTACTGCTTTGGTCGTGCACGATACGTCGGGCGTGGACTGGGATTGGGATCTTGTCATAGATGAGCTTGTGAAGCGGCTGGAGTTAAATCGCAACCCCTTCGACATGGGGGTATGGATTCTCAATCTTACGAAAGACAGGTTATTTAAAGTCTTTTGACGGCGCTGCATAACACGGCGCTCCAGCCAACCGGCTGCCTCGGTGGCTGGCTTACTCGTTAGGTATAAAATTAAAAGGGACAGAAAATGATGGTTAACGGAAACGGTAAATCATTGGAATCGTGGATTTGGGACGCTGCGTGTTCCATCCGTGGGGCTAAGGACGCGCCCAAATACAAGGAATACATCCTCCCGCTGATCTTCACTAAGCGGCTGTGCGATGTGTTCGACGACGAATTGGACCGCATCGCTAAAGAGGTCGGATCGCGTGCCAAGGCGTTCAAGCTGGTAAAGCACGACAAGAAGCTCGTCCGCTTCTACCTGCCGCTCGAGCCGGAGAACCCCGACGAACCCGTCTGGTTGGTCATCCGTAGGCTGTCGGACAAGATCGGCGAGCGGCTTACAACGTACCTGCGCAATATTGCCGACGAGAATCCACTGCTCAAGGGCATCATCGACCGGGTGGACTTCAATGCCACCACGCACGGCGTGCGCGACCTGGCTGACGACCGCCTTTCGAACCTCATCGAGCGGATCAGTGAAAAACGGCTGGGCCTGAACGACGTGGAGCCGGACATCATCGGCCGCAGCTACGAATACCTTATCCGTAAATTTGCCGAGGGCAGCGTCTCCAGCGCGGGCGAGTTCTATACGCCCAAGGATGTCGGCCTGCTGATGGCGCGCATCACGGACCCTGAGCCGGGCATGGAGGTCTATGACCCTTGCTGCGGCTCCGCCGGGCTGCTCATTAAGTGCCAGCTCGTGCTGGAAGAGAAGATGAAACTGCGCTCGCGTAAAAGCTACGCGCCGCTCCGACTTTACGGGCAGGAATACGTGCCGGAGACCTGGGCGATGGCTAACATGAACATGATCATCCACGACATGGAAGGGCAGATCGAGATCGGCGACACCTTCAAGAATCCCAAGTTCCGCCGGGGCAACCGCCTGAAGACCTTCGACCGGGTGGTGACCAATCCCATGTGGAACCAGGACTGGTTCAACGAGAAAGATTACGACGCCGACGAATGGGACCGCTTTCCCAAGGGCGCGGGCTTCCCCGGCCGCAAGGCCGACTGGGGCTGGGTACAGATCGTGCTGGCCAGCCTGAACGATACCGGCCGCGCCGCCGTGGTGCTGGACACCGGCGCCGCCTCGCGAGGCTCCGGCAACGCTAACACCAACAAGGAAAAGGAGGTGCGCCGCTGGTTCGTGGAGCAGGACCTCATCGAGGGAGTCATCTATCTGCCGGAAAACCTGTTCTACAACACCACCGCGCCGGGCATTATCCTGTTCATCAACAAGGCCAAGCCGGCAGACCGGAAGGGCAAACTCTTTCTGCTAAACGCAAGCCGCGAGTTCGCCAAAGGCGACCCAAAGAACTACATCCCGGAGGAAAGTATCACCCGCATCGCCGAAACGTTTAAAGCGTGGCGCGAGGAGGACAAGTTCAGCCGTATTGTCACCCGCGACGAGATCGCCAGGAATGACTACAACATCTCCCCCAGCCGCTACATCCATACAGCCGAAGGGGAGGTATACCGACCGATTGCGGAAATTGTGGAGGAGTTGGAGGCGATTGAAGAAGAGGCCGAGACTACCATGAAGAGTCTCATGTTAGTCCTGAAAAGGATGAATGGATAGCCATGTTACCTTGGCCAATCTACGATTTACCGAGTACAATCAAGAAGCTAAAGATAGGGAGGGACAAACAGGTTCCGTCTACAGAAATTGCCGGTACGGGGCGTTTTCCGGTTATTGACCAGGGGCAATCGTTCATAGCTGGTTACCATGACGACGAATCAAAAGTTATTAAAGAAAACCTCCCGCTAATTATCTTTGGTGATCATACTCGCTGCTTCAAGTTCGCTAACTTTCCTTTCATTTTGGGTGCTGACGGGACGAAGATACTAAAACCTGACGAGAAATTGTTCGACGCGAAGTTTTACTACTATGTGCTTCTTGGGCTTGATATCCCAAATCGTGGCTACAACAGGCATTTCAGTCTACTCAAAGAAAAGAAAATCCCAAGACCGGAATTAGACGAGCAGCGGAAGATTGCAGCGGTGTTGTCGCTGGTGCAGCGGGCGATTGAGCAGCAGGAGCAGCTCATCGCACTTACCACAGAGCTGAAAAAGGCGCTGATGCACAAGCTCTTTACCGAGGGCCTGCGCGGCGAACCCCAAAAACAAACCGAAATCGGCCCCGTACCGGAGAGTTGGGAGGTGGTGGCGTTAGAGGATGTTGCAATGTCATTCGACTACGGCACTTCGGTCAAATGCGACTATGCAAAAGCCGGTTTTCCGGTCTTGCGTATTCCAAACGTGATAGGCGGTTCTATCGACCTGAGGGACCTCAAGTTTGGGCTGCCGAAGCGGAACGAGTTGGAATCGCTTCGCTTGCGTGCTGGGGATCTGCTTTTCGTGCGAACCAACGGCGTTCAAGAGAATGCAGGGCGTTGCTCCCTATTCTCGGGCGAACTCGACAACTGTTACTATGCCTCGTATCTTATTCGAGTTAGAGTCGACTCCGCTAAACTCCTCCCCGCGTTCTTGAATGAGTATTCGCAGACCGAATGTGGCAGGTCGTTCCTTGCAGGACGTGCTATCCGAACTGCTGACGGCAAGTTCAACATCAACACTGGTACTTTGAAGAAAGTCCTCGTCCCCCTCCCGACTATTGGGGAACAACAGGAGATAACTGCTAATTTGGAGTTACTTAAGCGGAAGCGGAAGCAACACGAAGCCAAGGGCAAGGGCCTCCAAGACCTCTTCTGCACCCTGCTGCACCAGCTTATGACGGCGCAGATTCGTGTCCACGACCTCGACCTTTCCGAATTGGAAGCGGTCACGAAGGAGTGAACACTATGGCCACGCAACGTTATACCGTTACCCCGCACCCGATTGACACGCTGCTGACGTGGGTGAAATCGGGTGAAATTGCGATTCCGGAAATCCAGCGGCCGTTTGTTTGGGAAGCGACGAAGGTGCGCAATCTGCTGGATTCCCTTTATCGAGGCTTTCCCGTCGGCTACCTTATCGTCTGGCGCAATCCGACCGTGAAACTCAAAGACGGCGGCACAGCAGCCGGAAAGCGCATCCTTATCGACGGGCAACAGCGCGTGACTGCTCTAATGGCCGCACTTTTGGGTCAGGAGGTGATAACCAGAGATTACGAACGGGTGCGAATCCGGATCGCCTTTCACCCGCTGGAGGAAAAATTCGAGGTTTCCAATCCGGCCATCGCGAAGAACGCAGCGTGGATCCCGGACGTGGCTGCTGTTTTTGCTCCGGAAGCGAGCCTGTTCAAACTGGTGAATGATTATTGTGAGCGGAATCCGGGCGTGGAGCCGGACAGCATGTTCCGGATTCTTGAGAAACTCCGCAAAATCACCAATAACCCGGTCGGGGTGATCGAACTGGATTCGGACCTCGATATCGAGACGGTCACGGAGATCTTCATCCGTGTCAATTCAGCCGGTGCGGAACTGAGCCAGGCCGATTTTGCCATGTCGAAGATTGCCAGCAACGAAACCTATGGCGGTAACGTTCTTCGGAAGGCGATTGACTATTTCTGCCATCTGGCGGTGTCGCCGGAGTTTTTCAGTAAGATTAAGGAGGGCGATGCTGCGTTCGCGGCAACCGATTTCTTTCGGAAGATGGATTGGCTGAAGAGTGAGAACGACGATATCTATGACCCGTCGTACACCGATATGCTGCGCGTGGCTTTCACGTCCGAGTTTAAACGCGGTAAGCTGCAAGATCTGGTTGCCTTGCTCTCCGGCCGGAACTTCGAGACCAAGCAGTATGAGGAACCGATTGTAGAAGCTTCCTTTGCCCGGCTTAAGCAAGGGGTACTGAATTTCATCAATGAAACCCACTTCAAACGCTTCGTCATGATTATTCGCTCGGCTGGTTTTATTGATTCTTCACTGATCGGTTCGCAGAACGCGCTCAATTTCGCCTACATCCTTTACCTTACCTTGAGGGCGCAGGGGAAACCGGCGGCGGAGATCGAATCGGCAGTGCGCCGCTGGTTTGTGATGTCGGTCTTGACGGGGCGCTACTCCGGGGCACCGGAAAGCGCCTTCGATTACGATATCCGTCAGTTGCATGAACTGGGGTTCGATAATTACAGCAAGGCTGTCTTTGCCGGCGAACTATCCGACGCTTTCTGGGACACTCTGCTTCCACAGGAGATGAATACTTCGAGTTCCATCAGTCCTTACTTCCGTGTTTTTCGGGCCGCCCAGGTCAAGATGAACGACAAGGGCTTTCTCTCCCGCGACATTACCGTCCGCGACCTTATTCTGAACAGGTCCGATGTGCACCACATCTTTCCCCGCAACTACCTTAAAAAGCTGGGTCTGAACCGCGGCCGCTACAACCAGATCGCTAACTTCGCTGTCGCGCAGAGCGAGATCAACATTGCCATAGGCGATAAGGCTCCTGAGGTCTATTTCACAGAACTATTAGCGCAGTGTCAGGGTGGAAAGGTCAAGTACGGGGGGATTACCGATATGGAAGAACTCAAATCAAATCTCCGAATGAACTGCATTCCCGAATCGGTGCTTCAGGGCAATACGTTGGATTACGACCGGTTCCTTGATGAGCGTCGCCGGTTGATGGCTGCTAAAATAAAAACCTACTTTCAGGCTTTGTGAGGACCGATGCCCGCCCCTGGGGAACACAAAACCGTGCAGGCCCGCATCCTGCAATACGCGCAAGAGATCGGCTGGACCTATGTGCCGCGGGGCGAGGCTGAGCGGCGGCGCGGCTTTGACCAAAGCGGCGCGACGCCCGAGGAACGCGCCCGGAACGCGACGCTCTTTTTCGGCGACTTGCTCTACGCCAAGGTCCGGGAGTTCAATCCGAAATATAGAGAGGCCCAGGGCGCGCTGGTGGGCGCTTTCCAACGCCTGCACGCCGACATCTACGGCAACCGCGATTTTCTTAGCTATTTGCGCAACCAGGGCAAGTTCTTCTGCGCCGAGGAGAACCGCGAGCTTGACCTGACCCTGATTGATTACGGCGACTTCGACCGGCCGCGTGAGCAGTGGCGCAACGTTTACGAGGTGACGGAGGAGTTCTACTTCCACAACGGCCGCTACGGCACGCGGGAGGACGTGGTCTTTCTTATCAACGGCATCCCCATGCTGGTGATCGAGTGCAAAAACGCCAATAAGGACGAAGCCATCGCGCTGGGTGTGGATCAAATCCGCCGCTACCATGCCGAGACGCCGGAGGTGATGGTGCCGGAGATGCTCTTCACGGCCACGGAGGCGATCTGCTTCGCGTACGGGGTTACCTGGAACACGGTACGCCGGAACATTTTTCGCTGGAAGCACGAGGAGATCGGCAACCTGGAAGCCAAGGTGAAGAGCTTCTGCGCCGTGCCGCACCTGCTGCGGGTGCTGAAGGACTTTATCCTCTTTGCAGAGAAGGACGAGCAGTTGCAGAAGTTTGTCCTGCGCCAGCACCAGACGGCGGCTGTGGACAAGGTGGTGGAACGTACCCTTGACCCCAAGCGCACGCGCGGCCTGGTTTGGCACACGCAGGGCAGCGGCAAGACCTTCACGATGATCAAGGCGGCGGAGCTGCTTTTTAAAGCGCCGGAGGCCGACAAGCCGACGATCCTCCTGATGATCGACCGCAACGAGCTGGAGGACCAGATGCTCAGGAACCTTGCGTCGGTAGGCATGGGCAACGTGGCCCACGCCCGTTCCATCGCCGAGCTGAACCGGCTCTTGCGCCAGGATTACCGCGGTATCATCGTGACCATGATCCACAAGTTCCGCGACATGCCTGCCAATCTTAACACGCGGCGCAACATCTACGTGCTCATCGACGAGGCACACCGCACCACCGGCGGCGACCTGGGCAACTACCTGATGGCCGGACTGCCGAACGCGAGCTTCATCGGCTTCACCGGTACACCGGTGGACAAAACGGCATACGGCAAGGGCACGTTTAAGACCTTCGGCTGTGAGGACGACCGGGGGTATCTCCATAAGTATTCCATCGCGGAGAGCATCGAGGACGGCACGACGTTGCCGCTTTACTACAACCTCGCCCCGAATGATATGCTCGTGCCGCACGAGTTGATGGAGAAAGAGTTCCTTTCGCTCGCGGAGACCGAGGGCATTGCCGACATCGAGGAACTGAACAAGATTTTGGAGCGGGCGGTCAACCTGAAGAATTTTCTCAAGGGCCGCGAACGTATCATGAAGGTGGCGCAATACGTAGCCGGCCATTACCGCGAAAACGTGGAGCCGCTCGGATACAAGGCTTTCCTGGTGGCCGTCGACCGCGAGGCGTGTGCGTTTTACAAAGAGGCGCTTGATACGATTCTGCCGGCGGAGTACTCCGCGGTGGTTTACACAGGGAACAACAGCGACCCGCCCCACATGAAAAAGTGGCACCTCGACGAGAAGCAGGAGAAACAGATCCGAAAAAACTTCGCTAAGTTCGGCGAACAGCCGAAGATCCTGATTGTCACGGAAAAGCTGCTCACCGGGTTCGACGCGCCGATCCTTTACGCGATGTACCTGGACAAACCGATGCGCGATCACACGCTGCTCCAGGCCATCGCCCGCGTGAACCGGCCCTACGAGAACGAGCGCGAGGAGATGGTAAAGCCCCACGGCTTCGTCCTCGATTTTGTAG
Source organism: Bacillota bacterium (assembly GCA_040757355.1). Classification (GTDB taxonomy): domain Bacteria; phylum Bacillota; class Desulfotomaculia; order Desulfotomaculales; family Ammonificaceae; genus DTYU01. Next base: position 3,598 of record JBFLWY010000047.1, on the reverse strand, counting down.
GCATCTTCGATAAGTTAGAGAAGGCGCTCGCCTTTGACAGCGACGAGGTCAACGCCATCGTTAAGGACCTCGGACTGCTCAAACAGCTCTTTAAGGCGAAGATGGAAACAAAGGCGCCGCCCTATCTGGCGTTGGTGAGGGGGAACTTCGACGACAAGGACGTTGATAACCTTATCGAGCACTTCCGGGACAAGGAACGGCGCAAGGAGTTCTTCAAGGAATACAAAGAGATCGAGATGCTCTATGAGATCATCTCGCCTGATGCGTTCCTCCGGCCGTTTATAGACGATTACACCACGCTTTCGGCAGTTTATTCCGTGGTGCGGAACGCCTATGCCAGGACTGTTTACATCGACAGGGCGTTTCAGAAAAAGACGAACGAACTGGTGCAACGCCACATCGGAGCTTTCGTCCGCGAGGCGCCCGCTGAATATGTGGCGATCGACCGCTCGACCATCGAGACGGTTAAACAGCGTGAGGAGGGGAAGGCAACCAAGGTCATCAACCTCGTCAAAGCCATTGAGAAGACTGCCGAAGAGAACAGCGACGATCCGTTCCTCATCACCATGGCGGAGCGGGCCAGGGCGGTGCAGGAGAGTTTCGAGGACCGGCAGATCAGCACCGCCGACGCCCTGACAGAGTTACTCAGGGCGATCGAGCGGGATGAACAGCGGCGAAAGGAACAGGCGGAAAAGGGGCTGGATGACCTGACTTACTTTGTGCTCTGTAAGCTCCGCGATGCAGGCATAAGCAATGCGGAAACGGTCAGCAGGAAGGTGCGCGAGGCCTTCGCCGAATTCCCCAACTGGCGGCGGAGCGAGAAGGACCTGCGCGAGCTGCGCAAGAAGGTGACCTTTGCCGTCGTTGCGGCGGAGGATGATTTGAATACAGTGACCGTACTTGTGGATGGCTTCTTCACCATCCTGCAAAAGAGAGGCGTATAACGTGAGCCGGATGGGCGAAAGGGAAGAGTTTAAGCGCCGTGTGTTCGAATGGGCGGATAAACTCGGGGTTGAGGTCCGCTCCCTTGCGGTCCGCCCCATGAAGAATAAATGGGCGTCATGTTCCACGGAGGGCAGGTTGAATTTCAACGCCGAACTTCTATCTTTTGACCTCGAGGTGGCGGATTACGTCATCGTTCACGAGCTGCTCCACTTTTTCGTGCCCAATCACGGAAGGCTCTGGAAGAGCCTCATGCGCGCCCATCTCGGCGACTACGAACACGCTGAGGCCGTGCTGAGAGATATTGCACTCAATAAGCCACCCGAGCGGGCGCGGTAACCCATTGTCGGCAGTCCGGCACGCCTGAGTTCTTGCGCAAGGCTGCAAAAACAAGGAGCATCTGATGCAGGAGAGTATATGCCAACTGGAGGGTGAATGGTTTTTCATCCGGCATACGGGCTTTGCTAACAACAAGCCTGTTGTTCTTTTTATTCACGGGCTGGGTGAGTCCGGCCTTGTGTTTGGAGCGAATTGGCCGGTGATTGACCGCGCAGAGGAGTTCTACAGCTTTCTCTGGCGGTTTTTAGAGTCAGCGCAAGATTAGCCCGACCTTAGGGTAAAGTGGGAAACGCCGGTCATCAGGCATTCCCACGCACAGTCTGCACGCCAACTTCTTCAAGACCTTGACAAACACTGGGACCTCGACGTATCTTTTATGTAGATACTTATGGGAGGTGCTGATATTGGAAACCCGTATTCAGAAATGGGGCAATAGTTTGGCTCTGCGAATCCCCAGGCCATTTGCTGCCGAGTTGGGACTCAAAGATAGATCGCTGGTAAAGCTTTCGCTGCGAGACGGAAAGCTCGTGATAACTCCGGTTATTAAGCCGGCTATAAGCCTCGAAAAACTTTTAGCGCAGGTGACAGAGGAGAACTTGCATCATGAGGTGAATACCGGCCCTTCTATGGGGGATGAAGTGTGGTAAAGCGTGAAGCGTATATTCCCGAGCGCGGAGATGTGGTCTGGATTACTCTTACCCCTCAAGCCGGACACGAGCAAGCAGGACGCCGTCCTGCTGTGGTGCTCTCACCTGCTGCCTATAATGGCAAAGTAGGACTGGCTATTCTGTGTCCTGTCACGAATCAAATCAAAGGTTATCCGTTTGAGGTTCTCATTCCGGACGGGTTGGCTGTGAGTGGAGCTATCCTGGCCGATCAGGTGAAGAGCCTGGATTGGCGAGCCAGGGAAGCGGAGTTGATATGTACCATACCGGCCGAGACAATTACCGAAGTGTTGCAGAAAGTCAGCGTGCTATTGATGGAGTAGATATAGTGAAAGAGGGTGTAACGGGATAGAAGCAAAGTGTTCCGCGACAACCGAGATCGACGATACTCTTGCAAAACACATCAAGACCGCACGCTAGGGTAGTAGTTGAAGAAAGCTGAGAATGTTATAATTAAGCAAATGTTATGTAAGTAAAGGAGACATAAAAGTGCGTTTGAGCGATATTCCTGAAATCAGCAAATTAAGCACGCCGGAAAAGATCCTTTTGGTTGAGGATTTATGGGACAGCATCGCTGCAGATGAATCTGCTGTACCTGTTCCTCAGAGCCATATGGAGGAATTGGACAAAAGGCTCGAAAGGTATGAATCAGTTTCGGGCGATCTTTTATCTCTTGAGGAACTTCGGGCAAGAATTGAAAAAAGAAAATGATTTACACGCTACATTTCCTTCCAGAAGTCGAGGATGATGTCATCGGCGGTTATCTATGGTACGAAGCGAAGTCACCGGGGCTTGGCGAGGAATTCCTGCGGATGTTTTATGCTTATGCCGGTGAGCTTTCTCGGAATCCATCAATTTACTCGAAGGTTTATAAAGAATTCCGCCGCCGTCTGCTCAGGAGGTTTCCCTACGCTATCTATTTCACGATAAAAGACGATCAGATTATTGTGTTCGGGCTCTTTCATTGTGCACGTCATCCCAGTGCTATTAAAAGGCGACTGCGAAATCGGGATAAGCCGAAAAGTCCTTAACAAGGCGCTGTATCTGACCACCAATCCTTTACGCATCTTATCCGGTAGGTAAGCTGGCGCCAGGAAGGTATAATGGCTTTGGGTGAAATTACGAAATTACGGAAATTACGGGGACACCAGGAAATTACGGGGACGAAATTACGGGGACACCATGGACGAAATTACGGGACGAAATTGAAATTACGGGGACACCATACTAAATTATAGAGCTTACGTGGTCGTAAGTCCCGCCCATGTTTTTAAAAGGTTCGCGGGGAATTGCGCGGGGAATTACGGGGGAATTACGGGGACACGGAATTACGGAATTACGGGGACACCATACTGAATTATGGGGCTTACGTAGTCGTAAGTCCCGCCCTGATGTTTTCTCTAAGGCGGCGGAAAATCTTTCGTTTCGATCCGATGATTTAGTACCCTCCAATTGTCTTCCAATTGTCCCTGACGGCGCTGCGCCCGCTGCTGATACGCAAGGACGTTAGCCCGATTGGACCACACTTTAGGATCGAGCTCGGCAGGCACACATGTTATACTCACACATGTTATACTATTGCTACCACGATCTGTTTGGAGGGGATACGATGTCTACACGTCTACCATTACCACCACCTGGTTTCGATGATC
>JBFLWY010000046.1:0-16709 GCA_040757355.1 Bacillota bacterium | reverse complement strand
GAAGCGTACTCGTCCTTTTCCGCCGGCACCCCGAAAACAATAACCGCCGGTATCCCCAATTCTACCACTGTTTTGAGTTCGCGCAACAGGGTGTCAACTGAAAACCGGTTCACTCCCGGCATCGCCGCGACCGGAACAATTACGCCTTCCCCCTCGGTGACGAACACCGGGTAAACCAGGTCGCCGACATCAAGCTCCGTCTCGCGCACCAGGCGCCGCATCTCCTCGCTTACGCGGAGCCGGCGCAGCCGCGTCACAGGAAACCCCACCTGGTAAAACCCCCTTAAGAACACATTCTGCGTTTGGGCTTAAACTGATGGACCCTTAGGGTCCGTTCGACGTTCTACGTTCGAGCTCAAACTGATGGACCTTTAAGGTCCGTTCGAAGTTCAAAGTTCAATAGTTCGAAGTTTGTTAGTTCGAAGTTCGAAGTTAATTCTACCTCTTTCCTTCTGGATTCTGACTTCTGGCTCCTGACTCTCCTGACTTCTGGCTCCTGACTCCTTTATAAATTCTGACTTCTAACTTCATCCTTCATCCTTCCGCCTTCATCCTTTCGAAGTGCCCAACCAGCGCCTCTACCAGTCCGGGAATCGTATACCGGCGCGCCTCCACGTCTACCTTAAGCCCGAGTTCCTGCGCGGTGGCGCTCGTCACCGGGCCGATCGAGGCTACAACCACGCCCTGAAGCAACTCTGCAGTACCCGGTTCAAACGCGGCCACGAAGTTCTTTACCGTCGAAGAACTCGTAAAAGTAACCGCATCCACCGCGCCCGCCGTCAGCATCTCACGGAGCAAGGTTGCGTTCTGCCTCTCGGGCACCGTCCTGTAAGCCACCACGTTGTCCACCTTAAAACCGTTTTCCGCCAGCGCCCGCGGCAGCGAATCCGGCGCTATGTCGGCCCGCGGCAAAAGTACCCTCGCCCCGGCCCCCGCGCGTTCTTTGAGTCCCGCCGCGATCGCATCGGCACGGAACTCCTCCGGCATGTAGGCCACCGACAGCCCCCGTTCCTCCAGATTGGACCTGGTCCCGGGGCCGATCGCAACTACGGCAGCCCGGCTGAAGGCCCTGATGTCGCACCCCAGTTCCCTCAAGCGCCGAAAGAACATTTTTACCCCGTTAACCGAGGTAAACACGAGCCAGTCATACGCCGCAGCGTTCCTGATGGCCGCGTCCAGTCCATCCCACTCCGCCGGCGGCTCAATACGGATGGTAGGGAACTCATAAACCTCGCCCCCTAAGGCGGAAATTGCTTCCGACAAAACGCTTGCCTGATCGCGGGACCTCGTGACCACGATGCGCCGCCCGAAGAGCGGCCCCTGCTCGAACCACGCAAGCTTCTCCCGCAACCCGACCACTTTCCCGACCACAACCACCGCCGGGTTGGTGAGACCCGCCGCCGCCACTTCCTGGTTTATATCGTCAAGGCTGCCGGTTACCGTGCGCTGTTTTGCGGTCGTCCCCCATTGGATCACCGCAACCGGCGTTTCTCCCGGCAGTCCCGCTTTTTTCAGCCGCGTCGCAATCTCAGGAAGGTTCGCCATTCCCATTAAAAAAATCAGTGTGCCGCAGCCTGCCAACTTGTCCCAATCAATTACCGAATCCGGTTTGCTAGGGTCCTCATTGCCGGTAACCACCGCCACGCTGGAAGTAAAATCCCGGTGCGTGACCGGTATACCCGCGTAAGCAGGCGCGGCGACCGCCGAGGTCACTCCCGGAATCACCTCAAAACCCAGTCCCGCTTCCTTAAGCGCCTCCGCCTCTTCGCCGCCCCGCCCGAAAACGAAGGGATCACCGCCCTTCAGCCTTGCCACAACCTTCCCCGCGCGCGCCCTCTCGACGAGCAGGACGTTTATCTCCCCCTGCTTTAGCGCGTGGCGCTCAGGCGACTTTCCGGCAAAAATAACCTCCGCGTCCGGCGAAGCATAACCGAGAATACGAGGGTTTACCAGCCGGTCATAAACCACCACGTCGGCGGCAGCCAAACATTTCATTCCTTTTACGGTAATCAGGCCCGGATCGCCGGGCCCCGCCCCTATCAAGTAAACCTTTCCACTCATTGCTGTTATGACTCCCCGCGGATTGCCCGCAAAACTTCGGCCGCCCCCATATCGAGCAGCCTCTCGGCGAGCCGCACTCCCAGTTCCTTGGCTTCGATCACCGGACCGCTTTCCTGGCTGCGGAAAAGCTGCTGCCCTTCGAGGTCGGATACTACTCCCTCAATAGTAAGCTCTGTATCAATGATGCGCGCCAGCGCGCCTATCGGGACCTGGCAACCTCCCTCAAGCCGTCTCATGAAAGCCCGTTCGGCCAAAACCTCGGCGCTGCTGTCTGCGTCATTAATTTCGCCAACAATTCGGGAAACCTCCTGATCGTCAGCCCGGACCTCCACCCCAATCGCCCCTTGACCGACTGCAGGCAAACAGATGCTATACGGCAGGCGCTGAGTTATGTAGCCTTCCAGTCCCAAACGGACCATCCCCGCCCACGCGAGCACGATAGCATCGAAATTGCCGGCTCTTAACTTCTCCAGGCGTGTGGTGAGATTGCCGCGTATGGGGAAAATCTGCAGGTCCGGACGGTGGTGGCGTAATTGGGCCTGCCGCCGCAGGCTTGATGTGCCCATCTTTGCCCCATGCGGCAAAGCGTCAAACATCGCTCCCGAAGGGGAAACCAGTACATCCCCGGGATACTCCCGCTTTAAAACAGCCCCGATGGCCAGACCTTCCGGCAGCACCGTAGGCACGTCTTTCATGCTGTGGACGGCAAGGTCAATCTCCTTCTTTAGAAGAGCGACCTCCAACTCCTTGGTAAAAAGACCCTTATCGCCGATTTTGGCCAAGGCAACATCCAGAATTTTATCGCCGGTTGTTTTAATCTTGACGATCTCGAACCGGTACTTGGGCCACCTCCGTTTTAGCGCCTCGATTACGATGCCGGCCTGTTCGAGGGCCAGCGCGCTTCCCCGCGTTCCAACTACGATACGGCGCATTTACTACCTCTTTCCCTTGGCGGCCGTGGTGGGTAATTTCTCTGGCACATCTAATTTAAACAACTCCTGAACCGCCTGGGCGTAAACCTGCCCCTGCGAAGTCAGCGAAAGGTCTTTTAAACGGCAGACAGGTTTGTGCAACAACTGGTTTGTGATGCTGTTGGCCAATGACGAGATCACTTTCCGCTCATAATCCGACAAATCCCCAAGGCGGTTTAGTGCCCGGCGCAACTCCTTCTGCTTTATCTCGTCGCCCAGCTTTTTCAATGCCACAATCGTCGGGACCACCGCCTGCGCGGCCCGTTTCCGGAGAAAGCCTTCCACTTCCTCTTCTATTATTCTCCTTGCCTGTTCCGCCACCCGGCGTCGCTTGGAGATGTTCGTGTCCACCACGTGCTGCAGCGCGTCGATGTCGTAGAGCGCCACTCCGGGAAGCCCGCCTACCTCGGGTTCCACGTCGCGCGGCACGGCGATATCTATTATAAAAATCTTAGCCCCGCGGCGCTGCTCCATTACACGCGCCATTTCACGGGCGTGAATAACATAGTGAGTAGCCCCCGTACAACTGATCACTATGTCCGCTTGTCCCATCCAGTGGTACAGCTCGTCAAACCTTACTGCCTGTCCCCCGAAACGGGCTGCCAGTTCCTGCGCGCGTTCAAATGAGCGGTTCGACACAATAACCCCGGCCACACCGCTGGCCACCAGGTGCTTCACGGTCAGTTCGCTCATTTTACCTGCGCCCACGATTAAAACGCTCCGGCCCTCTATGCCTCCCAAAGTCTGCCGGGCCAACTCAACGGCGGCGTAGCTCACCGAAACCGCATTTTGATCGATCTCCGTCTCAGTGCGCACCCTTTTCCCAACCGCCAGGGCATGCTGAAAAAGGGAATTGAAATAACCGTTGGTCATACCGCATTCCCGTGCTAATTGGTAAGCATCCTTCACCTGCCCGAGGATCTGCGTCTCCCCCACAATCATCGAGTCGAGCCCTGCCGACACCAGGAAAAGGTGCCGCACACATTCGTGCTCGGTGTGGACATAAAGGAAACGCTTGAGTTCGTTAAAATCCAGCCTTGCCCGGCGGGACAGCACCTCAATCACAGCCGTCCGCGCTATTTCCCTGGTAAGAAACATGTAAAATTCGGTCCGGTTACACGTGGAGAGCAGAACAACAGAATCGACCCCCGCCTTGGTCCGGAGTTCCTCTAGGACCTCCCGGGCCTGACTCTCCGAAAACGCAAACCTCTCCCTTACTTCAACCGGCGCCGTCCGGTGGTTGAGACCGATAACGATTGAGAACACCCTCTACCAACTCCTTGGCCCTGTCAATGTCGTTCTTTTCTATGCAAGCCAAAACTTCCGGGCTGACGATCTCTTTGAGCAGTTCTTCCTTCGTGTCGGGGTGCCGGGCAATGACTTCCGCGCGCACCGTACCCAGGTAGTCCAGGAAATCCCCATATACGGGCGGTAAAACTTCCTCCAATCTCTCTTTCAGTCTTCGCGCCAGAAGCGGGATTTTCCCCCCGGTGGATATTGCTACTGTCAACTGTCCCCGCCGTACGACCGAAGGCACGTAAAAACTGCAGAACTCGGGTTTATCGACTACGTTAAGTAAAATATTCCGTTCCCCGCACTCCCGCGCCACGCGTGCATTCACCTCTCCATCGTCCGTGGCGCTGACTACGAGAAAGGCGCCCGTGGTGTCACCTTCCTCAAAACCGCGCTTAACCCATTCGATCTCGCCGGATGCTGCCCGAACGGCCAGCTCTCCCGTAGCCTCAGGGCTCACCACCCGCACATGGGCACCGCAGTCCAGCAGCATCTGAACCTTGCGCGCGGCGACTTTGCCGCCCCCGACGACCAAACACTGCCGGTCTTTGAGCTTAATAAAAGCCGGATAAAGCAACTTTTTCCCGTCCAAGCAATCTCCCGTCTCCCTATCCATTTTATCGGAACGCGGGGTGAAAGCCTTAAACCAGCCTAAAACTGCCGTCCTACAACAAATTCAGCGATTGCGTTCAGTCTCTGCCTGCTGGGGATGTCTGGCAGCATCCGGAGCGCTCTTTGGGCTTTCGTCACAAACCGGCGCGCCACTTCCAGGCTGTACGAGACTCCACCCTCTTCTTTGATTATCCTGATCGCCTCACTGATCTCGGCTTCGCCCTTTTCGCGGGCGCACAGAATTTCCTGCAGGCGGCGGTGGTTTCGCCCGTTACGGCGCAAAACGTAAATCACCGGAAGCGTTGCAATCCCTTCCCGGATGTCCCCGCCGGTAGCCTTACCTAATACACGCTCGTCCGCGATCAAATCAAGGACGTCGTCCACCACTTGAAAGGCCATCCCGACCGCCAGGCCGTATTGCCCCAACGCCTTGCTCACAATCCGCGGGGCACCGCAAACCAGGGCACCGAGCTCGGATGCCGCAGCAATCAGTACGGCCGTTTTCCTGCGGATGCGGCCGAAATAGCCGCGCAGGGTCTGGCGGGGGTCGAAGCACGCCTCGGCCTGGGCAAACTCGCCCGTACACACCTCCATACAGGTGGCCGCCATTTTTCTACTGACGGCCGGCTCCGCATAACCGGCAATGATTTCAATCGCCCTGGCGAAAAGCATATCCCCCGTATTTATAGCAACCTTGTTGTCCCAGAGCGCCTGCACCGTGGGCCGGCCGCGCCGGACAAACGCACCGTCGACCACATCGTCGTGAACCAGGGTGGCCATGTGTATGAGCTCCACGGCAACTGCCAGCGGCGCTACTTTCAGCAGATCGTAACGACCGAAATGACCGCTAAAAAGAGCAAAAGCCGGGCGCAGGCGTTTCCCTCCGGCGGCAAACAAATGATCGGCGGCGTCCCCAAGCGTTGTTTTAGAACTTGTTACAACCACCCTCAACTGTGCTTCAATATAAGACAAATCATCCTTGATTTCATTAAAAAAATCAAGCATCATTTTCTCTGATATCCTGTTTATATTCTATTGCCCGGTTAAGCCTAACTTTGAAATATTCGTCTTTGTACTGCAAAATCCTCCCCCTTACGAAAAAAACATCGCCTGAGTAACCTTATCCACCTGCTGGCTTTCCCTTCCGGACCCGGTCATCACGGTAGAAAAAACCATCGCTCTTGTAATAAGGAATTTCGTCTACATCCGCCACGGAGCCGCGGTCCTCCTCCTCCAATTCTTCGATCTCCGTGGAAAGACCGTGCTGGGCTGCGTCTTGCCAGGCGTCCTCCTGGTCGTAAATTAAACTGTCACTGTCCGGCCGCGTCCAGGGAGTCCGCAGGACCGTTTCTTCCACCGGCCGGACCCGCTGCCTTGCCTGCTCTTCTTGCCCCTCCTTGCATTCACGGCACATCGTCGTGTAGGGCACCGCTTCAAGCCGTTCGACCGGGATTGGAATGCCGCACACCTCGCAGTACCCGTAGCGCCCCGATTCCATCTTGGCCAGAGCGTCCTCGACCGCCCTCAGCTTGAGTTCCGCATCATCCTTTAAAGCCAGGTCTTTCGACCGCTCAAAAACCTCGCTGGCGACGTCCGCCGGGTGGTTGTCGTAAAGCGACAGTTCGCCGATCGATTGCCCGAGCGGCATCTCCAGCCCCGTTTCGTCGATCGTTTCAATCCGCCGCCTTAATTCTTCCCGCTCCCTGATGAGCCACTCCTTAAAATGCGCCTGTCTGGCTTCGTCCATTAAACCGTGCCTCCTTGTAAAAATAGACGTTTAACCTTATAGTGACAGCCCAGCACTCAGTGCAGCTTTTACACTTCAACGGAGAAACCTTCATTGGCCTGAGTGCCCAGCACTCAATGGGACTTTTTGAACTTCGGAGGAAAGACCTTCATTAGTCTAATGCCCATCACTCAAGGACTGCATTGAGTGCTGGGTTAAACTTCAAAGATCTTACTGAGTGCTGGGTGGGGTCCCGAAGCCCAAGCAATTGAATCATTTTCGTTGCCGGTGGCGACGCGTCGTGAACGACTCCTACTAAAATTAATACAAGTGTAGTTCCACCATACGCACTATTTCCGCGATAAACTTTCCTATCCCGGGGAGATTTGCAGCTACCACGTCGCGCAAGACGTAAACGGCGACCGCCCCCAGAACGGTAAACCCGACTGCGATTCCCACCCCTCGTGCGATACCGGCGATAAAGTTGATGTACATCAGCCGCCAGGGCCGTTCTAGCAGCTGAACATACTCCGCTAACTTCATTTTCTCCATCGCCACGCTGAGCTGTTCTATTTTCTCTACCAGCACATTAACGTCCGTTCTTTCATTTTCGGCCGCCACAAAAACCACCTTCCCCAAGTTAATAAAATTTACTCAGCTTTCGTAGTTGTGGTTGAACAGCCGTGCTGTTCGTTGTCCCCCGGAGCGCAGTGCTCCGTGCCGACGCGACATCGGCACAGGGTTCCTGAGCGAACTACGGCTTCGCTCCTAAGGGCTTGCTTTGGTAGTCCTACGTTGTATAGGTGGTCCATGTTGTCAAATTATTTTGACGATATACTACTATAGTATTTACCGGCCCACTCGCGCCCAGCACTCAGTGGATAACCTCGCGTGGCGATGAAAGTGAAAGGCTATGTGTCAGAGGATGACTAAGACGGTATTCCATTAACTGAGTGCTGGGTTCGCTGACCTCACCTGCGCCGTGTCCGCGTTACCGGCACTACCCAGCACTCAGAGTAGGAGCTAAGCTACGCGGGATAAACGGCGTATGCGAAAGTAGGTTCGATGCTCCGACAGACTTTATCCACTGAGTGCTGGGCTCCTTGGGGACTACGCCAGCGGCTTTGTTTGAACCTTATCCCCTGAGTTGTGAATTAAGTGCGAAAGTTGAATAAAACTTACTTTCCTGCTTTTAGCAGACCGGTCTACTCCCCGCCTGTCTGCCGACAAGCAGGCCGGTTAGCCTTTTTTAATTTTCCCCGATAAAACTCAAATAAAAAACCCCTTGAATGACCCAACGCCAAATGCCTAAGAGACGGCTGGTGTTATAATAATCTTAATTCAATACGCTGATGACATCCAGCTGACCAGGGGGGCTTTAAGCCGTGCCGTCCGTTTACTGCCGCACCGCCTTTATCATAATCGTAACAGCGATTTTAACCGGGGTGACGGTATTTGGTTGCCTTCTTCTAGACGGGCATGCCCTTCGCGTACTGTCGCCTGATATCCGGCTCAGACCGGGATTGGAGATCCCGCTGACGATTGAAGACCCCGACGAGAACCAAAACGGTGTGCCCGACGCTCTGGACTTCGTCGCGGGAGCACGCCGGGAAGCGGAGCGCCGCACCCGCTACGATGCAAGGTACTGTGTCGGCGGCTACCCGCCGGAAGGACGGGGCGCCTGCACCGACGTCGTCTGGCGAGCGTTCCGCGCAGCCGGCTACGACCTGAAGGAAATGGTGGACGAGGACATCAGGCGGGCGCCGGCCGCCTACGGCGCAACAGGCCGCCGCCCCGACCCGAACATCGACTTCCGCCGGGTGTCCAACCTGGTCGTCTTTTTCCGGCGCCACGCCCGGGAACTCACCACCACCGTGAAACCCGGGGACAGTGAAAATCTGGTCGAATGGCAGCCGGGGGACATCGTGGTCTTCGGCCCGCCGTACGAGCACATCGGGATTGTTTCCGATAAGCGCCGCGCCGACGGCGTTCCGCTGCTGATTCATAACGCCGGCCCCCATGCCCGTGAGGGTGACTACCTTTTACGCTGGCCGAGCAAGATCACGCACCATTTCAGGTATCCGGGGCGAGAGGATTGACCGTTGCCACCTGCAGGGGGCCTGTTTCCGAACGCCCGGCAAAGGCCCTCCTATCATTTCAAAACGGATTAGGAAGCTTTAACCGATGAGTAATATCGAACTTCGAGCAATGTTGAAGGGATAAAGCAAGCCGTGCCGCCGGACGTGGAACGATTTTCCGTTCAGGAGGAAACCGTTGCGCTCCGGCGAATGTATTCAGCAGAAGCAAAACAGCGGGGCGCTGGTCCGGCGGTGTTTTTCCTTGTACTGGCAAATCCGGGCGGGTCTTTGGCAAGGATTGATATGGAATCGGTGGCCTCAGGGCAGGATTACTTACGGCGAGGTAGAAAGATTGGGCTGGTGGGGCAATATCTTTAAATTCATTCCCGGCATTGTTATAATGGTGGCCATCGCCATCTTTGCCAGAGGCGGCGCCGCTTTTGGTTTTCCCTGGTGGCGCGGGGTGGAGACTTACCTGACTTCAAACCCCTCCGTAAAAAAGTGGGCGCTTGATACGTTACACCTGAATTACATCCTGATATGCATCATTGCCGGAATGCTGGTCAGGAACACCCTGGGCATCCCCCGTTGGGCAGGCCCCGGTATCAGAACCTCCCGCCTTTTCATAAAGGTGGGGGTTATCTTTCTCGGGTCCCTGTACAGCATTTCGGAACTCGCCAATCTCGGGATAAACGCGGTAACGATTATCCTGGCCTTTGTCTTCGCCACCCTGCTGTTCACCCTGTGGCTGGGCCAGAAGCTCGGCATGGACCCCGCTTCGGCCTCCGTGCTGGCGGCAGGCCTGTCAATCTGCGGTGTATCGGCCGTGGTGGCAACGGCGCCCGCCGTTCGCGCCAAGACCACCGAGGTGGTTTACTCCATCGCGACGGTTCTTTCCTTTGGTGTGGTTTCTCTGTTCACCTTTCCGGCCATCGGAACCCTGCTGGGCTTGAGCCCCCACCAGTTCGGCGCCTGGGCCGGCACCGCCATTTTGAACACCGGCCAGGTACTGGCCGCCGCGCTGGCCTTCGATCCCGGCACCGCGGCCCACCCTTCCGTGAGCCTTAAAACCGGTCAAATTTTCAACTTGGCCCGGGTGTTGTTCCTCCCGTTCGTAGTGCTCGTGATCGCGATCCTTTACAGCGGCCGCGAGCAGGTGGACGAATATAACATCAAGACCGGGTTTTGGAGCAGATTTCCCATCTTCGTGCTGGGTTTCCTGGCCATGGTCTTTCTTACCTCCTTTGGACTGCTGGGCTCTACGGATCCCCCTTCGCGGGAATTGCTTTTTATCCGCAACCTGTACAGCTGGTTTTTCGCCATCGGCCTTGCCGGGCTCGGGATGCAGATCTCGTTCAACGAGCTGCGCAAAGCCGGAGGCAAGCCGTTGTTGATCGGCGCCATCGTCGCCTTGCTCAAGGCCGGGGCAGCGCTGGTGGTGGTAACGGTCTTCATCCACTCTTAACCTTATGTAACGTCGAATTTGAACCTTGAACTTTAAAAATTTGGAATCCAGAATTCAAAAGAAAGAGGTAGAATCTAAATTTAGAACCTTGAATCGGTGTAACGGTATAACGGTGCGACGCTGTAGCGGTGTGACAGTTCAAGCGGTGTAACGGTTAAACTTAGAACTGACCCCCTGAGCCTAACGTAGAATATAGAACGAACCCAAAAGGTCCATCAGTTTGAACCCAACTTCGAACCTATATAGGGAGGGATCTCTTTGTCGGAACGCGACCTGGGAGAACTGGACGCCCTGTTCGAAACCGAAGAAATAGAAGATTACGCCGCCCTTTCTCTGGCGGCCCTGATCCTCATTTTTGTCCTGATGTTCTTTTAAGCCCGGCACCCGACCCGGCATTTGTCTCAATAAACACCTGAGAACGCCGATTTTTCGAACATCAGGTTGCGCACCGGGCGGAGAAAACCAGAAGCAAATTTTGTCTGGCGTCCCGTCATAACCCCTCGGGAAGACCGCCCTCCGTGCTTCTCAGCAATACCAGCGTCCCGACATACAGCCCGTGGTCATCGTAGACCGCGGCGATTTCGCAAATCACCCCGCTCAAGTCCAGTTCAACCCTGCCCAGCGACCGCGAGCCGATGTTGTTATATACGGCCGCAGCCAGCCGGGGGTTAACCTCGCTTAAATGTCTGCCTTTTTCCAACGGCCCGAGATAATAGCTGGCCATCATATTGGCCATCGCTATCTGGTGGTTCTTGTCCACAAATACCAGGCCGTCGGAACTGACGTCGACCAGTTTCACGAGAAGATGCTCGCAAACCCTTTCCTGGTCGCTGCTTAAACCGATCACCGCCAGAGAGCCGAGCATTTTCCCGGCTTTGAATATCGGGGAATAAACAATCTCCAACATCCGGTCGGCGTTCTTTAAGATCATCTTTTTACTTTCCCCGCTGACCAGAGTGCCTGCAGGTCCGAGGATATCCGGCAGTGCGGCGCCTCTCAAATTTGCCGTTCGGTCGGCAAAAAACCTGTACGCCGCTTCATTGGCAAAGACAATTCGGTTCAACTTGTTGCAGATAATGACGCCTTCCTTGAGGTGATTGAAAATGGTAAAGTTGACGTCCTCAAAGTAAGAATTGATGCTGCTGGTCTTCCAGAACTCAACAAGAAATTCGTAAGCACAGAAGTAGAGCACGAAAAGTAAGAACATAATCGTAATAACCCGGTAGCTATCAAAGTTGTTGTCCTTTAAGAAAAAATAGGCTTGCCAGGAGGTATGCTTGATCCCGGCCGCACTGACGCTGTACCGTAGATTGCGGTTGTACAGCTTGTCCTGGTAAGCCGTAAATCCCTCTAATTTTTCCCGGTCGAAAGGCCATACCACCGGACGATTCCCGCTATCCAGCAAGGCGATTTTGTAGTTCTCGTTCGAAAACTCCTGGGTCAACTCCTGGAAAAAAGGACCGGCCACGTAACTAATAATCAGGACACCCCGGAGTTGTTTTGCCGCGTCATAGACCGGGGCCCCAACTTCAATTCGTCCCGCTTCTCCCCCGGTAATAAACACTTCTCCCGCCAGGGCCCTCTCAAAAGCCCGGGAAGGCCGATAGGGATAACCTTCCCCATTACCGGCCGAAGCAATGACATAACCATCGGTTCCCACCAGGTAAATGCCGGTTACCCCGGGGTTCTGGCGAGCGACGTCTTTCAACAGGTTTTCGGTTATACCTTTCTCCCGCCCCAGCTTCAGGGCCGTACTTTCGGCGCAGGCCCGGACATCACTGACGTAAAGCTGGATTTTGTTCAGCGTTACCCGCCGAAGACTGTCTTCGTACTCACCGATCACTTTTTTTGCCAGCCGGAACTCGACGACGAAAAAAACGGTAACCAGGCTCAAAAAGAATATAACGCTAAACAAAGCTAAAACGGTTTTAGCCCTGGGAAACCTGGACATGGAGTAAAATCCTCCCGTTATTTGATCAGACCTTTCTTAGCGGCCGAAGCAAGGGCTTCCTCAATGGTCTTGACGCCTAACTTGGTGCAGATGCCCCGGATCCGCCGCCGCAAGGTAGAAAGACTGATGTATAACCGGTTGGCTACTGCCTTCTGGTTTTCACCGGTGGCAAGCAACTGTAAAATCTTTAGTTCTTCCTCTGCCAGTCCCGGCTCCCGGCCTCCGAGAAACAGCTCGCTGCCCAGACCGGGATACAGGTAACGCCCGGTTTTCAGGACAATGTTTATGGCGGACTTGATTTCGTCAAACGAGGCGTACTTAGGAATAAATCCGTTTATCCCGTATTCCATGGCTTTCCTGACAAATACGGGGTCGTCGTAAGTGGTTAGCGCCAGATACTTAACCCCTGGCAGCCGGGCACCGATCTTCCCGGGAAGTTCCAGCCCATCCCCATCAGGCAATGCTATATCCAGCAAGACGAGATTGATGTCGTCCCGCAGGTTCTCCAGCGCCTCCTTAAACGTCCCCGCTTCGGCGACCACCGCCATATTCTCCTCTAGCTCAATGAGCTTTTTCAAGCCTTCCCGGACAACCTGGTGGTCTTCAACCAGCATAATCCTAACCTGGCTCACCGGAACCCCCCTCCCGAACTAAAGGAACGGTAAGTGTCACCGTAAAGCCGGTATCAGTGTAGCCGTATACCAGGTCGCCGCCCAACAGATTTGCCCGGTCCTTCATCCCCCACAAGCCGGTTCCTTCAACCAGTTCCTTTTGCGGCCCACCGTTATCCGAGACCTCAATCTTAAGCATCTCGTTCTGGACCGAGAAATAGATGTCCACCTCGGTAGCCGCGGAGTGTTTGGCCACGTTGGTCAGGGCTTCCTGGATAATCCTGTAGATAACAATCGCCTCCCGCCGGTTAAGTGTGAACGCCCGGTCGCTGTAATAAAGATAAACCTTTATGCCGTACGTCTTTTCAAAATGAGCGACGTATGATTCGATGGCCGGGATCAAACCCACTTTCTCAATCAAATACGGGTGAATTTCATTCATAATGCTGCGCATTTCTATGGCGGCGTTTTGGCACTGGTTCCTAAGCCGGGCTAGATTTTCGCGCACGGACCCGGGCAGCTCTTTCCCGTTCTGGCGCAACATGTAATCCAGAGAATGGATCACGGTCGACATATACCTGCCGATCCAGTCGTGAATCTCGATGGACAGCTTCCTTCGCTCCGCTTCTATACTATCGAAAAGCAGAGACCTGTCCCGCTGGCTTTCTTCCGGCAGGGCCACCATCACCGCACCGGTTAACTTATCCAGAAAAAACAAGGGATGGTAGTCTATGGTCAAGAAAATCTTCCGCCCCGCATAGGTGTACACGGTCTGGTAATTGCTCAATTGTTTTTTGTAGAGGATGACCTCAAAAAGCGGTTGGAACACGTTCTGCAAGGATGGAAAATGCCCTAAAATCTCGTTCAGGGACTTGTTTAGAACCGCACCGCCATTGATATTCAGCAGCTTTTCCGCCGCCGCGTTAATCTTTCTGACGACAGCCCTTTGGTCAGTTACAATAACGGCGCCGCGCAGGCGGGCAGCCAAATGCTCCAGGTGAGAATTCTGAACGAACAGGGGGATCACTACCCCGCACGAGCCCACAATGAGCAAAACCAGCAACAACAAAACCAGCAAAAACAGGAAGAATCTCTTTCTGTTTTCTACAGCCATGACCGACGTTGAAACTCGATCCACTTCGTTTCTGGCAGTGCTTACCGCCAGATAGGACTTGTCTCTCAAACTCGCGGCGAAGTATTCGTGTTCCAACCGCAGCGATGCGTTAGAGCGGTTTCTGTTCTGTAGTCCCGGACGCACCACCTCCTTTTCCACAAAAGAAAGGTACTTTCTATTTTCTTCAATCAAATCTGCTACCTTCCTTTTAGTAGCGGGATCCGCCGTGTTATACAGGTCCAATTCCTCCCTGACGGTTTCCAAACTATAACGCCTGAAATCGTCCAGGTAGCGGTGATCGGCATAAAGCATGTAACTCTCTACACTGGATATCAGGCGCTCCACGTTCAACGAGATCTGGTAACACCTGGCGAGTTGGGCGGAAAAACGGGCCAGGTCACTTACCTTCTGGGGCGTGATGCAAAATTCGTTAACCAGCAATAAAATCGAAACAACTATCAGTACTGCCAGTGCAACGCTAGTCCATTTGAAGGCTCTCATTCAGTGTCCCTCCCGGGGACAACCCCGATAATCCGACGCCAGAATCCAATTTTTTTCTTGATAATTTCGCTGGACGAACTTCTTTCTCCTTTTGGCGACAGTTTCCGAAGAAACAAGCGACAGCCTTGAGCAAAACGTTTCAGTCGTTTGACGCAAAAGTGTCAGTTGGGGGGCCTATTACGTCAACAGGGTTGCATAATAAGACCAATTCGCGCCGTACGGGTTGACTCCTAATTAAAGTAGAAAATAGGATGGTGTTAACCATAATAAATATATCTTAGGCCGAAAAATCAGGAACAAGGGGGTGAAAAAGAAGCGCAGGGCCTAATTTAGCGGATTGTGCTGTCGAAATATTTCCCTGTAAGGAGGGAAGACAGATGTCCCAGGAAACAAGCGCAAGCCGGTCTTCGCTCTTGAAAACCGAAGACTGGTGGGCAGTGTGGCTGGGGTTGTTCATCTTCGCTCTCGGACTCCTAAAGCTTGCCGGTGTTGACATCATCGGGTGGGTCGTGAAAACAAGCGTCTGGCTTGACCTGTCCAAGGCTCTGGCACCGGCGTCTAAGGTATACGAAGGCATGCCCGGAATAGTCTCCCTTATTTTGACGTACCTTTTTCTCCTGGTGGTCACAACAATAGGCGCTTCCGCTATGGGTGCCAGGGTTGGCAGGTATATCACCGGTTTTACCCTCATCTTCTGGATTACCTATGTCTGCTGGATTATCGGCCACTACGCATACATTGCCGTTACCCCCGACAAAATGGAGAAATTCGGGATTGCCTGGTCGCTGCGCCTAACGGGTGAAGCCGGATTCATTATCGCGCTTATCGCTGGGCTACTTCTCGGTAACTTCTGGCCGGCTTTCACCAAGTTCGTTGACGAGGCGGTGAAGCCCGAGTGGTTCATTAAGACCGCGATTGTTATCTTAGGCGCCACCATCGGGCTCAAGGCCTGTCAGTCCACGGGACTGGCCGGTCAGGTGGTCTTCCGGGGCTTCTGCGCCATTATTGAGGCCTACCTTATTTACTGGCCGATCGTCTACTTTATCTCCCGCAAGTACTTCCGGTTCACGCCGGAATGGGCAGCGCCGCTCGCTTCCGGTATCTCCATCTGCGGCGTCTCTGCCGCCATCGCCACCGGCGGCGCCATCAAGGCGAGGCCGGTCGTACCCATCATTGTTTCCTCGTTAGTCATCATCTTCGCCGTGGTGGAGTTGATCATCCTGCCGTTCGCGGCGCAGGCCTGGCTGTATCACGAGCCGATGGTGGCCGGCGCCTGGATGGGCCTGGCGGTAAAGACCGACGGCGCAGCAGCGGCCAGCGGTGCCCTGGTTGACGCCTTAATCAGGTCCAAGGCAACGACGACGCTGGGTGTCCAGTGGCAGGAAGGCTGGATGCTGATGGCGGCAACAACGGTTAAGGTGTTCATTGACATCTTCATCGCAATCTGGGCCTTCATCTTGGCCGTTATCTGGGCGTACAGCATTGAAAGGCGACCCGGTGAAAAGGTTAGCGCTTCGGTCATCTGGGAGCGGTTCCCGAAGTTCGTCCTCGGATACGCCGCCACTTTCGTGCTTTTGCTCCTTATCGGCTCCGGAATGACCAAAGAAGGCTTTGAAACGCTCCAGGCCGGAGTCGGGCAGGCAGACGCCTTCCGGGGCATTTTCTTTGCCTTAACCTTCTTCACCATCGGGCTTGTGTCCAACTTCAAGAAACTTAAAGAAGAAGGCATGGGGCGGCTGGCTCTTGTCTACCTGATCTGCCTGTTCGGGTTTATCATCTGGATCGGGTTGTTCATCTCCTGGATCTTCTTCCACGGCATAACCCCACCGGTGGTTTCCGGGTAACAGGGCCCTGAAAAAAGGAGGTAGAACAGATGACTGATCAAGAGCGGTTCGCGGAAGAAGGGGAATGGTTCGACCTGATGCCCCCTGAGAAAAAGCTCATCGGGTATAGCCTCGGGCTCGGAATCGTGCTGCTGGGAATACTGGTCTGGATAAGTTACACCCTTGTTCCCGTCCAGCACTGACAAAATACTGTGCGAGTGTTGCCGTCCGCTGCCGCAAGGGCAGCGGACTTTTTATGTTAAAATGGGTTTTGGTAACGCCTAATCAGGGTGAACCGCTTCCTGTTTACTAAGTCACTGATCATACCACCCGCTTTTTTTTACACGCTTGCCAATCCCCAAAATCTGGCTTGGCCACAGCCGACTATGGTATAATATGGAGGTAGTTCTGGCACTGCTTCCTGGCCGGTCGCGTGGCCCGATCAGGACCAACCATCACCGGTTCTATTAGCTATGCGTCAGGCCGTATCCCGCCTGGCGGAG